>CALKIZ010000052.1 GCA_937995735.1 uncultured Neomegalonema sp. | reverse complement strand
CGGCACAGCAGACCAACCAGAATACTCAGAAGCATCTCGTCCAGCGGATACATAATCATTCCCGCAATGCGGGGATCGTCAATCAGCCTGATACGCTCGAGAAAACTTTGCGTCATTGTCGGTCCTCCTGTGGAACCGACTAAAGAATCCAATTCGCCACTCAGCGCATTAACAATTTATGATTCCGCCCTAGCGAGGAGGTCGGGCGGACAGTCTAGTCCGGCTTTTCTTCGGGCGTTGACGGCATGGCCGAGCTGTTTTGTGTTCCAGTAGATGACGATGGCTGCGAGGAGGTTGAGACCTGCCATGCGGTAATGCTGACCTTCCGCGGTACGGTCGCGGATTTCGCCCTGTCGCCCGATACGCAGGGCGTTTTTGAGGGCGTGGTGAGCCTCACCTTTGTTCAGGCCGATATTGGCACGGCGCTGCATATCGGCATCGAGCAACCAATCGATAATGAAGAGTGTCCGTTCAACGCGTCCGACTTCTCGCAAAGCCAAGGCCGGCTCGTGCTGTCGGGGATATGACGCCAGTTTCTTCAAGAGTTGACTGGGCGGGATCGAACCGGAAGCTATGGTCGCAACAGCGCGTAGAATGTCTGGCCAGTTTTGGTGGATCCGCGCCTCTCGGATTTTGCCGCCAATCAGGCCCGAAGTTGCATATATGGACGTCTTTGGGGTACGAAAGTTGACCAGAGTGTTCACTCGTCCTTGCTCAGATAGAGGATAACATCCTCGGCGGTGAACTTGAAGCCGCGCTTGTCCGGGATGAGTTCGACGCTGATCGGGTATTTGGGGCGGTTCGGGTGAATGGCGGTGATGCGGAATGTTTCCCTGCCCGTCGTGAAGGTTCGCCCGAAGTCTGATGGTTGCAGGCCGTAGAGATCAGCCATTACTCGAACATGGCTTTCTCGGGTTCGAAGCCAATGGGATGCCGACGCGGAACTGGATGTCGAACCCGTGTCGCATATTGGCGTCGCCTATATCCCCTCCCTCGACGGCGAGGCCATGACGTTCCGCGACGGCCTGACAGGCCTCCAGCATTTCCCGGCGCAAACGCTCGCACAGACCCGGTGTGAGATTTCGGGGTGGTGGGTGGGGTTTTAGTTATTGCTGTGTCATCTCTGACTTGGCCTTGTAGAACGTCCCCTTGGAGATCGACATCTCGCGCGCGATCTGCGTTGGGGATAGGCCTTTGGAAAGGCGTTCTTTTATGGCCTCGACATCAATCTTGGGCGGTCGCCCTTTGTAGACCCCACGCCCCTTGGCCGAGGCGATGCCAGCGGCTTGCCGCTCACGGCGTAGGTTCGTCTCAAATTCGGCGAAGACACCCAGCATGTCGAAGAACGCCTTTCCGGCGGCGGTAGAGGTGTCGACTGGCTGTTCGGTTGCAGCGAGGTGGGCACCCTTCTCCTTGAGCATGGCCACGATGATCTGAAGGTCGCTCATGGAACGGGCGAGGCGGTCGATGCGAGTGACCACAAGTGTCTCACCTGGGTGAATGAAGTCGAGGATGATCTTCAATTCCGGGCGACCCTCCAGAGTGGCCCCGCTTCGGGTTTCGGTGCGGATCATCGTGCATCCGGCGGCGCGAAGGGCCTCGATCTGGGCATCGAGGGTCTGGTCGGCGGTGGTGTAGCGCGTGATAGAAAATGAGAGTGCGTAATTTCAGGAGCGAGGTGCAACACCGTGGCGGATTTTGATATCCGTCTGTCGTCAAACAAAAAAACGGTGTTGCGATGTCAGGATACAAACACCTCGGGCCCGAGGAAAGGGATCAAATTGCTCAGTTGAAAGCCAAAGGGCTGAGCAATAAAGCGATAGCAGAAGCCATAGGGCGTGATCCTTCAACGATCAGCCGCGAATTGCGGCGCAATGTTCAGGACAATGGGGCTTATCGCCCAGTTTTCGCAGACGGCTCTTACCTGTATCGCCGCCAGCGTCCCGCGTTGCTGGATCGCGACGAACGATTGCGCAGGTATGTCATTGACCGCCTCACCGAAGGCTGGACGCCCGAGCAGATCGCCGGTCGGTTGAAGCGGGGTATTGAGCGCGGATTGCAGGCAATCAGCTTCGAGACGATCTATGCTTGGATATACTCGAAGGCCCGTAAGGCTGAGAAGCTCTGGCGGTATCTACCCCGCCGCCGTGCAACACGTCGCCCGATGAAGCGACGATGGTCAAAAGATCGTATCACCGACAAAACCCATATCTCTCAACGCTCTGAGGCCGCGAATACCAGAGAGGAAGCAGGTCACTGGGAGGCCGATCTGATAATTTGCCAAAAATCCCGACCCGTCCTCGTACTCCATGAGCGCAAAACCAAGATCACCTTCATGACCCGCCTCATGGGTAAGACCGCTGCAGAGACCGTCTCGGCAATTATGGCTGTGTTCAAACGCCTCAGTCCCGACATGCGCAAATCCGCGACCTTCGACAACGGCGGGGAGTTCGCACAGCACACACTGCTGCAAGGTATGCTCTCTGAGACGACCTACTTTTGCGATGCCTATGCTTCATGGCAAAAGGGCGGGGTCGAAAACATCAATGGGCGATTGCGGCGCTGGATACCCCGACGAACCAACCTCGATGACATGAGCGAACAGGACATCCAAGAAATCGCCATGACACTCAATACCACACCACGAAAGTGCCTCGACTTCAGATCACCAATCGAAGCCTTCCTCGCCGAACTTGGCAAGCACGTCGATATCCGCTTCAATGATAACGTTGCACTTCGCTCATGAATCTACCAAGCGCCCCTGAAAGCCTGATTTAAAACCCGTGTATTGATTTCAAGCCGTTACAAAGAGAATGGCGGGTGAACCGGGAAATCTCTCTGTTATCTATACCTTGTCTATGGACTCCATAAACACGGCACAAGACATTGCACGATTCTTCGGGTTATCACCGGACTTGTTCCGATGATCCGGAGCGACAGACGCCGGTGTTTCCGGCTCCGGATTGTCCGAACAAGTCAGGCAATGACGATTACTGTCGTGTAGGGTGCTTTATAAACGCATTAACAATTTAGGCCGTTGAAAACACGGCAATACTTTTCAGTCAGGTGCTGAAATTCGCAATTTTGAAGATTTTACCGTTTGATAAACTTAATTTCTCACGTTAGCGTTAGATCTCTAAGAGAACGTAGAGGCGGTGATCGAGATGAGTGAAAGTCGTCAAAATGGTATCGTTGCAGGGCGGATATCTCCCGCTTCCCTGTCCGAAAATTTTTCCGATGCATATCCGCCCCTCTCAGCGCATGAAGCGCTGGTCGCCGCCGACCGTTGTTATTTTTGCTATGACGCGCCTTGTATTGCGGCGTGTCCAACCGAAATCGACATTCCTTTGTTTATTCGGCAGATTCAGGCGGGCAGTCCTGAAGGGGCCGCAAAAACGATCCTAGCGCAAAACATACTGGGCGGGATGTGCGCGCGTGTTTGTCCGACGGAGACATTGTGCGAGGAAGCTTGCGTCCGCGAGGCAGCCGAAGGGCAACCCGTCGATATTGGGGCGTTGCAACGCTTTGCGACGGACACATTGATGGAGAAGGGGGATCACCCTTTTACGCGCGCCGAACCAACAGGAAAAATCGTTGCTGTGGTGGGTGCTGGTCCGGCTGGGCTTGCGTGCGCGCACCGGCTTGCAATGCATGGGCATAATGTCGTTGTGGTCGATGCGCGCAAGAAACCGGGCGGGCTGAACGAATACGGGATTGCGAGCTATAAGACAGTTGATGATTTCGCTCAGGCCGAGGTTGAATGGTTGCTCAAGATCGGGGGAATCCGGATTGAGACCGGTTCGGAATTGGGCAAAGACTTTACACTAGGCGAGATCCGTGAAGATTATGACGCTGTGTTCCTCGGTATGGGCCTTTCCGGGGTGAATGACCTTGGCCTTGAAGGGGTAGATGATCGCGTCAATGACGCCGTAGATTTCATTGCCACGTTGCGGCAGGCAAAAGACCTCGCCACATTGCCCATTGGCCGCCGTGTTGTTGTTATCGGCGGTGGCATGACCGCAGTTGATGCCGCCGTACAATCTAAACTTCTCGGTGCTGAAGATGTCACAATCGTTTACCGTCGCGGCCAAGACCGTATGAGCGCGAGTGACGTCGAGCAAGACCATGCGACCTCCAGCGGGGTGCGCATCAAATGCTATGCTATGCCCCGGCAAGCGGTCGCGAGCGGTGTCGAATTTGAATATACCGAAGAGGGGCCGGACGGCTTGCGCGGAACCGGAGAGACTTTTGTGCTCGAAGCCGATCAGGTCTTTTGCGCCATCGGCCAAACTTATGAAGGTTGGGGCGGTCAAACGACACTCGAACTGGAGCGCGGGAAAATACGGGTCGATTTGGAGGGCCGGACATCTTTGCCGGATGTATGGGCCGGAGGTGATTGCGCGCTGGGCGGTGACGACTTGACCGTGACCGCCGTCGCCGAAGGGCGTGACGCAGCGGAAAGCATCAATCGGGCTTTGATGCGGTAGGTTTGAAATGAATGTGTCGCGTATTTCTTAGTTTTGCGCGACTTTTAATAGGGTTTTGCAACAAGCGTTCAGGGTTTTGCGCGGCTTTTTGAGGAAATTGCAATGGCGGATCTTTCCAGTAATTTCGTTGGGATTAAATCTCCGAACCCGTTCTGGCTCGCCTCTGCGCCGCCGACGGATAAGGAATATAACGTCCGCCGTGCCTTTGATGCGGGATGGGGCGGGGTGGTCTGGAAGACGCTTGGCCTTGATCCGCATATCGTAAACGTCAATGGTCCGCGCTATGGTGTTGTGTACGGTCCAGACCGAAAAGTTATTGGTATCAATAATATAGAGCTGATTACGGATCGCCCTCTCGATGTCAATTTAGAAGAAATCAAGCGGGTCAAACGGGACTATCCTGACCGCGCGATGGTCGTCTCTCTCATGGTTCCCTGCGAACAAGTCTGCTGGACAGAGATTTTGGCGAAGGTCGAGGACACCGGCGCCGATGGTGTTGAGCTGAATTTCGGGTGTCCACATGGGATGTCCGAGCGCGGTATGGGGGCCTCGGTTGGGCAAGTCCCTGAATACATTCAAATGGTTACGGAGTGGTGTAAGGCTGCCACCAAGATGCCGGTGATCGTAAAACTCACCCCGAATATTTCAGATATCCGGTATCCAGCGCGCGCTGCCATGGCGGGCGGTGCGGATGCTGTTAGCCTGATTAATACAGTGAGTTCAATTACTTCGGTGAATCTTGATTTGATGGCTCCTGAACCGACGATTGACGGTAAAGGGTCGCATGGGGGGTATTGTGGCCCCGCTGTGAAGCCTATCGCATTGAATATGATAGCAGAAATTGGCCGTGACCCCGAAACGGCAAGTCTACCGATTAGCGGCATAGGTGGTATTACGACTTGGCGCGACGCCGCAGAATTTATCGCCCTCGGCGCTGGTAATGTGCAGGTTTGTACGGCTGCAATGGTCTATGGGTTCAAAATTGTTGAAGAAATGAAGGCTGGTTTGTCCGATTGGATGGATGAAAAAGGCTATCAATCTATCAGTGATTTCAAAGGCTTGGCTGTTTCGAATGTGACAGACTGGCAGTATCTGAACTTGAACTACGTCACAAAAGCGCGCATCGACCAAGATGCCTGTATCAAGTGTGGCCGTTGTTATGCCGCTTGCGAAGATACATCGCATCAGGCGATCTCGATGTCTGCTGACCGCACATTTGAAGTGATCGATGAGGAATGTGTGGCTTGTAATCTCTGCGTGAACGTCTGTCCCGTAGAGAACTGTATTACAATGGAAAAGCTGTCTCCTGGTGTAGTTGATTTACGGACCGGTGAGACGGTTGCCCCCGATCACGGGGACTGGACGACCCACCCAAATAATCCTACTGCTGTAGCCGCAGAATAACCCTAAACAAACTCCGGCGCAGAAAGCTGACCAGTGACGGAACGGACTTCGCGCGGAAATGCACTGCTAGGCCACGCGGCAATGATGGTGTTTGCCGCGTTGATTGCCGGGGCATTCAGCATTGGAAAGCGCGCTGCTCCGTTCATTGATCCCGGCGCATTGACTGCAGCGCGGTTTGTTTTGGCTGGCTGTGTCGTCTCAATCGCGCTTGTCTTGATTGGGATGCAGCCAAAGCGCAGTCATCTAACCGCACCTTGGCGGTACCTCATCCTTGGCGGATTGATGGGAGGCTATTTCGTCTTCATGTTCGAGGCCTTGAAGACGGCGGCCCCGGTTTCAACGAGTGCGATCTTTACGCTTATCCCAGCGATGAGCGCCGGATTTGGCTGGTTGATCATGCGCCAACGTACCTCTCCTGTTGCATTACTGGCGTTGATAATCGGCGCAATTGGCGCGCTTTGGGTGATTTTCCGGGCCGACCTTGAAGCATTTCTGGCATTTGATTTGGGATATGGTGAGAGGATATTTTTAGTTGGCTGTGTCTGTCATGCCCTCTACGCACCGCTTGTGCGAAAACTGAACAGAGGTGAGCCAGTTCCCGTCTTCACTTTACTGACAATCGTTGGTGCAGCATTGGTGATCGGCATATACGCAGCTCGGCCTGTGCTTGATACCGATTGGCAAAGTTTGCCGAATGCAGTTTGGATTGCGCTGATTTATCTTTCTATATTTACGACTGGGATTACCTTTGCGCTTTTGCAGTTCGCAGCACTTCATTTGCCCTCCGGAAAAGTCATGGCTTACGGTTACTTGACGCCATCTTTTGTTGCACTTTATGAGGGGTTGAGTGGAAACGGCTGGCCTTTAGCCATTGTTTGGCTTGGTGTCGGAGTAATCCTGTGCGCTCTATTGATTTTGCTAGTTGCCAAGGATTGATTTGCACTGCCCTTAATCTTCGGTGCAGTGCGTATATCAATTTTAATGAACCTTATCAGGTTGCTTTTTTACGTGACCACCAGCCACGCTTTTTGGGCTCTGAACGAGGTGGCGTTGGCGGTGCGTTGACTGACAAAGGATCAGTTTCAATTATTGGTTTTTGTTCTTTTACAAGATCTTCCGGTCCCGGTGTAGGTTTTTTTTCAACGAGCACTGCTATAGAAGCATCTTCAGTTTTGGGTGACGGAGCCACGTCGGCGTGTGTTTCGACACGTGGTTCTGTTGTTGGTTCATCTGCGCGTTCTGCAACACTTGCTACGGCTTTTTTCGATTTTGGCCGAGGCTTACGTGGAGGGCGCTTTGTAGGCGCAGCTTCGAGTCCGGCTTGGTTTTGCTCATTGGGTATAACAACGGTTTTTGCGAAAATATCCGGCAATGCGTCATCTAGCGCATCTCTACCTGAGAGCATAGATGTTGCGGCTGCTTCTGCCATCTCACGATTGCCGAGTTTTCCACGTTCCGTACGTTCGTTGCGTTTACGACCGCCCCTTTGACCACGGCGATTTCGGCGATTGTTGTCGTCATCCTCATCGCGGACAGTTTTGTTGGTTTTCGACTTTCCGTACTGGAATGGCTTCTCAGTTAATTGATTTTCTGCCGTATCAAAATCAATTACACGAAGGGGATCGGCTTCATTCTTGGTCGTTTGATTGCGTCCCCCTCGCTTACTGTTGCCACGTGGGCGCCCTTCATTACTTTCATTGTCTGAAACCGAAGATGAGGGAGATGTTTGCTGGTTTTGGTTAATCGGCGTATCGCTTGTCACGCCTTCGTTCTCACTACCCTCTTCGTTAAGATACGACGTTTCCATTTTAACAGCTGATGGTCGAGCGACGCGGCGTAAAGAAAGTGGCGCTTCGTCTTCTTTCATTGTTTCAAGCGTATAGTTTGGTTGGATAAGGTGTTGATCACCCTCGATAACGATACGCAAATTATAGCGGTCTTCGATACTCATAACGCGGTCGCGCTTATGGTTGAGCAGGAAGTTCGCAATGCTGACTGGGGCTTTGATTGAAACCACGGCTGAACGGCCTTTTACGCCTTCTTCTTCGACATCTCTCAAAATCGTTAAAGCAAGCGATTCATCGGAACGAACAAGGCCTGAGCCGTGGCAATGTGGGCATTCGGTTGTCGACGCTTCCAACATACCGGGGCGCAGTCTTTGACGGGACATTTCCATCAAGCCGAAAGAAGAGATACGCCCAATTTGTAATCGTGCACGGTCTGTTGCGAGACGATCTTTCATTCGTTTCTCAACAGCGCGGTTATTGGATGATCGATCCATATCAATGAAATCAATCACAACAAGACCAGCGAGATCGCGCAGTCGAAGTTGTCTTGCTACTTCATCTGCTGCTTCGAGGTTCGTGTTTACGGCTGTGTCTTCGATTGAGCCTGCGCGTGTAGATCGGCCCGAATTTACATCAATCGCAACCAAAGCCTCGGTAATGCCAATGACAATATAACCACCAGATTTTAGTTGAACCGTCGGATTAAACATTCCGGCAAGTTGATTTTCGACCTGATGACGGACGAAGAGCGGTGTTTGATCGCGGTAATGATTCACGTTTTTCGCATGAGACGGCATGAGCATCTGCATGTAGTTTTGGGCTTCGCGATAACCTTCTTCGCCTTCGACCAAGATTTCATCGATATCTTTCGCGTAGAGATCGCGTATCGACCGTTTGATCAGGTTACCCTCTTCGTAAATCAGAGCAGGCGCATAGGATTGAAGGGTCAGATTTCGAACGGCTGCCCATTGTCGCAGTAGGTATTCGTAGTCGCGCTTGATTTCGGCCTCGGTTCGTTGCGCGCCTGCGGTACGAATAATCAAGCCCATGCCTTTCGGCACTTCCATTTCGTTCGCGATTTCTTTGAGTTTTTTGCGGTCAGCAATGTGTGTAATCTTGCGGGAGATGCCCCCACCGCGCGCCGTGTTTGGCATCAGTACGCAGTATCTACCCGCCAGTGACATATAGGTTGTGACGGCTGCGCCTTTGCTGCCGCGTTCTTCTTTAACGACTTGAATAAGAAGGATTTGCTTCTTCTTAATAACGTCTTGGATTTTATAATCTCGTAATCGGGGCTTTCGTGCGGGAGTTATTTCATCGCGCGCATCGTCGCCACCAACTTCATCCGGCATCTCGATAACATCATCTGCGTCGGCGGAAATTTTATCGTCAAGATCAGTGGCCATCGCCATGGTTTTTGGCTCTGTCTCCGCTCTTTGATCTTGCATCAACTGAACTCGTGTGCCGTCGATCAGTTTGAATTCTTGTTCTATGCCAGAGCCGTCATCCTCGCGCAGCAAGCGGACTTTTACGCCCCCTGAAATTCGAAACTCCCGTTCAATGATTGAACCGTCGCGTGCGCGTTTTACGGCATGTCCATATGGACCGCTGCGTTTATGACGCCCGCCACGACGGGAACCTCGTCGACGATTGTTGTCGTCCTTGGAGCTTGATTTGGTGTCGCGTGTACGTCCTCGCTTTGCACGAGGCTTGCTCTCTTCTTCATCATCGGAAGCAGAGTCGCGGGCCATTGCAGCTACTAGCGCATCGCGCTCGGCTTTTGGAATCTGATAATAATCGGGGTGGATTTCGCTGAACGCCAAAAATCCATGCCTGTTACCGCCGTAATCTACAAACGCTGCCTGTAGTGAGGGTTCAACCCTCATTACTTTGGCAAGATAGATATTCCCTGCAATTTGTTTTTTAGTAATCGACTCGAAGTCGAACTCCTCAAGTCGTGTACCGTCCGCAACCACAACGCGGGTTTCCTCCGCATGTGTCGCATCGATGAGCATCTTTTTTGCCATGCTATCATCAGTTCGGACGGCGCAGATGCGCCGGGCGGCCCGTTGTCCATTTTTTTACTATGAATTACGGGTCGCGGTGACGCGGTTTGCGCCTCCGCCTTTCTAAAAATATAAGATCGCGCGCTGGGTCTAGCCGCTGCGCCGTGTGTCTCCACACAATAACGTCGTGCCGCAATACCGTATTCTCGCAGCTGCGCCGGGGCGGAGGAGCGGATTGATTGCAATGCTGTCGCGTCGTTGATCATTTGTTTCGCCTGTCAACGTGAGCTTTTCGCGCACGCCGGTGGACGCTTTGCGTCCGGTTCTTGGTTCAGATGCCGATGCATCTGCAGTAAAATTCGGCGTCTCACGCCCACAGAATTGGATGCAAAGTTGCCCCAAGCATCCACGCCATAGCTTGACCCGATAGTCTGCTTGACGAAAAACATTCTTCTTTTCCACGTCTTGCCCATATTTTTGGGTTTAGCCGTGCTGTCTAATAGCTGCGTATCAGCTTTTCTTCTCAATTATGATAAACCTCTGACGAGAGTGTGCCAAATGGTTTTTTCCAAATGCGATCTTTGTGTTATTACTACGTTAACTTCAGCCTCCAAAAAGAGAGGCCGTTACTAGATTGGATCGAGCAAAATGCGTGGTAACTTCCCGCCTTCACTCGCTTTACGCGCTTTGATGTTGCTTGCTGCGTCATTGATTCTTTTTGTTGCAGCTGCTCATGCATCGCCACCTGCGGTGCATAAAGTGAAGGTTCAAGCGCATAGTGGGTTTACGCGAGTCGTTCTTGAAACCAATGCACCAATTGAACCTAACTTGTTTACTTTGAGCGAACCGGAACGCTTAGTTATTGATTTGCCAGAACTTTTATGGAGAATTCCACAGCCGAGTGGTGCCATCAATAATCTAATGGTTAAAAAATTCAGTTTTGGACTTTTTCAACCAGGTGTTTCGCGGCTCGTCCTCGAACTTTCCGCGCCGAGCCAAGTGCTTCGTCGCAAGTTGTCACGTTCAGGGGGAGCATTCTTCTACGAAATCGATCTCGCTTTTAAACAGAAGGCATTGCCGTCAACGCCCTTGGAAATAGTTCCTGCGACCTCGATTGAAGAAGTGGTTTCAGCTCTCCCAATTATTGATAGCTTTCCTGTGGTTGATTTGCCGATTGCACCAACTGTCACTCCGGTAACGAAATCGGTGTTCGGATCGCAAAGCTTTGATCCTTTAAAGGCACAATTTGAAGCACTTGGAGATGCTCTGAGTTCTACAATATTTCAAAAAGAAAATGATACAGAAGAACCCGACACCGTTGAAACCATTGATGTTGTCGCTGTGGATATTGATACTGTACCCGATTTAGCTCCCATAAAGATCCCCGATCTCGCTCCTGAGAAGGCCAAAAGTAAACACGTTGAGAAAGATTCGGAAAGCGCGACTCTTTCTAAGATTGAACCTCGTATCGAAAAAGTTGAACCCAAAAAGCCCAACCGCTCGCCAACCCGCGTCGTTATTGATCCTGGCCACGGCGGACGCGATCCGGGGACCGGATCAGAAAATGGCATTCCGGAAAAAAATATCAATCTAGCGTTTGCTAATGTTCTTTCATCGTTGCTCGGGGCAGACCCTAACTACGAGGTCTTCATGACCCGTAAGAAAGACATGAGCGTGAAATTGCCGAAGAGGGTCCAATTCGCACGCAACAAAAATGCGGATTTATTTATTTCGATTCACGCAGATTGGAGCATTAATCCCCTCGCGAAGGGTGCAACTGCTTACACATTATCGGAAGAAGCATCGGTTGAGGCGCTGGATACTATCGCAGCAAAAGGTGAAAAGGTTGCTGGTGTAGATTTGGCCGCCGAACGTGCGGATGTCGCGAGATTGCTCGTAGATTTGGCTCGCAGGGAAACACAAGCCAGATCAGTCAAGTTTGCGGAACTTGTGGTGGCAGAAGTTGCGAAAGAAACGCCGGTTTTGCGTCGACCTCTCCGAAAAGACAGCTTTCACGTTTTGAAAGCACCAGACATGCCATCCGTGCTATTGGAGCTTGGTTTTTTATCCAATGAAACCGATCGTGAACGTCTAAGCTCGGAGGTTTGGCGTCTCAAAACAGCACAGGCTGTAAAACGAGCAATTGATAAATTTAGGCTTGCGACCAGTGCCAGAGATTTTGCAACGAAAAGGTAACTATATGTGATGCACAAACGATACGTGCTGTATTAGCAATGATTATGCTCTTACTTTCGCCATGCTTAGCATCACGCTCAAAAGTCTACAGGTCGGCGGCAGAACAGCCGGAACCAGAGGTTTAGAATGGTCCGTTTTTTAGGATATATATTTAGCACGTTGGCAATGCTCTTTGTTGCCGGTGTTATCGTTGTTGTGGGCGCTGTCTGGTGGCATGGGCAGGATTTGCCGACAGAATTTGCAGACCTTGAAGACTACACACCTCCTGAAACCTCGGTTGTTATGGATGACGACGGGAATACTGTTGCGCGTTTTGCAAAAGAGCAACGCGCTGTAGTCGAAATTGCCAATGTTCCGAAGCTGGTTAAAGACGCCTTCATAAGTGCAGAGGATAAGAACTTTTACGACCATCGGGGTATTGATCCAGTTGGTATCGCGAAAGCAATGGTCCGAAATGTTGACAGCTTGCGTAAAGGTGGGCGCTTAAGCGGAGCGTCGACTATCACTCAGCAGGTCGTGAAGAATATGATCCTCACGAATGAGCGGAGCATAACACGGAAAATTAAAGAAGGTATTTTGGCGGTTCGTATCGAGGGTGCGTTGACCAAAGATCAAATTCTCGAAATCTATCTTAATCAGATTTACCTAGGTGCGCGTAGTTATGGCGTTGCGGCTGCAGCTCAGAATTATTTTGGCAAAGAGCTAATCTACCTTGAACCTGAAGAAGCAGCATACCTTGCTGCATTGCCAAAAGCGCCTTCTGCACTTCACCCAACTCGTAACAAAAAAGCTGCGTTGGCTCGCCGTAACTATGTGCTGACCGAGATGATGGATAACGGTCATCTTGCCGCAGCTGTTGGTGAAGAGGCGATCAAAAAACCACTCGTTACACGGCAAACTAAGCAAGAGCGAATTGAAGACACGTATGATTGGGCTGCTGCCTATATGGTCGAAGAAGTTCGAAGCCAAATGCTTGCCGCGCTTAAATCGCAGGCTGAGAGGAATGGAGAGGACAAACCTGAAGTGTTTGCGGACCGTCGTCTCTACGGTGGTGGATTACAGATCAGAACAACTCTCGATAATGAAATACAAGAATACGCATCTGACGCTTTGCGTGAAGGGCTTTCCCGCTATGAACGCCGCAACGGATACCGTGGTCCGCTTGATACCGTTATTCCTGATGAGAAATGGCAAGAGCGCGTCGCTGGCTTAGGTCTTCCTCGTGATGTTGGTTCTTGGATGATCGGTGTGGTCCTCAAAATGACTGAGGATGAGGCGACCATTGGTATTGTGGGCGAAGACGATAAGACTGTGACGATCTTGAAAAAGAACGTTGAGTGGGCACGACGCCGTGCACCCAACGGTCTTGGTCCCAAAATCAACAGAATTGCCCAGGTATTCGCTCGTGGGGATGTTATCTACGTCACGGCGCTTGATCCGGAGGAAGACGCTGAGGAAGGTGCTCCTGTTGAGTATGGATTACGTCAGTTACCTGAGGCCAATGGTGCTGTGATTGCCATGGAGCCTGATACTGGTCGTGTCTTGGCGATGCAGGGTGGGTTCAGCGCGCAACAAAGCGTTTTCAATAGAGTCACTCAGGCGAAACGTCAACCTGGGTCTGCATTCAAACCTTTCATCTACGGGACCGCATTTGAAAACGGCTTTACGCCTGCGACTGTAGTGCTTGATGCGCCTATCACTGTTTATCAAGGTGATAACCAAGAATTATGGCGTCCAAAAAACTACGTTGAGGGTGAGTTTTACGGACCGATCCCAATGCGGATCGGTTTGGAGAAGTCTATAAACCTGATCACAATCCGGCTCGCGCAAAGCATCGGCATGGATAGGGTTCGGGAGACTGCCCGTAAATTCGGTGTCTACGATGATATGCCGACATTTTTGTCATATTCGCTGGGCGCAGGAGAAACGACGCTTGCTCGAATGGCGGCGGCTTATTCGATGTTCGTGAATGGCGGCAAGAAAGTTGTTCCGAGTTTCGTTGAGTCCATTCGCGATCGAGATGGTAATCCGTTTCCGATGGAAGCAGATTGGATTGTTGAGAATGCGCCAGCGGAACGGGAACAGGTTATGGACCCTATTGCAGCATATCAGACTGTCTCTTTAATGGAAGGGGTAGTCCTGCGTGGTACGGCAACCCGGTTGCAATTGCTTGGATTTCCGGTCGGTGGCAAAACTGGGACGACGAATGATGCGCGTGACGCTTGGTTTGTCGGCTTCACGCCTAACTTGGTTTTTGGTTGCTACATTGGTTATGACAATCCCAAGTCTTTGGGTAAGAAAGCATCTGGCGGTGCGCTTTGCGGACCTGTTTTTGACCGGTTTATGAGAAACGCGATGGCAGATCGAATTCCTGAACGGTTTGAACCCCCGGAAGGTGTCGAACTCGTGAAAATTGACAGAAATACCGGGGAACGTGTTTCAAACGAAGTTTTCGGACCCGATATTATCTATGAAGCCTTCCGCGCAGGAACGGCTCCTATTGATTATAACGCCGATTACGGTGTTGGTGGTTTGTACGGGATACAAGGCAATCAACCTGTTTATGCGCCTCAAGGCCAATATGATGCGTCTCAAGGTCAGCAAGTTTTTCAACCGCAGCCCGTAGATCCATCTGCGCCACTCATTCAGTTCGACCCAATTACAGGTCAGATGATCTTGGCTGAAGATCCTGCAATACGGGTACAGCCGCTAGTCGGTGGGTATGTTCCAACTCAAAATCAGCAATTTCCTACGAGGCCGATTGTGACCGCGCCGCAGCCGCCAGCCGTTGTCGGAAATTCATCTCAGGATTTACAGCAGGGTGGGCTTTATTGAGACTTCCGGCCATTTAGTACAGCGTCTCAAGCGCTGTACTAAGTCTTTATGCCTTTACGACCGGCTAAATCTTGCACGAACTGCCAAGCGACACGCCCGGACACGGAGCCACGGGTTTGCCGCCATTCAATTGCTTCTGATCGTAAATCATCGTCAGAGATTTCGATTCCATAATGGTCGCAATAACCACGGATCATTTCGAGGTATTGCGTTTGATCGCAGGCATGGAATCCGAGCCAAAGCCCGAAACGATCAGACAGAGAAACTTTCTCTTCTGTGGATTCGCTCGGGTTGATTGCGGTTTGGCGTTCGTTTTCGATCATATCGCGAGGCATGAGATGCCTGCGATTGGATGTTGCATAGAAGAGGGCGTTTTCTGGTCGCCCCTCAACGCCGCCGTCTAGTGCGGCCTTGAGCGATTTGTAATGCGCGTCGTCTTTATCAAAACTCAGGTCGTCGCAGAATAACAAGAAACGGCGTTCAGGTGTGTCCCGCACGATCTTGAGCATCCGTCCCATCGTCGGAATGTCATCCCGTAAAATTTCTACCAGTAATAAACGATTTGATCCTTCGTTGATTTTTGCGTGGACCGCTTTGACGAGCGAAGATTTGCCCATGCCGCGCGACCCCCAGAGCAGCGCGTTATTTGCGGCAAATCCTTCCGCAAAGCGCTGTGTGTTTTCCAGCAATGTTGTGAGCGCGCGATCAATGCCGTGAAGCAAGTCAATCTCAACACGATTGACCTTGGCGATTGGGGTTAACTCGTCTTGCGCGGTTTGAGCGCCGGGATGCCATACGAATGTATCAGCAGTATCGAAATTAGGCGGCGGTGCAGGCGGTGGACTGATCCGTTCAAGCGCATCGGCAATGCGCTCCATAGGGTTGTCAATCACAGGTCATCCTCGTCGTCGTCGTCATCGTCCAAGCCGAGGTCCTTACGGCGTTGCTGTTCTTTCTTTTCGAACATCCGAACAATGTGAATCGACACTTCGTAGAGCAGATATGTTGGGATGCCGAGGGCCAGTTGGCTGATAGGATCAGGTGGCGTCAGCAGCATCGCGGCGAATGCAATTCCCACAATGGCGTATTTACGCGAGCTTGATAGCTGCTCTGATGTGATAATCCCAACCCGACCGAGTAGCGACAAAATTACCGGGAGTTGGAAACAGACGCCGAAGCCAAATAGGAGCGTTTTTGTAAACCCGAGAAACTGTTTCACCGAGTATGTGCTGGACACCTTGATGTCTTCTGAACCTTCGGCGAACCCGATCAGCCAATCGAGGGCGAGAGGAATAACGACAAAGTAAGCCAGAGAAGCGCCAAGCACGAAAAGAAACGGTGTCGCGACCAGAAATGGAAGGAATGCTCCCTTTTCATTTGAATAAAGACCGGGGGCGATAAAACCCCAAATTTGTGACGCGATATAAGGAAAGGCGAGGAAAAATCCGCCCCATAAGCCGATGTTTATGACAGTAAAAAAGTATTCTTGTGGCGAGAGAACCAGCAACTCAGCATCGGGCCGTATTGACAATAAGGGCTGCGATAAGAACGCGACTACTTCGTCTTGAAAATAGAGACAGAAGATCAAACCAACCGATAATGCGATGATTGAACGCATGAGCCGGGTGCGTAATTCAGCCAAATGCTCAATTAACGGGGCTTTTGAGGCTTCGATGTCGTCTGCGCTCATTCTCAACTAGCCCTGACTTACTTTTGCCGGTTCTGAATCTGCGGTTTCGATTTCTGATTCAGGAGCGGGAGATGGCTCAGGCGGGTCTGCCTTTGGCTCATCTGAAAAGTTTTTCGACGCTTCGGCCATTTCAGACGCACTCATCGCCGGTTTTTTAGGTGGCTCATCGTCATCATCATCCAAACCGATGGTTTTGTTCAGCGTGTCCGAAATGCCTTTTGTGCCTGCTTTTTTGTCCATAAGCGCGCGCGCTTCTTTGAACTCAGACAAGTCCACCTCGCGCGCTGCATCGTCCATCGAGCGTTGGAACTGTCTGGCCATACCGCGCGCTTGTCCCACAAACTTGCCGACAGAGCGCATCATGCGCGGCAAGTCTTTCGGTCCAATCACGATCAACGCAAGTGCGCCGACGATCAGCAGTTCTGGCATACTGAAATTGCCGAACATCGAGGTTTCCCTGTTCTGGATGCGAAGCGCTTAAGCGCTTTCGCCCTCTTTTTTCGGGGTCACATCGATTGGCTCAGCTTTTGGGCCGTCAATGTTGCCATCTGCTGGTGCTTCGGCGGTGACGACTTCATCGTCCTTCATGCCTTTTTTGAAGCTTTTGATGCCTTTTGCAACATCGCCCATCAGTTCAGAAATCTTACCGCGCCCGAACAAGAGCACCACGAGAATTCCCACAATGGCAAGCTGCCAAATGCTGATTCCGCCCATCTCGTTCTCCTTCAAATCATATTCGCGTTGTGCGTTAACTATTGCCCGCATCGCCGCTGTCTATTGATACATAGGAAAAGAGGCGGCAGTGCGAAAGGGAAATCGCGGTAATTTAACGTCTTTGCGTGGTTAAGTGACGTGGCTGCTGGACTGTTCTGCGTCCGAATTTGACTTCTCTACCTTAATAACCTGCGGCTCGAAGGGTGAGGCGACCTTCGATTGGTTCGCGCAAGGGAACAAAAAGCACGATTCGCGGCGCAGTGAGAGCCAAACTCGCGTGCCCGAATCAGGCGTGAAAACACCCGGTAATGTTGCGCGGAGGAGTGAATTATCGTGATCCATCCGCACTTCGATCAGGCTTCCCGGTCCCATGAAACGCGACCGCGTAACCGTGCCGGGGGCTGGAACGCCGGTTTTGATGTTCGGTTTTGGCGGATCGCCTTCATCAAGTTCGATTTTTAGGTGCTGTGGCCTGACGATGATCTCAACATCTGCACCGTCTACCAATCCGGGGGTTAGGAACAAACCGAAGGGTGTGTCGGTCTGACGGGAGCTAACTTCGCCGTGGATCACGTTGAGATCACTGAAGAAAGCTGCTGTCGTACGGTCTACAGGATTATTGTAGATGTGATATGGCGCGCCGATTTGGACAATCCTGCCTGCGCGCATCAAGGCGATGCGATCAGCCATACGGAGGGCTTCTTCGGGGTCATGCGTTACGAGAAGGACGGCTGCGCCTTCATCCTTGAGGACTGCCAGCGCTGTATCGCGGACATCATCGCGGAGGCGGTTATCAAGGCCGGAGAACGGTTCGTCCATCAGCATAACACGTGGTCGCGGGGCCAATGCGCGGGCGAGGGCAACACGCTGTTGCTCGCCGCCTGAAAGCTCGTGAGGGAATTTTGAGGCGTGACCACTCATTCCCACGCGATCAAGATATTCCATCGCTATACGGGTTCGAGAAGACCGATCAGTCTTTCTGAGGCCAAAAGCGACATTCTTCGCAACGGTCAAATGAGGAAAGAGGGCAAAGTCTTGGAACATTAGGCCCACTGAGCGACGCTCTGGCGGGTTATGGCATGTTGCGTCTGATACGGTTTGACCGTCTATGGAAACGCTGCCACGGTCTTGATGTTCTACACCCGCTGCAATCCGTAAAGTCGTTGATTTTCCGCACCCTGAAGGACCAAGCAAGCAAACCACTTCGCCCGCTGATACAGACAGAGAAACGTCTGCCACGGCTGCTGCTGTGCCATAATTTTTGTGTAGATGATCCAGCGCAAGTCGAGGTGTTGCCACGGTTTACCTTAAATCCCAGCATTTCACTCGGGATATAATTAAGCGCTATCGTCTTATGGCGCAAGATATCCATTTCGTTGAGGCATTGGGCGTTACGCCGCACCTTTATCGCCGCGAAAGCCGGTCGCGACCAGATACATCTCTGAACTGTCCGAGCGACTAGCGGGAGGTTTGAAGTGCCGAACGGTCTTGAAATCGTGCTTTAGGCTTGTCACCAACTCGCCATCAGCGCCGCCCTGCAAGACTTTCGCTACAAAAGCGCCGCCTTCACTCAGCGTTTCTCTGGCAAAAAGGGCGGCTGCTTCGCACAAAGCCACGATGCGAAGGTGGTCGGTGGCCTTATGGCCTGTTGCCTTTGCCGCCATGTCGGACAAGACAATATCAGCATGGCCGTCGAGCGCTTTTTTGACAATGTCGTCCGCGCCTTCGTCCATGAAATCGAGTTGAATTTGTGGGGAGCCGTCGATTGCCGCGACTTCCTGGAGGTCAATTCCGAGAACAAAGCCCTGTGCTTTGCCTTTTTTGGCTCCGGT
Organism: uncultured Neomegalonema sp.; assembly: GCA_937995735.1. Classification (GTDB taxonomy): domain Bacteria; phylum Pseudomonadota; class Alphaproteobacteria; order Rhodobacterales; family Rhodobacteraceae; genus JAHDDY01. The sequence goes on along the minus strand of CALKIZ010000052.1, from coordinate 43,566 downwards.
GGAGTTCACACGGTCTGCGGCAACGAGCGACCACCCGCCCGGTGCAGACCCGAGATCCACGACTCTCATTCCAGGTTTTAGCAGATGAAATTTATCATCAATTTCAATGAGTTTGTAGGCCGCTCTCGCACGTAAATTGTCAGCAACAGCGCGCTTTACATACGGATCATTTAGTTGACGGTCGAGCCAAAGGGTCGAGGAGAGTTTTCGACCACGTGCGGTTTTTACGCGAGTTCTTAGGTGGCGTTGGCCTCGCCCGGAATCGCCCTTTTTTTCGCTCATTGTTCTTGCTTGCTTTGGACAGAGTCGTCGCGGTTCATGAGGCCGTATAATAATCCTTCGCGCAAACCACGGTCGGCGACTCGCAACTGCTCGGTTGGCCAATGGTCCATGATGGCGCTTAGGATAGACGATCCAGAAATAACCAGTTCGGCGCGGTCATCTCCGATGCATGGAATAGTCGCGCGTTCCGCTCGATCCATCCCAATGAGCCGGTCAATGACATCAGTCAGGGCCGTGCGCGCGATCCAAAGTCCATCAACCTTCACTCTGTTGTAGCGCGGAAGGTCCAGATGAACGCCGGCGAGCGTGGTGATCGTGCCCGAGGTTCCCAGTAGTTGCATTCGCTGGAGACGGTCAGGCGTTGCCCCGGCTCCGTCCGCTGCAAAAGGTGCGATAAGATCGTTGGTAAAGGCGCGCATCGCATTAAAGCGGTCTTGCTCGTTCGAGATATTCTTATATTTTTCAGCAAGGGTTACGACACCAACCGGAAGAGAGGTCCATCTTGCGCTTTCCGCAAGAATTCGAATTTCTTCATCAATTTTGGCTTTATCGACATTCTTAGGAGCAACGCCCAACAGAATATCGCGTCTGCGGCCTTTTGGCGTGTGCGCGAGGTCGATCCAGACGATTTCCGTACTGCCGCCGCCAATATCAAAAACCAGCAGACAATCGCGTTGTGTATCAAACAGCGGCGCGCATCCGGCAACGGCCAAGCGCGCTTCATCGCCAGCGCCGATAACATCAAGAGTTAAGCCGGTTTCTCGAACAACACGCTCGACGAACTCTGAACCGTTCACGGCCCGGCGGCAGGCTTCTGTAGCGATTGCGCGCGCTCGGGTGACATTGCGCTTGGCCATTTTATCGGCGCAGATCTTCAGCGCAGCGATGGCGCGATCCATAGCGGCGGGCGAAAGAGCGTTGTTCTCCTCGACCCCCTCACCGAGTCGGACCACTCGTGAGAACGCATCGAGTACTTTAAAGCTGTCACCGTCAGGACGTGCGATCATCAAACGGCAGTTATTCGTACCCAGGTCCAGCGCAGCATAGACATGATCATTTTGTTTACGGCGTTTTTTTGAATTGCCGGCCTTTGCTTTTCCCGATTTCGTTTCTTTTTTCGGAGAATCTGGCGCTCGCGGCGATGCCTCAATGGACGGAATGTCGCGCGGTGCCGTCACAGTTATTGCCTCTCAATTCGCCTGTCAGTCCCGAACTCTATCAGGGGGATTGGGCGGCGTGAAGAGTCATGCAGGCACGCTTTGCGCTTTCTCTTCGATTTGAGTGGGAGCATGTTCGCCATCGATGGGATGTTTCGGGTCAAGTCCAAGCGCTTGGCATACACCAAGGGTCAGATCTGAGCGGTTCAGCGTGTAAAAATGGAACGAACGAACCCCTTGTTCGCGCAAATCGTCGCACTGACCAGCACAAATCGCGAGCGCTAGATCGTAAGCTGCGCCGCGCTTCTCTGCTTTTGCGAAGCGATCAGCTATTCTGTCTGGTATTTTCGCGCCGCAACGGGCGGCAAATTTAGCAATGCTGCTAAATTTAGCGATTGGCATGATGCCCGGAACGATAGGCGCATCAATGCCTGCTGAGCGGCAAGTATCCACAAATCGGTAGAAATCATCATTATCGAAGAAAAATTGCGTGATGATCGCATCCGCTCCGGCATCGATCTTCCGTTTAAGATGCTCGATGTCGCTGTGTTTGCCGCGCGAGTCGGGATGCGCTTCAGGATACCCAGCAACCGCGATCCGTAAATTCGTGCGCTCTCTCAATCCAGCTATAAGGTCAGGGGTGGATTGAAAACCGTGAGGATGTGGCTGGAAGGTCTGCCCAGCGCCTTCCGCAGAATCGCCTCGCAATGCAACGACCCAACGAGCGCCTGTCGCTTCGTAATCTTCTGCAGCAGCCAGTGTTTCTCCCTTGGACCCTGCACGGCATGTCAGATGTCCCGCCAAGCCTAGTGCCGGATTATTGATCCGCAGGGTATCCAGTGTTGCGAGGGTTTTGTTCTGGTCGCCGCCATCAGCGCCATGCGTTACCGACACAAATCGAGGAGATAACCTAGCGAGCGTCGAAACCGTTTTGGCAAGCCTCGCTGTCGCAACCTCAGAAGCCGCCGGAAAAACTTCGAACGATATATCTAATGAGGATGCGGTGGCAGTCATAAGGATTCTCCTGATTGTTATTTTTATGAAGATATAGAGATTTCTTTATATCGCAATATATAATATTAGCATCCATGAAGGCTTCGTTAATCGCTTCGGTGCTTGTGTCGGATTTGAGATACGTGGAGTCGCCCATGACGCGCGTTCACAAGCGGTGCAGAGTAACGGTGCGAAAAGAAATTAGGAGTACGACTCAATGGCTTTGGTCACGGTTGTTTTTTGGCGCGATATGCCTGCGCAGGTCATCGTAAAAGCCGGGCGCAAAAATGCGAAGCGCCAGCTTTCGGAGCGATTTGAACAAGCAATTGATCGTGCCGCAATGAAATCGGGTGCGGCGAGTTCGGATGCTTACCTAGAAGACTGGCGCAGAGCAGACCCGTTTGAGGTGGACGGCGCTGACCTAGAAGCAATCGCGGATGCGGAAGCGGCGAAACTTGAAGAGACGTATGATAAAGATGCTTTGCGCACTTTGATCGAAGCGGGCGGTCACGCCGCGAAATGAAGGAAAGTCTAATGGGTGTTCTTGCATCATTATTCGGCAAAAAAGATGCGCCTGTTGCGGCTCCGGCGTCAGACCGGATGGCTGTGCGTGCGTTTCTAAAGGATTGCTCGATAGAAGTAATGCCGCGCACGGCAGCCAAGGTTGAAGACTTCAAGTCTATCTTGTCGCCGGAAACGCGGGTTTATATTGCCCATATCGAAGGGACGCCCATCGAAGAGATGGTGGCAACCGCGAAACGGCTTTCCAATGATGGCTTTGCGGTCATGCCGCATTTTCCTGCGCGGATTATTGCCGACGCCTCGGTGCTTGAGGATTGGATTGATCGCTATCAGGGCGAAGCAGGCGTTGATCAAGCGTTGCTATTGGCGGGCGGTGTAGACAATCCGCACGGCACAATGAGTTCTTCTATGGACCTGATTGAGACGGGCCTATTTGATAAAAAAGGATTCAAGCGTATCCATGTTGCGGGTCACCCCGAAGGCAATAAAGACATTGATCCTGATGGGTCGGACAAAAACGTCATGGCTGCACTGGGATGGAAGCAGGCCTTTTCACAGCGAACTGACGCGGACATGGCACTGGCGACGCAGTTCTGTTTTGAGGCTGGTCCCGTGATCGAATGGGCTGACCGTTTGAAAGAGGACGGTGTTGATATTCCTATTCATATCGGTGTGGCGGGTCCCGCTAAACTGCAAACAATGATTAAGTTTGCTATTGCCTGCGGTGTCGGACCTTCACTGCGTGTTCTTCAAAAGCGTGCGAAAGATGCGACGAAACTGTTGTTGCCTTTTAAGCCGGATGAATTTGTCACCGACTTGGCTTTGCATAAAGCGGCAAACCCAGATTTTAACATCTCGCATGTTCACTTCTTCCCGCTCGGTGGGATCGGTAAATCGGCTGAATGGATAAACGAGGCGCGCGACGCCTGACGATTTCCTACCGCCTCTAACTGTTACGAAATTTTACGCGAACCAGTGCCCGGACGTGATCGGGACTGACAGAATGCACAGATTGGAAGTTTGCTGATGACCCGCACTGTAATCGAGTCAAAAACGAAGACCGTCGTAATCGGATTCGATGAACCCTTCTGCGTTATCGGAGAACGTATCAATCCTACGGGCCGCAAAAAATTGGCTGCCGAACTGGAACAGGATGATTTTTCCACCGTCGAAGCGGATGCAATTGCACAGGTCGAGGCGGGCGCAACGGTGCTCGATATTAATTCGGGTGCGGTGTTCTCGAACAAGATGGCCGAAGACCCGCGCTATGCTGACAACAACTTCGTTGAACCGCCTTTGATGCGCGAATTGGTTATGCGGGTGCAAAAGCTGGTGGATGCGCCGCTTTGTATTGATAGCTCGGTTCCCGGTGCGTTGAAGAACGGCTTGGAAGCGGCTGAAGGGCGTCCGCTGCTCAATTCGGTAACGGGTGAAGAAGAACGGCTTGAACTCGTTTTGCCGCTTGTGAAGCAATATAATGTGCCGGTTGTTGCGATCTCAAACGATGATACGGGTATCTCGGAAGACCCTGATGTGCGCTTTGCGGTGGCGAAAAAGATTGTAGAGCGCGCTGCCGATCACGGCATTCCCGCGCATGATATTGTGGTTGATCCGCTTGTAATGCCAATCGGCGCGATGGGTACTGCGGGCCTTCAAGTGTTTGCACTTGTGCGGCGTTTGCGTGAAGAGCTTGGCGTCAATACGACTTGCGGCGCGTCTAATATCAGCTTTGGTCTGCCGAACCGTCATGGAGTCAATAATGCGTTCCTCGCGATGGCGGCAACGGCGGGGATGACTTCGGCGATTATGAACCCGGTCCAGTTACCCGTTTCGATGAAAAAGATTGATGAGAAAAAGGCGGCGCTGGCTGCTGCGGGTATCATTGTGCCGGATGACATTGATCCCGAAGTTTTCGTCAAACTGATGGGCATGGGCAGTACCAAGCCGCAATCGGGCAAAGAGATGGAATCCATTCGCGCTGCAAACTTTTTGCTGGACAATGATCCGTCCGGCGCGGAGTGGATCAAAGCGAACAAAGTCGAAAATGCAGCAGGTGGAGCCGGCACGCGCGGTGGGCGCGAGCGGAAACGGCGTCGCGGATAGCAAAGCGCTGGCAGTGTAGATACTCGAAGTGCCGTTTCACGAAGTTTATGTCACGGCACTCCGAGAGCGAACTCTAAAAAGAGTATTTATTACGTCCACCTCTGAGATTGTCCTCAGAATCGCGCAACATTGAATGGATCAATGTTGCAGAGGTTGATCCGAGCGCATCAGGGTCTGCATAGGCGTTGAGAGGCAGTGAAAAATCACCCACACCGATTACCCGATCACCGTGTAAGAACGTCAGGGTCGATGAGCCATTCGCGCCGATGTCAAGATGAGCGTGATTGATAAGTTCAGGGCCGTCTTTAACGGCTTTAAAACTAGAGTTTGCAGGAAGCCGAGCAGGAAAGCGTAGGCTTTTAACAATTTGTTGTACTGAAACTCCTGTGTTCTCAGCACCTGATACAACCACAGGATAATTAGCCCCGCCAACCGTCGTGTGATTGAATAATGGTTGTGTGGTAATAGAATGCTGTATGCTAGGAGCGCCTGAACACGCGGTAAGCGTGAGCGCGGCAATTATAACAAAAGTCGATTTCATATCATTACTCCGTACTGTTTTCTCTTTAAATCATGTCAATGCGGTGAAAATGGGTCTAGCGCCCTCATCAAAATGTGCATTGATTTGAAAGTGCTTAAATTTTGGATTTTGCACCGATGGGTTGCAGGCCCAATCGTCCGAGCGGGTTCCCGAGCAAGCCTGTGACCATCTTGGCGAGCAGTGTTGGTACGGTCGGCGTTTTTGACAGCGGTGCAATGATGTTATCGCGCAGCATGGGTAAGACGTTACTGTCCGATTGATAGACGGGGGTGAAAGCCCAACTCATGCTCTGGAATAAGCGCACATGGAATGCTCGCGCCCAGATGTAATGATCAAATGCACTCTCAACGGTTTCTGCACGGTCTAACCCTTGAGCCAATGCATACGCATCCAGCAACGCCATATTAGCGCCTTGTCCCAGTTGAGGGGAGGTTGCGTGATAGCTGTCACCAATATGCGCGAGGGCATGAGAGACGGGGTGACTGAGTGTTGAATGGCGATACTGTGCGAAAGTTAAATTGTCGTGGGTTGCCACTTGATCCAGTAAGGGCTTTGTTTCCGGCCAAAGCCCGGCGACTTCTTCTTTCCATTGCGACAAAGGTTGACCGCGCCAAGTTTCGACATCTTGTCCTTTGATGCTCCAAAAGAACGCTGCTTTTGGTGTCGGTGATGCTTGAGATGTGCCGATGGGGACAATGCCAATCATTTTTGATGATTTATGATAGCGCTGCTCGCCTGCGTTGGGCACTAGCCCTGCATTTTCGGGCCAATCGAGACTGGCCCAGAGCGCGCCATAGCGGAGGAGTGCGCTTCGTTTGGGGCGTAGAACAGATCTTTGGCCCATCGCATCGACAACCAGATCAAAAGGCTCGCTTTGTGTGCCGTCGGCAAAAACAACACGCCTTCGCACTCCGTCGCGTTTTGAGGCAGTGACGATTTTGCCGGATCGAATTTCAACCTCGGCACTTTTTGCTGCGTTATAAAGTGCTGTGAAAACTGTATCTCGTTGGACAGCCAGCCCATTCAATGCTGCACCAAGCGCATCGTATCGCAGATCGAGAACCAATCTTCCTGAAGAAGCCTCTCGTCCGAAAAATCGTTCGATTACTGCTCCATGCTTTTCAACTTGCTCGAGCAATCCCAACGCATCAAGGACGGCTAGTCCTGTCGGTTGCAGCAAGAATCCTGAACCAACAGGGGCAGGGTTTTCAAATTGATCATAGGCGACGACATGATGGCCTTGTCGCCGGAGTAAAATACCAAGAGCAAGGCCAGCAATACCGCAACCACAAATCGCGACGTGCTGCGTTTTCATCAGATGTCGACGTCCTCAGCGAAACGGGCGTTTTCCTGGATATACTCGAAGCGTTTTTCTGCGCGTTTACCCATCAGGCGTTCTACAAGGTCGGCGGTATCGCCGTCTTCGGTGTCCTCGATATGGACGCGGATCAGGGTGCGTTTTTCGGGGTCCATCGTTGTTTCTTTAAGCTGCTTGGCCATCATTTCGCCAAGGCCCTTGAAACGGCCTACGTCGATTTTTCCTTTTCCTTTGAACTCGGATTCGATCAGGCGGTCGCGTTCTTCTTCATCCATCGCATAGACGGATTTCGCACCTTGAGTGATCCGGTAGAGCGGCGGGGCAGCGAGGTAAAGTTGACCCTTTTCGATCAATTCTGGCATGGCGCGATAGAAGAATGTCATGAGCAGTGCCGCGATATGCGCACCATCGACATCGGCGTCCGTCATGATGATGATTCTCTCGTAACGCAAGTCGTCATGGTTATATTTGCTGCCCATGCCGACACCGAGTGCCAGCAGTAAATCTTGCAATTCTTGGTTTTGGGCGAGCTTGTCAGCGCTGGCGTTTGCTACGTTGAGAATTTTACCGCGCAGGGGAAGAATTGCTTGAGTTCGCCTGTTCCGTGCTTGTTTTGCTGACCCGCCAGCGGAATCGCCCTCGACCAAGAAAATCTCCGACCCTTGTTTGGTCGCATCGGCGCAATCAGCGAGCTTTCCCGGTAGGCGGAGTTTTTTCGTTGCTGATTTGCGTTGAGTTTCTTTCTCGGCGCGGCGTTTCATGCGCTCGTCGGCGCGGGCAACGCAAACTTCGATCAGAGCTTCAGCACGTTTGGGGTCAGCGGCTAGCCAGTTGTCGAAGTGATCGCGTAAGCTGCCCTCGACCAGACGGGTGGCGTCGGCTGAGGAGAGGCGGTCTTTTGTCTGACTTTGAAATTCCGGGTTACGGAGAAAAACGGATGCTAAAGCGCGGGCGCTGGAGAACACATCATCAGCGGTGACTGCTGCGCCCTTTTTGTTGCCGATCAGCTCGGCATGGGCGCGGACGCCGCGTGTCAGCGCGTTGCGAAGGCCCGTCTCATGCGTGCCGCCCATCGGTGTCGGGATTGTGTTACAGTAGGACGAGGTGGAGCCGTCGCCGAACTCGGTCCAATGCACAGCCCATTCGACTGCGCCGACTGTATCTTTGAATTTTTCGGAAAATTCTGCACGTCCCGCGAAAGGTTGCGGCGACAGCGTTTCCTCGCCTTCCATCTCAGCAGCAAGGTAATCGGCGAGGCCGTTCGGAAAATGGAAGGTTGCCTCGGGAGGCGTTTCGTCGCCCTCCTTGAGAAGACTTGAATCACATTTCCAACGAATCTCAACGCCCTGGAAGAGATAGGCTTTCGAGCGGGCCATTCTCATCAAACGGGCAGGCTTAAAAGCTGCGCGGGGGCCGAAAATTTCGGGGTCCGGCAGGAATGTGACGGTTGTTCCGCGCCGGTTTTGCGTTGAACCGCGTTTTTCTAATTTTGATGTAGGCAAGCCTTGCGAGAAGGTTTGGCCATAGACTTTTTTGTCTCGGGCAACCTCAACATCGAGATGGACGGAGAGGGCATTGACCACGGAGACACCGACACCGTGCAATCCGCCGGAGGTTTCGTAAGCCTTGCCCGAGAACTTGCCGCCCGCATGGAGGGTTGTGAGAATAACCTCGAGGGCTGATTTCTTTGGAAATTTTGGATGGGGATCGACGGGGATGCCGCGCCCGTTGTCGGAAATTTTGACCGAGCCGTCCTCGTTCAGTGTGACTTCAATTCGATTTGCGTGACCGGCAACGGCTTCATCCATCGAATTGTCGATGACTTCGGTGAAAAGGTGATGCAGTGCGCGTTCATCCGTGCCGCCGATATACATACCGGGGCGTTTTCGGACAGGCTCCAAGCCTTCGAGAACCTCGATATCCTCGGCGGAATATCCTGCACTATCGGGTTTCTCTGAATCGAATAGCGGTGTTGCCATGCTCAAGCCTTCGCGTTCTTGTTGTGTTTTTAGACGCAGGGGATGGGATACCGGAAATCCTACGGCTTGAAAAGCCTGTCGCGCGGGGATACAGCCGATAGGTAATTTTAGGGGAGAGGCTGATGAGCCGCACAGTCTATGTTAATGGCGCTTTTGTTGCCGAAGAAGACGCAAAGATTTCGGTCTTTGATCGGGGATTTTTATTTGCAGATGCGGTTTATGAAGTCTCTACCGTGCTTGACGGCAAGCTCGTGGATAACCTTGCCCACATGGAACGGCTGAAACGCTCGCTCGGTGAGTTGAAAATGGGATCGCCCGTGCCTGTTGCTGATATTCCGGCGCTGATGGAAGAGTTGGTGACGCGGAACAAGGTCACTGAGGGGATGGTGTACCTTCAAGTCAGCAGGGGCGCGGCGGATCGGGATTTTGTGTTTCCGGCAGAAGAAAAGCCGAGCCTCGTGATGTTCACTCAGGAAAAATCCGTTGCGGTTACTGGTAAATCGAAAAGCGGGATTTCTGTTGTCACGATGCAAGACCTAAGATGGGCGCGCCGTGATATTAAAACGACGCAATTATTGGCTCAATCCATTGTCAAGCAGGAAGCTGCGATTCAAGGTGCTGATGATGCTTGGATGGTCGAAGATGGCTTCATCACGGAGGGATCGTCCAATAACGCTTTCATCATTACGACGGATGGCGCGATTGTAACCCGGCAACTTTCCAATTCGATCCTGCACGGTATCACGCGCCGTGTGGTACTGGAGATTGCCGAAACCGAGGGCCTGACCGTCGAACAACGTCCCTTTACCATCGAAGAGGCACAAAGCGCAGCGGAGGCGTTCTCAACCAGTGCGTCGAGTTTTGTGATGCCCGTTGTTTCGATTGATGGAAAAACAATCAGTCAAGGTGTACCCGGCCCGATCACTCGGAAACTGCGTGAAAGATATATCGCGTTGGCGAGAGACGCAGCGTGAGCATTGAAGCAGAACCCGACGCGGCCCCAAAGCAGTATGTAGGTTATCCATGTCCAGAGCGTGATCCTGCGAAGGAGTTGGAACGGCTGACTATTTGTTCGCCAAGTCATCCCTTAGAGGTTGACCATTTCATCTTTGGCGGTCAACGCGATTGGACAGAGCCGACTCGTATTCTTGTTGCGGGTGGTGGGACGGGCGATGCGCTTGTCATGATGGCTCAGGTTTTCGCGGATTGGGGGGCGAATGTTGATTTGCATTACCTTGATCTATCAGAGGCTTGTCGAAAGATCGCCGAGGCTCGGATGGCGGTGCGGGGTCTTACAGCGACCTATCACAAGGGCGATGTGCTGACGGCTTCGCAGCTTGGGTCGTTTGATTACATTGATTGTAGCGGGGTGTTGAACCGTTTGGCCGACCCGGATGCGGGTGCGGCTGCATTGGCCAAAGCTTTAGCACCCGGTGGCGGTTTGGGTGCGATGGTTCATGCGCCTTATGGCCGTGCCGGTGTCTATGAGTTACGAGAGGCCCTGCGGTCACTGGGCGGAGATGACACTCCGTCACAACAGGTTTCGCTGGCTCAGCGTTTGCTGAGTGGATTGCCGCATACAAGTTGCCTCGCCCGTAATCCGTTTGCGCAAGAATACTTGGCCGGAGGGGAAGCGGGGGTATTCGATCTGCTGTTCCAAGCCCATGATCGTGCTTACGATGTCGATGGTGTCTATGACTTGCTCGACGGGGCAGGGTTGGAGATGGTCAGCTTTGTGATGCCCGGCCAATACAATCCGCAAATTCTTATCGCTGATGAGGAACTGCGCCAGCGAGCGGCAAAGTTATCGCCGCGTGAGGCGGCTGGACTTGCAGAGCGGCTTGCAGGAAATATCAAGGCTCATGTTTTCTATGCTGTGCCTAAAGGAACAGGCGAGGGCCGTGTTGCGAGCGTGCATGGCGCGGCGGTTCCTAATATTATCGGCGCTAAGGCGGCAGCGCTCGCGCAGTCAATTTGGGATAAGGGCCGTATTGCCTTCAACATTGATGGTCTACCAATCCAACGAAAATTGCCGCAAGATTTGGCCGGGCTTGTGACGGCGATGGACGGTAAGCGCGACTTGAATGAGATTGCGCAAATGCTGGGCTGGGACTCGAAGTCTTTTGGGGCAAAGTTTCAGACCCTTTACCAACCACTCAATAATTATAACCTGCTACGCTTCAGCGCCCGGCGCGGGCTTTAAGGAACAACGACATGGCATATCGCATTATCGCTGACGGCACTGGTGGCCCTGAGGTTCTCAAGCGTGAAGAGGTTGAGGTCGGTGCTCCGGGTAAGGGAGAGCTGCGGCTGCGTCATACTGCGGTTGGTTTGAACTACCTCGATACGTATTTTCGGAGCGGGCTTTACCCTTGGCCACCGAATGCGGAACCTGTTCCGGGCGGTGAGGCTGTCGGGATCGTAGAAGCGGTGGGCGAGGGCGTTTCCGGTTTTGCTGAAGGTGATCGGGTTGGTTATACTTTGCCGATTGGTGCTTATGCCAGTCACCGGATCGTGCCTGCCGATAGAATGATGCACATCCCTGAGGGCGTGAGCGATGAGGTTGCGGCGGCGTCTATCCTGAAAGGGCTGACAGCGCATTATCTGCTGACTCGCACATTCGCGGTAAAGCCTGAACACACCGTCCTGTTCCAAGCGGCGGCTGGCGGTGTTGGTCTGATTGTGGGGCAATGGCTCAAGCATATCGGTGCGACGGCCATCGGAACGGCGGGCGGCGAAGAGAAGTGCAAGCTCGCGCTCGCGCATGGCTATACGCATGTGATTGATTACAAAGATGGCGATTTTGTTGGTGCAGTCGAGCATTTGACCGGCGGCGAAAAATGCCATGTCGTTTATGACGGCGTGGGTCAAGCGACGTATCCGGGATCGCTGGATTGTCTACGCCGCCTTGGTATGTTTGTGACGTTCGGAAATGCATCCGGTGCGATTGAGAATTTCTCGATCAAGGATATCGCTTCCCGTGGCGGTCTGTTCGCGACGCGGCCTTCTTTGTTCAACTACATCGTTACCCGCGAAGAATTGGACGAGGGGGCCTCTGCTCTGTTCGGTCTGATCGCGGACGGCACGATCAAAGTTGCGGTCAATCAGACTTATTCTTTGGCAGAAGCCGCCGAAGCCCACCGCGCTTTACATGCGCGGGAGACGACAGGCTCAACTGTTCTGATCCCATAAAGAGCTGCGATTATTTCTGAAGCTTCGTTGATGAGATTAAACCCGCACGATGTTTCGGAGGCATAGAAGACAGGGACTTTTATGCCTTCTTTAACGTTAATTGCGTGACATCGGTTGTACCGGCGAGAAAACAAGCTGCGCAGCTTGCAAGATAGAAATTCCACTTTCTACGGAATGGTTCATCAAACCCGAGCGGTTCAATTTCATCCCAACGTTTGTTAAAGTCTTCCGACCATTTTCGCAGAGTTGTTGAGTAACTCTGGCCAAATTCTTGCGACCCTGCCCAGCTTAATCCGGCTTTAGAAGTCTGATTTTTGAGCGCACTTTGTGAAGGCAACATGCCACCGGGGAAGATATGCTTTTGAACAAAGTCGACTTTGCCGCGATACCCCTCAAATAACCGATCAGCAATCGTAATAACTTGCATTGATGCAACGCCGTCGGGATGTAGACGATCACGAAGGGAGTTGAAAAACACAGGCCAGAATTTCTCGCCTACGGCTTCAAACATTTCAATCGACGCAACCCGATCATATGTTGATTGTTCGTCGCGATAGTCGCGCATCACGATGTCTACACGCTCATTCAGCCCGGCTTCGAAAATGCGCTTCTTGGCGTAATCATGCTGTTCTTGAGAGATTGTTAGGCCGGTGACTTTAACGCCGCGATGCTTGGCCGCATATTCTGCAAAGCCACCCCATCCGCATCCAATCTCCAGTACGGTCTGATCTTGCGCCAAGCCGAGATTATCGCACAGCGCCGCATATTTGTTATATTGCGCCATCTCCAATGAATCGCCGGGGCGCGTATAAAGACCGGAAGAATATGTCATGCTACGGTCTAGCCATAACTCATAGAACGCATTTCCGAGATCGTAATGCGCATGGATGTTTTTGCGCGACCCTTTCTTCGTGTTGCGCCGCATGAAGTGACGCATACCTTCGACAAGGCGCGCCACAGGTGTCATCGTCAGATTGCGCGCCATCTCTTCATTGTTCAGAAGCGACACGTCGAGCACCGCATGAAGGTCCGGCGAAGACCACCAGCCGTCGACATAAGCCTCGGCAAATCCAATATCAGCGCCATCACGAATAGTTCGGCCCCAGGTTTTGTTGTTGTGGCAATTCACAACCCCAACCGGGCCATCTTCTTGGCCTTGCGCGATAAAGGTCCGACCATCAGGTAAGGTTATTTCAATTCGGCCTCGTTCGAGACAGTTGATCGTACTGAAAACAGTATGGAACCAACGCGGCAGTTTCCCCGCAGAGTTCAGATCAGTGATTGTTTGAGTTTGTTGGATCATAATGTTTCTCGAACTTCATTGCAGCGCGCGGAAAGGGTTTCTGCGCTGTTGGTATTGTGACCGTTATCTTCATGAGAATAACGACCATCATTGCCGGGATGTTTGTAGAATTTTGCGCCCTTGAAGCGCAATCGAACCGCTTCGAAATAGATGCCAGCAGTGATCTTTAACGTCATAAATGGCTGGAACAGCAAAAGCGACAAAAGCGCCCGATTGCCCAATGCTTCAGCCTCTGCATTTTCACTGGCAATCATTGTCAGACCATCGCGGCCATCGACGCGAATTTTTAAACTCAATCGATTGAGCGCCGTTGTCAAAGTAAAGGCATAACGCTGATCGCCATCAATGAAGGGCGAGACATAGAAATTCTTATCAGCGCCATGCCGAGACCCATCACGCACGAGATTGACGACATAAGGGCTTAGATCGCCGTCTGTATTTCGCACTTGATAGACAACGCCAGTCATCATGCCAGCCGCATCAAATGCACAATACATTGCCAATGGATTGAACTCGTATCCGAGCATCCTTGGGAAGCAATAGAGCATAATTGTCTCAGGCGTTTCCACACCTTCTCGTGCAAGCAATGTTTCGACCCAAGGACGCAGATTAGAGCCGTCGCGCGGTCCGTGATCGCGCTCATAGAATCCGTAAAAATTGAATCTGTTGTGACCCACAGTCCAAAACTGCCTAAGTGTCTCGGTTATGTTATCAATATTAATCCAAATCCGAAACACCGAATATCGGAATTGATGCGTTCTCTCACGCTTCGGAAGAATACGTAGATGCATAACACGCGCACGGAAAAGCGCCGGCGACAACACCGGGTATTGTTGTATGCCGAATGCCTTACTCACTCCGCTGCCAACTGAGCACCGGCGAAAGAAGCGCCTACATCTTTGACCCAAGCAGGCCGAGACCCTAGCGCATTGGCCACCCGCACACCGACACGCAATCCATCTTCATGAAATCCATACCCAAGCCATGCGCCTGCATACCAGATATTTCCACGCCCCTGCACGGCATCAAATGCTTCCTGCGCTGCAAAAGCGGCGGCATCATATTGAGGATGAGCATAATCGACCGATAGGAAAGTCAGTTCCGGGTCCGGTTCACGAACAGGATTTAACGTCACGAATAATGGTGTCGCTCTGTCAATATTTTGCAAACGGTTCATCCAATAAGTAAGGCTCGCCCCTTTGCTTTCCGAGTCTCCTCCGGTCAGGGCGTTCCAGCTAGACCATGTACGTTTGTTGTGCGGCATCAAGGACGCATCCCTATGAAGGAAAGCGCGGTTGGGCGCGTAACGAATTGCCGAAAGCAAGTTACGGGTTTCTTCATCGGCATCGCCGCGTAGCGCTAATGCTTCATCAGAATGCGTGGCGAGAATAACCTGATCGAAAACGTGTTCTGAACCGTCAACAAACGTTACCCGCCCGCCGTCCTCAACAGTGGCGACTTGACTGCCGAGCACAACACGATCACCCAGCGCGGCCAATGCTTTGTTGACGTATTGCTGCGATCCGCCGGTTACAGTCCGCCACTGCACCGCACCGCCGAGGCCCGCGAACAACTCGTGATTTTCATAAAACCCAAACAATGCTCGGGCGGAGAAATCCGCAATCGCGGTGCTACGGGTTGACCAAATCGCTCCAGCCATCGGGTATAAATACCAGCGCTTAAACTCTTCAGTATATCCACGCGCATCCAGCCAATCACCGATGCTAATATCGCCGTCGATGCCATTATTTAACTCGTTCAGGGCCTCATCATTGAACTTCAAAACCTGCCGGGCCATTCGAATAAAGGATGGGCGGAGAAGATTCCGGCGCTGCGCGAATACCTTATTGATATTGTCGCAAGCCCATTCGATTTTCGCGCTATCAATCGAAAACCCCAAGGACATATCTGACCATTCGGTTTTCACCGAAAGATGATCGAATAGACCGCAGAGGTTCGGATAAGTCTTACGATTATAAACGATGAAACCGGTATCAACGGCAATGTCTTTGGATTGTCCGTTATCAAGAGGATACTTGATGACGGCAGTATTAGCATGGCCGCCGGCCCGCGATTGTTTCTCGAAAACGGTTACGTCGTGATCGTCTTTAAGCGCAAGGGCTGCGCCGATACCGGATATCCCAGCGCCAATAATCGCAATTTTCATGACCGCATATCCTTGTAGGCAGCAAGGGCGCGCTCACGTCCGGCCTTTAGATCAACAAGCGCTTTTGGATAATTTTGATCAGGATTCATGTTCCAGCCACGCGGGATGGCCGCATAAAAATTTTGAGCATCTTTTGATTTTCGCTCCGACACTTCGGCAATCCAATTTGAGACATAAACATTTTTCGGATCGAATTTATTCATTTGTGTTTCAGGATTGAAAATTCGGAAGAACGGCGAGGCGTCAGGCCCAGACCCTGCAGCCCATTGCCAACCCATCGCATTAGATGCCGGGTCCCAATCGGTTAGGCACTCTGCAAACCATTGTTCTCCCACACGCCAATGCGTCATCAGGTGTTTGGTCAAAAGGCTCGCGGTCAGCATCCGTAAACGGTTGTGCATTGTGCCCGTTGTATAAAGTTCTCGCATGGCCGCATCGACAAACGGAATCCCTGTCATGCCTCGTCGCCAATGTTCGGCATCTTCATTGTCGCTACGCCACGGGAAGGCGTCCCATTCATCCCGCCAATTTGAATCGATAATGTCAGGGTAATGATGCATCAAATGATAAGCGAACTCGCGCCACAGTATCTCTGATAGATAGACCTGCGCACCTTTGCTTTGTCCTTCGGAGGAAGCCGTGATCGCTTTCCATATCGTGAGCGGTGATATTTCGCCCCATGCGAGGTTTTCAGATAGCCGCGACGTTCCCACAACCGCCGGAACATCACGGGCTGTGACGTAATCAGAGACCTTTGCGGTGAACGTATCGAGCCGCTTAAGAGCCGCTTGCTCTCCAATCGCAGAATAATGTGCGACAATCTCCGCCCCGCGATTCATTGCGGCGCTTAAATTCCAATCGCTCAATTCATCTGACTTCGGCCATGTATCAGGAGAGGGGATCTGCGTTGGTGCGGGCATACCGGCGTCGTGTATATCGCGTGCGAGGCAGGCATTTTTGAACGGCGTATAGACGCGGTAAGGCCCGCCCGTTTTTGTCTCAATATTCCAAGGCTCGAACAAAAGATGATTGCGAACGGACATTGCATCAACCGAGTCGCTCTTTAATGCGGCTTTCACCTCAGTATCGCGCGCTTTGGCGGCTCGGTCATATTGCCGTCCCCAAACCACGCGAGTCGCTCCCGTTTCCGCAACAAGTGCACGCAGGGTTTCAAGCGCATCACCGCGCCGCAGGACGAGTTTCGAGCCGATGCCTTCTAATGTACCGGAAAACTGTCTTACGGCTTCGCCCCAACGCCATTTGGGGGCGGCGCCATATGTCTCAACAACTTCATCCAAGATACACACGGGAATTACAGGTTCGCCGCCATCACTGATCGCTGCCATCAGCGCAGGATTGTCCGATAATCTGAAGTCTTTTCGGACCCAATAAAGCGTCGTAATCACAAAATAGCTTCCCTCAACGGCGGCAGAGGGAAACTTAGAACGTTAATAAGGGATTGCGAGTCCTTTAAATGTCGCGGGCCGTCTTCCAGAAAGGCTGATTTAACTCCCATTCTACTTCCCGTTTAGTCAGTCCAATGTCTGATAGCCGATGCGATGGTAAATCGCGCAGGGCTGCCCGTTCTTGCGAAATCCGATACCACTCCAACACGGCGTGCAATGGGGCGGCTAAAGCCGTTTGAACCCAATGATGGGAAGGCGATTTGATAGATCGTGCCATGATACTTTCCTTCACAATTATTGATGGATTGTGGTCTAACCATTGGTTGACGGAATGAGTCATCGCAGACATGCTATCATCAGCAAAGCGAATGAATGTGATTGAACTCATCGTTTCCAGTGATGGAGAGGGCCATGCGCCGTAATTTGGATGTCGGAACCATGCGTAGTTTCACCGCCGTTGTGGATGCTGGTGGGGTCACGCGCGCTGCTTCGCGTCTGAATCTGACCCAATCCGCAGTGTCAATGCAGCTCAAACGTCTGGAACAAAGCCTCGATACCACGCTGCTCGACCGCGCTGGACGAGGAGTATCCCTGACAAACGAAGGCGAACAGCTTTTGGAATACGCGCGAAAAATGATCGCGCTCAATGATGAAGCTGTTGACCGGATGATTGCGCCACAATTTGAGGGTACGGTCGCGTTCGGTATTCCTTCCGATCTGATTTACCCTCATGGACCGGAAATCCTCAGCCGGTTTGACCGGGATTTTCCGCGTGTTCGCGTGAATTTTGTTAGTTCTTATACAACTAAGCTCCTTGATGAGTTGAATGTGGGAAAGCTGGATGTGATCCTTACGACTGAAGCCGAAGCAAACCCTGATGCAGAATGCCTTGCGGTGCTGCCTTTGGTTTGGTGCGGTGCGCCGGGCGGCAAGGCATGGATGCGCGATCCACTGTCTTTTGCGAGCGCAAGGCATTGTAATTTCCGTCCAGTCGCTCAGGCCGCGCTTGATGAGCAAGGCATTGCGTGGCGGACAAGCGTTGATACGGAGACTGATCTGGGGGCAACAATGGCGTCTGCTGCCGATCTGTCGATCATGGCGCTGTTAGAAGGATCATATGATGATCGCCTCGAACCAATTGCCCATAATGGAAAGCTCCCGCCATTGCCTAATTTTTCGATCAACCTGTATATTGCCGAGAATACAGCCAATGAAGATTTGGGCCGTGAATTTGGTCGCTATGTTCGTGAGGCTTATGCTGCTTGAGGCGAGCGGGCAGGGCGGATAAAGAACAGTCATGACCCTTACTGTTGCCGCCCTTTACCATTTCACGCATTTCGCTGACCCGCCTGCATTGCGTCCACCATTGCTTGCGCTGTGCGAGGCGGAGGGTGTGCGAGGAACGCTTTTACTGGCAAGCGAAGGCATCAATGGAACGATTGCCGGAACGGGTGAAAGCATTGCAAAAGTCATCGCCTACTTGCGTCAACTTCCGGGCTGCGAACCGCTCGAATGGAAACGCTCGGAAGCGGCAGAGATGCCCTTTCGCCGCATGAAAGTGCGCCTTAAGGCCGAAATCGTCACCATGGGGCAGCCTAATACAAACCCTCAAGCGCGGGTTGGGACTTATGTCGATCCCGAAGATTGGAATGACCTGATTGCGCGGGATGATGTTGCGGTTATTGACACCCGAAATACCTACGAGACGATGATTGGCAGTTTTGATGGAGCCGTCGATCCAGAAACTGAAACCTTCCGCGAATTCCCTGATTGGTGGCGCGAGAATGCCGATAAGTTTGAAGGCAAGAAAATCGCGATGTTTTGCACCGGCGGTATCCGTTGCGAAAAAGCCACGAGCTGGCTGATTGATGAGGGCGTAGAAGGCGTTCACCATCTGAAAGGCGGTATCCTCAAATACCTCGAAACCGTGCCAGAAGATCAGAGCCTTTGGAACGGCGAATGCTATGTTTTTGATAAACGTGTCTCTGTCGCGCACGGATTGAAGCAAGGCATCCATTCGGCTTGTGCAGCTTGTGGTCGCCCTGTATCACCGGAAGCGGCAACATCGCCCGACTACAAAAAAGGGGTGAGCTGTCCTGCTTGTATTGATGAATATTCTGAGGCGGATCGCGAACGCTTTGCTCAGCGTCAACGGCAATACGAACAATCCAGCGAAGGTGTTAAATCCAGAAGAGAACTGGAATGAGCGAAGCGAAAGCGGCAGAAATACAGGCTTTAAAAATATAGAAGAGAAGTGGAGCCGCTAGAGGAAGACTGGAATGGATTGCAAAATACAGGAGAAGGCTGGACTGGTTTCAGCTTCTTCGCGACCATCGCAATCTGGCGATCACAGAGTTCTATGGCCATGATCTGCCGAGACATTAAATCGAGACAACGGTTTTATCGGTCAAACGAACAGACGACATTTGCTAGTAAACCGGTAAATTGGGCAATCTGCGAGCACTGATGTGCGAAGGATAGTTTTCCCTGAGGAGAAGGCGATTAAGAATGGCATTTTCGATGTATGCCGACGACCTTTCTGAATATATCGACCACCATGAAGAATTTCTATTTGAAATCGCTTCGCGGGAACGGGGCATTTATCCAGAGCTGGTCAAAATGTACTCTGAATTCTATGATAGCCCCACTCTGGATAGTGAACGAGCGGGACGTCTGGTTCACGAGCTTATCGACCTCCTCGAAAGACATGGGAAAAGCGATAAGAATTTGGTCAGGGTAATTTTCAGGTTGCTTCCCTTTTTTAGCAAAGCGTCTCGTGGCGCATATTCAATTCGCTGCAGTAGTGACTGAGGCGAATACCTTGCCGCTCCCGGTGCGATGTCTGTTACCGCCTTGGAAGTGTCTGAAAGCTTCTACCGTTCTACCAGTTGGGGCGCATGGAAGTCGATTGCTGTCGAACTTTCCGGTCGCGATGAAGCGCATCGCCACCGCCATTCCGGTCCTCTTCTGTAGATTCCAGTCTTCTTCTGGATTTGACAGAAGGATAATCACGGCGACCTAACCCCATGTGGTGGTCAGCACCCAGCCGACGAATGCGAACAGTAAAACAACAACCCACGCCACCCAAAGCGTGGCCATCGCATCCCGAACATCAACTTCTGTAAGGTCATGGCGACCATCCGCGTTCAGATAAGGGTCGTCCGTCGTGACCCCGCCATAAACCCGTGTACCGGCAACCGCGATCTTGAGAGTCGCAGCTAAGGCACTTTCAGGCCAGCCCGCATTCGGTGATTTATGCTTGCGGGCATCCCGCCACATGACCTTCATCGCTTTGCGACGTCCACCAATCATACAGATGATCAACCCACTTAATCGCGCGGGTATGAAGTTCATAACATCATCCAGCCTCGCCGCCGCCCAGCCGAATTCGCGATACTTTTCGCTGCGATGACCGATCATTGAATCGGCTGTGTTTATGATCTTGTAGATAACGATACCGGGCAATCCTGCGACCAAGAACCAGAATGCAGGGGCGATCACACCATCGGACCAATTTTCAGCGGCACTCTCAATGGCCGCCCGTGCAACGCCGCTTTCATCGAGCGTGTTTGGATCACGCCCCACGATCATTGAGACGTGTTTTCGTGCTTCTGTTAGAGAAACTTTCAAACCCTCAGCGACCGCAAACACATGCTGTGATAGGCTTTTCTGCGCTATGAGCACGGCTGCGCCAAGGATTTCAAAGACTCCATAGAACCCTGACCATGATAATGGCAGCGAAATGGCCAATGCGATCAAGAGCAGTAACAGCACCGCACCGACCCCCCGAAGGATGCGCTGCTCTCCGGTATTGAGTGTTCGATCTACCCAATCAACAGCACGGCCCATCATCACGGCGGGATGCGGAATACGCCGCCATAACCAATCCGGCTCACCGAATATCGCGTCGAGAATAAGGGCTAGTGCTAACATTCGGCTGTACCATCACAGCTGTCTTGTCAGGTCAATCTATCTCGATGCCGGATTATTCTTCTTCAAGAAACTCAAGCACCGGCACAAGCGATGCCTCGGGCGTTTCTTCCATCGGTAAATGCCCAGAATTCGGGACGATAACCAGCCGCGCATTGGGCAGCACATCAAGATAGTCCTGCGCATTAGATAACGGTATTAAGCCGTCTTTCTCTCCCCATAGCAGCAAAACGGGCGCATTGATTGTCTGTAGGCGCGGCACGGGGTTGGTCAGCACTGTTTGCTCTAAGCGTTCAATCAGCGCGCCTCGATTACCCGTCGCAAGCAGGAATTTGTGATACCGATCCAGCGTTTCTTCAGACAGATTTTCGGGATCTGCATAAGCGGCAGCAAGGTTTGGCCGCACGGCCCAACGGGGGAGAAAGTATTTCGAGGCATGGAATATTGCCGGGGCCTCTGTCTTCACACCATATTGGAAACCGGGGCTGGCAAAGCCATCAGGCGCGACCAACACAAGTTTCGTGACTTTATCGGGGTGCTTTGCTGCCAAACTCCACGCGATACGTCCACCAATGGAATTGCCAATCAAGGTTGCTGATCCGAGATTGTTTTGTTTCATAAGCTGCAATAGCAATGAAATGACGCGCGCATCGGTATAATCATTCGTCGGATCAGGCGGCGAAAGACCCGCCCCCGGTAAATCGAGCCGGATCACGCGATAATCGCGCTCCAAAACTTTTGCCCATGCTTCCCAAGTATGCAGGCTCGCCCCAAATCCGTGAATTAAGATTAGCGGCTCTGCGTCACGTGGGCCTGTATCGCGGACATGCAAAATTGCCCCGGAAACTTCTTTGAGGTCATTGGGTGCGTCAAGGTACTCCGCCGCCAATTCTTGCCTCGGAATGTCAGGCGTCCACGCGCAGGCCGTCGCCCCAATCAACGCGAAGAGGGATAAAGCAACAAATTTCCGGATCATGCGGTCGCCTCAGTCTGAACCGGGCTGGATTAGCCCTTCAGCTCAACTTATGCCGCCATTTAAACCAATCCACAAATTGTGGAATTCCTTTTGACAATGATGTGCTCGGGGAGAATCCGAGGTCCGCTTGGATCTTATCAATATTCGCATATGTCTCGTAGACATCGCCGGGTTGCATAGGCAGCATAATCTTTTCTGCTTCTTGGCCCGCCGCCAATTCAATCGCTTGAATGAAGTCCATCAGTTTTTCTGGCTTGTTATTGCCGATGTTATAAACGCGATGGCGCTCGGCTCCTTCCCCCGATAAGGGGTCCATATCCGCCGTCGAGATAACGCCAGCCACAATATCATCGATAAAGGTGAAATCGCGTTTCATCTCTCCGTGGTTAAATACCTTGATCGGCTCACCTTTAAGAATTGCGGATGTGAACAACCAAGGGGCCATATCGGGCCGTCCCCAAGGTCCGTAAACCGTGAAAAATCGCAGGCCGACTTGGGAAATATTATAAAGGTGAGAGTAAGTGCGGCTCATTAACTCGTCTGAACGTTTTGTTGCGGCGTAAAGCGAGACGGGCAGATCAACGCGGTCTATCTCCGAAAAGGGTTGTTCCTCATTCGCGCCGTAAACCGAAGAGGAAGACGCATAGGCAAGGTGCTCAACCGTCTTAGAGTGGCGAACGCCTTCTAGGATATTCAGATGACCGACAACATTCGATTGAATATAGGCGTGCGGGTTCTCTAACGAGTATCGAACACCCGGCTGCGCGGCCAGATGAATGACCCGCCGTAAAGGATGCGCATCGAACAATGCTTTTACTTGGCCCATATCGGCGAGATCGCCTTCGACAAATGTAAATGCCGAGCCAAAATTACCCAGTTCTGCCAAGCGCTCACGCTTAAGCGCGACTTCATAGTAATCATTGAGGTTATCAATCCCGACCACCTGATCACCGCGCGCGAGCAACGCTTTCGCAGTGGACATTCCGATGAAGCCAGCGACGCCGGTGACAAGATAAGCCATTCAATTCTCCACTTAGAGCGCTTCGGACCGTTTAAAACGGCGCGAAAACATAATTGGAGGTGATATAAACGGCAGGGCGTTAGCAAGTCGTTTACTGAAGCAAACTCTCTGGAAAACGCACGCATCAGAGGGGTGTATCTACCCTTCACAGCCTTTTTGCAACAAAACGTGTCCATTAGAGAATTCCTCTCCTAACACGCGGCAGAACTCTATCATTTCATCAGCCGACAGCCCGTCGCTTTGATTACATATTGTGGTCAGTTCATTATTCTCTGGGTCGAGCACGCCCCATGAGAATGATACGTCTCCACCTTCAACATGATGTATGTTCATAAATGCCTCTGCGCCTTGATCGGTTATACATGCCCAACGCTGTCCCGGTTCAAAATCGACAGCGAAAGTTGCTGTTCCCGTGAAAATACCAATTGCAGTAATGATGAGCGTTGAAATTCTGCGCAATGTTGGTTTTTTAGTTGGCATTATCTGATCCATTAGGTTTTGGTTCTGGCGCGCTGCCAAGGCATTCAGCGGCTGTACGTCTTGGAGCATTATCGGCAAATTCGTAATATGGCGCTTTATCGTCATTCCAAATATGTTCGAAAATTTCTGGAACGGCATCATCGGGCAGAGTTCCAGCGCTTACAGCCCAGTGCCCCGGCTCACAGTCCTTTGAGCGCCAGAACAGCGTACTTCCGCAATTCGAACAAAAACCGCGTTCCCCAATATCTGAGGCATCATACCATTTTAAGGATCGGTCTTGAATAAGATGAACGCCATCAACCATTCTGACCGCAAAAAATGGACCGGAGGATTGCACGCGGCACATTTTGCAATGACACACACCGGTTCCCCTTTCAGCTGGAGTGCCCTTAAATGTGACGGCTCCACACAAACATGCGCCTTTCACCGCTTTTGCCATTGCCTCACCTTTCCCAACCGAAATAATTCCAGTCAAATTACTTGCACAACTTCCCTCGCCATAAGGAATCCCTATGCCGATCTATTCACTCAACGGTGTCACACCGAAAGTTCACCCCACGGCATGGATAGCACCGGGAGCCATTGTGGTTGGAAATGTAGTGTTAGAAGAAGGCGCAAGCGTCTGGTTTAATGCAGTTATTCGTGGAGACAACGAACGTGTGACTATTGGGCCACGCTGTAACGTTCAAGATGGGTCCGTTCTCCACTCTGATCCGGGCTTTCCGCTGACTTTAAAGGCTGATGTCACACTAGGACATGCCGCTATTGTTCATGGTTGTACGATTGGTGAAGGCGCGCTGATTGGCATGGGCGCAACTGTCCTAAACGGTGCAAAGATTGGTGATGGCGCATTAGTGGGTGCAAATGCGCTCGTTCCAGAGGGTAAAGAGGTTCCCGCCGGTGCAATGGCAATCGGTGCGCCGGCTAAAGTAAAACGCGATCTTTCGGAAGGCGAAATTGCGGGCTTAAAGGCCACAGCCATGCATTACGTCAATAATGCGGAACGCTTTAGAAACGAGCTATCGGAGGTCTCTTCTTAGGCGACCTATAAGACCAACACAGCGCGAAAATCATTCACGTTTGTCAATGTCGGGCCTGTTACAACCTGTGCGCTTAACGATTCAAAAAATGAATGACCATCGTTGTTTGCTAACGCCTCTATTGGATCAATACCGAGTGTTGCGGCGCGTGATAGAGTCTCTGGTGTCACCACCGCGCCAGCAATTTCTTCAGCGCCGTCAATCCCGTCTGTATCCCCGGCAATAGCCCAAATTTGCGGGGCAGAGTCGAGGGCTAAGGCGAGGGCGAGACAAAACTCAACATTACGCCCGCCGCGTCCATTGCCGCGCACCGTGACAGTGGTTTCCCCGCCTGAAATCAGCACGCAAGGCGAGGGAAGAGGCTGTCCGTGTCGAACAACTTGCGCTGCAATACCTGCATGAACTTTCGCGACATCGCGCGATTCCCCTTCAATTGCATCGCCCAGAATAAGTGGAGTGACACCGGCTTTACGGGCAACATCTGCCGCCGCCTCTAACGAAATTTGAGGCGCAGCGATAATATGATTTTCCACCCGTGAAAGTTTTGCGTCGTTGGGATTTGGTGGCGGTTTACCTTGTTCAAGATGTGTTTTGACCGATGGCGGAATATCTATCTCGTATCGTTGCAGCAAAGAGCGAGCATCCGCTGCGGTAGTCTCTGTACCCACAGTGGGGCCGGATGCGATAACTCCGGGTTCATCGCCGGGAACATCCGAAATCATCAACGCAATCACGCGCGCTGGATAAGCGGCTGTCGCTAACCGACCGCCTTTTACGGCGCTCAAATGCTTACGAACGGTGTTCATCTCGCCGATGGCTGCACCTGATTTCAGCAAAGCCTGATTGATCGTACGCTTTTCGCCCAGTGTGATTGCGCCTTCTGGTGCGGTCATCAACGCCGACCCGCCACCTGAGATTAAAGCGAGCACTAAATCGTTTTCGTTCAATCCTGAAACGGCATCCAAGATCTCTTGCGTTCCGGCGACTCCCGCTTCATCGGGTACAGGATGGGATGCTTCGATTATCTTGATGTGATCGCATGGAGCCGAGTGACCGTATCTCGTCAGAACAACGCCTTCCAAAGGGCCATTCCAATTTTGTTCAACAGCTTGGGCCATACGCGCTGATGCTTTACCTGCGCCTACGACCACCAATCTGCCTTTTGGGCGGTCTGGTAGCGCAGCCGGGACGCAGACCAATGGATCAGCCGCAGCAATCGCGGCTTGAAACATATTGCGCAACAAAGCCTCAGGATTTTCCATGTGTCGTGAACTTCAATTACGATGTTTGCGACAACACACGTAGAACTTTTACTGCCTGCGCTCCATGAGCCTCTTGAACAAAGACGTGGTCATGGAAATAGGCGGCTACGACATTTGCACTGATGCCCGCATCTCCTAATACGCGCGATATTGCCGCCGTCAAACCGACCGCTTCGAGACTTGAATGCACACTGAGCGAAATCATCGAGAAGTAGGGTCCATCGCCTCCCTCTTGAATGACCGTCAGCCCTTCTTTTTCCTGAAACAACCCAACAGGAGAAAGCGCTGCACCTTCAACCATCGTCATGTCGGGGTGCGTCGCGAACGAAAACTTTCTCTCGTCAAGTATGGGTTCAAGGCTTTGCAATATCTGTTTTAAATCTGTTTCGCCGCTCATTATCGCACTCCAAAAGAAGCTAAGGTTTCACGCATCGCACCGGGCATCTCGGCTAAGACTTCTCCGTCTTCGGTTAGATCATCTGGCGCATCTTCTGGTTTCAAGTATCGCCATCCCTGAAAAGGACGTTTGGGTCGATGCTCAGTGCGCGTGATTGTCGAATCTAATATAATCGCACAGCGGGCAATGCCGTCTTCGCCTGTAACTGGCTCAAGAGCGACAATCTTTTGTCTACCGACGATATTACGTTTTATGACCCAATAGATTGAACCACCCAATAGTAATTCCTCCACACGTTTTGGAGTCATCCGTGTCACATGACGGGGCCGGGAATCCAGCCCCGAGGCTGCCCTTTCGGCACAACGAGCAGCTTGCCATTCTATAAGACTATCAACGCTTTCCGAGCCAACGCTAAGCTTAATTAGATGCAAGCGTGGAGTATGATGTTTTTCAAGCTCAGCAGCCATGAATCCCCCAACGGAAAATTAATTCCTTAGGTTTTACATTAATTTTTTATTAATAATAGCGCTCTCAATCGCAAAGATTGGAGTGCTCGCAATCAGTTCGCAAGACTGCTTGCGAGAGGGTATTTGTTAGTAGTGTGAAAGGAAGAGGGACATGAGTCTTTCATTGGTTATTTCTTTGATTAGCGGGTTGGTTGGCGGCAACGTCATGGGGATGCTCTCCAAAGGCCTCAGCATGGGTGGTGTAGGTAATACCATTGCAGGCGCTTTGGGCGGAGCGGGCGCGGGTGGACTGCTTAGTGGCCTTACTGGCGGCGCTGTTGATCCAACTGTTGCAAGCGATGCAGCGGCGACAGCTGGTTCAATGGATATTATGGGAATCCTTAAAACGGCAGGTTTGGGTGCTGTTGGTGGTGGCGCTCTCACAGGAATCGGTGGTGTTCTCAAAGGCCTCACTGGGCGCGGCTAACTTCAAAAACTCTTCACCGACTGTCTTTATGGTAGTCGGTGTAATTCAAGAAATTAATACCTATAATTGCATAAAGTATTAAATACCTATTAGCAGATAAGCCCTAAGATGAGCCGAAATCGATACTTCATCCGAGGCTTGAAATGTCAGCTGCGACGCAAGAAGAGGCAGATGCTGCCGCGAAGCGAAACTATGGGTTACAGCCTTTAGATCGTGCCGCAATTCCCGAAAACCACCCGGTATCAGTCTTTGCTGGCTGGTACGACGAATTCCACGAAGGACACCTCCTCCCAGATGAACTGGTACTCCTTGCACAGCCGGGAGTGAGGCAGTTGCTTCGTTGGGTGCGGCATGTTGAACCTGTAGAGGTTGATGGCGTCGTGGATTTCTATGTTCTTTCCCAAGGGGATGAATTGAATGACAGCGCATCCGACCATATGCGTGAAGGATGGATGAGTGAAACTCTCGATGAAGAATTTGTAGAGTCCCGCTATCATGAAGTGATCACATCTTCGGTGATGCGAAAACCAATGTTCTCCCGTGGAACGATCCCTTCATTGCAACGCTCGTTTATTATGCAGTACCGAGGTGTGTTTCCGCTCTATGCCGAAAATCATGCCCGTCTGCGGTTAGCAATTGTCGCCGCAGAAACATATGCTGCGATTGATCAAGACGACTGAGCCTTGAACTGATCGAAAAACCCTGCCTTATCTCCCCAATCAAAATCTTTTCTCAAGCTGATTCAATTCAGTTTGAGAAAATGCGGGGAAGCGTATGTCATTTGATAGAACTATAAAAATCGCACCATCCATTCTGAGTGCTGATTTCGCGAATTTTGGCGCGGAATGCCGTGCGATTGAGTCGCAAGGCTGTGATTGGGTTCATGTAGATGTCATGGACGGGCATTTCGTCCCAAATATCACGTTTGGTCCGCCATTGGTTGCCGCCATTCGCCCACACGTAAAGACCGTTATGGACGTTCACTTGATGATTGAACCCGTGGACAGCTTTATCGAACATTTTGCTAAGGCTGGTGCAGATTATATCACTGTCCATGCAGAAGCATGTCCTCATTTAGATCGAACGCTCGCAGCGATTGCAGATTTAGGGTGCAAGGCTGGAGTCGCATTAAATCCGGCGACATCAGAACGTGAAATCGAGTACGTGCTCGATAAACTTGATCTGGTCTGTGTTATGACTGTGAATCCTGGCTTCGGTGGTCAGAGTTTTCTTCATTCACAGATAGAAAAAGTGCGTCGTCTTCGAACGATGATCGGTGATCACCCCATTCATATAGAAATTGATGGTGGGGTTACAGTTGATACAGCTCCACTCGTGGTCGAAGCGGGTGCAGATGTTTTAGTCGCTGGTTCAGCAGTTTTCAAAGGCGGGTCCGTATCCTCGCCTGAGATCTACGGCGAAAATATTCGGGCAATTAGATCGGCAGCTTCTGACGCGGCGTGAAGGTGCTGCGTGTTATTATTCTTCATCAGCTGCCGTTATTGGCTTTAAGCGTAACGTCCCTATGGCTCCCGGTTCGAAATCCTGTGGGTTTAATGACATCGGCATATATTCACCGATCCGCCACATAGGGGCTAAGTTCGCGTAATGCTCTGATAGTGGATGACCGGATACGCCTGTAGAGATAATGAATTGCGAGCGATCGAGGTCCGAGAAATCATAGACGCCTCGATACCCTGCGCCATGGACATTCTTAAATGGATTCTTTCCGATATGAGCCATAGCTCCGCGATTCAAGGTGTCGTCTCCGCCACTTGTCTCCTGAACGATGTTGACAAAGCTATCTAAACCGAGCCTCACACCAAGAAAGTTTGTCGCAACGTCACCTAAAGTGGAATGGCGATGTTCGGCAGAGTGCGCCACACCCCAACGCCAAAGTCTTTCATCTTTACCGTATTTCTTCGATAATTGTTCAAGGGCCTGATCAAGAGCCATTGCTGCTATTTCATGGCACGTCTCTTTTATATCTTTGGTCGTCACGTCGTCACACCACACCGCTGCGCCATCAATATCTTTAAAGACACGCTCAATGAAAAGTGGTCTTGGCCCCCGATAACTTGAGATAAGGTCGCCAAGTTCATCTTTCGCGAGGAGAGACAGTAAAGAGTTTTGCCACGCAGAAAATATCAATGGTTCGGGCGAGTGCTCACTCATTTCACCATTCCAAAGCCTAAGGTTCAACAAGGCGCTCTGGCGTAAAGGATGCGCATCATCAGAAGGTTTTTTGTCCCATAAAGGTGCGGCAATTAAAGGTAAAAGCGCACGTGCCGTGCCCGAGACTGTATCCGATTGCATGGCCTTAAAGCTCTCGATCGAGTGGGCTTCACGGCCATTTACAAGTTTTTCAATGCGATTGATCCGAAACGGCGTATCCCAGTCATAAGAAAGATGCCTTGGGAATGGGGCATTACCGATCCGGTTATTCGCATTTGCGACCGCACCTGACTCGGGTTCGATGAGACGAGGCAATGTAGTGCCGCGTACCCATCCGGTCCAATCGTTCCTGTCAGTCCAACCGGGAGAGGGCAGTCGCCCCTGAAAAGGAGCCGTAAATCGCCGCAAAGGAACGCGACCAGCAAGCGCTATTCCAATTGTTTTTTTGTCTGCAACAATGAGATTGAGAGCAGGCGCTATAACTTGTCCCGCAATTTTAATGGCCGCTTCGGCTGATTTAGTTCTATTCAAGGCAATGAGGGCTTCGATAGTGGTGTCGTCATCAGCCAGTGCTGTCCAAGAGATTGTCGCCACGTGATTTGAGGGCGTTACTGCCGATAACCCAGCTGTTTCCAGCGGAATAACCGGTCCATGCCGGGTTGATCGTAGTATGAGTTCAACATCTCTGCCGCCTTTAACCTTAACA
This sequence comes from uncultured Neomegalonema sp., assembly GCA_937995735.1. Taxonomy (GTDB): domain Bacteria; phylum Pseudomonadota; class Alphaproteobacteria; order Rhodobacterales; family Rhodobacteraceae; genus JAHDDY01. The sequence goes on along the minus strand of CALKIZ010000052.1, from coordinate 13,683 downwards.
ATTTCCTTTCGAATATTGAATAGTAATGGCCCGCGTGGACCCACATATCGGGTCGTTTCACCGCTATAGAGTTTTTCAATAAATATATCGATGTCATCTAATTGCGTTGCAGTTAGGCCCCAAGAAACGTCGGCGCTCCTACCAAAAGCAATGGCGGGAATACCGGGTAATGTCGCGCCGATAACAGACAGCCCCGGTGCAGTAATTTGCGCCGGATGCCAAATAGAAGGAGCTGTCAAAGGCAAATGAGGATCGGATGCGAGCAGAGGAGCGCGTCCTGCCGTTCGTGATCCATCCACGGCCCATGCACTCGATGCACCAGCCATCCTCGGATCGTCTAACCCAATAAACCCAAGGGCTGTATCTATCGGCAGGGGTATAATGTCTGAAGCAGCGCGATGATTTCGTTTGGACGTGAAGCGAGGTCGCGCTGGCACGTTTAGCCCTGCATTATCGCTGCTCGTAAAAGCGGAAAGTGCCTCGATGCCTTTATCAGGATATTCTGGAAAAAGGTCACGGACTTGATGCGGCTCTAAGGCTAGGCTTAAACGTCCTCGAGCACTTTCATTATGCAAAGATGCTATCGAAATCTGAAACGCCATACTCTTTAAGACGGAAAGAGAGTCTGCGGGAGTCCAAGGATCTATATCAGTGCCAAAAATCGAGAATTCAACAGCGCCATGCCCGGTGTTCTTGACTTCTTTCAACCTCGCATTCACGCCAGCGGAATATGATTCAAGATATTCAAGGGTATCTTTGCGTAAGACATTAAGGCTGCGTTCTGCATACCCATCAAGATCAAGCGCCCGCATCAGCCGGTCCGTCGCCAGCGCGCGCTCACCAAATCTTTCGGAAAGCCGCCCTTGTGCCAGACGGCGAGACAAATCCATCTGCCACAATCTGTCACTCGCATGGACATAGCCGAGGGCAAATAAGCCATCATTGTCAGATTGCGCCAAAATACGAGGGACACCGAATTCGTCTCGTATGATTTCAACTTCGGATTCGATCCCCGCGAGTTTTACGGTTCCAGTCATCTTAGGAATTGCACGTGAAGCAAACCAAAAGACTGAACCAGCGCCTATAGCCGCGATGACGCTGATCGTTATTGCAGCACGGATGAACCATTGCCAAAGAACATACATTACCGGCTCACCTCCCTTTTAATTCCAAAACCCTTGACGTACCAACGACCAAGATCATCGTTTGCGGCATCAGAGGTGTCGCCGCGTATGGTGTACAGGTCAAGCCTGTCTGCATTAACGGCTTTTAGGGAGCAACAAAATGGCGAAAGTCGCATTTATTGGTTTAGGCGTTATGGGATACCCAATGGCGGGGTATTTACAAAAGGCCGGGCACGACACGACAGTCTATAACCGCACCGGGTCAAAAGCAGACAAATGGGTTGCTGAATACGATGGATCAAAAGCTGAAACGCCGCAGGCCGCCGCCGAAGGGTGTGATTTTGTCATGGCTTGCGTTGGAAATGACGACGATTTGCGCTCGGTCACAACGGGAGAGGGCGGTGCTTTTCATGGCCTAAAAGAAGGGGCTGTTTTTATCGACCATACCACGGCCTCAGCGTCAGTTGCCGAAGAACTCGCCAAAGAAGCTGCTGCTAAAGGATGCGGATTTGTCGATGCGCCGGTATCGGGCGGTCAAGCGGGCGCTGAAAATGGACAACTTGCAATCATGTGCGGCGGTTCACCGGCGAATTTTGCTCAGGCGGAGCCAATCATGGATTGTTATGCAAAGGCTATTGTGCATATCGGCGAACAACCGGGAGCCGGACAAATCTGTAAGATGGTCAATCAGATTTGTATTGCTGGCTTGGTTCAAGGTCTGTCTGAAGGACTTGAATTTGCTAATAAAGCCGGTCTTGATGGCCGCAAAGTGGTTGATGCGATTTCAGGCGGTGCTGCGGGCAGTTGGCAAATGGCGAACCGGTTTGAATGGGTGCTTGATGGTGCTTATCAAGACAATCAAGGTTTCGCAGTTGATTGGATGCGCAAAGATTTAGGCATTTGTTTTGGTCATGCCGAAAATATCGGTGCCGATTTACCCGTCGCTAAAATCGTCGATGGTTTTTACGAAGATGTTCAAAAGATGGGCGGCGGGCGTTGGGATACGTCCAGCCTTGTTATGCGATTGAACGGTAAAGGCTGAATAACTCAGAATTTTCCAATCAAATTTACCAATAAAAAAAGCCCCGGTTATCGCCGGGGCTTTTTGCTGAGTGCTTTTTAGCCCCACAATTTGTGGGGCGGTCGTTAGTAGTCTTAGCCACCGTCAAGATAGCGTGGCAGCCAGAGTGCGATTTCTGGGAAGACGAAGATCATAACGAGACCAATCACCTGAATGACCATGAATTGCATCATACCGAGGTAGATGTCTTTCAGATCCCACTCGGGCACAACGCCTTTCAGGAAGTAAGCAGACAAGGCAACCGGTGGTGACAGCCAAGCAGTTTGCAAGTTCACCGCAACCAAGATCGCAAACCAGACCAGCAGATCAACACGATCCAGACCGAATGCAGGGCCAAGTGTCTCGACGACTGGCATCAGGATCGGCACGATGATCAGCACGATTGGAACCCATTCAAGAGGCCAGCCGAGCAGGAAGATCAACGCCATAATCAGGATCAGCGTTAGCACCGGACCGAGATCGAGCGACAGAAGCAACTCAGTCAGCATCTTTGGAGTGCCGAGGTTCGAGAAGACCGCACCAAAGAAGTTAGAGGCGGCAACGAGGAACATGATCAGGACTGTAATTTCCAGCGTCTTGATCAGCGCATCGTAAAAGCCTCTAAAGCCGAATTTGCGGTAGAGGATCGAGAGTAAGATCGAGCCAAACGCACCGCAAGCGGCTGCTTCAGCTGGTGTTGCCCAACCGAGCAAAATTGAGCCAAGGGCAAACGAGATCAGGACGGTCGGTGGAACGAGGCCCATAAAGAACTCATACCAAAGGTCCGAGAAGTAGAAACCGCCGGGCTTTGCCTTCCGCATGAATTGGAAGGTAACGAACATAAATACGATCCAAAGGATTGGGATGACGAGACCGCCTAGAGGGAAGAAGGCTAAGCTGCCACTTGCACCCATGACGCAAAGCTGGATGAAAATAATCAGCGAGGCCATAACCAGTGCCACTTCGATCAGGTAATAAGGCGATGTCTCTGGTTGATCTTCAGGTGCGAGGATTGGACCGAGGCTTGGATTAATCCAACAACGCCCAACTGCGTAGAGCATATAAAGCCCGGCGAGCATTACGCCCGGTACGATGGCGGCGCGGAAGAGGTCAGTGACCGGTACTTCAAGTACGGGTCCCATAACAATCAGCATGATCGAGGGTGGGATCAAAATACCGAGCGTACCACCCGCAGTAATCGTGCCCGCAGCCATACGTACATCATAGCCAGATCGGTTCATCGTCTTCGCGGCCATAATGCCAAGAATCGTAACCGATGCACCGACAATACCTGTCGCAGCGGCAAAGATTGTTGAAACGAACAGGACTGCGATGAATAGAGCGCCTTTTGTACGCGACATCATCATCTGGACCGCATTGAACAGGCGCTCCATCAGGCCCGCTTGTTCCATCATGATGCCCATGAAGATAAACAGCGGCACGGCAACGAGCTGATCGTCCAGCATCGTGGAGTTTGTTTGTAGCGTTAGCAGATAGAATGTCAGGTCGCTGTTTGTGCCCCATGTTCCGAAGACGAACCCAAGGAAGATGAGCGTAAACGAAATTGGGAAGCCAACAAATATCGAGAACAACATTGCGGCGAGCATGTAGAGGCCGATTGTTGGCTTATCGACATCACCCAGTCCTCCGAACAATCCACCGAGCCAGTCTCCTAGTGGAAGTGTTTTCGGGAAGAAGACGGCAACAAATACGATTGCTAGAGCGATAAGATAGGGAACTAATATCTTGAGGAACTTTGCTTCGCGCTCTTTCCCCATCTGGTGGAAGGCTCTGAAAAGCTCCGCAAACCCTTGCAAAAACAGCAAAAGTGCGCCGATCGGCATGAAGATACGGGCAGGCCATAGAATTGGCGCCCATGTAGAGTCAGATGCTTCTTCCCAGCGTCCCCACGGCTTGTCCCATCCGCGCCAACCCATCGAGTCGAGCGTAAAGTCCAACGCGCTCCAGAAAAAGAAGAGCATCGCTGGAAAATAGAACAGCATGTAAAGCACCGCATCCACGGTTGCTTGGGTTTTAGGAGTCCAATTACGGAACAAAAAGTCAGCACGAATATGGACACCGCGCAGGAGGGCGTAACCAGCAGCACCCATAAAGAGAACGCCGCCCGTCATCCGGCTAATGTCATAGACCCAAAGCGTGGGACCAAGGCCCCATTCGCGGGCTTGTTCGACCATTCCATTTGCTGCAAGCATTCCGAATGCGGTCCGTGAAAAGACCTCAAAGATCATCGCAAAAATAAGCGGCACAAGCAGAAGGCAAATAATTCGACCGGCCCAGAGGTTTAGGACATCAATGAAAGCGGTAATCGGGCGCTGCCACGGTGTCATGTCCTCAGGTGTTTCACCCGGTTTTTCTGCACGGCGCTCTGCAATAAGTTCATCAGTAATATCGAGTTCGCCGATATCTGGGTCGTTGGCCATAGCGATGCCTACAATTCTGCTGTTAACCCAAAAATTGGGTTAGAAAATTGGAATAAATTTAAAAAAGAAAATGTCCCAACGCACGAAGCGTTGGGACAGATCGTCAAATTACTTGACCGAGTCGGCGAATGCTTTGCCGAGTGCAGCGTTCGATGCCTGAGCGCCAGCCCAGAAAGGAACAGCAATCGCAGCGAAGTCTTTTTGCGACTGCCAAACTTTTGCAAAGAACTCGTTCTCAGCAGAGTTTTTCTCAAGCGCAGCTTTCGCAGCGTTCATGTATGCTGGGAAGTAATCCGCTGGAGTGTCGTGCAGTTGAACACCGTGGTTCTCTACGAGGTCTTTAAGAGCCTTACCGTTTTCGTAGATGCGGTAGGACATAGCTTTTGAAAGAGATGCGTTTGCAGCAACTTCAAGAGCTTTTTTCTCAAGATCAGAAAGACCGTCGTAAACGTCGCCATTGATGTACATGTCAGCGTTTACAACAACTTGGTGAAGACCCTGAAGGTAGTAGTGCTTCAGAACTTTTTGGAAGCCGAAGACCGAGTCAGGCTTCGGGCAGCACCATTCAGCCGCGTCAATCGTGCCTTTTTCAAGTGCTGGGAGGATGTCACCACCGCCCATAGCAACCGATGCAACACCGATGTCTTTATACGTCTGGCCAGGAATGCCTGGAGGCGTACGGAAACGGTATTTACGGAAGTCATCCATGGACGTGATTGGCTCTTTGAACCAGCCAAGTGCTTCTGGGCCAACTGGCTGAAGCATGAAGCCTTTCACGTTTACGCCCATCTCGTCCCAGAGTTGGTCGTACAGCTCTTTGCCGCCGCCATACTGGAACCATGATACGAATGCGATGTTATCGATGCCAACACCAGCACCAGCAACTGGGGAACCGAACAGCATTGCTGCTGGGTGCTTACCAGACCAGTAGTGAGTCCAAGCAAAACCACCTTCGATCAGGCCTTTATCAACAGCGTCGAGTGTTTCTTTAACACCAACAACTGCACCGGCTGGCAGAACTTCGATTTTGAGCGAGCCGTTCGTAAGTGCAGCAACGTCCTTGCCGAACTCGTTGAGCATGAATACTTCATCTGCTTTCGCCGGGATAACCGACTGAACGCGAATGACTGTTTCAGCAAAAGCAGCCGAAGCTGTAAATGCGGCAAGACTCACACCGAGCGCCGCTGTCTTCAAAAATCCCATCATATCCTCCCTGGGGTTTGGTCGTAGTATCGTTGTCTCCAAGCAGCCGCGCCTAATTCAGCGCAGCAAACTATGTCTTCACCTTATGCCAACTCAATCGGTATCACAGCGGTTTATTCTTATACAAGACTGCTAATACATGAATGAAGGCTAAGATTAATTTGAATCTGCTTAATGGCCTCCTCCATTACCGCTCGGCACACATTGCGTTTCAGATATCAAACCTAAGATTGGTCCTATCCCGGTTTCGCAGTTCGTAATTCCTCGATAAAGCATTTCAAATGCTACGTAGACGAGGACGATTAAACCAAGCCACGATATCCACGGATAAGATGCAAGTAACTTCATGATCAGCGTGGCAGCAAAAGCCATGAGAAGTATGGCTAATCCCAATCCGACGATCAACTTTGTCGAATCTCCGTCGGCAATTGCAGCAACCGCCAAGACGTTATCGAGTGACATTGAGACGTCGGCGATGGTAATCGCGATAAGCGCTTGTTTCATCGTGCGCTTAGGCTTGCCGTCATAACCGCCGTCTTCGGCTTCTTCCATCGCCATTTCAGCCTGATGGTCCGTATGATTGCGGATGTCTTTGTAAAGACTCCAACATACCCAGACCAGCAAGAGTCCCCCGACAAACAATAGCCCCGGTACGCCGAGCAATTTTGTCGCGATAACAGCAAAGACAACCCGTAGAACTGCGGCAATGACCATGCCATACAGAATGGCTTTCTTGCGGAGTTCTGGCGAAAGACCGGCGGCTGCCATGCCGATGATCAGCGCGTTATCACCGGACAGAATCAGATCGGCAATAATGATCGCGCTGTAATCAAAAATCGTGTCCCACATCGCTTAAGCAGCCCCTGCAAATTGTTGTGCGTCTTCGCGGATCATGTCAGATAATTTCTCACCGATCATAATTGCGGGCGCATTTGTATTTCCTGACACAAGTGTTGGCATGATCGAACAATCGGCGACACGCAAGTTAGAAACGCCCTTCACCCGCAACCGCTCGTCTACTATTGCCTTATCGTCTTGCCCCATCCGGCATGTTCCAGATGGGTGATAGATCGTCGTCGATGTATTTCTGATCCAAGTCAGCAAATCTTCATCCAATTGCACGTCTAGGCCAGGCGCATGTTCTGATGTGATTGAACTTTTCAAAGGTTCGGCATCTGCAATCTTCCGTGCAATTTTCACCCCTTCAACCATCGTTTGTTGATCGAGAGGTGACGCCAAATAGTTCGGGTGAATCAGCGGATAATCTTTAGGATCAGAACTTGCTAGTTCTAGATGACCGCGACTCTCAGGTCTTAATTGGCAAACAGATGATGTAAATGCCGAAAATTTATGGGGTCCCTCAGCCGGACTATCCGCACTCCAAGGCTGAATATGGAATTGAATATCAGGTGTTTCGAGATCTTCACGTGTTTTCAGAAACCCGCAAGCAAGGCTCGCCGCCATCGTCATCGGTCCAGTGCGTTTTAGCGCGTATTCAGCAGCTATTTTTGCTTTACCGATAAGTGAGTTCACTTCGTTGTTCATGGTCGGTTTTGCGCATTTATGCACCAAACGTGCTTGTAGATGATCCTGTAGATTGCGCCCCATGTCGGGCGCATCCTTCAGCACTTCAATCCCGTGCGATCTGAGATCCTCGGCATTGCCAATACCTGAAAGCATCAAGATTTGCGGCGAGCCAATTGCTCCTGCACATAAGATGACTTCGCTACGGGCTTTGATTGTTTCAATTTTGCCGCCACGCTCAATTTCAATTCCAACTGCCGTATTATTCTCAAAAATAACGCGACGGGTAAGCGCCTTGCTTATGACATCCAGTGATTCTCGGCCAAGATTTGGCGTGATATAGGCTGACGCCGCACTGCAACGTCGACCTTTTCGGCAAGTGAACTGGAAATACCCAACGCCTTCCTGATCTACGCCGTTGTAGTCAGCATTAAATCTATATCCGGCGGTTTGGCCTGATTCCACCCACTGATCGCAAATCTCACGGCGTAAACGCATGTCGTTTACAGCGAGTGGACCATCAGCACCATGAAGCGCGTCTGCACCGCGCTCGTTATTCTCAGATTTTTTAAAATAAGGGAGAACGTCGTCCCACGCCCAGCCAACGTTGCCTTGTTGACGCCATTGATCGTAATCTTGTGCCTGACCGCGTACATAGAGAAGGCCATTCAACGAGCTTGACCCTCCCCATACTTTCCCACGGGGCCAGTTGATACTGCGTCCATTAATTCCGGGATCAGGTTGAGTTTTGTAGCACCAATCGACGGATTTGTTTCCCATCGTTCGGAAGTAACCAACTGGAATGTGTATCCAAGGATTCCAATCGCGTCCTCCGGCCTCGATGAGTGCTACAGAAGCATCACCAGACTCCGAAAGTCTTGATGCCAACGCACAACCTGTCGAACCTGCTCCAACGACGACGTAATCGTATTCCAAAAGATTCCCCCGATCAGGCTAGATTACCTATGTTTGAAAAATGAAACCATGAGTCTCAAAAAAATGAAAGCACTTTTTGTCAAAAGCTGCGGTACATATTTCCGATGATTTATGACTCGAGTCGAATCCCTACGAACCTTCGTATGCTTCTTATATTCGAAGCACTGGCAACAAGCGGTCGTCCTATGACTCCTTCGGAGTTAGGCGAAGAAATAGATTTGCCGAAGCCTACACTACACCGACTTTGTACCACACTTGAAGATGAAGGATTTTTGATCCGCGAACACCATAGCGGACGTCTGCGCCCAGCGCGGCGCGCACGGATTATGGCCATGGGACTGCAAACGGTTTCGCGGCTACATATTTCTAGGCGAATGGTTTTAAAATCAGTAGCTTCGAAGATTGAGGAAACATGTAACATCGCCGCGCCTACTGTGGCGGGGATGACGTATCTTGATCGTGTTGATACGCCTTGGCCACTGCGTTTCCAACTGCCTGTTGGAACAGAAGTACCCTTTCATTGTACGGCAAGCGGAAAACTTTTCCTTGCATCATTTAATGACAATGATCTGTCATCCGTTTTGGATGCAATGGAACTTACCGCCGAAGCGCCCAATACCATTACGAATCGAGCTGACCTTCAAGATGAAATTAGGACGGTTCGCAAAATGGGGTATGCTTGGGATAACGAAGAGTTCATGGTGGGCATGGTCGCTTTTGCTGTTCCAGTTAACGACCTTGAAGGACGGTTTTCTTGTGCGGTTGCGTTTCATGCCCCGATCCAGCGAATCGCTTTTGAGGATGCCAAGAGATTCGTTCCTACGCTTCAAGAGGGCGCTACACGCATTCACGACATTCTATTTGGTGAAGAGAAAGCAGCCGAAGAATAATGCGCGAACTTCATATGTTTCCGCTGTCTCCTTTTTGTAGAAAGGTTCGACTCACGCTTGGCGAAAAGGCTTTAGAAGCTGATCTTATTGATCATGCGCCTTGGGAGAGATCGGCTTCATTGCTGAAGTTAAACCCTGCGTGTGAAGTCCCTGTTCTTGTTGAAGAGAATGGAAGACGAGTTATCGATTCAAACGCGATTTGTGAGTATCTGGAAGAAGTCTATACCGACCATGCTTTGTTGCCGGAGTCTTCTGCAGCGCGAGCAGAAGTCCGCAGGCTTGTGAGTTGGTTTGATGTGAAATTTCGCAACGAGGTAACTGAGAACTTGCTCGTTGAACGGATATACAAACGCTTTCGAAAACAAGGCGAACCGGATTCGCGCTACATCAGGGCCGGAACAACAAACCTCCGAACACATCTGGAATATATTTCTTGGTTGGTAGAACGCCGTAATTGGCTTGCCGGAGAACGTATTAGTTTTGCAGATTTCGCGGCTGCCGGACATCTGAGTTGTTTGGATTATATCGGAGCAGTGCCTTGGGAGGATTTTCCCGGAGCAAAGGGATGGTACGCCAAATTGAAATCGCGTCCCGCTTTTCGTGGTCTCTTAGCTGATCACTTGCCGAACTTACCGCCATCAGCACATTATGCTGATTTAGATTTTTGATGCGAATGCGCCGTCATCACAAACGGCATTCCCTAAATGGATAGGGCAATTCTAGAAACCCGTTGCCGCGATGAAGGCTTTGAAGGCTTCGGAATATGCCAACCATCCTCAATGCGCCCGGCAGGAGAACGCTTGCGAGAATGGGTTGCGGGTGGAAAGCACGGCAATATGAGCTGGTTCGAGGATCGCCTCGACTGGCGCGCAGATGCGAGTGTGCTTTGGCCGGAAGCCAAGTCCGTTATTATGCTGGCCGATAATTATGGCCCCGACACAGACCCGCTAGAAACATTGCCACAGCGGGATCGTGCGACGATCAGCGTCTATGCTCGTAATCGCGACTACCATGACAAAATCAAAAAACGGCTCAAAAAGATCGTCCGCTGGATGGTAGCTGAAACCGGATGCGAGGTGAAAGTCTTCGTCGATACTGCTCCGGTTATGGAAAAGCCCCTCGCGGCGGCGGCTGGTCTCGGTTGGCAAGGCAAGCACACCAACCTCGTGTCTCGTGATGTTGGATCATGGGTCTTTCTAGGGGCGATATTCACGACACTTGACTTGCCAGCAGATGAACCGCATGGAGATAAATGCGGATCATGCCGGGCTTGCCTCGATATATGTCCAACGGCAGCGTTCACTGCGCCCTATCAACTCGATGCGCGGCGCTGCATTTCGTATCTGACCATTGAGCACAAGGGACCAGTTCCGGTAGAATTTCGCGCGGCCCTTGGCAATCGCATTTATGGGTGTGATGATTGTTTAGCAGTATGCCCGTGGAACAAATTCGCGCGCGAGGCTTCGGAGGTCGCGTATCACGCTCGCGAAGAGCTACGCGCCCCGAAACTAGCGGAACTCGTGATGCTCGATGACACGACTTTTCGTGCGTTTTTTTCCGGCTCTCCAATCAAACGGATAGGGCGTGATCGGTTTGTGAGAAACGTTCTCTATGCGATTGGAAATAATGAAGATTTGTCGCTTCGACAAAGTGCGCTTAGTCTTCAAAATGATGCCAGCGATGTCGTCAGGGATGCAGCGGTTTGGGCGGTTGAACAGCTTGATCGACGGTAACACTGTTGCAATCCGAAACCTTGCGTCATGTTGCACTGCGTCATAAGCTCTGGCCGAAAATAAAGAATCGAAAACGGGGAGACGTTTTATGTCCGAAGAAAAGTACGCGCCTAGCGCTGAAATGACAGCAAATGCGCATGTGGACTCGGCCAAATACGCAACCATGTATGCGGAATCCATCAATGATCCGGAAGCGTTTTGGGGAGAACAGGGCAAGCGTCTCGATTGGATGACACCTTATACCAAGGTCAAAAATACGACCTTTGAATACCCGAATGTCTCGATCCAATGGTATGAAGATGGTGAACTCAATGTCTGCGCCAACTGCGTAGACCGCCACGCTGATAAGACGCCGGAAAAAACCGCGATTATCTGGGAAGGCGATGACCCGACCGTTGACAAACACATTTCTTATGGAGAGCTAAAGCAACACGTCTCCCAGCTTGGTAATGCCTTAAAGGATATGGGCGTCGCCAAGGGTGATCGCATAATTCTCTACATGCCGATGATCCCGGAAGCAGCCTATGCAATGCTCGCTTGTGCGCGTATTGGCGCGGTTCATTCGGTTGTGTTTGGCGGCTTTTCACCGGATGCGCTGGCGGATCGCGTAAAAGATTGCGGTGCAAAACTTGTTATCACGGCGGATGAAGCGCCGCGCGGTGGACGCAACACCCCGCTAAAAGCCAATGCTGATAAAGCAATGGAGAAATGCGGCGATGACGTGAAACTCCTTGTCGTCAAACGCACTGGTGGAGACATCGCTTGGGATGCGTCGCGCGATGTCTGGTGGCATGAGGTTGTCAACAGCGCGAGCGACGACTGCCCGCCTGAAGCAATGAATGCCGAAGACCCGCTGTTTATCCTTTATACTTCCGGCTCGACGGGCCAACCCAAAGGCGTGCTACATACATCGGGTGGCTATCTTGTTTATGCCTCGATGACGCAGCAGCTTACATTCGATTATCATGACGGCGATATTTTCTGGTGTACCGCTGATGTGGGATGGGTCACGGGCCACAGCTATATCGTCTATGGCCCGCTTGCGAATGGTGCGACCACGATCATGTTCGAGGGTGTACCGACTTTCCCGGATGCCGGACGCTTCTGGGACGTTTGCGCCAAGCACAAGGTCAATCAGTTCTACACGGCTCCGACAGCAATTCGCGCTCTTATGGGCAAAGGAAATGATTTCGTAGAGGGTAAAGACCTTTCAACGCTCAAAGTGCTCGGCACGGTGGGTGAGCCGATCAACCCTGAGGCTTGGAACTGGTACAACGATATTATCGGCAAAGGAAAACTGCCGATCGTTGATACGTTCTGGCAGACGGAGACCGGCGGACACATGCTGACCCCGCTGCCGGGCGCAATTGCGACAAAGCCGGGGTCCGCGACCGTTCCGTTCTTTGGGGTTCATCCTGTTCTGCTAGAGGCCGAGAGCGGCAAGGAAATTTCCGAAACCGAAGCCTCGGGTGTTCTTTGCATCAAAGATTCATGGCCCGGTCAGATGCGGACTGTCTATGGCGACCATGATCGTTTTGTCGCGACCTATTTCCAGCAGTATAAAAGCTATTATTTCACGGGCGATGGCTGTCGCCGAGATAGCGACGGCTATTACTGGATTACAGGCCGTGTGGACGACGTGATTAATGTCTCCGGTCACCGCATGGGAACGGCTGAAGTTGAAAGCGCGCTGGTCGCGCATCCGAAAGTCTCCGAAGCGGCTGTCGTAGGCTATCCGCATGACATCAAAGGGCAGGGCATCTATTGCTATGTCACGTTGATGGGCGGTGAGGATTCGTCACAAGAGCTTCGCGAAGAATTGCAAAACTGGGTCCGCAAAGAAATCGGCCCCATTGCAAAACCGGATTTGATCCAGTTCGCACCGGGCTTGCCGAAAACCCGTTCGGGCAAAATCATGCGTCGTATCCTGCGCAAAATCGCCGAAGACGATTTCGGATCATTAGGCGATACCTCGACACTGGCCGAGCCGGAAGTGGTCGATGATCTAATCGAGAACCGGCAGAATAAATCTGCTTAAATCCCACTGGACAGCCTAAAGTTGGAAACTACTGTAACCCTGCCGGAAACGGCGGGGTTTTTTGATGACTGAACCCCACAACAACATGCCGCCCTACATCGCGTTATATTTTTGCAAGAAGGGCTGACACACTTACTGAACCGTGTTGAGATCCTGTGTCGCGACTTTTAAACGCTCGGCGGATTGTTTCACGGCAGCGAGCAATTCCGGGCGCGTTGCCTCTTGCAGCATGAGTGTTAATATTTGGAACATTGCGTCTTGCTTTTCACGCGCTTTAGCGAAACCGGCCTCGAACTCGTTGGCATCAATTTGGAGTTCGCTTTGCACAATAGGCGCGGGTGGTGCCGCAATCGCGGGCGGCGTGAACACCTGTTCTGGAGAACTTACGCAACCTGTCAACGCTGTCAGTAAAACCGTAGCGGCAAACGCCCGATATAAAGAGACCATCCTTGATGCTCCTGCACTCAAATGCCCCTTGCCAATAAACATAGGAAGTTTTGGCGGAAGTTTCAATTGCGGGATGGTTTGATCTTTGTAGGTCACTGCATTGAAAACGCTTTATTGCATGTGACGAGTGCCGCTGGGAGCTGGCTCTCAGCGGCTTGAGACGGTCGCTTTTACGACACCATATCGTAGGCGCGTTCGCCATGGGCGGTGTAGTCCAGTCCTTCGATTTCATCTTCTTCGCTGACGCGCAGGCCGAAGGCAGATTTACAAACGACCGCAATCGCGAC
>CALKIZ010000051.1 GCA_937995735.1 uncultured Neomegalonema sp. | reverse complement strand
CTTCTTGCCAAGGCAGAACGGTTCGATAATCTGCCACTGGGCGTCGGTCAAAATTTGACGGGTCAAGGCTGCTCTCCTCTTTGGCAACCTTGAATCAGAAATTATCCGCTACGGGAATCCTGAACGTCAACAGACCCTAGTGATTTTTTTATAAAAATCTATTTATAATCTAGTAATAAATTTGATCGTTATCACATGGTGGATTGTAGGGTTGGCGTCGAAGACCAATGCCCTCGCGAATGCTATAAAACCGCCTGTAGACGCTGTTTTCGACAAGGAGAGATCATGAGCCGGCAAATCCATACTTGGTTCGAAGGCGACTGGCACACCGGTAATCCGGCGGTGATGAAGGCGGCGGATCACGGGACGTGGCTTGGAACGTTGGTCTTTGACGGGGCGCGGATGGTCGACGGGTTAGTTCCTGATCTCGACAAGCATTGCGCGCGTGTGAATGCCTCGGCGCTGGCGCTCGGGTTCAATCCGGTCATGGATGCGGACGAGATGGTCCCCTTGATCCATGACGGATTAGCTCGGTTTGAGGCGGGAACGCCGGTTTATATCCGCCCGATGATGTGGACGGGAGATTGGGGAGAGGGCGTTATCCCCGGCGCACCGGACTCCACTGTTTTGTGCATTTGCCTCGAAGAAGTCCCGATGGCGAAGGCCGATAATAGCACGACGCTGGCCACAACACGGTTTCACAGGCCAACGCTTGAGACAGCAACGGTCAATGCGAAAGCCGGATGCCTTTATCCGAATAACGCCCGCATGATACGGGAAGCGCTTGCCAAAGGGTTTGGCAACGCATTGGTGGCTGATGCGAACGGCAATGTAGCGGAAACGGCGACTACGAATGTCTTTATGGTCCGCGACGGTGAGGTTTTGACACCCGTCCCTAATGGGACATTCCTTGCGGGAATTACCCGCGCCCGCCATATCGCTTTGCTGCGCGATGCAGGAAAGACCGTGATTGAGACAACTCTGACCTTTGATGATTTTCATACGGCTGACGAAGTTTTCCTGACCGGCAATATGAGCAAAATCACACCGGTGACGGCTTTCGACGATACCAGCTATAAAGTTGGTCCTGTAGCACGACTGGCGCGAGAGCTTTACTGGGATTGGGCGAAGTCCGAAGCGTAATCGCACTGGCCACAGCCCTTGCAGGTCGGACCGCTGACGGATAGGACAGCCGCAGCAAGGACTGATGGACCGATCATGGCTAAAAAAGAAAAAAAGCAGCCGCGCCCTAAAGCAGCGGCCCCGCGCGGTTTTCGCGATAGTTTTGGTGCGGAGGTAGAAGCCCGCCGCGCTATGCTGGGAAAAATTGCCGAAGTCTATCATTCATACGGTTTTGACCCTCTGGAAACCTCCGCGATTGAAACCGTGGAAGCGCTGGGTAAATTTTTGCCGGATGTTGACCGCCCCAATGAGGGCGTTTTCGGCTTTCAGGACGATGATGAGAGCTGGATTGCCCTGCGTTATGACCTGACCGCGCCGTTGGCGCGGGTTGCGGCGCAATATAGGCTCGATCTGCCCTCGCCGTATCGCCGGTATGCGATGGGTCCGGTCTGGCGCAACGAGAAACCCGGCCCCGGTCGTTTCCGCGAGTTCTGGCAATGCGATGCCGATACGGTTGGGACATCGACGGTGGCGGCGGATGCTGAGATTTGTGGGATGCTTGCTTCGGCGTTGGAACATGCGGGCATTGGCCGGGATCAGTTTCTTGTTCGGGTTAACAACCGCAAAGTCATGAACGGTGTGCTGGAAACCGCAAATTTGATGGGCGATGATCTGGCGGCACAACGCGGTATCACGATGCGCGCGATTGATAAACTTGATCGACTCGGTGAAGAGGGCGTTCGGGCGTTGCTCGGGGCAGGGCGCAAAGATGACAGTGGTGCTTTCACCGAAGGTGCCAAGCTCGCGGCGGAGCAAGCTGATATTATCATGGGCTTTGTTGGCGCAGAGCGCGCGGATGGCGCGGCGACTTGTGCCCGTTTGCGCGAGCTAATCGGATCGTCGGAGGCGGGCGCAGAAGGTGTCAACGAACTCGAAGAGATTGCTGGTTTGCTTGATGCGCAAGGGTATGGCTCGGACCGGGTTAAGATCGACCCGTCTGTTGTGCGCGGTTTGGGGTATTATACGGGACCGGTCTATGAGGCTGAATTGACCTTTGATGTGATCGACGAGAAAGGTCAAAAGCGTCAATTCGGCTCCGTTGCGGGCGGCGGGCGTTATGATGATCTTGTCAAGCGTTTTACCGGTCAGCAAGTTCCGGCAACCGGCGTCTCAATCGGAGTGGACCGGTTGTTGGCGGCTTTGTCAGCAACCGGTCGATTGGGGGGGGCGGATGCTCAGGGACCAGTGGTTATCCTCGCGTTGGATCGAGGACGGATGGCGCATTACCAGTCCATGTGCGCTGATCTTCGCAATGCAGGTATCCGTGCAGAGGTGTTCATGGGCGGTGGAACCAACATGGGCAAGCAGTTGAAATATGCCGATAAGCGCGCCGCACCTCTGGCGATTATCGAAGGTGGCGACGAAGCAGAGCGCGGAGTGGTGCAAATCAAAGACCTTGTTCTCGGGTCGAAGCTGGCCGAAGAGATCGAATCAAACGAAGAATGGAAGGCTCAACCTGCTCAACGTGAAATTCCGCAAAGTGATCTCGTAGCAACTGTTCGAGAGATGTTGGCGCGATGACAACTGCCTCACAAGATTACAGCGGTGCAGCGCTAAAGACGCTCCAACAGGCATGTATTGATGCCACGAATGTTTTCGTTAAAGCAGGGTTCGCAACCGTTGACCCCGGATCAGTCTTGGAAGCCGAGAACTTGCTCGATCTTTATGGCGAGGACGTTCGGGCGAGGGCGTTTGTCTTCGATGGTGGTGACGGCATTGACCTGTGTCTGCGCCCCGATCTGACTTTACCGATTTGCCGCCATCACGTCGGTAGCGGCGCAGGGAATGCTAAGTATGTTGCTTCGGGTCCGGTCTACCGCCGTCCCTCGCTTGGAGAAACGCGGCCAGCGCAGTTTATCCAAGTCGGTTGTGAATGGTTCGGAGCGTCTGATATTGCGGCGGCGGATGCCCAAATGCTCGGTCTTGTCATCGAAGCTGTTCGTGCAGTGGATGCAAAGAATTTCGCAATTACGACCGGTGATTTGGGCGTTCTCTTTGCGTTGATTGATGCCGCGCATATTCCGCAAAGATGGCGAAAGCGTTTAAAGCGCCACGTCTGGCGGCCCGCGCGTTTTGCTTCGCTGCTGGAAGATTACGCCAGCACCGATTCAGATGATCCGGGCCGGAATGCGCTGCTTAAGGCTCTCGGATCGCTTGAGCCTGACGATGCGCGTGCCGCTGTCGAACGCATGTTGGCTTTGTCGGAAACGACCCATGTTGGATTGCGCAGCCCCGAGGAAATTGCCTCACGTTTTATCGAACAAGCCGAGGACGCAAAGGCGCATCCTTTATCGCTCGAAGTTGTTGCCGCGATTGAAACGGCTGCAACTATGAAAGCCCCGTCCGGTGAGGCACTTACCATGTTGCGTGATTTATCGCGGGCGGCGGGTATGGACATCACGCCTGCGCTTGATCAGTTCGAAGCGCGGTTGGTTCATCTTAACGGCCTTGGAATTGATGCGCATACTTTGCCCTTTGATGGTGAGTTTGGCCGTAATCTGGAATATTATAACGGCTTCGTTTTCGAGCTGTTCTGTCCTGATATGGCCGAGAGCGCCGGGCGTCGGGCGGCTCAGATAGCGGGAGGAGGCCGGTATGATGGTTTGCTTGCGGCGTCTTCGCGGGCCTTCGGTGTTGATACTATAAAAGGCTCGGCGGTCGGCGCAGCCATCCGCCCGGAATCCATAATCGCAATCAGAGAGGGTAAGGCATGAATACGCCATTGCGACTTGGTATTCCCTCCAAGGGCCGTCTGATGGAAAAGACGATTGCGTTTTTTGCTGAAGCTGGCTTGACGATCAAAGCAGGTGGGGGCCGGGAATACTCCGTTGATGCGACAGGCATTGACGGTATCGACGTTGTGTTGTTGCAGGCTGGTGAAATGCCCGCCGCGCTTGAGTCCGGTGCTATTCACCTTGGGGTTACGGGCGAAGACTTGATCCGGGAAAAGCTGCGTGATGCGGATGCGGCGACAACGCTGGTAAAGTCCATGGGGTTTGGGCGCGCGAACCTCATCGTTGCTGTTCCCAAAAGTTGGATTGATGTTGAGACAATGGCCGACCTTGACGATGCGGCGGCGACTTTCCGCGAATTGCATGGTCATGCGATGCGCGTAGCAACCAAATACCTGACTCTGACACGGCGTTTCTTTCGTGAAAACGGTGTGGCGCATTACCGGCTTGTTGAAAGTGCAGGAGCGACCGAGGGCGCGGCGGCGGCTGGAGCGGCGGAAATTATCGTTGATATAACATCCAGCGGTGAGACGCTGAAGGCCAACCACCTGAAAATTCTATTCGATGGGACAATTTTGCGCTCGCAAGCGCAATTAAGAGCTTCTCGCAATGCCACATGGGACGAGCCGGCGATTGCCACATTGAACACGCTGGTTGATCGGATTGAAGCGCGTTTTGCCGCCCAACGGCGTGTGATTTTGCGCGGAGCCTTGCCAGCGGGGACAGATGGGCTTGAGGCGGAATTGGCGAGTGTCCAAGCCTCTCTCGTGTCGATTGACGGTAAGTTAGTGACGGTCGGTACGCGCAGTGACCGCGCCTATTCCGCCGCACAAATCTTGCGAAATCGCGGCGCGACCAGAGTGGATAGCTCTCACCCCGACATGTTGTATGGAGCGGGAGCCGGAGAGTTTCAGCGCGTGGCGTCTACATTAACCCCGTAGATCATGCACCAGTATTGTGGGGGCATACGACAGAGCGCCGTTTGATTTCTCGGTGAAGACTCTGATGTAGTCACCGGGCGAAGACCCCGCCCAATAGACCCAAAGGCGGAAGGGATCGTCGGGATCGACCCAGACTTGCTCGCCTTGCTCAAGGCCGCGCAATTCGGTGCTGATGTAGTCGATTGATGTGTTCGCAAGGAAATCAGTTGCCGCCATCGTGTTTTGAAACGCAGCGATGCCAAGAACGGCGGCGTCGAAATCTACATATCCAATGTGGATACCGTTCAGGCTGTCAAAAAAGACGTAATGGCTGGCAACAACTGTACCCGCCGCAATAACACCTTTGTCGCCGCCAATATCGACTTTGATTGGTTCTTTGAGAAGGATGTTTTGGTCTTCATCAAAAGCATAGAGATTCGGATCATCAAACGTGTCGTTGCCGACCGAAAAAGGTTTGTCCGTCTTCAGCTTGACGAATTTACCATTTCCGTTTTGCTGCACGATCTTACCATCAAGAACGGTGGCCGATGCCGGGAGTGAAATGCACGACAATGCAGCAATAATTCCAAGTATCCGGATCATGATAAGACACCTCCGCTAAACAAAGTATTTCCAGCACCAAGGCTACCGAGGATAACGCAGGTGTTCCAGCCGTCGCGCTCGGACTCGCTAAATCGTGTAGTTATAAAGGATTATGCACGATAGTGGTCCGTGGCGTCGAGCAATGCCGTGCTGATACTCGGTTCACTGACCGCATGTCCGGCATCATGGGCGATGATGAGTTTCGAGTTCGGCCATGCTTTATGCAGTTGCCACGCACTGATTGGTGGCGTGACAACATCATAGCGGCCTTGGACAATAATGCCGGGAATATGCGAAATTTTGTGCATATCGCGCAGCAATTGGCCGTCTTCTTCCATAAAGCCTTCATTGATGAAGTAATGCGCTTCGATCCGAGCAAAAGCGAGGGCGTAATCCTCGCGGGCAAAGGCGCTGGCCCGCTGTGTCGAGGGCAGCATCGTCACCGTCGCGCCTTCCCATCGACTCCAGGCGCGGGCGCAGTTAAGCCGGACGTGGGCATCATCACCAAACAGGCGCTTGTGATAGGCTTTCAGCATATCTCCGCGTTCTGCCTCTGGGATTGGCGCGATGAATTGCTCCCATAATTCAGGGTGGAACTTGGCGCAGCCGCCATTATGAAACCAATCGCTTTCCTCTTTGCGGATCAGGAAGATACCGCGCAGCACCATCTCAGTGACCCGCTCGGGGTGAGTTTGCGCGTAAGCAAGGGCAAGCGTGGACCCCCATGATCCGCCGAACAGCATCCATTGCTCGAAGCCGAACTCCTCGCGGATACGTTCCATATCGGCGACCAGATCCCATGTGGTGTTTTGCTCACAGCACGCCGAAGGGGTCGAGCGCCCGCATCCCCGTTGATCAAACAGGATGATACGATAGGCGTTCGGGTCAAAAAAGCGCCGCATAGCCGGGTTGCAACCCGCTCCGGGACCGCCATGCAAAACAATGACGGGTTTTCCGTTGGGATTTCCGCACTCTTCGACGTAGATTTCATGAATGTCGGAGACTTGTAGTCTCTTTTTGATGCGGGCTTCGATAACAGGATAGAGTTGGCGATTGCGCATACAAGAGACTCCGGGTGCGACTTAGCAACAGTGGCGGCATGATTGCTCTCGGGGTATCGAATGGGCCGTGGAGACGCAAGGCCGATGGACCGAGGCGAAAAATGACTGAGACCGTAGACGCCGCAGAAATCGGCAAATTTGATCGGATGGCGGCAACTTGGTGGGACCCGGATGGGGAAGCCAAGCCTCTGCACCGCATGAATCCGATCCGGCTGGATTACATCCGCGATCATGTTTGCGCGCAATATGGCCGCGATCCGAATAGGATCAGACCCTTTGATGGCCTTGATATTGTTGACGTGGGATGCGGGGGAGGCTTGCTGTGCGAGCCAATGGCCCGACTTGGTGCATCCGTTACGGGGGTTGATGCGTCGGCGGAAGCCATCGCGGTGGCGCGGGATCATGCCGATACCCACGGGCTGAACATCGAGTATCGCGCTGACCCAGCCGATGCGCTTGTCCGAGAGGGCGCGCAGTTCGATGTCGTTCTCGCGATGGAAATTGTCGAGCATGTTGCTGATATTCCGGCGTTTCTAAAAGATGTGACGGCTTTGGCAAAACCCGGTGGCTTGATTTTCCTATCCACGCTGAACCGCACGGCAAAAAGCTACGCGCTGGCCATTGGTGCAGCGGAATATGTTTTGCGCTGGTTGCCGCGCGGCACGCATGACTGGAACAAGTTTCCAACACCGAAAGAACTGGAGGCCGCATTGGTTGATGCCGGGCTGACAGTCGTTGATGATACCGGCTTTACCTACGCCGCTCTGCGCGACACATGGAGCCGTTCGGATGATATGTCGGTGAATTATGCATTGGTGGCCGAAAAAGCTGGTGCTTGAAAAAATGCGCGATGATCGATCCGTCGATGATTAACGGGGAGTCCAGTGGCGTGGTCGCCTTCGCCTCCCACCCGGCATCGGGGGGAGGTGCTTTGTGTCATCTGATATAAGCGCTTTTTATCCGGTGGCCGCTCAATACGGGCAAGGGCGATCCGCGCCGCACCGTTGATGCTCGGCTCTTGGGTTTCAGGGCAAGACAAACAGAGCGCACCAGAAACGGCTCGCCGTAACATGCGCTCGATCTGGCGCAACAGCCGTTGCCCCCGGCGCGGCAAATCATTGAGCAGAGTTTGAACGGCCCACAAGCGCCGCCGAAGGCCGCAGACAGAATGCTCTGAACCCACCCTCGCACAGTTGCTATGCGCAATATCAATCATCTTTTGAAGATCAAGAGACTCACCCGAGCGCTCGGCAATCAGCCGTGCATGCACAACAACCAAATACTGCGCTGCCAATTCAGCACGAGACAAAACCGAAGACAGCCCCTCGCGCGCCCATCTGGAAAACGCATGAGAAACCGGACCGGCAGACAGAAACCCAACAGCCAAAACCAACCCCGCCAAAACGCGGAGCAGCCTATGCCGCTGTACCTCTAATGCCCGTTCCATCGTCACGCCGCCAGTTGCCTTTTGTTAGAAAGTGATGGTGAAAAATGTGAACATAAAAAGAACAAATGTCAAGTGGAATTTTGCAAGATGAGGACGCGCTTTATTTGGTCATTCCCGTGAAATTGCGCGGCAGCAATCGTCATTGCCCGACTTGTTCGGGCAATCCAGAGATTAAAAGTCAGCTCTTGATGCACTGGATCACCGGGACAAGCCCGATGATGACCAGAACATTTTGAAGCGCCGTGTATTATGGCTTCCATCAAAACCAACAAGACACGATGCAAAAAGATCAACCCTCATCCTGAAGAACGAGCGAAGCGCGTGTCTCGAAGGATGCTTTGAAGCGCGAAACCCGCTTTGAGATAAACGCGGATGTTTAGAAGTTGCGCGTCGGAAAGAGTAAACATCAATGCCTCTATTCTGGTAAGATGATAAATTGTGCGAGCATGTCGTCCAAATCGGCCAAAAGGGTCGGCCAGGTCTCTGCGTATTGCGCATCGAAAACCGGCCATGCCGGTTTCTTGAGCCAAGAGAAGGTAAAAACTGTTAAGCGAAAGGTCAGTGTGTCGGAAAGCCAGCCCCTAACCGAACATCTCTGCGCTGGCGTGTTATCCAGGTCTGGGTCAAGTGGCTTTGCGCAATCGATAGCGACGGGGTGACCCCGCATGGTCAGCTCGTCTGCATAGACATTAATAAATGGCCCGAAGCGACTAATACGGGTTCCATCATAAGGACCCGGTTCAAACAAGGAAGTATCAAGAGGCTTCAATCTGGCGGGGCTAACCCTTAATCCTCGCGTTCCGTTTGGCAGAAATCCTTCTGTTGCAAGGTGGAAGTCACCGAAGAAAAGCGCGTGCACTCCAACTGCACTAGGCACTTGTAGCGGCGAGGCCCCTTTTTGAACGCAAATCGGTGTCGTCCTGATACTATAGGCTTCGTATCCTTCCGGACAGCTATCTATTCCGGCAGAAACGGGTGCGAGAGGATCAAGAAAAAGACCAGCAACCACGAAAGTAACCACGCACCTCCATTTTAGGCTGAAAATATAGGAAAGTTGGATCATGAAGCATCTCAAGGCAGCGAAGAGAAAAAGTCGCATCGTGTTTCTGGCCTATCTGCAAAAAGTCGATGAATTATAAGTACTCTGGTATTTGATGCTCTATTGAGCCATAACGCGGACTTGCTCTGAAATCTAACCTCAACCATAAAGTTTCGGCGGGTCGTGGGGTTTCCTGCGCGCTCCACCCTTGCCAGCATTGCAACGACGGCGAGCGATCCCATGGCGCGGACATCGTTGACGAGCGCGGTTCTCTCAAATTACCCGCTCAATCCATTGGACCACAAGATAACTCACAGTCTCCCTATGCCTCTGAAACGAACACCATTCGACTGACATGCGGTGAATTATGCATTGCTGGCCGAAAAGCCGAATTAATTTCGGTATCGCCCCTTGCCACTGGCGGCGCTTTTTGCGAGCAAGTAGGGCATGTTGTCGCGTGTTCTTGACTCCCGGCGGCGCGCCGTGCTGGTCGAGTTCTTCCGCAGGTTGACGTCCCCTGAACAACCCATCATTTGGTTGCTGGCTTTGCTCGTCGGTATTTTGTCCGGCTATGCGGCGTTGGCGTTTTATTCGCTCGTCTCACTCATTCAACAGCTTATCTACGGCGCAACGGAAGCCGGTATCGAGAGCGGCGTAGCCCGGCTCGAATGGTATGTTGTGCTGATTGTTCCCACCATAGGTGGCTTGATTGTCGGGCTTATTCTTGCGGTGTTCAGTCAATCGGGCCGCGCCGCCAGCATTTCAGAAGTGATCGAAAGCAGCCGCATCCGGAACAGTGAATTATCGCTGCGCAGCGGGATAGTCTCTTTCTTTGTTTCCGTCGTCTCGCTTGGGTTCGGTGCGAGTACAGGACGGGAAGGGCCGGTTGTCCATATCGGGGCAACGATCGCGTCACAAATATCCCATTGGCTCAGTTGTTCGCCGGTCAGGGCGCGGACTTTGCTGGGATGCGCGGCGGCGGCGGCAGTCTCATCAAGTTTTAACGCGCCCATCGCCGGAGCACTCTTCGCGATGGAAGTCGTGCTCGGCTATTATGCGGTGAAAGCCTTTGCTCCGGTGGTGATTGCAAGTGTTGCCGGGGCGATGATCTCGCGCGAACATATCGGAGATTTTCCGGCCTTCTCAATTCCCGTGCATACCCTTGAGACATTCTGGGAATTGCCGGCATTTGCGTTGCTGGGCGTTGTCTGTGCGGTAACCGCGACTTTGCTGATGTCCTGTATCATCGTTGCCGATACGCTGACGGATAATCTCAAGGACCGCTGGAAGTATCCGCTATGGATGGAGCCGGTCGTCGGCGGCTTTTTGCTCGGTATCATCGCCATCGGAATCCCTCAGATTATTGGTGTTGGGTACGAGACCACGACGCGGGTGCTGAACGAGCAATATGGATTCTGGTTTATCCTGATCGTGATCGCGGCGAAGCTGGCGGCGGTGGCGATTACGTTGGCCACGCGGTTCGGGGGCGGGGTGTTTTCACCCTCGCTCATGTTGGGGGCTTTGACGGGCGCTGCATTCGGGGTCGTCGCCACTGCAATGGTTCCGGACCTGTCGATCTCTTACGGGCTTTATGCGCTGGCGGGAATGGGCGCGGTTGCGGCGGCGGTCCTGGGCGCGCCGATCTCGACATCTTTGATCGTGTTCGAGTTGACCGGCGATTATCAGTCGGCGGTGGCGGTGATGGTCACCGTTTCGGTGGCGAGCGTCATGACCCAACAAGTGATCGAGCGCAGCTATTTCCACTGGCGCTTGGGGCGGCGGGGCTTGCACCTTGGGGATGGGCCGCAACGGTATTTGCTGGATACAATGCAGGTTGGCAATCACATGCTGCCGCGCGGCTCCGAAGGATCAATCTCGGAGATGCAGAGCTGGGATTTGATCGAGCAGGGCGTTTTGTTGTTGGAGGATGACACGCTCGCGAAAGCTCTACCGATGTTTGTGGAGAGCAAAGGCTTGGATGCCATTCCGGTGGTCAAGCAAACCGAAGGCGGCGGCAATACGCTTGTCGGATCGCTGTTCCATATCGACGCATTACGCGCCTTTAACCGCGCATTGGTTGAAGCTCATGAAGAAGAGCATGGGTAACATCAGGTGTGATTTAACGGCGCCCGAATATTTTTTGCAGCAGGCGGGTTTTCTTGGGTTCAACACGATAGAATGTAACGGGTACGAACGGCAGATGGTTTTGGCCGACAACAACAACCATATCATGCGGAACCTCCAGACCCGGAATGATGTTGTGGATCATGCGGTGAAATTCCACCGCGACCAGCGCGTTGAAAACCGCGTGTGACCAAGCTTTTTCGTTGCGCTCAAATATCCCGGCTTCGGCATCAACCGCTGATATACCGAATGCGAAGCCCTCGGGTTTCGGGCCGGAGTATTCTTTTTCGACATAGCGGTGCGCGCCTTCAAAATCAGCGCCTTCCATATCTTCGAACATGCCATCCCAGTCTCTGTGGGGACTGTCGCATTGAGTATTCAGTTCAACGTCGCTGAGGGCGCAAAAATCATATTCAGATTTATTATATAAACCGATTTCAACACCGTGGTGACTTTTCCCGCCTTCATTATACACGACACTGGGTTCAGCAAGATCAATCCCAAGCCCGTTATACTCTGATCCTGACTTTTCATTACGTGTCAAGAGAGTTTGAATCCTATTCAGTATCGCATTCTGAGGGTCCGAAAACTGTTCATCCAGAATAAAATCATAATCGCGGTAAGGACCTTTCAAGAGCGCGTTTTTCAACACGTTTTTCCCATCGGAAAATTCTCTTTTACGGACGGCATCCGCAGTAATGCGGAAAATATTCTTTTCGTGGTCACGAAATTCTCCGACCAGCTTATCACGGTTTGATTTTTGCAAAGAACTGACCGATCCATTTTGTAATCAAAGAGATCACATGGTGGTAATAAAAGACACTTAATGGAAGGTGTACATTGAAGGGCAGGCCGGTTTATTAAGTTCTTTACTTGACCTTTGCGATAGCCTCTATCTCATCCACAACAGCTTGAGCCACTGTGATGCCGCCATGCTCGGCGGCTTCGCGCAGCGCGAGCCGTTTGGTTCCGGGCAGACGCACGCCGTCCTGACCCAGCATCGCGCCGATTAAATCCCCGACGCGGGACAGATAGCCGTCACCGCTGGTTTTGGCGACATTGAACGCGATGAGAAGTTGGCCGGTTCCCGGTGCGTCGCCTTCCGCGCTGAGGAACGACGCGGCTTCGTTGCCGAACTTTGCTCCGCCAAGCCCCGCTGCGAGTAATTCCACCATCAGCGCCAAAGCCGCTCCTTTGGCATCACCCATCGGGACCATCGACCCGCCAAGGGCGGCTTGCGGATCAGTCGTATTTTGGCCCTGTGCATCGAGCGCCCAACCTTCGGGGATCGGTTCGCCCTTTTTGGAGGCGGCCATCACTTTGCCCCGTGCGACTTTTGATAAGGATAAGTCGATCACCAACGGCGCGTCATTCGCTTGAGGCGTTCCGAAAGCAATCGGATTTGTGCCGAAGATTGGTGCGTTGCCTCCCCATGGGGCCATAGCTTTGGGGGTATTCGCGAACAGCATCGAGACACAGCCGCGCTCTGCCAGTTTTTCCACATGAGCGCCCGCTTGTCCGCAATGGTGTGAGCGGGTTATCGCCACTGCTGCAATGCCGGTTTCGGCGGCGGTTGCGGTGATTTCTTCAATGGCGAGGTCCATCGCCGGAAAAGCAAATCCATTTGCCGCGTCAATACGCAGAAAGGCCGAAGCCGCGCGCTGTGCCATCGGGCTGGCATGGCCGTCCACTTTGCCCGAAGCGGCCTGCGCGCAATAACTGCTAACGCGGGAAAGCCCGTGCCCGACTTGCCCGTCGATCTCTGCGGCAACAAGCGCACGGGCCACGGAGACGGCATTTTTACCGGAAACATTCGAGGCGAGCAAAGCGCCGCCGACAAGGGCCTCGGCTTCGGGTCGTGTGAGTGTTGGCATTGCCTTTTCCCTTTTCGGAGAGGGTTAAAACCCCTTCCATCGATTGGGGAGGGTCATTATTATTTACCTGCTTATCGCTCATGCTAGATGGTAATGTCTTTCCGCTGGAAATATTACATGCTGGACGAAACAAAGACCAATATGTATCCTAGAACAAAATAGGAGCATTACAATATGCAAAAGCCTTCATTCAGCTTTATTGATCTTTTTGCTGGGATCGGAGGGTTGCGTATGGCGATTGAAAGTGTAGGCGGAAAATGTATTTATTCGAGCGAGTGGGACCCCTACGCACAAAAAATATATTCTGCGAATTTTAAGGATACTCATTGCATTGCAGGCGATATCCAAGAGATTGATGTTGGAGAAATTCCCAGCCATGATTTTATGACAGCTGGTTTTCCGTGCCAACCCTTTTCTATCGCAGGCGTATCGAAAGCGAATGCACTTGGCCGTAAGCACGGATTCGAGCACGCCACACAGGGTACACTCTTTCATGATGTTGCAAGAATTATTGCCTTCCATCGGCCCGCAGGATTTTTGCTAGAAAACGTCAAAAATTTGCTAAACCATGATAAAGGAAGAACTTTTTCAATTATACGGAGTGTCCTTCAAGAAGAGCTGGGTTATGAATTCCATTATCGTATAATTGAAGCGAGGCACTTTCTGCCACAACGTCGTCCCCGCATCATTATTGTTGGTTTCCGTGAACCGACGGGTTTCGATTTTGAAACCCTAATGCTGCCGGAAAAAGATAAAGTAACAATGTCTTCCATTCTTCATCCTGAGGATGGAACGGAAAATCCTGAGGCTCATTATACGACGGGACAACTCGCGACTGTTAATCCTAAATATGTTTTAACAGAAAAATTATGGCGTTATTTGGTAGCCTATAAAGAAAAACACTCATTGGCCGGAAACGGTTTTGGCTACGGTCTGGTTGGTCCAAATGATATTGCCCGAACACTTAGCGCTCGTTACTATAAAGATGGATCGGAAATATTAGTGGATCGCGGAAACGGACTTACACCAAGGCGTCTGACGCCTCGTGAGTGTGCTCGTTTAATGGGGTTCGATGATAATTTCCTAATACCTGTTTCTGATACCAGAGCATACAAAGCATTTGGAAATTCTGTTGCAGTTCCGGTATTCCGTGCAGTTGCGCAGCATATTAAACCTCACCTTACCGCATTGCGAGCAGCCCAAATCAATACAATTGCAGCAGAATGAATATGAACATGAAACTGCGGTTGTACCACTCCAAAAAAGTGGAGGCTGATAGTGCGGCTTGACCAAGCGGTTTTCAAAATGCTCGCGCATAACGATACGGGCGCAGCAGCCGGTCACCAAGGTGGTATCGTTATACCAAAAGATATTGCACGGTTTTTTCCGCCGCTCGCCAATACAACTTCTTCAATTAATCCGACGGTGGATGTCAGATTAAAAGCTGATTTGTTTATTGACGGGGTTCGTATCGGCTCCGTTTTAACACGATATCAACATCAAACATGGGGAGGAAAACGCTCTCCTGAGCGACGTTTGACCGATAACCTCGGCCCTCTGCGAAACGTCGCTGAAAAAGATGACATTCTGGTCTTCGTCAAGGACCTTGACGACGATGCTTATATTCAACTTCGTTTGCTACGGAAAGGAACGGACGAATATAATCGACTCTATTCTTCCATTGGAGAAAAGCGATGGGGCTTGGTTGATCCTAGTAGGCCGCCGGTTTCATGGGAAGAATTGACCGAGGCGGAGCATTATCTCGAAGAAAAAATTGTCCAACCGGCAGATGCTTTTGATACGAAACGTAAAATTACGCATTCAGGTACTATACACCGCGCACGTAATCGGGCTTTTCGGCGTAAGATACTTGAAATTTATGATTCAAGATGCGCTTTTACTGGTCGTCGCTTTGCATCCCCGCTGTCAGAGGGTTTGGTGGGCCTTGACGCGGCACATATTATCCCGGTGAGTTCGCATGGAAGTGATCACCCTGCCAACGGTATTCCGCTGACTAAAGAATTGCATTGGAGTTTTGATCAAGGTTTGATCGGAGTCAGCACTAGCCGGACGATCATAGTACCTAATATCGTTAAACAATTAGCAGGAAACGAATTTTTGTGCGAACTTGATGGTGTTCAACTGCGTGAAGCTCACGTATCTTCGCTCAGAGCACTGGATACAGCATTTGAATGGCATCGCAGACATGTATTAATCGTATGAACGCCTTGCCTAAAGCAAGGCGTTCAAAATAATAATCATGCCGAACGATACAGCTTCGTCATCGAGAACTCGACATGGCCAAGCGCTTCGGCTGCGGTGTTGCGGCCATTGGCAGTGCGTTCGATCATGTCGATCAAAGCGTCCCCAGCTTCGTCAATCGTTTGCTCGCGAGAGAGAACGCCGGTCACATCCACGTCGATATGCTCGCCCATGGTGCGTAGCGTGCGCGGGTTGCCGGAGATTTTGATCACCGGAACAATCGGGTTGCCGACCACGTTGCCTTGGCCCGTTGGGAAGGTGTGGATCACATACCCAGCCGCTGCCATCAGCACAACGCACTCCGCCGCCGCCGAAGACGTGTCCATAAAGTACAGGCCTTCGCCTTTCTTGGGTTCTTCTGCGGCTTGCAAGGCGTCGATATAAGTACATTCGCGGCCAATCTTCTCCAGATTGCCGAGGGCCTTTTCTTCGATGGTCGTCAGACCGCCTAGGATATTGCCTTTGGTCGGTTGGCTGTCCGAAAGATCATCGGTTTGGTTCGCGAAGATCACGTTTTCCGAGTATTCTTTGAAGATCGCCATGAACTTTTCGGCGGCTTCAGGATTGGCAGCGCGTTTTTCGCAGATATGCTCAGCGCCGGTGATTTCAGAGGTTTCACCGAAGCACCCGTAAAGACCCTCAGGGATCAGCTTGTCGTACATATTGCCGACGGTCGGGCAGGAGGACAGACCCGTGGTCGTGTCCGACTCGCCGCATTTGGTCGAGACCCAAAGATCGGTGAGCGGGCAGTCTTCTTTTTGTAATTCGGTTGCCCAATGGACAAACTCTTTCGCCTTCCACGAGGCATCAGCGATTGTTTTGATGTCGCCGTTTTGCTCGATGGAAAATTCAGCGACAGGCTTGCCGGTTTCGCGGATGCCGTCTGCGATAATCTTGGTCCAGCCCGGCTCGATCCCGATCACCACAACGGCGGCTACGTTCGGGTTCGACCCTGTGCCGATCATGGTGCGGAAGTGCAAATCAAGGTCAGCGCCAAATTGTAAACGCCCGTAAGCGTGCGGGATTGCCATTGTGCCTTTGATATTATTCGCGACGGCTTCGCAGGCTGCGTTCGAGATATCATCGACCGGCAGAATAACGACGTGATTGCGAACACCAACGCGGCCATTTTCGCGGCGCCATGCTTTGACGGTTCTGTTCGTATAGCTCATGTGATCAGCCCCCTTACCACCTTTTCGTTTTCATGTTGTGCGTATGGACGTGCTCGCCTTGTCCGGCGGCGGCAACCATTTTGCCGATGTCTTCACCGTATTTGATGATCGTCTCACCATCGGCGAGATCAGTCAGCGCCACTTTATGCCCAATCGGGATGTCGTGTTTTGCGGTGAGTTTAAAATCTGAATTGTCATGCGTGACGACGCAAAGCATTTCTGTGCCTGCGGTCAGTCCTTCGATGACGACAACGCCAACATTGTCTTTTGATTCGTGGACCAGCAGATGCGGTTTGCTCATGATGTCCCCCTATGATGTGTATGGAATCTTAGATACCGTGGCGTAGCAGGGACGTCTATCTTATACAAGACCTCTACTATATAAGTATTGTCGTAATGAACGCATATGGTTAAGTTTTGAGTATGACTGTTCCACTCTATCAGCACGTCTACGATACGATCATCGCCCGCATTGTCAGCGGTGATCTTGGTCCCGGTGCAATGCTTCCGAGCGAAATTGACCTAGGACGGGAGCTTGGGGTCAGTCAGGGAACCGCGCGCAAAGCCTTGTCTGCGCTGGAGCAACGCGGAATTTTACAGCGGCGGCAGGGCAGGGGCACTTTTGTTGCCACGACGACGCCCGAAAGCGATCATTTTCACTTCTTTCGCCTTCGCCGTGCCGATGGCAGCGAAGCAACCCCGACGCTTGAGAGCGAAACGGTTACGCGCCGTGCTGCGACAGCGTATGAGAAAGAGAAATTTTCCGAGGGGGAAGTTTTCGAGATTGTGCGCGGGCGCAGCATCGACGGCAATACCATCGTGCGCGAGATCTCTGCTGTTCCAACCAGTCTTTTTCCGGGGTTGGTGGATAGATCACCGTTGCCGAACGCGCTTTATGCGCTTTACCAGCAATCTTATGGCATTGTTATCGCTGAGGCGGATGAACAGCTTCATGCTGTGCTTGCCACCGAAGATGATGTTGCGATGATGAATGTCCCAATCGGATCGCCCTTGATCGAAGTCCGCCGAACGGCGACGGATATTTCCGACCGTATCGTCGAGTTGCGGCTCAGCCGGTATCTGACAGGCGACCTACATTACGCGGTGACTTTGCGCTAACGCATCAAACCGTCAGGAGCGTTGATGTTCGAGGGATTTGAGACATTCGATCTGCCCGGAGACGGAGCGACCATTCATGGCGTGACAGGCGGTTCCGGTCCGCCGCTGTTGTTGCTACACGGCAATCCGCAAACTCATGCGATGTGGCACAAAATAGCGCCTGCTTTGGCCGAACGGTTCACCGTCGTTGCCTGCGATTTGCGCGGATATGGTCAATCCTCGAAGCCGCCCAGCGTTGCTGATCATGCCAATTATTCCAAACGGGCGATGGCCGCAGATATGGTCAAAGTCATGGAAGCGTTGGGCCATACCCGCTTTCAGATTGGCGCGCATGATCGCGGCGCACGAGTGGCGCATCGGCTCGGTTTGGACTGGCCGGACCGCGTTGAGCGTATGGCATTGCTCGATATTGCCCCGACCCGCGAAATGTATGCCCATGCGACGGACGGTTTTGCGCGCGATTACTGGCATTGGTATTTCATGATCCAACCTGCGCCCCTGCCCGAGCAAATGATGGCGGCGGACCCGGACGCATTTTGGATTTGGAAATGCGCGAGGCCCCCTAAACGCAGCCTTGATGTCTTCGCGCCCGAAGCACTGGAGGGGTATCTCAAAGCGTTTCGTGACCCCGAGACAATCCGCGCGAGCTGCGAAGATTATCGCGCCGCTGCCTCTGTCGACATCCGGCATGATGACGAAGATGAAGGGCGCAAGCTGGACTGTCCGCTGCTGGTTCTCTGGGCAGAAAGCGGCGCAATCGAACGCCATTTCGATTGTATGGCTCTATGGCAAGAGCGGGCGAGCGATGTGCGTGGGCATACCTTGCCCGGCGGACATTATCTGGCGGAAGAACTGCCAAACCAAGTTGCCGATGAATTTTTAGCGTTTTTTCAAACCTGAAAAGTGTCTGCTCTTTATTTCTTATCAGGCGTGAAACGCAGGCTCAGGCAGGACATTCCCCCGTCGATCAACGCGGCTTGCTCATTCGGTAGTTCCGCAAGCGTATATCCCTCGCGCCCCAGCAATGACGCTGTTTTGGGAAAGCCCGCAGGAAAGAGCACGACGTCGTTGAACCTGACGCAATTCGCGCAAGCCTCCTCGCCCTCTGCGACTTCGATAACGCGGTATCCGTTGAAGCATCCGCTTTGTGCCAAGCGCGAGGTCGCGAGGACTGTATCGGCATCCAGCAACCCGCAATCGGTTTTGAAGTGTAAGACATCGGGCGGAGTTTGCAGCTCGCGCACGGTCCAATTCCAATCGGCAACGAGACTGCGTAAATTCGCAACGCCCGCCGCATCAGTACGCGCGGATAAGCCAACGAGAATTTCCCGCTCGGTCACCAAAATATCGCCGCCCTCAATATGCCCGTCTTCGATGGCGCGCACATCGCTGTAAAATTCTTTAAGGGCAGGGGCGATCTCCGTTGCCTCACCCAAACGCGACGGAGCGCCGGGGCGCATAAGGATGGCTCCTTGCGGCAGACACAAAGCGGCATCCTCCACGAAACAACTGTCGGGGTAGGCTTCCAATGCTGGCAACACGGCCACCTCTGCACCCGTCGCACGCAAGGCCGCGATGTAGAGTTCATGATCGGTGGAAAACTTTGCGGCGTCAGGATTGCCTTCATCCGAGGCGCGCAGCCCTGCGGTGACGCTTTGCGATGGCAGGCGCGTAATGGCGTGGCTGAATTCTGTGGCGCTGGAGGTCATTCAAACGGCTCTCATATATTCGAATGAGAGTACCGTAGCAGATCAGAGTTTACTTTGTCGCGCCGCAGTTTGATGGAGTCACCGCGCCAGTAAATCGCGCAATTGCGTATTGATCCAACCTTTGGGGATGAAATGACCGCCCTTGTGAATATCAAGCCGGACCGTCTTTTTATCGGCACATGATTTCCAAGACTCGCTGGTGTAGCGACCATTTTTCGTAACGGTCTTGTCCTTACATCCCGATAACGAAAGCGCCTTTTGCCATGTTTGCAAATTGCTGCCCCAAGGAGGGCGCATCACCGTGTCTTGTTTGCCGTGAACCTGACGCAGTGTGAACGGCCCGGTTTTGCACTGACGCCCATTGATTCTGGACAGAGTTCCGGCAATGCCAAGAAAGCCCGCATATTGATCGCCGCTGTCACAGGCAACAGCCCATGCCATCGCGCTGCCATAACTAAAGCCTGAGATGTAAACGCGGGACTGATCAATCGACCACCGCTTTGCCGCATCCGCTAACACCGCTTTTGCAAAATTGATGTCACGCGGGCGTTCGCTCCAAAACGACCAGGATTTTCCCAAACCGTCCGGCGCAAGCAATAAGACACCGTTTTGATCTGTCGCACCGGAGATACGCTTATTGCGGATCACATTTGTCCCGGTACGGCCCCAGCCATGAAAATGCAGCAAGACCGGCAACGGCGTCCTGCCATCCCAATTATCGGGTGTCTTAGCCTGATAGGACCGCTCGCCAAGCGCGCATGACTGGCCATTCCCGCAGGCGAAAGCAGGAAATGACATCAACGTAAGCACAAGGGCCAAGAGTATTTTCTTCACAGGGCATCCCTCCGCATGAGTGACATCCATTTTATTCGCAGCGACGAAAATCACTAATGAGGAATATGTGAACCGTTGTGGCTTGAGGGGTCGTTAAACCCGCAATTTCATATCGTAGTGAGGAATGCCCGCATCGAGGTATTCGTCCCCGAAGGCGGTAAATCCTAGTTTTTCATAAAAAGCCAAAGCATGGGTCTGCGCACCAAGGCGGATTGTATCGCGCAATTGATCTTCACGAACTTTGGCGATGATCACGCGCATGATTTTTGCGCCTGCTCCAGTTCCGCGCGCCGATTTAATAACACAAACCCGTTGGATTTTTGCGTACCCGTCATTCAGATAATTTAATCTTGCCGCGCCGATTGGAATGCCTGCGTCATGCGCGAGAAAATGCACGCATTGATCGTCAAGCCCGTCGCGTTCTTCGTCTTCTGAGACATCCTGCTCGCCAATGAAAACTTCGGCGCGCAGCCGCAAACATTCAGAAATTTCAGCCTTACCGGTGACTGCTCTAACATCCATTTCATTGCCTTTTTCTGCCACCATTGCAGGACATGCCCGCAATCGGGTACGTGATAGCGGACTGAACGAGGAGTGAAAAGATGGTGACTGGCGGATTGACGCGCTTTGAGCTTGTACCTTGTCTATAGATTTTCGCGATATTGAAGAGGCGATTTCCGGGCTGGAAGCGAAAATCAAGGCACAATACCCGCAAGTTCAACGGGTGTTCATTGAAGCGCAGAGCGTTTTCGGTCATATGCGGTCACTCGCAGCGAGTGCTGCCGCAGGAGGATCTAAGTGAGCTTTATTGATAATCGCCGTAACGCGGATGATCCGGCGGCCTTCAAAGCAGCATTCGGACGATTCGCGACCGGAGTTTCCGTTGCGACATGTGCGCCCGAAGGCGCGGAGCCGATGGGGGTCACGATCAATTCGCTCTCCTCTGTATCGCTCGATCCGGCGCTGGCGATGTTTTGCCTTGATGATCGCGCGGTGGCTCTCGCTCAGTTTTTACGTGCTGGCCATTTTGCGTTGAATATCTTGGCGGAAGACCAAGCCGATCTATCGAACAGATACGCCGGAGATCATGCTATCCCGGATAACGACCCGACGGAGACTTGGGAAAGCGGTGCACCAATTTTACGCAATGCTTTGTCTGTGGCGGATTGTGCGTTGCTGGATACGTTTGGCGGCGGCGATCATGTTATCCTGCTCGGACGGGTTGTTCAGGTCGGGTATCGCGAAGATGTCGCGCCGCTGATTTATTACGGAGGCCGTTACGGGAAGCTCGCACCATGATCCTGCATTTCGACAAAGACGCTCCTTTTTGGCATCAAGCCGCACCGCTTGATCGTCGCAAAAACGAGGCTTTGCCGAAAAAAGCCGATGTTGTGGTGATCGGCGGAGGGTTCACCGGGCTTAGTTGTGCGCTCGAACTTGCCAGATTGGGCCTTGACGCGCTTGTGCTTGATGCGAAAGAGCCGGGGTATGGCGCATCCAGCCGCAATGGAGGCATGGCCGGATGGGGCCATCGTGCCAGTTTTGCGAAGCTGGCGAAAAGCTATGGCACGGATGCCGCGCGCGCAATCATGATGGAAGGTCCGAACTCGCTTGCCTTTGTGCTCGATTTGATAAAGCGGGAGGGCATTGAGTGCGGCGTTAAAAATACGGGCCGTTTTGTCACCGCTGCTTCGCCCAAACATTTCGAACAGCTCAAACATGAAGTTGAAATGATTTTCAAACCGTTCGGGGTTTCTTGCCGGATCGTAGAACCGGAAGATCAAGGGGACGAGATCGCTACGGATGTTTATTGCGGCGGGGTGGTGTTTGACGACCATTGCGGGTTGCATCCCGGCCTTTTCCATAAGGGGCTGTTGGCGGCAACGCGCAAAGCTGGTGCGCGTGTTGAAGGGAATGCCGCAGTCACTCAGTTAGAGCGCACGGATGATGGTTGGCGCGTGACAACTGCACGTGGGATGGTTGAAGCCCGCGAGGTGGTCTTTGCGGCGAATGGGTATGCCGCGCAGTTCTCGAAAGCCCTGAAACCGTTTGCTAACAGCCTGTTGCCGTTGCCGAGCTTTATCATCGGGACCGAACGCCTTGGCGAAAACCAAGTTAAAGCGTTGATGCCCGGTGGCCGCATGTATGTGGATACGCGCTCGTCTCATTCGTATTTCCGCTCCTCGCTGGATGGAGAGCGTATTTTGTGGGGTGGTCGTGCATCTTTGTTGCCGCTGAACGAGGAACAGGCGACCCGCCGCCTTCGCCAACACATGACCAGCATTTTTCCTTCGCTATCAGACACGAAGATCGAAACAAGCTGGACAGGCCGCATCGCCTATACCCGAGACGGGATCGCCCAAATCGGTCAGTTGAACGGTATTTGGTATGCAGGGGGCTATTGCGGATCGGGTGTGGCAATGGCTCCTTATTTGGGGTGGCGGATTGCCCAAAAGATCGCAAAAACGTCAGATGCGGCGTCGCCTCTTGACGTAACCACATTTAGAAGATGGCCTCCGCAAAGCCTGATGCCTTGGGGAATGCGGGCCTTCGAGCTGTGGCATCGCTATAAAGACAGGCGCGAAGGGGTGCTTGCGCCGATTGATTATCGGTAGTTTTAGCTTTTTCTCGTCCTCCGCGCGCAAAAGCTGCATCGACATTCCGCCGCTCAGCGCTATTGTCCTGCCAAAATCCAAGCAGGACAAATCAGCGTGACCAACCTTACCGACTCCGCCGCCCAACTTCTTGACCTCGCCATGAAAGCGGGGGCTGAGCAAGCCTCGGCCAGTGCCACTTGGAGTGACGGTATCGAAGCCTCTGCGCGGGATGGGGTCATTGAGGAGATTGGTCGCTCGGAAAGTCTTGATATCGGCGTTCGGGTTATCATTGGCGAAAAGCAGGCATGTGTGTCCTCTTCGAGTGATAAGCCCGATGTGTTACGCGAATTGGCGGAACGGGCTGTTGCGATGGCACGGGAGACACCGGACGATCCGTATTGCGGCCTGCCTGATGCCTTGGCTGTGGCGAAAGACTTTCCCGATTGTGACTTGTTCGACAGCACAGAAACGGATGCCGATGCCTTGCGGGATTTGGCATTAGAGGCGGATCAAGCCGCGCGTGATGTTGAAGGTATCGGCAAAACGGACGGTTCCGGTGCGACGTGGACCCGCCGCCGTGCCGCGCTGGTTATGTCGAACGGGTTCTCAGCCGAGAGACAAGGCAGCTTTTGGAGCGTGTCCTGCACTGCCATCGCTGGCGAAGGGCTGGGTATGGAGCGCGACTACGATTGGACCAGCGCACGCTTTCGTGAAGACCTGCGCGATGCTGTGGATGTGGGCCGCGAAGCGGGAGAGCGGACGGTTGCCAGATTAAACCCGCAAAAGGCCAAAAGCTGCGTTGTGCCGGTGATTTACGATCAACGGCTCGCCGCGTCATTGTTGGGTAATTTCTTGGGAGCAATCAATGGCGCGTCCGTGACGCGCGGGTCGAGTTACCTGAAAGACAAACTCGGAGAGCAAGTCTTCGCCAAAGGTATCTCGATCATCGACGATCCGCACCGCAAACGCGGTCAGGTATCGCGGCCTTTTGACGGCGAGGGATTGCCGACACGCCAGTTGAATTTGATCGAGGATGGCGTTCTCACCACTTGGATTCTCGATACGGCGACGGCGCGTCAGCTTTCGATGGAGTCCACAGGGTCGGCCTCATTCTCGGTCGGATCACCGCCGCGCCCGAGTTCGTCGAATGTATCGCTTGCACCCGGAAAGCGTACCCGCGCCGAGATGATTGCGGGACTGGAAGAGGGCTTTTTGGTCACGGAAATGCTTGGCGCAAGCATCAATGCGACGACCGGCGATTATAGTCGCGGGGCTAGCGGATTCTGGATCGAGAATGGCAAAATTGCCTATCCGGTCACAGAAGCGACAGTTGCGGGAAACCTGATTGAGATATTCGCTAATCTTGAACCCGCCGATGATCTTCCGCTTGATCGGGGCGTTGCATCGCCAAGTGTTCTTGTGACGGGATTGCAGATTTCTGGTGAATAACCCCATCGCGCTTCAGGATGATTTAGACTTGTTGCATTCCGCTGTCACGGCGGCGGCAGAATTGGTCATGGGGTATTACCAGCGTGATCCCAAGTCTTGGAAAAAGAACGATGTTTCGCCGGTTTCCGAGGCTGATCTGGCCTCAGATAAATTGCTCAATGACATGCTGTTAAAGGACCGCCCCGGCTATGGCTGGCTGTCCGAGGAAACAGAAGACAATCAAGATCGCCTTGCGTGCGAGTCTGTTTGGGTGGTCGACCCCATCGATGGAACCAATGCGTTCTTGCAGGGTAAGCCGGATTTTACTGTCTGTGCCGGTTTGGTGCGTGAGGGGCAGGCGGTTGCTGGCGTTATTGTCAATCCTGCACATAAGCAGACTTTTACAGCGGTTTTGGGTGGTGGTGCTTGGCTCAATGGCGAACGTCTCAACGAACCCAAACCGAGTGCATTAACCGAGGCCCGGTATCTAGGCCGCCGCAATGTCATGAAGCCCGATCGTTGGCGTCAATCTCCCCCCGTAACGAAGCCCGATTATGTTGGTTCGCTTGCATATCAGCTTTGTCTCGTTGCGATGGGCAAATGGGACGCTGCAATCTCCGTGAGTGGTTTACACGAATGGGATATTGCAGCCGCAGGGTTGATCCTCACCGAGTCGGGGTGTGTGCTTACTGATCAATGGGGGGAGACTATCACGTACAACGAGGCCCTGCCGTTGATCGATGGAATGATTGCAGCCGGACCAGCACTTCACGCGGATATTCGCCGCGATTTGGTCCCCAAACGTCCCGGCGCAAATTGATGAGCGCGGATTTTCTAACGGCATTCGCCATTCTCTTTGTCATGATCGATCCGATCGGTCTGACGCCACTTTTTGCGGCTTTGACTGCGGGAACAGATCAAAAAAGGCGCATTGGGATTGCGCTACGCGCCGTATTGGTGGCTGCGGTTATCCTTACCTTATTTGGCTTGGCGGGGGATGCGTTACTCAAGTCCGTTGGAATTTCTCTCCCTGCGTCACCTGAAATGCTACATCAAGGGAACGCACATCAGCGTTTCGCCTAAATATCTTGAGCGCTATTCCAAGGTATTTGAGTACCGATTTAATCGTCGGATGTGTCCTGAGAAGAAGATGGCAGAGCTTTTGGACCCGCTTTCCCGAACTGGACGCTTAAGAGCAGCGTCCAGCTTGTCTTGGTCACCCTCCAAGTCTACTTCACGCTCAGTGATGAAGTCGTCAATCTGACCCGATTGACGGACTTTCTTCAGAGTAATCTTGCTCAACTTCTGAGGCTTCTCCAATATCCATCTCCAAGGTAACGATACCAAAAATCACTCTATAAATATCGTACATGCAAAGCCCGTACAGAAACAGTAACCAAAGAGCGCATGCATGCATGGCGGCGACAACGCGGGGAACATCCATGTTCCCGCCTTTGATTAGGACGACAATAAGTGATGCACCAAAACCCGCAAAAATAATCCACGCATTGTCGTTCATCTCCTGCTTGACCGCTATAGCCGCAGATTTAAGTTCTCTATCGCCGTCGAAGCGCCTGATCACAAGCTTATTTAATGCGAGGTGAATGTTTGCCACGGAAGCCAGAGTCACAGTGACGACTACCGCCATCAAAGCGATCATCTCGTGGTTCACAAAATCAATGAGAAATTTATTTTCGTTCAGCCAGTCAGGTTGGGCTACGACCGCCATGAAGAGCAGTACAATGGCTGCGATAAGCATGTAAACCTTCATAGCACTGCGATTAGTCCTCTTTGTTTTTCTTTTTCCGAGGGAAGAGGTAGCGGATCAGTCCCAATATCTTTGTTGTCTCGCCCATGCGTGGCATTAGCTCTTCAGGGGCTTCTTGCTTCTTTCTGGCGTTGCTGCTTCTAAAAAGTGTTTTTTTCCCGCCTTTGATAATGATTTCACCGCCACCTTCGGACGCGTACTCTGCCGCGCTCTCGACAGCTTCACCAGATGGCATAATCGCGGCATCAGGATTTTTCAAAGAGTAAGAAGATTCCTGAGCGTTTGCCCGTAATTTCAGGAGCGAGGTGCAACACCGTGGCGGATTTTGATATCCGTCTGTCGTCAAACAAAAAAACGGTGTTGCGATGTCAGGATACAAACACCTCGGGCCCGAGGAAAGGGATCAAATTGCTCAGTTGAAAGCCA
>CALKIZ010000050.1 GCA_937995735.1 uncultured Neomegalonema sp. | reverse complement strand
AAAATCTCCGGTTACACCGGTGCGCGAGCGCTGATAGGGTCGTTGCCAAAGGCCCGGACCATGCCCGCAGATCGCGGATATGATGCGGACTGGTTTCGTAACGGATTGATCGAAATGGGAATATCGCCCTGCATTCCGTCCCGCAAAACCGCAAAGAGCCAATCCCCCACGACAAAAACTCTACAAGGAGCGGCACAAGCTCGAGATCATGTTCGGCAGGCTCAAGGATTGGCGGCGCGCGCTACACGATACGACAGAAGCCCGACCGTCTACCGCTCAGCTATCGCACCCGCCGCCCTTGTTATTTTCTGGCTATGAGTCCTGAGCCTAAATTCCCTCAACCGCCTCAAAAGTCTCCAGAATGGGGGCTTCTTGATAAACGACGCGATGGTTGCCCGCGCCCTTATGGGATGCCCTAAAAGCATCAGATCGCGTCCAATCCAAAAATGCGCCTTTGTCCCGCCACATCGAGTGGGACACATAGAGGGTATGATCTTCACCCTCATCCCCTTTCAGCATTTTGAAAGACTCAAAGCCCGGAACCTCGCCAAGTTTGGAATCCCGACTGCGCCAAATTTCTTCAAATTGTGCTTCTTGTCCCTTCACAACTTTAAAGCGGTTCATGGCAATAAACATCGTTTCTCCTTACGTCGTTTTCTCAGGACTTCTATGGCGCAACACTTGCTTCGCGAAAGGTCACAGTCACGCGAGGTTATCGCCTAAGACCATCTGCTCGTGATAGCAGTTTCTATACTCATCGTGATGCCCGTCTTATCAAGGATAGCTGAATGAAGCGCGTTTCATTGTTTACGATTGCCGCTACAGGCATATTTCTCGCTGCTTTTGGCGTGAATGCAGAATCTGAAACCAGTTATGGCGCTGAAGAATCAGGAAAAATTTGCACTGCTAAAAGCACACCCGCGCCGCAGATCCGGGCAAGTTCTTTCTCGGCAATCTCAGCACCCGATACGCTTCCGGCATCACGGGCAATTAAAGTTGCCGATTTGAGCGATGAAGAATTCGCCAGACGTCAGCGCGAATTCGAAGCGAGATTTCCCGGTGCGCCATCGCTTAACGATACGTCGACGGCATCCGCAACGCCTCAATACGAAGAGCGGAGCCTGACTAATGTATTTCCATATTCAGAGACCGCTACCGGCCTATCGCCAAGCGGTAAGCTCGCTCTTTATCATATAGGCGTTGGTGTCGTCGGTGCAGACTTAATCACGCATCCACAATCAGTCGGCCTACCTGCGACCCTCGAATACAATATCCCCCACTTACCCCAAGAAGAACCGCTTTGGTGCTGGGCTGCCGCCGCTCAACAAGCCATCGGGTGGGTCAATAAAGGCTATGCACCCACACAATGCGCCATTGTCGCGCTCGCGCATGGCCTTGATATCGAGACATGCTGTGGCGACAGAGAAGGTATCTGCGCCAGAACAGGCGAAATACCGGCAATTGGTCGTCTGGTGAGCCTGTTTGGCGGCGAAGCCTATGAGTTGGCGACTGTACCGCGCGACCCCAGACAGATTTATAATATTGTAGAGAAGGGCCAAACCCTTCTCATTCGCCTCCGTCCTGCTCCTCATGACGAAGCTGCGGGCATCCGGCATATGATCGTTGTGCGCGGAATTGAGTGGACAACATTGCCAAATCAACAGCTTGGGGCGAACCTTTTATATAATGATCCACTTGGTTCCGGGATAAGATCCGTGAGTTTCGATACAATCGTCGGCTTTTTTGAGCAGGCTTTGGTTGTGCGTCGCAACAGTTAATCTACTGCGTTAGGGTCAAGTAAATCTGCGTTAATTGACAATTAACGCAGAATCCTTATTTTGCGTTGCAAGAAACGGGTTGTATCAATACAGCCCTTTTGAGATTGTAAATTTCTTCTCTACAGTCTCATGTAACCCTTTGAAGGTATTAATGACTTTTAGCGACCTGAACCTCGATCCGAAGGTACTCAAAGCAATTGCCGAAACCGGCTATACTGAACCAACTCCTATTCAAGCAGAAGGTATTCCACCTGCACTTGAGGGGAAAGACGTTTTAGGTATCGCTCAAACTGGAACGGGCAAGACTGCTGCTTTCTCGATTCCGATGATCAATCGCCTTATCAAAGGCCGTGCGCGGGCACGGATGCCTCGCACTCTTGTCCTAGCGCCAACACGCGAGTTAGCAGCGCAAGTCGCTGAAAACTTTGAGACATATTCGAAACACGTAAAGCTCTCGATGGCTTTGCTGATCGGCGGCGTCTCTTTTAAAGAGCAAGATCAAAAGATTGATCGCGGTGTGGATGTTTTGATTGCAACTCCCGGAAGGCTACTCGATCACGTTGAACGCGGAAAACTGATGCTTTCGGGTATTGAAATTATGGTCGTTGATGAAGCTGACCGTATGCTTGATATGGGGTTCATCCCTGATATTGAACGCATTTTCAAGATGACGCCTTTTACACGTCAAACGCTATTCTTTTCGGCAACGATGCCTCCTGAGATCACACGTCTTACGCAAGAATTTCTGTCGAATCCTACCCGTATTGAGGTTGCCCGCGCATCCTCTGCGAGTGAGAATATCACCCAAGCCCTTGTTTCTATTGGATCAGGGCGCAAAGATGGTGTTGCAAAAGCGAAACGCGATGGATTGCGCGCAATTCTCGCGGATGAAGGCGATAGCGTCACAAATGCTATCATCTTCTGCAATCGTAAACGCGATATTGGCGTGTTGGAAAAGTCCCTTAAAAAGCATGGATTTTCCGTAGGATCTCTCCATGGCGATCTCGATCAACGGGTACGCATGGCGACGCTCGAGGATTTTAGAGAAAATCGTATCACACTATTGGTCGCCTCTGATGTAGCCGCACGCGGTTTGGATATACCTGCCGTGAGTCATGTCTTTAATTTTGACGTTCCAACCCATTCTGAAGATTACGTCCATCGGATTGGTCGCACGGGCCGTGCTGGTCGTTCAGGCAAAGCTTTTACATTAGCCGCAAGTGCCGAAGCAAAATACGTCGAACAAATCGAAAAGATGCTCAACACTTCAATTCCACCCATGGAACTTCCCGGTGTTGCAAAGACGGTTGAAGCGGTTGATTTTATACCAACTGAGGAAGATCAACCAAAACGGAGCCGCACGCGCCGTGGATCACGTTCCAAACAAATCGACGAAAATGCTTCTGTGAAAACTGTGAATGCTTCTCAGCCTAAAAATGAAGAGCGCTCCAGTCATCAAGAACGCCCTTCATCTCCTACAAATTCGGAACCTCAGACAACACAAGCATCACGTGGTGGACGAGGGCGCGATCGGGACGACCGTGGCTCACGTGTCAAAGGCCTTGGCGATCATATGCCCGCATTTATGCTCATACCGATTCCTGATTTGTCTAATCGCAATGCAGCGGACGACGACGATATAGAGGCGCTCGACGCGGCATAAAATGCTTTCAGGCAAGTGAATGCAGTTAGTGTATTCTAACACATAACAGTATTGTCGAACTTCTTCCGTGGCCATATGTATGGAAGAAATAAAACAACAATCTATAGACACCCGAAATACTAGGAGAACTCAATGTCCGCAAAGCGAACAATTTGCGTTTATTGTGGATCCTCTCCCGGTTCGTCTCCTTCCTATTTAAAAGCAGCT
Source organism: uncultured Neomegalonema sp. (assembly GCA_937995735.1). GTDB lineage: Bacteria > Pseudomonadota > Alphaproteobacteria > Rhodobacterales > Rhodobacteraceae > JAHDDY01. The sequence goes on along the minus strand of CALKIZ010000050.1, from coordinate 421 downwards.
GAAGACCTTGGGCGCGGCATCGCCGATGCTGGATGGCGGCTGATTTATGGCGCTGGTGATCTTGGGTTGATGGGCGCGACAGCGCGGTCATGCCTTGATGCTGGCGGAGAGGTTATCGGAGTAATCCCGGACTGACGTTGCCCCCTAAAACCGGACCATGTGCTGATTTGATCACGCCGCGATATTGGTTCGCGATGTGAAGTTCCGTCTCGCCTGCCCGGGTGTGGTGTAGCCGGGCGAAGAATGGCGTCGCTGTCGGTTGTACCGGACTTCGATGTATTCGAAAATGGCACGTCTTGCCTCGTCGCGGGTTTTGAAGCGGGTTAGGTGAACCAGCTCATTTTTCAATGACCCGAAGAAGCTTTCCATGGGGGCGTTATCCAGGCAATTGCCCTTGCGTCTCATGGAAGCCTTGAGGCCG
>CALKIZ010000049.1 GCA_937995735.1 uncultured Neomegalonema sp. | reverse complement strand
GTATCCGTCCGGCAAACCCCGCTTTGGAGCGTCCGGTGAAGGTGCTCTGGCGCGGTAATTCGATGTTCAGTTACGCTGCGGATGCAGCGTAACGCCACGGGAGCAATTCGTCGAGAAGTGTGATCTTATGATCAGCGATGCGGCTGAGAACATCGGTCAACCAAGCCTGCGGATCAATACCATTGAGTTTGGCGGTTTCGATCAGGGTATAGGTTATGGCGGCGGATTTGCCGCCGCTCTCGGACCCCATGAAGAGATAATTTTTCCGCCCGAGGGCTACGCAGCGCATCGATCTTTCCGCAGAATTATTATCCAGCTCGAGAAAACCGTAATCCAGATATCCCCGCATCTTCTTCATGCGGGTCAACGCATAGCGGATCGCCTTGGCAAGTTCTGACTTGCCGGAAATCGTTGGTAGTTGCGCGCCGAGCCATACTTCGAGATCATCAAACAGCGGTTTGGCTTTTTCCTGTCGGATCGCAGCCCGATTTTCGGGAGAGAGACCCCGCGCCTCTTTCTCAATGGCATAGAGCTTTGCGATGCGTTTGATAGCTTCTTCTGGAACCGGCAGGCCATTTGACTTGAACACATCGACAAACTTGCGCCGGACATGCGCCATACAAGCCATTTCCTGAATACGGCCTGAACGATAAAGGTCATTGAAGCCGGGATAGCCGTCCGCGTGCATCCAGCCGGTATAACCTTCCAGATGTTCGGTTGGCTGTTCGCCTTTACGGTCGCGGGAGAAGCGATAGAACGCTGCCGGTGGTGACTGACTGGCCCAAGGTCTTTCATCGCGAACATAGGCCCAGAGCCTTGCAGTTTTTGTCTTACCGGCACCGGGACTGAGCATGTTTACGGGCGTATCATCCGCGAAGATAGCTTGTCCTGATAACACGTGGCGCTGAATAGCATCGGCCAACGGTTCCAACAGAGCGGCAGACTTTCCGACCCAATCAGCCAGAGTTGACCGATCAAGATCGATGCCCTCGCGTCCAAATATCTGGCTCTGACGATAGAGCGGAAGATGGTCTGCCTTCTGCGCGCTTACGCGGCCCCACTGGGGCCACGATCGCTTCGAAGTTGTTTACCAGCACATGCGCGAGCAGCCCCGGCCCCGGGCGACCTTTCTCAATAGGGCGCGATGGCAATGGCGACTGACAGAAGGCATCGCAGCATGTACAGGCCATGCGGGGTCGGATAATCCGGTTCACCACAAACCGACCGGGAACATATTCCAGTTCTTCAGTGACATCTTCGCCAAGTGTCTTCAGTGATCCACCGCAGGCACTACATTCTTCACCCGGTGATAGGGTTTGGTCATTGCGGTGCAGATGTTCGGGCAGCGGTTTACGGCGCGGCTTTCGCTTCGGTGTATCCTCGACTGGATCGTCATTATCGTCGGCAACAGGAGAGTCAACGGCCTTCGCTATTTCTTCCTCTTCCAGCGTCAATTCAAGCTGATTAAGGGCTTCAGACTTTGAGCCAAAACGGTGTCGGCGCAGTCCTGCCAGTTCATGCTTGAGCTTCTCGATTTGATAATCGCGCGCCCTGATCTCCGTCTCGAAGATCGTTAGCTTCTTATCTCTAACGCTCACCATTGCCTGCGATTCGGCGATGTTCTCGGGCAAATCAGGGGGCGTTTTAAGCATGGCGGTTTATAACAATATCAAATCCTCAAGGGAATCCAAAAACCTCCAGGACAGCAGCCTCTGCCGGGTTTTATTATCCTGCTGTCAGCGGTCGCCAAGTTCGTTCCTGAGCGCGCCAGTCTATCCCTTCCAGCAACATCGATAATTGTGCAGGGGAGAGCGAGACCTTCCCCGAAGCCGAAGATGGCCATACGAACTTGCCTTTCTCCAACCGCTTGGAAAACAGACAGGCTCCTTGCCCATCAAACCAGATCACCTTGATCAAATCACCGCGCCGTCCCCGAAACACAAACAAATGTCCAGAGAACGGGTCTTGCTTGAGCACCGTCTGCGCCAAGGCTGAAAGGCCATTGAACCCCTTGCGCATATCGGTGACACCCGCAGCCAGCCATATCTTTGTAACTGCCGGAACCGGAATCACGACGACAGACCCTTTGCCAAGCGCACAACAAAATCTGGATCAATTGACCCCGCGATAGAAAGGTTACGTCCGTCAGCCAACGAGATCGTTAGCTTCGTTGGCGGCTCAGACATATCTTGATTGCCAGAAATTGCCGGATCAGACGGAACGACCTCGACGGGCAAAAACGACGCTGTATCTTTGCTTGGTTCAAAACGCGGGTCGCAACGCCAACGGAATAGCATGTTCGCATTCAGCCTATGCTTTCTCGCAACCAACGCTACATTCGCACCCGGTTCAAATGTCTCTGCGACTACGTGCTGCTTAAAGACCTTCGAGTAAATTCCGCGTTTCTTGCGCCGCCATTCGTCTGCCAAATTAAACGTCCATCTAATTTAAGCGGACATCTAATCCGCTAAACATCAATAGACTCGGAGATTTCCATTGCACTCGCAAGAGCAGGTTCGGCGGACGCTTACGACCGTACGTGACAAAACATCTGCAGCAAGGGATTGAGAGTGACCATTTTAGGGTGAAGAAGCCGATGGCCCGATCCGGTGGATTTCAAAGCTTTAATACGGCGCAACGAACGATCAGAAGGTTCGAAGCGATGCTGTGGCTGCGTAAAGGCTTCGGTCTGAGCGAAGATTGGACGATCAGCGAGCAGAGTAATCCGGTCTCACTCCGCTTCGGTCTTCAGCGGGTTAACAAAACATGAAGTTAACGACCAAATCCGGATAAACTCGGCCAACTCAGCTCTTTGCGACAGGCCCTCCTCTGGTCCTACGCGCGATGATATTGTGCGCCATGAAGTAACACCTATAAGAGAGGCATTAACCAAAACGACGTGAGAGGCTCAGATCAAACCAACAGTTTTGGCGCAACACTTGCTTCTCTCTTACGGACCTGAAAGGAAGCCATCATGTCGAATGTTACGACAATGCTATTCGTTGGGATCGCGCTCTTTGCCGTACTTTCGATAGCGCCAATAGCCGCACCGGTAATATCGAATATCGCAGATACGGTAAATTTTGCGCCGAGTAGATACTAACAATAATCGGATGCGAACCGCTTAAACCCGCATCCAGAGATGGCATCATCGTCAGGCGTGTATCGCGCCATCGCCGCAAGCCATTGATGCTTCGCGCATCACTTCAGATAAGGTCGGGTGCGCATGACACGTGCGCGCCACATCTTCAGACGCTGCGCCAAACTCCATTGCCACACAATATTCATGGATAAGCTCTCCCGCAGACGGCCCGATTACATGCACGCCAAGAATGCGGTCCGTATCTTTATCGGCCAACACCTTAGCAAATCCATCCGTTGCGAAATGAGCCTTGGCACGGCCATTCGCCATGAACGGGAACTTCCCGACTTTATAGGCACGGCCTTGGTCGAGCAGTTCTTCTTCGGTTAGCCCGACCGATGCTACTTCAGGGTCTGTATAGATAACCGATGGAACCACATTGTAATTCACATGACTATGCTGGCCGGCAATCGTCTCGGCAACGGCAACACCTTCGTCTTCGGCTTTATGAGCCAGCATCGGGCCAGTAATCACATCACCGATGGCATAGATGCCTTCGACATTCGTGCGCCAGTTTGCATCGGTTTCGACCATTCCGCGATCTGTGACTTTAACGCCCGCTTCTGTGAGGCCCAAACCGCTCGTATAAGGCTTACGTCCCGTAGCGAGCAGAACGACATCTGCATCAACCGACCCTTCGCTATCATCTTTCCGGTTCTTGTAGCTCACGGTTAAGCGCGGGCCTTTTTCTACACTCTGCACGGCAGCACCAAGTGTGAATTCTATTCCTTGTTTGCTCAGGATCTTTTGGAATTGCTTGCAAACTTCGATATCCATACCCGGCGTGATCTGGTCAAGATACTCGATCACTTGAACTTCGGCTCCCAAGCGACGCCAAACCGACCCAAGCTCAAGCCCGATAACACCTGCACCGATTACGACCATCTTCCGGGGCACTGCCTTCAGGGTGAGGCCGCCGGTTGAAGTAACAACACGCTCTTCATCAACGTCAACACCCGGCAGAGAGGCCGGTTCCGAGCCTGTGGCAATCACGATATTTTTTGCTGTAAGGGTCTTGTCAGAATCGACCGGTGTTTTCACCGAGACTTTGCCGGGACCATCAATCCGGCCCCATCCTTCGATCCAATCGACTTTATTCTTTTTAAACAAGAATGCGATGCCGCCGGTCAGTTGCTTAACCTGATCACTGCGATAGGTTTGCATTTTCACCATATCAAGCGTGGGTTCTGCGACGATCCCCATCTGCCCGAAATGACCATTGGCTTCTTCATAAAGATGCGAAGCATGGAGCAAGGCTTTCGACGGAATACATCCAACGTTTAAACACGTCCCACCCAATGCGCCGCGACCTTCAACACAAGCCACTTTCATTCCGAGCTGTGCTGCCCGGATTGCGCAAACATATCCGCCGGGACCGCCCCCGATAACGACGAGATCATAATCGGACATAGGGTCGGCTCCTGTTAGAAAATTTGAGCAATTCGTGAGGTGTCTGAGCAGGTGTCACAACAATGCCTGCAAGACCATAAACAGACTGGCAAAAAATCCAACGATCCATATCACCGACCGCAACATCGGAATGCCACTCACATAGGCTGGGATATAAGCGATCCGCGCGCCCAGAAAACATTTCGCCGCAAGCGCTGTCGCAGGGCTTGCGGCATTGCCTAAAGTCACGACCACAACGGCAACCGAAAAGAACATCAACGCCACGATCATATTATCGAAGGCGCGGGAAAGCCGCCCTGCCATTCCAGTTGGTTCGCGGCGTTCATCCCGAGGACCACTGGTATAGGCCAATCCAAGCTGAAGCGTATTGGCACTCGCCATCAACACAAATTGTAGGGCCAGCAAAACTGCGGCCCATCCCAAAATTGCAACTTCAATCGGCATGATCTCAGAGGTCCATCAGCAATCTGCGCGGATCTTCGAGCGCTTCTTTCACGCGCACAAGGAAAGTAACTGCACCTGCGCCATCGACGATACGGTGGTCATAGCTAAGGGCAAGATACATCATCGGACGGATCGTAATCTCACCATCTACGACAACCGGACGCTTCTGAATTGCGTGCATTCCCAAGATACCCGATTGCGGTGGGTTCAAGATTGGTGTCGACATCAACGACCCGTAAACGCCGCCATTCGAAATGGTGAAAGTTCCGCCCTGCATGTCATCAATGGACAGCTTGCCATCGCGCGCCTTCGCACCCATTTCGGCAATTGTTTTCTCAATGCCGGAGAAGCTCATATCCTGAGCATCGCGCAGAACCGGAACAACCAGACCGTTTGGCGTGCCAACAGCAACGCCAACATTGCAGTAGTTCTTGTAGACGACTTCTGTGCCGTCAATTTCGGCATTCACTTCCGGGATTTCGTTCAGCGCGTGTGTACAGGCTTTCACAAAGAACGACATGAAGCCCAGCTTCACGCCGTGCTTCTTTTGGAACAGCTCTTTGTACTCGTTTCGCAGAGCCATCACCGCTGTCATATCCACCTCGTTAAAGGTGGTCAGCATTGCCGCCGTGTCTTGCGCTTCTTTCAGGCGTTTAGCGATGGTCTGGCGCAGGCGGGTCATCTTGACCCGTTCTTCGCGTTGAGCCTGAGGAACGACCGAAGCACCGCCTCCGGCTGTCGCGCGGGCTACATCGTCTTTCATCACACGGCCATCGCGCCCTGTGCCTTGCACCTGATCACGGGAAAGCCCGGCATCCGCCATTGCTTTTTTGGCAGAAGGCGCATCTTCAACATCAGTTCGCGTACCGCCCGAAGGCGCTGGCGCAGGTGCTGCCGCAGCAGGAGCAGGCGTTGCAGCCGCAGCCGTCACCGCGCCGCTCGCGCCTTCCTCGATCATGCAGAGCAGGCCGTCTTTTTCGACAACATCACCATCGGCGGCCACGATCTCACCCATAGCTCCGGCCACAGGAGAGGGCACCTCCACTGTTACCTTGTCGGTTTCCAGCTCACAGAGCATTTCATCGACTTTTACTGCATCACCGGGTTTCTTGAACCATGTTGCCACAGTTGCTTCGCTGACTGACTCGCCCAGTGTGGGTACGCGCACTTCCGTCGCCATCTTGTCGTTCCTCTCGTCCAGACCAGTTTGGCCCGTCTTAAATTTATTCTTTGCCGGTCAACGCATCATCGACCAGTTTTTCTTGCTGTGCCTTGTGCTGCGATGCAAGCCCTGTTGCAGGGGATGCAGAAGCAGGACGACCCGCATAGCTTGGGCGCTTATTGTTTGCGCCAACCCGCTGCAAAGCCCATTCGATGTTTGGTTCCATAAAGGTCCAACCACCTTGATTCTTCGGTTCTTCCTGACACCAAACGAACTCGGCATTTTTAAAGCGGCCCAATTCTTTCATCATTGCCATAGCAGCGAAGGGATAAAGTTGCTCGATGCGCAGAAGGTAAACATCGGTGATGCCACGCGCATCCCGTTCTTCCAGCAGATCAAAATAGACTTTACCCGTACACAGAACCACGCGCTTGATTTGTTCATCGGGAACCAATTGCGTATCCGATGTACCGATTTGCGCATCATCCCACAAGACGCGGTGGAAGCTCGACCCTTGGCCAAAGTCTTTCATGTCCGAGACACAACGCTTATGGCGCAGCAGAGACTTAGGCGTGAAGATGATTAGCGGCTTGCGGAAATCACGGTGCATCTGACGACGCAAGATGTGGAAATAGTTTGCCGGTGTCGTACAATTTGCAACAATCCAGTTTTCTTCCGCCGACATCTGCAGGAACCGCTCGACACGCGCCGAGGAGTGTTCCGGCCCTTGGCCTTCATAGCCATGCGGCAACAACATCACGAGGCCGGACATACGCAGCCACTTGCGCTCACCGGATGAGATAAACTGATCAATCATGATCTGGGCACCGTTCACGAAGTCACCGAATTGTGCTTCCCACAGAACCAGCGCATTTGGTTCAGCCATCGTGTACCCGTACTCAAATCCAAGCACAGCGTATTCAGACAGCATCGAGTCGATTACCTCATAGTCATTCGGACCTTTGAGATTCTTCATCGGGTAGTAGCGATCTTCGGTTTCCTGATCAATGAAAGCAGAATGACGCTGAGAGAACGTCCCGCGCGTACAGTCCTGACCGGACAATCGCACGGGAAAGCCCTCTTCAATCAAAGAAGAAAATGCCATCGCTTCCGCAGTGGCCCAGTCGAACCCCTGACCGGTTTCAAACATCTTTTGTTTGGCTGTGAGCTGCCGCGCGACAGTGCGGTGGATATTAAAACCCTCTGGGGCACGGGTTAGTGTGTTGCCTATCTTATTCAGCAGTTCAGCAGGGTAAGCTGTATCACCACGTTGATATTCACCCTTGCCGGTTGCCAAGCCGGACCACTTGCCATCAAGCCAATCCGCTTTGTTGGGGCGGTAATCTTCGCCTGCAACAAATTCGGCTTGCAGATGATCTGTGAAAGCGGTCTTCATCGCTTCGATATCATCAGCGGTTAGGACGCCCTCTTTTATCAGCCGATCACCATAGATTGACAGCGTGGTTGGATGTGTCTTGATCTTTTTGTACATAACGGGTTGCGTGAACATTGGTTCATCGCCCTCGTTATGTCCGAAGCGGCGGTAGCAGAAGATATCAATCACTACATCTTTGCGGAACTTTTGACGGTATTCGGTGGCAACTTTCGCTGCGTGCGTCACCGCTTCAGGATCATCACCGTTGACGTGGAAAATCGGCGCTTCAACCATCAACGCAATGTCAGACGGATAAGGCGATGAACGCGAAAAACGCGGCGCAGTCGTAAACCCGATTTGGTTATTCACCACGATATGGATTGCGCCACCCGTGCGGTGACCGACCAGTCCTGAAAGACCAAAGCATTCCGCTACAACGCCTTGACCGGCAAAAGCAGCGTCGCCGTGCAAAAGAACCGGAATGACAGAACTGCGGGTTTCACGGTCGTCCTTTTGAGCCTGCTTTGCGCGGGCTTTACCCAATACCACCGGGTTTACCGCTTCAAGGTGCGACGGATTTGCGGTCAGTGACAGGTGAACGCTATTCCCATCGAACTCGCGGTCAGAGGATGCGCCAAGGTGATACTTCACATCACCCGACCCGTCGACATCTTCGGGCTTGAAACTACCACCCTGAAACTCGTTAAAGATCGCCCTGAATGGTTTGGCCATCACATTGACCAAAACATTCAAGCGGCCCCGGTGAGGCATCCCAATGATAATGTCTTTCGCACCCAGCGCACCGCCGCGCTTGATAATCTGCTCCATTGCAGGAACGAGCGCTTCACCGCCATCAATGCCAAACCGCTTTGTGCCGGTATATTTGACGTTGAGGAACTTTTCGAACCCTTCGGTTTCAATCAGCTTGTTCAGAATGGCTTTCCGGCCTTCCGGCGTGAAGCTCACTTCTTTATCACGTCCTTCGATGCGCTCTTTCAGCCATGCTGCTTCTTCCGCATCGGAAATATGCATGTATTGGAGGGCGAAAGTTCCGCAATAGGTCTTTTTAACAATGTCGTTAATTTCGCGCATCGACGCGCTTTCAACACCGAGCACGTTGTCGATAAAGATTGGCCGATCCATATCGGCTTCGGTAAATCCATAGGATTTTGCATCAAGTTCAGGAGCATTCTCGACATTGACAATCCCGAGAGGATCAAGGTTCGCCGCTAAGTGGCCCCGGTGACGGTGCGCGCGGATAAACATGATCGCACGGATTGAATCGAGCGTCGCCGACCGCAAAGCCTCCGCCGACAGAGCGTCACCCTTCGCGGATGCCTTATTTTTAATCTTACCTGCAACTGCAGCAGGGTCAGGAACGGCATCCCACTGACCATCCAACGCAGCCACCAACTCGCCATTGGCACGCGGGGGCCAGTCGCCTCGCTGCCAGCTTGCTCCAGCGGCATTGGCTTTTGGGTCAGCTTCACTGTCCTCCAACCCATCGAAAAACTTCTGCCACTCGTCGCCTACTGAGGACTTATCCTCAGCATAGCGGGCATAAAGCATTTCGACATAGGCGGCATTAGCGCCTTGAAGGAAAGAAAGTTGTGCGAAAGCGTCGTTGCCGGAAGGCCGGCGAGCCTCGGATGTACTCATTTTACCCGCGCGGGGCGTTCCCGCGTGCTCCCTAAGAATCAGCGATCTAGTAGGAACGAACTGCTCGAAAGTTTTACCGAACGTGCAATCCGCGATTCGTCTCGCTTTTAACCTAACTAAACAATTCTGAACACAGGGTGTACGTCACACTTTGTTGCGGCGCGCTATTCAATCAGTTTTTTAGGGGTTTAGAGGGCTAAAAAATCACCTCACACGCCCCGAAACAGACTTTGGGGACAACGCACACGAAAAAGGCGTGGCGGGCTTTCGCCTGCACACGCCTTTACTCTTCTCGCGCGATCAATGTCAGCCGATGGCTTCAAGCAGCGCTTCGCCAAGTTTCGAGGGATCTTCAGAAACAACGATCCCAGCCGAGCGCATGGCTTCAATCTTATCGTCCGCACCGCCTTTGCCGCCCGAAATGATCGCACCAGCATGACCCATACGGCGTCCCGGAGGCGCTGTGCGCCCTGCAATAAAGCCAGCAATCGGCTTTTTCCGTCCCTTTTTGGCTTCATCGGCAATGAATTGAGCCGCGTCTTCTTCGGCAGACCCGCCAATTTCGCCGATCATAATGATCGACTCGGTTTCATCATCCCCGAGCAGCAAGTCGAGCGCATCAATATGCTCGGTCCCTTTAATCGGGTCACCACCAATTCCGATACAGGTGCTCTGCCCCTTACCGATGGCCGTCGTCTGAGCAACAGCTTCATAGGTCAGCGTCCCAGAGCGCGAGACAATGCCCACACTTCCGCGCTTATGGATATGACCGGGCATAATGCCGATTTTGCAGGCATCAGGTGTAATCACACCGGGGCAGTTTGGTCCGATTAGACGGGACTTCGAGCCGACCAGCGCGCGTTTGACCCGCATCATGTCCAAAACAGGGATGCCCTCGGTAATGCAAACAATCAGAGGCACTTCCGCATCCAGCGCCTCTAGGATTGCATCCGCAGCGAATGGCGGGGGAACATAAATCGCACTCGCATCCGCACCCGTCGCGTGAACCGCTTCGTGAACCGAGTCAAAAACCGGCAAGCCAAGCGCTGTTTGCCCCCCTTTGCCGGGTGTCACGCCACCAACCATCTTAGTGCCATAAGCAATCGCCTGCTCAGAGTGGAATGTCCCCTGAGAGCCTGTGATTCCCTGACAGATTACTTTGGTATTTTCGTCAACGAGTACGGCCATGATCTTCTTTCTAGGTCAGCGCCAGATTTCACCGGCGCAAATCAATCTCGCGCATGGGCATAGCCGACCCGTTCGCCAATCACAACAGCGAGCCTTCGTATAATGAACTCTTGGCACGCTTTCGATATTCAGAAGGCTCTAAACAAGCGACTCGTCCCAACGCTTCACGTCGCCGGATACACCCGCCATCGCCCCTCGCGTGATTTCTTTCGCGAGGATGCGGTTCGGGTTTGTCGGTGGCGGGAAAATAATATCCGCCGCCAAAGATTGTTTAAATCCGAAGCGCGCATAATAAGGTTCATCGCCGATCAGAATACAGCGCTCCCACCCTGCCTTCGCTGCGTGTTCAAGACCTTCCAGAATCAGCAAAGCTCCGATCCCTTCCCCTTGCCGCGTGGGGTGTGCCGCAACAGGACCAAGCAATAAAGACGGCGTTGCTTTTTCGCCAATCATCACCGGCCAAAACCGGATTGTCCCCGCCAGCGCTCCGATCTCATCTTCATCTCTGGCGGTCAGGCACAGCCCCTCAACCGGCGCGACTCCTTCGCGGAGGCGATAGGATGACAGGCTTGTCCGACCCGGCGCAAAAGCCGTATCGAGCAGCGTCTCAATCTCCCAATGATCATCGGGTTTTTCTATCGACACAGCAACCACGGAGGGTCAGCCAAGCTCGGCCCAGCGCGCCCAGGCATGAGACGGGCTGCGCTTCTCGCGCATTTTTCCGGGGGCGGCTTCTGCGTCTTCGGGAGGCTCGGGAAATAAAAACACAGCACCGAGCAGCACATCACTCTCCTCAATGCCAAGCATCGAGAAAGCGTCCTGCGTCCCGAGCGCCCCGCCGCTTGACCAATAGTTCCCGATGCCCCGCGCGGTTGCCGCCAGCAAAAGCGTTTGGATCGCCGCAGCACCCGCCGCGATATGCTCCATATTGAAATCGCTTGCCTCCCACTTCCCCGCATCAGAGGGCTCAGGCAACCACGTCACCAACAGCAAAGCATCGGCAACCGCCAGCATGTTTGCAATCTTGCCGGGGGGTTTTGGAATTTCCGAAAGGCGCGAGAGCAACACCCGACATGCCGGGCCATCCAGCATCGTAAAGCGCCACGGCTCGACAACACCCACACCTTGTTCGCGGGCACAATACGCGGGACGGTGAAAAGGCGCCCATCCAGCGGCCTCGACCAATTCTTCCACAGTCTCGCGGCTTAGTCCCGGCGATGCGAGCGGCGCAGCCGGATCACCGAGCAGCTTGAGGGTTTTACGCGCTTGTGCAGTTATTTCGATGCTCATCATGGTGCGTTCTTACACCAGCCAAGCCGTCAGCGGTAGAGTCAGTCTTCTGTCTCGCCACCATCCTTTAAACTCTCAGATGAATCGCAAATATTGCGCAACGCTTTCCATTCGGTATCCGTCAAGATCGGTTCGGCTTCGTCCCCGATAGAAGCAGCGATCAACATCGCCTCGCGTTCCGAAAAACTGGGGTGAGACGCCATATAGCCGCCAAACAATCCACCCTCGCCATGCTTTTCACGCATCCGCCCGAAGAAATCGGCCATCCCTTTGGTTGCCGCATTCGCCGCCGCCATCCGCTCAACCGCAAAAGCATCAGCCTCGCGTTCGGCTTCGCGCGTATGACTGGCATTCATAAACTGTTCGGCAAACCCGGCCATGACACCGGCTCCCATAAAGTCACCGAAGAAAAGACCAATCACCCCGGCAGAGGCCGACGAGCGCACCATCCCTGCAACCGGGTGCGAGATGTGCACGTGTCCAATCTCATGGCCGAGAATCCCCGCAACTTCATCCGCCGAATCCGCTTGTTTGAGCAAGGGCGCAAATATGAACACCCGACCACCGGGTAAAGCGATGGCATTGATGAGCGGCGCTTTCACCACATCGACCTTGATCGGAATGCGCAGATCAAGCCCATCAGTCAGCTTTGCCGTCATCGTATCCAGCGCAGCACGGCCTTCCGCATCGGTGCAGACATCGCTGATCAAACCCACCCGCGCAATTAGCTCCTCGACCTTCTCGCCAAGCTCTATCTCTCGCTCTTGCGGGATGATCGCTGCAATCTGAGGGGCGAGCGCGGGGATCGCGACAAAGACGATAAAGGCCATCGCGCCAATCGCCGCCCCGGTCCAACCAAGCGCCCGAGCAATCGCGGATTTATTTGCAGGGGGACGCTTATCGACTTTCGGGTGCGCCGAACGCAACGCCTTGACCGCACCGGATTGCTCTAATTGCAACCGCTCGTCAGATTGAAAAGACGGCGTGACCTCGATCATCCCGGCTTCGCGCCCCGTGCCCGGTACACGCCGCAGAGTATCATACCCCCAATGCGCGATCAGACCGGAGCGACCAAAAATACCAAGAGCGCCTGTTCCGATTTCGACCTCGACATTGTGAGGACGCGCCGTCTCCCCATCGAAATACACCCCGGCCCAGCGCATCCTCAAAAGCCTCCGATGTCCAGCGCGTCGGCAAAGCCTTCGCTCTCAAGCTGATCATCGCGTACGCGCTGTCGCACTTGATTCAGAGAGGCCAGATTATGAACCACCGTGCCCCGGCAAATATAAGTATGCAGACGGCGGAAGTGGATTAACGCAGCCAGCCACAGACTGAACAAGATCATACCGCCATAGAAAAAATACAGCCCGGAATAGACTGCAATCTTTGCAGCGAGACTATCAAACAGTTGCGGCTGCACATTGCCTGAAAAGATACTCAGATCTTTACCGTCGATCATCAGCGCCGTTGAGAACGCCATGAACATCACAACGCCAAGCGCAATCATCAGCGGCACAACAAGCAACAACCAATATCCAACATAGGCAGCAATCGGTTTGAAAGTGACACCCCATGTCAGGTGCGACTCGCATCGAGCATTCAGCACGCGGCGCGATGAAAGCACAGTCGCGATTTCACGGGACTTATATCGCAAATAAAACGGATAACTCAGGAGTGCCGGAATGAGCGCAATACCAAGAATAAAATTTAGTTTCAGGGCCGTGGCATCGGTATCAGTTTGCTCTGCCTGTGTATCGAACTCCGCAAAGATATTGGTTAGACCTCCAGAAGAATAAGCCACATAAGCGACGATGCCCGTCACAATAACGCCTGTCAGCCAAGGCAGCATCCAATGTGCGGTCAGATGGCGTAGCGCGCCTTCCGGTGGCTCAAACTGGAATCGCGCATCGCCATAAAGCATATGGTTCGTCATCACCCGTTCCAGCGCCATGCGTTTATGCGGGGTCAAAAATCCGAGCGATAAAATCTGAACGATGGTCCACAGAAACCAATGTCCGGCATATTTAACCGCCGACCCGTCCATGCCAAACCGGATGCCGCGCCATTTCGTGCGCAGCATTTTATAGCGGCGCGCCCGAAAAATCGCGAAGGCAACAAGTGGGGAAATAATAATCGGGAACAGAAAAATACTGACATCGAAATTCTGCCAGGCGGCAAGCTGCACATAGGTCAAACCGAGATTGGCAATCCCGAACCAGACAGCCAAAATCACAATCGCGATCATCGACCCGATTAACAGCTCCAGCGGTGTGCCGGTATATTCAAACCCGTCTCCATCAAGGCGCGTCTCGCGCCAGATCAGGCGACGTTGCGCCGTTTTCATCCAGAACCGATAGATCGTAAGGGTGAGCAGCGACAGAATCCCGCCCTTGAGAATAATCCCCTGCAAGCCATCGGCGACATCTCGTTGTCGGTCTTCGGCAAATAAAACCCGCGCAAAACCTGTATCGGGGGGCGGTCGCTTATGACTGCGACGCGGTTTATAGGCATCTGATGGAACGATTTGTTCCGACATGCTCAGTTCGGTCAAATAGGCGTCAGTCATAGGCTTGGTCCTGCTTCGATGACCTACACTACACTCCCCCTCATTAACTTCAGGTGCAAATTTTAGATACTGCAATTTTGAACGTTTTTATTTCTTTTCAGCACGTTCAGAGAAAATAGACGCGATTGTTCCTAAAATCGTCGCAGAGCAAAACGAAACCCCCCGATCCCGTTTTCGGGCGGAGGCCTGTTCCTGAATTTTTTCAAATTTTAAGATGTATCGGGTGCAGGCTCGTGCCGGACGAGGCAATGACAATCCCATAGGATTTCATCGACTTTGTGGGCGTGCTTTCGCCGATACCCCGGCGGCAGCCCCATGCGCAGCGGTGGAACACTTTTCGGTCCCGGTGCGGCGGCCTTGCGTTTGGCAACTTCGCGGACATAGCGCTTGGCTTGCTTCGGCATGTCTTCCAGCGCCAGCTTCAGCGCCAAGAGGCGGCGACACAAAGCCTTTGCAGATACCTCATCCTCCGGCGTCAAAGCCGCGTTCGGGTCCGACCAGAGGATAAAATCCGGCTCGCCGTCAAATGTCCCAATCCGGATTTGAATGTGAGGGTCGGTAGAACCATTCGCTTTGGGCTTTCGGCGCGGTTTGCGCCGGTTGGGATACAGTTCAGGAAAATATTTGCGCGGATCAATCAAACAAAATTGTGGCGCACGCGACCCCCGCTTTTTGCCTGTGCCTTTATTCTTGGCGCGTTTCCGCTTCGGCGGAGCCACATATTCCGGCACAGCCATATCCCGCGCGAAGATCGCAACAATCCGCCGCGTCGCCGATTCAGCAGGGCGCAAAATCAGCAAAACCGCATTGCGAAAGTGGCGAGGCAGTTTTTCGATAACCACATCATCTGAAGCCATCCCCGCCGACACAAACAACCCCGCCACAATGCGCAACAGCGCAAGGCGGTAGTTCTCGGTCATGCGGTCAAGGCTCCAGATCATGGCGTCTTTCTGTTGAAAACAAAACAAGAACATTTAAACTGGAAAATGAAGATTTGTCAATGAGAAAATGTTTCCACTTTCAGCAACAAAATACGGCACACACGACACGACAGTAATCGTCATTGCCCGACTGTTCGGACATTCCGGAACCGGAAACACCGGCGTCTGCGCACGCTGAAAACCGGCGGAACAACAGACATGGCTCCATTGAAAATTCATTCCGGTTTTTCCCGTTATGCAAAGGCCTTAAATATTGGGCTACCTTTTTGTAAAGCCTTGCAGTACCGTATATAACTTGTGTTGGCCTTTGAGGTATGTGCGCTATCCTCACCGAGCATGTCAAACAGGTATAGTAAGAATCGGGGCAGGTTCCAATGAGTATAGCAAAGGCAAATAACTCTGTTTCGCTTCCTTCCGCCTCCGGATCGGGTCTTCGCATTATTCATAAAAAAGTCTTGGTCCTCGAGGATGATGAAGATGATTTTTTTGTAATAAAAAGAGTCCTGGCCCAAGCACTGGGCGACACTCACAAAGTTGATCATTGCGACAATATTGAAAAGGCTATCGACCTGATTTCGGTCAATACCTACGATGTTGTTATTCTCGATTTTTTCGTTGGTCATGTTACAGCAGAAAAACTCATCGAAAAAATCCAAACAGAATTTCCTGCCCTCCCGTTTCTAGTGGTCACGGGAAAAGGGTACGAAGCAGAGGATTTTCATTCTTCAGATATCGAAGTCCTGAACAAAGCTGCACTGGACCCGATCGAACTTGCGGGCGCGATTCAGTTCACTCAGAGGCGTTCAGCAATCATAGGCAACACCGCCTATGACAAACAGATACTCCACGCACCCGGATTGCCAACATTTGATTTGGAAAGTTTCCGCAGAAATTTAGACGTTCTGATCATGCTGTCAGGTTCTATCAAATCCGACTTCAAAAATTCATCTGACTACCCGGCATCAGTCGGTAATGCAGCGGTACTGGAACGCATTGATATTATCGCACGGGCAAGTAGCCAATTACGGATGATTTTGGATAACCAAGGTTCAAAATCCGTCTCAAGTGCTAACGGGATTGAAGGATCGCCCAAACCCGGCGACGACAGCCCCAATACGTGACCAAAAGCGAAGACATTCGTGCGGTGGCAGTTTTGATAACGCTCAACTATGCAATGATCCGACAGTATTGCCCGGTTTGTGAAGGCGGTAATCAGGCGACATCTGTTTTCTGAATGCCACTGCGATATCGCTTTTCATCCCGATCATCAGCGCTGTAGGCTTTGGTTATAAGAAAGAAATGACAAATGGAGTGGTGAACAGGTTGTCTGCCCTCCGCCAGGGCCTCGGCATCTTTATGATACCGGATGCTGGCAGTTTCATGAATTTTAGCAAACTTGAATTCTCCAAGCATTGCCTCGTTCAGGGCTTTGATCCGGTTTTCGGCAGCAGCGCGACGTGCTGTCGCAACGAGTAAGCCCTTCTCCTCGATACCGTAAGGTGTAATTTCAGATGAGAGTACTTTCTTAAGCGCCTTATCGAATTTGTCATACATTTTATTGTACCGACTTAGGATTCAAACTGGTTACGCCGGCAAAATGTACAGGATATATTGTGGTGTAAATGAGAGAACACACAATATGATGAGAATATTCTCTTGAATGTTAACACATAAGTTACGCTTATGGCCGAAAGCACCTGAAATTGTTAACAACTATGTTACATCTGAAAATGATGTCTTTCTACAGTGATTTGGGTGAGAGAAACGCTGGATCGTACTGGAATTGCAGTTAAAATACCCTTATTAGTAGTATTTATCCGGCATTGGCATCGAAACGGCCAAAAAAAGTCTGCTAAAGACACCCTAGCCGGAATGTCTCTTTTAGTTGTAACACGCACAAAGTGTTTGCACGAACTTTTCATATAGCAGATGCATCAAAAAATCCGGGGTTTTTTGGCCTGACAAAGACAAGCGGGCGCAGTAACGCCCTTCTTTCTCATCCACCCAAGGCTTGCAACAAAGCCGCGCTTGGTTTCCCGTCGGGCGCATATCCAAACGCTTGTTGGAAGGCAGCAATGGCGGCGCGGGTTTGCGGTCCGGCGAGGCCATCGGGCGTACCGGCATTGAAACCACGCTCATTCAAACGCGCTTGGATCAAGCGCACGGTATCGCGGCCCAGAGACTCGCGGCCTGCGATCGCATCCTCTACCCGCGTCAGCAGTTTCGCCGACGCATACCCATCAGCTGGAAGCCCGCGCGAGCGCTGGAAATTGCGGATTGCAGCACGGCTATCCGGGCCAAGAATACCGTCCACTCCGTTGGTATCGAAGCCCATTTGCGTCAAGCTGGTTTGCAAAGTCTTTTTCTCGGTCCGCCCCAAAGGACGATCATCTTTCGGCCAGCTCACATTCAGCGGCCCGGCCCCGGCAATCCGGTTACCAAGATGCGCAACGCCCAACGCATAGGAGGTCGCATTGTTGTACTTTTTGATAACCCCGAAATTATGGAAGGTCATAAAGGCCGGTCCGTTTGCTCCGGCGGGAATAATAACAGCGGCAGGACCGAAATCCGGCACAGGGCGACCGTCTTGCGTCGTCACCCCTTTGGCACGCCATTCTGCGGCGGACAGTTTATTGTTCCGGCGCAGATCAAAAGCATCCACACTGCGCGGGACATTCACCGGAATGAAAGCAGGTTGCCCCGTGCGCCAGCCACTTTTCTTGAGATAATTCGCCGCGCTCGCCAGCGCATCTGTCGGATCTTCAGACCAAATATCGCGTCTGCCATCACCGTTAAAATCCACCGCCAAAGCATTAAAGCTGGTCGGGATAAACTGCACATGACCCATCGCACCGGCCCATGACCCCAGCATCCCCGAAGCAGGCACATCGCCGTTCTGAATAATCTTCAGCGCGCCGACTAGCTGTTCTTCCGCAAATTTCTGCCGCCGCCCATCAAAGGCGAGTGTCGACAGCGAGCGGATAATCGAAAAATCGCCATACCCGAAGCCATAGGCACTTTCGAGGCCCCAAATGCCGAGCACAACATTTCCGTCAACGCCGTAAGCTTGTTCGATCCGGCGCAGCAAGTCCCGATGCTTTGCAAGTTTTTCGCGGCCATTTTTCACGCGGCTCGCAGAGACGGCACTGTCGAGATATTTCCAGATCGGGCGTGAGAATTCAGGTTGCTTGCGGTCAAAATTCAAAATTGTCGGGTTCGGTGTCACGCCAGCAAACGCGGTGTCGAACACATCTGCACGAATGCCTTGCGACAGTGCTTTCCCGCGAAAATTTGCCTTCCAGCGTTCAAAGGCTTGCCGTTGTTCAACGGTAACGCCAGCGGATTGCGCGGCGGCGGGCAGGGTGTACACGCCCGTCAAGGCAACAAGGGCGGCAAAGAAAATTGAACGCATGACGCTCTCCTGATTATTCTCAATCAACGCGGGCTTTGCGCCCTTTCGCTCGTTTATCCAAAACACCGCTCAGACATTCGAAACATATTCTTTTATCAGGCGCGTACGGTGCTTCAGGTTAATCTTCCGTTAACATTATTTCAGCCGCCGCACGCATTGCAGCGGTATTCCTAGCTTTTCTTCGATCCGCTCTCGCGTAACTGTGACCGGCTCATAAATCGTGCTCATGGAATAGGCGGTGGCGTGCAGGAATGTCTGGTCGTCCACCATCACACCCATATGCCCTTTCCAGAACAATATATCTCCTCGGCGAAATTCGTTCGCGTCAGAAGCTTCCCCAACCGCTTGCAACATATCGCTATCACGCGGCGCGGAGACACCCGCACGGGCAAGCGCCACTTGAATCAATCCTGAGCAATCCACTCCGGCGGCGGTCTTCCCGCCCCAAACATAAGGCGCGTTCAGAAACATCTCGGCGACGGTCACGAAATCATCTTCCAGAACATCGACGGGAACCAGATGTTTAGCCGGTAAAAACAGACCATCAATCTCGGCAAAAGCAACGCCTTCGCTGTTCGGCTCGTGCAGGGCTGTTGGTGCAACCAGCGATGTCATCCACAGCGCCGCCACCGGCTCGGTTTTCATGCTGGCTTTGGGGTAAAGATGCGTTGTCGGCACGGCGACCGTATGCGTTGGCTCGGTGAGGTTTTCCGTCAAAGCCGCCAGCGGCATATACCCGACATACCCATCGCGCGGAGCCTGCCCCCATGCCCATCCTTCGGCGGAATCGTAGACATCAAACCGCTCGCCATAAAGCAATACCGTATCAACGCTGGTGCTTGCATCCGCTGCGGGCCTTAACGGAATAATCGCCGCCTTCACCTGCATCGGTGTTGCTTCGACAAAGCGCGCTGAATCGACCGAGCCTTCGAGATGAGCAGCAGCCAAATCAATCCGCGCCGGTGTCAGCCGCCGGTCCGCACCCCGCAAAAAATCAACCCCATCAAGCACAGCGATCCTCGATCACTTTATAGACAGCCATCGCCGCTTGGCATTCACCGCCTTGCGGTCGTCCGGGTTTCGCACCCGGCGCCCAACCATAAATATCAAAATGCGCCCATTTTTGGGGCTGCGTCACAAAACGCCGTAAGAAAAGTGCCGCCGTCACTGATCCCGCCATGCCGCCCGAGGGCGCGTTGGTGATCTCGGCAACCTTACTACCAATCACCGTTTCATAGCCATCCCAGAGCGGTAAGCGCCAAACCGGATCATCAATCGCACTACCCGCTGCCATAATATCAGAGGCAAGATCGTCGCTATCTGTAAACATTGGTGGCAAGTCCGGCCCCAGAGCAACCCGCGCCGCGCCGGTCAAGGTGGCCATATCAATTATCAGATCAGGGTCTTCCGACGAAGCCTCAACCAGCGCATCGCCAAGGACCAACCTGCCTTCCGCATCCGTATTGCGATTTTCGACCGTAATGCCATTGCGCGCGATCAACACATCACCGGGGCGAAAGCTGTTCCCGGCAACGCTATTCTCTACCGCCGGGATCAGCACGCGCAATGTCACAGGCAGCGCCGCATCCATAATCATCGAGGCAAGCCCCAGCACCGACGCGGCCCCGCCCATATCCTTTTTCATCAAAAGCATTGCGGAAGAAGGCTTAATGTCCAGCCCGCCGGTATCAAAGCAAACCCCTTTTCCGACGAGAGTAATCGTGGTTTTGGCTCCCGGCCCGGCCCAACGCATGTCAATCAAGCGCGGCGCTTGCTCTGCCGCACGCCCAACCGTATGGATCATCGGATAATTCTGCGCCAGCAACTCATCGCCAACCACCGTTTCGACTTTCGCGCCTTCATGTAGATCGGCCAGCGCCCGGACCTGAGCCTCCAAAACCTCCGGCCCCATATCCTGAGCCGGTGTATTAATCAGATCTCTGGCAAGCGCCATGCCTTGCGCCAACCGCCGCACCCGTTTCGCATCGACACCATCGGGGGCAATCAGACGGGCAGGGTCTTTGTGCTTTCCTGTCGTTTTGTATCGGTTGAATGAATAACTGCCGAGCAACCACCCCAGCGCCGCCCGCTCCAGATCAATCTCAACCTGCGGTTCAATACGATAAACGCCATCAGGCAGCGCAAAAGGCAAATCGCCGAAAATCCGCCCTTCAGCAGCGCCATTGCCCAATCCGAAAGCAACCCCGGCGATCCGCCCGTCGCTGGCTGGTACAACACAGACTTTTCCACGCGCTGCGGTGAAGTTTTGTTGCTTCAACCATGTGGATTGTGCATCCGGCAATGTTAACAACCAGACTGGGAATATTTCCTCAGTAATTGGCCAGACCGAGATTACGTCTTCACCTGCTTCGACAAAATCAGGCAGGGAGCGGATGAATTCAGACACAGCGAAGACCTTTCAGCAGGGCAGTTTTAAAGGGTCTTAGGATATCAGCGACTCAGCAGCAACGATACGCGCACTGCGAAGGCATCAAATATTACATTTTATGGCGAAGCATTAACGTCCCGGTGACTCACTTCCTTCAAACTCCCGCAAGGAATGGCGTGAGTCGCATGCCAAGAATTTATACAAGAGGTTGCTGCAATGCTCCGTTTTGCTCTGCGCCGATCTGCGGTTTCATTATTGCTCGTCGCGACTGTTGCCGGTTGCGGTAGTATAGATAACACATTGTTATCAGGCAACAATACCTCCGCCAACTTCCCCGGAGGCAACAACAACGATTCCCGGCCCGACAGCAACCCTGAAAAACTTGCAAAAATTGAAGATCCACGGGTTTTCCTCAACACCGCAGCTGCGATTTCCGAGAAAGAACAAAATTACGGGTCTGCCGCAAGCCATTGGGGCAGGCTTTACGCGACCGACCGCAAGAACGCCAAATACGCGCTCAAAACTGCTGAAAATCTACGATTTATTGGCAGATATGAAGACGCCGAGCGGATTTTGCGCCAATCCCTACGCGATCATCCGGCTAATAGAGAAATGATGGAAGAATTGGCCAAGACGCTCATTGCATCAGGTCGTCTTCGCGAAGGCGCAGCAAGCCTCACGCAACTCGCTGAAGCTCCCGGCATACCGCAACAGCGCGTCTCAAAGTTACGCTCTGCAATCGGTGTTGCTTTTGACCGGGCCGGAAAACACGAACAAGCGCAAGCCAGTTACGCCCTCGCTTTAGAGGCAGATCCGCTGAACGCAATTGCCCTCAGCAATCTTGGTCTGAGTTATGCGCTTAGCGGTGACCTCGATCTTGCTGAGCGTAAACTACGGGAAGCATTGATTGCCCCTAATGCCAGCGTCCAGGTTCGCCAAAATCTGGCGATGGTCCTGGCTTTGAAGGGGGATGAAAGCGGCGCTGTACGTTTGGCAAAACAGGATTTACCGCCAAAATTGGCCGCCCGTACAATCAATTACTACAGCAACATTGGTGATCAAACCGATGTCTGGAGCGATGCAGCCGCTCAATAGTTTTCTATTTCCCATTGCAGAATGCAATGGGTTTTTGAAGCCACACCAAAAGGCTTGGTTTCAAAATCTAAATGGCGGCGAAAGAATTCAGCCTGCCGGATACTCTGCCCCAGGACGCATTTTCCGCGATCCGGATTAAGGCTTTACGACTGCTCAAAACCAAACTTACCGTACCTCCAAAAGAGGTACGGTATTCTTTTTATTTAACAATTACCAATAGTGGTGTTTTCTTAAACTTTCAAAGCTAGTGTTACAACCATTGCAACCAGGGGGCGTCGAGGAGAAGTCATGTTGAGAAATCTCTGGCGCGATGACGCAGGCGCAACGTCTATCGAGTATGGTCTTATCGCCGCCTTCCTTGGCCTCGCCATAATTGCAACCGTCGGCGATATTAGCGTAGAAGCCAATAAACCGTTTGAACGAACGGCAACAGCCCTTGACAACGCCAACAATACGCCTTGATCGCGTTACTCCGCAGCTAAGTTCAAAAATCCACCGGATTGGCGAGACCAGAAGCTGGCATATTGTCCGTCTTTTTTGAGTAGTGCTTCATGCGTGCCATCTTCGACGATCACACCATTATCCATTACGATAATCCGATCCAGATGGGCGATCGTACTCAGGCGATGAGCAATCGCGATGACGGTTTTACCCTGCATCAACGTTTCAAGCTCATCCTGAATTTCAGCCTCAACTTCCGAGTCGAGGGCCGAGGTCGCTTCATCAAGCACCAGAATCGGAGCATCCTTTAAAACGGCGCGCGCAATGGCAATCCGTTGGCGCTGCCCTCCCGACAGTTTCACACCGCGCTCTCCGATATGAGCATCGAACCCTTCCCTGCCATCATTATCGCGAAGATCACGGATAAAAAGATCAGCCCGTGCGATGCGGGCGGCTTCTTCAGCGTCGCCGTCACCATTTGACCCGTAGAGAATATTATCCCGCGCGGATCGATTGAACATCGCAGTATCTTGCGTAACCATTGCAATCTGTCGGCGCAGACTATCTTGCGTCAAGTCGCGCACATCATGCCCGTCCAGTTTAATCGCACCGCTTTCAACATCATAAAGCCGCAGCAAAAGATTCACGAGCGTAGACTTCCCCGCTCCGGATCGCCCGACCAACCCGACGCGGCTGCCCGGCTCAATCTTTAGATCAAGATTTCGCACTCCGCCGGTTTCGCGTCCATATTCGAATGTCACCGCGTCAAAATGGATCGCGCCGGTGACACTTGGCAGAGCAACCGCACCGTCTTTATCTTTGATGTCATGCGGCACGGATAAGGTCGCTGCACCATCTTCGACCACGCCGATATTTGAGAACACACCGAGGGCAGACCAAGCCACCCATCCACTCATCTGCGTGGCGCGCAAGATCAACGCCGATGCTGCGCCAAGATCACCGATGGTTGCGCTTCCGCCTCGCCAAAGCCAAACCGCAAGCCCAACCACCAGCAACGCGCCAAAAGCATTCAGAAACGCCAAACAGAGCCGCATACTGACCGCCAACCGCCCGAAGGCAACGCTGGAGAGGCGAAACTCGTGAATGCCTTCGCGGGCAAATTCTTTCTCGCGGCCTGCATGAGCAAATAATTTAACCGTGCTCATATTGGTAAAGCTGTCTACGAACCGCCCGTTCACAGCAGCTCTCTTTTCCGCACGGAACTTTGAAGCGCCCCGGATACGCGGCAGAAAATACGCGACCAACCCCACGTAAAGCGCAACCCAAACCGCCATCGCAAGCGCCAGACGCCAATCAACAACGGCCAGCACCGCTCCCATGCCAATGACATAAGCAACCAACAAACCGATGGACCCGATTGTATCGAGCATCGCGTCAACCGTAGCGACAAACGTCTGCATCTGTTTTGAAGCAAGCCGCCCGGCAAAATCATCCTCAAAGAAACTCAGGCTTTGGCCAAGGGTATGTTTATGCAGCCGCCAAAGGATGCGCGGCCCCAAATTTGGATAAATAGCAAGGCTCATCGTCGCGCTTTGCAACGCATATGCGAGAGGCCGCGCCAACCCGAAAATCAACGCTGCGCCAATCAACGGCCAAAGATTATCCGAGAGAAACCGCTCCGGCCCGCTTTCAGCGGCCATATCGACCAGCGTCCCCAAATACCACGCGGCCCAGACATCCAAAAGCCCGAAGCTCACGGTGGCAAAGCAGAATAACAAGATCACCCAGCGAAATTCCCACAACGCCCAACGCAAAAACGCCCCGAGCGCCTTAGGCGGAATCGGGTCGGCATCAGGTTGGAACGGCTGGAAAACGTTCTCGAAAGGGCGATATAAGCGCATCCGCCTTGATATGGTGCGTCAAGCGCCGCTGGCTACCCTCTTAAAGCAGGCAATCCGACACCTGTTCCGTGAAACCCGCCATCGGCGGCAAGAACCTGTCCGGTGATGTAGCTGGCCTCGTCCGAGCATAGGAACCAGATCGCATTCGAAATCTCTTCTTCACTGCCATAACGATTGAGCGGCAAAGCATCGTGATAGGCGGCGGTAATCTCCGGCGTATGCACCGCCATTGCCAGCTTAGTGCGGACAGGACCGGGGGCGACAGCGTTCGCGCGGATGCCAATCTCGCCCAG
This sequence comes from uncultured Neomegalonema sp., assembly GCA_937995735.1. GTDB lineage: Bacteria > Pseudomonadota > Alphaproteobacteria > Rhodobacterales > Rhodobacteraceae > JAHDDY01. The sequence continues at coordinate 5,843 of CALKIZ010000049.1, read as the reverse complement.
CTCAGCGGCTTGTTGCAATGTCAGTTGAATAACAGCGGCTTTTGATGTGCCATACGCCACGCGCAACGTGCTGGCCCGAAGGCCCGAGATCGACGCGATATTCACAATCGCCCCGCCACCCTCTTTCGCGAGCAAAGGCGTTGCCGCTTGCGAGGTCAGGAACACCCCATCGAGATTGGTCGCCATGATCCTGCGCCACCGCTCGAACGATGTTTCTGTGATGGGGCCAAAATCGGCAACCCCGGCATTGTTCACCAATGCATCAAGACGCCCGAACCGCTCGGTGATTTCTACAACGGATTTATCCACGTCTTCAGGCAAAGACACATCAGCGATAATCGGCAGCACCGCATTCAGACCTTGCGTTACTTTGCTCAGTTCCCCGCCGTCCCGGTCAAGCATGACAACCTGCCACCCTTCACGCAAAAACCGGTGCGCCGTCGCCAACCCGATCCCCCGCGCCGCGCCCGTTACCAAAGCCACCTTCTCAGTCATTCCCGCCTCATGTTTTCTTCAATGAGAGTGCATCTTTTGACGCGCCACGTTACTCCGCCGCCAAATCCAAAAACCCACCGGACTGGCGTTTCCAGAAACCGGCATAAAGGCCGTCTTGGTCCAGCAACTCGGCATGGGTTCCCTGCTCTGCGATCTTGCCTTTATCCATAACGATAATCCGGTCGAGATGCGCGATGGTGCTGAGGCGGTGCGCAATAGCGATTACGGTTTTACCTTGCATCAACGAGGCAAGCTCTTCCTGAATCTCCGCCTCGACCTCTGAGTCCAAAGCAGAGGTCGCCTCGTCCAACACAAGGATCGGCGCGTCTTTCAGAATGGCTCGCGCGATGGCAATCCGTTGGCGCTGACCGCCCGACAGTTTCACGCCCCGCTCGCCAACTTGCGCGTCATAACCCGTCCCCCCATCAGGATCGGCGAGGTCGTTGATAAAGTCATGCGCCCGTGCGCGCTTCGCCGCGTTCATGGCTTGCTCATGCGTCGCATCAGGACGGCCATAAAGAATGTTCTCCATAACCGAGCGATGCAACAACGCGGTATCTTGTGTCACCACCGAGACATGCGCGCGCAAAGAGTCTTGCGTGACATGCGCAATATCCTGTCCGTCAATTTCAATCCGCCCGGCTTCAAGATCATAAAACCGCAATAGCAAATTGACGAAGGTAGACTTCCCCGCACCCGAACGTCCGACAAGCCCAATCCTCTCTCCGGGCGCAACATGCAAATCAATCTGATTGATACCGCCAATAGCGCGGCCATACATGAAATGCGCCGCGTCAAAGCGCAGCGCTCCCGCCGGAACCGTCAAGGCTTTCGCATCGGGACTATCAGTGATGTCTACAGGGCGAGAGATTGTCTCAATCCCCTCCATAATTACACCAAGGTTTTGATAGAACTGAGACAGCGACGACATGATCCATCCCGTCATCGCGGATAGTCTCAGGACCAGCGCAGTCCCGGCTGCGACCGCACCGACACCGATCTCGCCAATGCTCCACAGCCAAATCGACATGCCGCAAATGCCTGCTGTCAGGAATGTATTGTTGACCAACAGCAAGACTTCCATCCACGTAAAGAGACGCATCTCCTTTCGAAAAGTCGTGTAAGTGTTGTTAATCGCGTGCAGCGCATACCCGTCTTCGCGGTCGGTATGGGCAAAAAGTTTGACGGTTTGAATATTCGTATAGGAGTCGACAATTCGCCCGGTCATGGTCGAGCGCGCCTCGGACATGGCTTTAGCCGCAAGGCCAATGCGCGGCACGATATACACCGCGATGGCAACAAAGCTCGCCATCCAAATTCCGAAGATCAGCATCAACCGCCAGTCAAAATCTGCCAGCAATATCACCGCTGACATCGTGTAGATCAGCGCATACCAAAGCGCATCAAGCACCGTGAAAAAGCTATCTCCGACAGCGGGGCCGGTCTGCACAATTTTCTGCGCGATACGCCCTGCAAAATCATTTTGGAAAAATCCAAGCGATTGCCGCAAAACTTGCCGATGCGCCCGCCAACGCACCATCGCCGCGACGGGGGGCAGATAACTCAAATTCGTAATTGTGATCGCAATCAAGTCAACGATTGGCCTGAGGAACAGCGCGATGAACGCCATGAACAACAGTTCAGAGCCATGGTTTTCCCAAATCGTCTCCGGCGTGGCCTCACCCATCATATCGACGATGCGCTGCATATACGAGAATACCAGCACCTCGGCCAACGCCGCCATTGCTCCAAAAACCAGTGCAACAGCAATGACCCAGCGCATAGGCCACAGCATCGCAACGAAAAATGGCCTCAGCTCACGCGGCAGTGGCTTGGTATCGTCGTAAGTCTGAAAAGGATCGACGCGGGTTTCGAACCAGCGGAACATAGGTCGCTCCATCGAAAACTCTCGAGCGCTTCTACACCCAGGGGATCAAACCGGCAAGGGACACCCTGCATTCATACAGCGCCTTGAAATTCTATTTTCGCATATGGCTCTGGGCTATTCTCTGCCGCACGAACGCGCTATGCGTTTCGGAACACACAGTCTTGGAGCGCTCTATGTCTGACACCATTCGCATCATCATAACCGGCGGTTCTGGCCGTATGGGTCAAATGCTGATCCAACAGGTGCACCAGACCGAAGGCGTTACGCTCCATGCCGTCACCGAGCGCGCCGGCCACGACTGGATCGGTCGCGACATCGGTGAGGCTATGGGAGGCACGGCGATTGGCGTTCTCGTCACCGATGACACCCTCGCGGCGGCGGCTTCTGCTCATGCAATGATCGACTTTACCGCCCCCGACGCAACGGTTGATCATGCCGGCATCGCGGCACAAGCCAAGCTGGTCCATGTGATCGGAACCACAGGGTTTGACACTGGGCATCTTGAAAAATTATCAGCCGCAGCGCGTCACGCAGTCATTATCCGCGCCGGGAACATGAGCCTCGGCGTGAATTTGCTGACACAGCTCACCAAACAAGTCGCCGCAGCGCTCGATGACGACTTCGATATTGAAATCGTTGAGGCACACCACAACCGAAAGGTCGATGCACCCTCAGGCACGGCGCTCATGTTGGGCGAAGCCGCCGCCGAAGGACGCGGTGTCGAACTGGAGGCCGCCGCAGACAGGGGCCGCGACGGGATCACAGGCGCACGCGAGCGCGGCAAGATCGGCTTTCACGCGATACGCGGCGGCGATGTTGTCGGAGAGCATGACGTTATTTTCGCAGCGGACGGAGAGCGCATCGTGCTTCGCCATCTGGCCACGGATCGCGGTATCTTCGCCAGAGGCGCTTTGAAAGCCGTCATGTGGGGGCAAGGCAAAAAACCCGGTGAATATGATATGCTCGATGTATTGGGCATGAAAAACAGCTAATCGCCGTTCTAGGAAAAACTGCGGGAGCTTTAATGCTAGCAGTCTGTTAAAATGATTTGGAAAATCCGATTTTTGCGCGATTTTTTAGTGTGAAACCTGACTCAATAAAATTTCGCCCCGCCGCAACGAATATATTCTGAGCACATACAACACTCCAAATACTCCAGCCGCGTCGTCCTCTTGTGTATTTCGATGTTTTTACTTCGGCCACAGCGATCCGACAAATACGGCGCACTATACGCGGACGACATCTAGTAAGTTCACAGGGTTACATAGGTAGTCTAAGCTTTTGCTTTATGGAGTTCTGTGATGCACTTCGCGATCATATCACCGATCAGTGCGGCGACATCTTCGTCCGAAGGTAAATTCTTGATCTCAGCATGTGAAGGATCTTGTTCGAACTCATCAGTTGCATCCAGAGATTCACTTACCACCCGAAGCGTCCTGCCTTCTTCCAAAATATACTCAACAACCTGACCAACATTTAGCTCTGCAAATCGAGCAGAATTTCTCGGCGTGAGGCGCATCAAGCGCCTCACTTCGCTAAGCTGCTCTGGTTTTGACAAACCCGCGAAAGCTTCGAGCCAGTGGACTGAAAGGCCTTTCTCACCATCTCGTAACCGAAAGGCGCTGCCATCGACAGAATTGTCGTCCCCTATTGCGCTGCCCTTTACATATCGAATGACTGTATCGGTTGCGGGGACATCACCTCCGTTCACGAAAACACGAGCCTTCCAAGACCGTTGCCTTCAACGACCCTTCTAATTTTTTCGATTTTCTCGCGACCAGAACTGCGAAAAACGATACCGCTTTGGGCATCTTTTCTGAACGAAACATAGCGGATCGTTTCGTCACCTATAAATTCCAGCGCTACGTGGCTATCGTCAGACCTTCGCCACGTTATTCGTAACAGCCCCGCGCCAGTAAAGATGATACTGCCCTTTCTGGTAATCGATCCTGAGTGTAGGAAACTCCAGAAATCTGTGACCGAATCCTCATTCACCGCGATATCGTCTTCGATCGCAAGCGATCGGCGGAAGGTAATGTCGCGCAGGTAACGCCTACCTAACATCTTTAACGTTTGAGCCCTTTCTGCGAGCACAGAACTCAAGCTAAACTGCAGATCTATGTCGCTGACGGTATCCGAAGTGAAGGGAGTCATTGCGCGAGATGGCTTCGACTGATTAGCAAGCCATTGTTCACGCAAATGTGCCGCACTGTATGCAGCGTCTACTCGGACATCCGTGAAAGCAGATTGTGAACCTGCCGCTCTCATGATAGCCGGGGGCTTGTAAACGGAATGGCTTATGATCGCCGGTTCCATCATCCTATTTCCGCCTTTGGATGCCAATGTTCACGCTGGATAGTAGGGTTCGTCATTTTAACGAAACATTCGATTATAGTGTCATGAGCACGATCGAACCAATCGTTCGATTTTTCATGCTCAACTGTACCAGAGGGGCTGACAGCACGTATGTCGAAAACTAGCACGTTAATCTCCTGCTTTTTGCCTGACATCGCGTTTCTTATCGACACATTAAGTTTGAGATCAGTGTCTAGATCAAATCCGTAGGAACAGTTAAAGGACGGGTTAGAAAACCTGTCATCGCCCTGAAGAAGGGGGGCAAACGACGGTACGACGATCTGCGTATCTTCAGGGCTGTTCCAAAAATCACCCGCTTCGATCACATTTGTGTAATTCAGCTCACAATGATCTAGTAACGGTTCAGCGTCACATTCCTTCGCTACGAAATTTTGGAATAGCTCAAAGTATCGATCGAACGACGGTTTGATTTTCTCATAGAAGTGCGGATATTCTTTGTCCGCTTTCTTCCAATTGAGAATAAATGCATTGCTCTGAATCTGAATCAAATTAGTCGAGTCTTGAGACGTGAGCCAGTATCGCGGCATTGGAAATATCTCATCGGGTTGATCTGTGAGAAAGGCTGAGCCTATCGGAGGTTGTTGCTGTGCAATAGGAAACTCATCCTGAACAGTACTCCAGAACAAACCGAAATGTTCGCTTCTAAAATTCAATGTTTGTGGCGCAAAAAACTTGGAGATCGCAACTTCATTCAATGGTGGATTTTCAAACTTAACTGCCATTTTTGCTCCACACATGGCATTATATCCATCAGCAATGTCTCAAGGAATGCAAATCACTGAATCATGATTTTCTTACTTTGGGAATCCCAAATCGTCATGAGTCGTCGCGCTCGCGAATTAATTCTTTCAGGAATAAAGAGACGATGGGTGTGTACTCCGCGACCTCGCTCCTTCTCGTAGCACGCAATGTGTTGCGGTGAATGCAAACCAGTTCCTTGAGCTAGGGCCTGTTGAGATTCATCGTGCATTGATGACAGCTGACGAGAGGTAGATCATAGCGGAGAAGCTCTGGTCTGTTTTGCAGGCCCGCATTGCAATACGCTTGAATTCCTTGAGCGTGCCAAAGAAATTCTCGATCAAGT
>CALKIZ010000048.1 GCA_937995735.1 uncultured Neomegalonema sp. | reverse complement strand
TGCTTGCGCGGCAAACCGCTCGTCAAAGCGATCCGTACCGCCTCAGATCGAAATTCCAAGGTCCGTCGTGCGCCCATATCCATTCTCCTTTGCTACACGATATGTGTTCAAAGGAGCGGCACAATCCCGAAACACGTCAAGATGCTAACAGAAAAGGGCAATGTCTCCCTTGCATCCGCCGGACGCGCGCTCATCACATTCGAGAAACTCGGACTCATCACCGAAGTCACTGGAGGAGGGCGCTTCCGGTTCTGGCGTATGCATCGAGGGGCTATTCAATGGGCAATGATGATCTATATCGCCTCAAAATTATTACATCCCAAGAGCGCAGTTATAACGCGCAAATACGTTATCAAATGTTATCGCTTATCCCGCAGGCACATTCAGAATCATAACAGCCAATGAAGAAACGATCTTTGCGACAAATGCTATAGTATCATCCCTACAGGTTCTGACGGATTTCTGTCATAAGTTTGCATGTCTTGCATTCTCTGCATTCTCTTAAGCTACCATCGCTTTCTACAGGACGGCGGCATGTCCAGCACATGCTTCGTAACTCGTTTTCCAGTTCCTTGACCAGATGGGCTTTTGGTTTAATCTCCGGAGTCTCAAAGCGAGGGGGCGGATTGGGGTAGCTCGACGCGGCTAACGCAGCCAGAAAATGAGGCAGTCTGTCCGGCACATCTCGTGCTTCAGCGTCTTCTTCCTCTTGATTGGTCCCAATAATAAGACGGTCAACAGGCTGGCCAGTTTCGAATAAAAAATTGTTCGCAACAACACCTGCTTCACCAGCGATTGTAATCACGTCATATCCAGCAGTCTTTAACCGGCTGCGATCAATGAGTGATTCTGAATAAGAGAACTGGCGAAAGTTGCTCCGGCAGTAAGCTACGATTTCTCGTGCGGCTTTTGCCTCAGCCCTAAAACGCTTTTCCGAATTCACCATATGGATGTGATGTGCGAGCACCACGTCGTTGGTTTTTATCAAAAGTTCTTTTAGCGCATATGTGCTGTCGATTCCTCCCGAGAACATCAGAAGCGAAATTTGCGTTTTGGGTGATGCCACGCAGTGGGCCTCCTTAATTTCCGCACTTCACAGACTTCCAAGAGCCATGCTTAAACTTGCCTAAAGAAGCTAATCATATTGCAAGTCCTTCACATCTCCGATGCGATAAAATGTGCGCGAAAGATAGCCGGGAGAGGGAAATTCAGTGTGAATCCTCAAATGGGCATCGCAACGTTTGGCTTGATTTTTTATATCAAAAACAACCTTAAGGGTACTGTCAATATAAGCGAAAATTGTGATCGACATTATGGTTGTATTTGCTTGCAATGACCACGCAATCTGATCAACGTTTCACACAGAGTGTTGATTAAGAGTGATTTGGAGACATCGTTGTCACAAGAATCGGATGGTATTTCCCTCGCCCCGCTGGGCCTGCCGGGTGAAGCGCTTCGACGAGAGGCAGCGCTGGCGCGGATTGATGCCCTCACTGCACAGCAGGTTTATATTACCAACGTTGAAGTGTTTCTCAAATCCACTCACGGAAAAATCGAATATTCCTACGAGGGATGGGAGGCGCATGATTACGAGCCGAATGATCCCGTCGAGGAAATGAAATACGCAAGCGCGGAGGCCCGTAAATACGTTGCGAGCTTCATAACAGATGAGGATGGCGAGCCGATCTTTCGTTTCACCGTCCGGAATAAGGATGTCTATCTTGATGCACTTGAATGAACCGGAACCGCAATATGAATGATGAACTTGATGGCACGATCTGGGCGAGCCCGATGCTGGTAAAAGACGAATTATTCAAGCCTTTTAAAACCGACCTTCTAGAGGCTGAAAGCAAAGATCTGAGAGAAACAATAATTCAAAATAGACGTGGAGTTCCGATGCCTGCGGAACGGTTTCCGAAAATGAATTTTTGGAACAAACCTAATAAACGTCGGCCCATGCCGGGTCATGTTATGCGTAATGATTTCATTATTATGTCAAGCAAGTGTGCCGACGTGCTGCGGGGCTTTGATCTTGGGAAAACCTCGCTTTATCCGACGCAGATCATGGAAATAGATCGTGTTACCCCGGTGCCGGGCAGTTACTTTTGCATAGGTTTCGGCGAGACGAAAGAAAGCATCATTATCGACAAATCGGATGTACGGTTTTGGGCAGAAAAATATTGGGCCAGTCACTTCCGTGATGATGGTTTTAAAGTTCGGGCATCTGCACGAGAAGGTGTCGATCTCTGGATTGATTCACAGGTGCGCCAACCAGTTCTCCTGTCCGGTCGGTTGGTAGGCGCTTTACGCAAGGCTCGGCTCGATAAGTTGTTTCATCTAAAAAAGTGCGTGGTCCTCGAAGCTTAGTTAATTCTATGATTACTTATAAGGGGTGTGAAAAACGATGACCGAGACACGAAGTGCCGTCGCTTTTGAAATTCAACACGCATTGCCAAGTAGTGTTAGCAATCCTGAAACGGATGTTGGTCGGGATTTTCTGGACCGTACCGGAATCACGCAAGATTCGGCGGCCAATAGAGTTGCGGTTTTTGTTGATCGGGAAACCGCCAACCGTGTGCAATCCGACCCACAGCTCCGAGCTGCACTTGACAATGCTGGGTTTGGAAATGGGGTACAGAACTCATACCTGATGCCACGTGCTCACCCCGAATATAACGATTTTTTCAGTATGCGGGCTGAAGCGATTTTCGACAGTGGTTTCAGTGATGCGGAGCGAACCCGTGAGTACCTCGTATTGCACCAGTTCGCCGCCGATGTCTCACGCGGAACTGTGCTGGATCGTAACGGTAATCTAATCGAAATTCAGGGGGCCAACTTTGACACTCTTACGGAAACCTTTGGTGATGAATACCAATCCCGGTATAATAACATTGAAAGCTATAATCCGGATAGAACAGAGCTTAATGAAGTAAATGGCAACGGTGGGCTGCGCCATCAAACAGTTATACAACTTAATGAAGGCCTTCGCAATGAAGGGCTGATTACGGAACAGCAATTTCAAAGCAACAGAACCGAACTGGAGTCGTTAAACCCAAATGGTCAAGGCGGCAATATTTCTCGGGTTGGCATAGAAGTTTTTGAAGACTCTCTTAGGACGGCAGATTTGCGGGATATTTATGCCCAGAAGGGTCTAAATTCACCGACAGAGGCTGCCGCGAATTCTGCGCAGTATCTGAGTCGCGAAAACGTTAACACGCTTCGCGACCTGAATCGCGAAAACCCTGACAATTTAAAGGCTGGAGATATCTCGGCATTAAATCGTGACCTAGAAACACTTGCAGACCCTAACGCTTCGGAGTCAGAGCGTGACGCCGCTCGTGATCGTATTACGAACTTAAACCCCGATCTTGATGTCAATGACATCATTCGAAAAACGGATACAGCACGAAACAATTCAAGTGGGCCCGGTAGTAATGATGGTCGATCCGACGGGGGACCAGATGGACCGCCGCCAGATGGTTCAGGCGGTGCTTCGACAGATTCAGACGGCGGGGCAGCAGACTCTGGCGGAGCAGACGGAAATGCCGCACGATCATTTTTGCCGGCACTGTTCGACGCCTTGCGTGGCCCTGCATTAGGTGTTGCAGGTTTGTTGGCATCCGCAACTGTAGCGCAAGCTGCGGAAGCACGGGCGCAAAGTGAAAATCGCGAAGTTACAAGAGACGATTATCGTTACGCAGCGACTGAGCTGGGTGCTCCCGCCACTGAAGAGGATATCAATGCATTCATAGGTGATGCAGCACAAGAGGCTGCGATTTCCGCTATTCCAGGAGTAGGGCAACTCTACGCCATCTATGGTGCTATCGAGGGCCTTGCAAACGCGGCAGCCTTGTATGCCGGGCTTACTGCATGGTTGACGAAAGCAGAGGAACTTACGAGCGGCCAACCCGTCAGTAGTGTTTACGCTACAGCAAGAGCGTCTATCGAAACCGCTGTGGCTGGCGGGCAATTCGTCCTGAACGGTGTAACCTATGCAGGGGAAGCCGCCGCCGATGCCTTTAGATGGCTCTTTGGAGGTGGTGAAGGTAGCGCGCCGGATGATGCCATTGTCCAGAACATTATTGCTGAACATTATGAAAGCTTGCCGGAAGAGCAACAAGAGCGGCTTGATGATATTGTAAGGGTGATAACACGGGAAGATAAGCGTTTCGATCAGATCACTGACATCACCCGGTTACAGCTCTTGATTACAGTCCACGATCAAGTCAATCAACTCGCCTTGGGCATTAGTCCAGTCGAAAGTTACGACAACCTCCTTCCGCTCGAGCAAACTGTTCTTATCGCAGCGGCCCTCACGACGTATCAGAACCATCTCGATCGCAACAGCCCCGAAAGAGAAATTTTCTTGCAAGGAATCGAAGCACTCTTGGGACCTGAAAGGTTACGGGATTTCGTCGATGCTAGCGGCAATTGTTTTGCCGCTGGAACAATGATCGCCCTGCCGGGAAATATTGAACGGCCAATCGAAGATATCAGAATTGGTGATACTGTTCTCGCGCCGAATCCTGCGACTGGCGAGCTTGAAGAATGCCGTGTCACGCGGTTGATTCATAATATCACCGACGAATGGCTTGAATTGAATTTAGTAAATAGCGGCCGCCAAATCACGGTAACGCCAGGACACCGCTTTATGCGACCTGACGGTAGCTTTGACGAAATTGCCAGGATTGCCGCGACGTCTGGTGAGGTTGTTCTTGCCGATGGATCGTTGGAGAAATTTACCTTTCAACGCGTTCGCTTCTCTGACGCCACCGCAAGACTCTATGAAGTTACTGAGGGTTTAGTTTCAGATAATAGCGGGTCCTTAGCGTTTGCACCACAGCCTGAGACTGGATGGAAAACGTATAACTTTACCGTCGAGCGACTCCATACATATCTCGCAGAAGACGTTTGCGTTCACAATGAAAGCGTATTCATTGACGATCCGGACGGCTTCTTCGAAAACCTGTTTGAGAGCTTGGGATTACCCGCTGATGGAGATCACTACATACGGCAATTTGGCGTTACGATATTCGACGCTGAAACGACGGTGGATGGTGGAGGAACCTTACTTACCGAAATTGTCCGTGATGTCGCTGAGGCCGCCGATGCCGTCGTAGATTTTGCCGCTGACATCTTCGACGGTGTCGGGCATCGTATTGGTGGGGTTGCTGAAGATGTTTTAATCGACCTAATCAACGGCGGTGATTTCGAAGACGTCATCACCTCGTACGGCGAGCAAGTTGTAGTTGGGCTTGTGGTCGATGGACTTTTGGATACGGTAATCTCACAAGATTTCGTTGATGGTCTTTTGACATCAAACGGACAGCTTCAATTACATAATGGTCCATTGAATGTTCGAAATCTTGAGGGACCACTTCGGTTAGAAAACATAGACGCCACTAACGGCGAGATTACAGGTGAAGTCACTACATCGTCAGGCCAGACGCTTCTTGATCCAGAAGGGAATCCGATCCGAGCTGGAATTAGCAACACAGTTGGTGCGCAGCATGTTAAAAGTGCACTTGCAAGCTTTGCTGTGCAGGCGATCCTCACCGATGGCCTTAATAGTGAAGATTATGCGCGATTAGCTGCCAATGTCACTGTCACTCAGGCCATACAGTTTGTCGCACAAAGCGGCGCTGTAGGGACGTTACTTGAGCATGGTGTCGGCGCGGCAATAGATAATTTTGTTTCAGCTGCAAGCGCCATTCAAGGAACCGGCAGTGCAACAATTGCTGCTCCCTCAATACCCCTGCAAGCCGGAATTGCATCGGCTATCAGTTTTGCTACGACACTTGTCGGTAGTGGCGACTTTGGAGACGCTGCGCGATCAGCCGCTCTCACAGGCGCACAAGTTCTTGTAACGCAAGCAATCACGACTGGTCTAACAGCCGCATTTGGTGGTGCTGCTGTGGGCGCAAGTGCTGCTGCGACAGGTACGGGAGTAGCTGTCGGCGCGACTGCCGCTACAGCTGGGGTCAGTGGTTTCGCAAGCCTTTCTTCTCTTCTCTCAGTATTTGCGATAAATCCATTATCTCTGGTAGTCGGCGTCGCGGTTGGCGTGCTGTTTTCACGCCTCAGCGTTCCGCCACCGCCACCACTGTTCGTCGTAGACACGGATGCTGACGGCAACCAAATCGTCTCAATTACCGAGTTCTCAGGTGGTTACGGGTGGAGTGCACGTGACGGTTACGATGACAATCTTTACGGTAACACAGGTCATGATCGACTGATCGGTAGTAACGGTGATAACGAGTTACACGGAAACGACGGTGATGACCTCCTTATCGGCAATACTGGTAACGATGTCCTAACCGGCGGCGTCGGTGTAGACACACTCTTCGGCGATCAAGCGATCTATCTTTTACCGGACGGTTCTGAGCCTGATGACGATCTCGAAGGCGGAGACGACTATATTGTCGCTGGCGAAGGTGCGGACTATGTTCACGCTGGGGCCGGAGATGATGTTGTTCGTGGTAATGAAGGTAACGACACGATCCATGGTGGCGATGGCGATGATCAAATCCAAGGGGATGATGGAAATGATCACATCACTGGAGGAGATGGCAACGATACAATCTATGGCGACACGCATGAGATTTTGAATTTTGCCGAAGCGGGTGAACCGGATGATTATCGTCTCGTTATCAACGGATCCGGAAATGACACTATAGATGGCGGTGCAGGAGACGACCGCATATATGGCGGAGCGGGCAACGATAACATTCGCGGCGGCGATGGTGATGACGTCATTGATGGCGATGATGGTGAGGTCGGTTTAGGTAATGATGTCTTACGCGGGGATGCCGGAAATGATCAGATCGTCGGTGGGGCAGGTGACGATGAGCTTTATGGTGGAACCGGTAATGATTGGCTCGAAGGCGGCACCGGCAACGATGTACTTGACGGTGGTGAAGGCCGTGATCTTCTTCAAGGCGGCGATGGAAACGATGAACTTATCGGCGGCGCAGATGCGGATGTCCTGAACGGTGATTTTGGTGCTGATACTCTTCATGGCGGCACGGGCAATGATGAGCTCCGGGGCGGCCTAAATAATGACCAGCTGTTTGGCGATGCTGGTGATGATGAGCTTCATGGTGGAACCGGAGATGATGAGCTGCATGGCGGTGCTGGCGAAGACCGGCTCGAAGGCAACTCTGGGTCAGATACATTGTCCGGCGGTGCTGGGGATGATGCGTTGTTGGGTTGGAGTGGCAGTGACAACTTAAACGGTGGCACTGGAAATGACAGCCTTGACGGCGGCTCCGGTAATGACAGCCTCGATGGCGGTTCCGGTAATGACAGCCTCGATGGCGGCACTGGGGATGATATTCTTGATGGTGGCATTGGGAACGATACCCTCGACGGTGATATCGGTAATGATACGCTCATCGCGCGCGCAGGCAGTAATATCCTAAGAGGCGGCACCGGAGACGATACCTATCAAATCGATCTCAAGGCCAACGGTACCCAAGAAATCATTGAAACCTCCGGTAACGATACTTTGGAACTTGTCGGCGATATCGACGCAGAAGATATTACTTTCGACAAAGATGGTAACGATCTAATCCTTGGTTTGCGAAATAGCTCCACCTCGTCAATCCGATTGAAAGACCACCTTTTGCCGGAAAATGATGGGATTGAGGCCATTGTTTTCTCAGATGGTTTCACCCTAAACATTTCATCAAGCCTGATCGTAGGAACTGATGGTGATGATCGTTTAGAAGGCACTGAGAATGCCGACACGATCCTCGGTCTTGCTGGTAATGATGAAATTATCGGACATGGTGGTGATGACTTCCTGGATGGTGGTCCCGGGGAAGATATTATTTTTGGTGGCGATGGCAACGATGAAGTCATGGGCTCTGGACAAGATGACTTCCTGTCCGGCGATGCGGGCAACGACCAACTCTTCGATGGTGCCGGCAATGATGTTTTAATTGGTGGTTCAGGACGCGATACTTTCAACATAAATGAAAATGCAACCGATTATGATAAGGTTTTAGACTTTCGAAAAGGCACCGATAAAATTGGTCTTACGGACTTTGGCGACCGGTTTGTTTCCCTCAAGCAACTTGAGTTGAAAGGTGGAAAGATTACCGATCATGATGGAGATGCCATAATCAATTTTGGAGACGGACAAACACTCCGTATTGAAAACGTCTCCGCGTCTAATCTGGAAAACGATGATTTCAATTTCGACCTTGTTAATATCAATGGACAAACTGGTAGCAGCGCAAACGAAATTATCGCTGGTACTTCTGGTAACGACACAATAACTGACGGTGCAGGCTTCGATATTCTCACTGGTGGCGCAGGCGCTGATACCTTCGTCATTACCGCAAACTTTGGCGATATTGATACAATAACAGATTTTGATCTTACCAAGGATCGTATCGATTTAACTGGTGTTGCTGGCGTAATCGCTATGGAACATCTCCAACAAGAGCAAAGCGGCAACGATACCAAACTTCACCTAACGGGAGACCAATACCTACTTCTTGAAGGAGTCGATGCCTCTAGCCTCTCGGATCAGCATTTTATGTTTGATGCGTTTGAAGATCTTACTTCAGACGTTGCGAGAAACTCTGGCAATGCCTTTCAGATAGATTTATCTGAAGATCATCTTTCTGAAGGTGACAGCTCTAGTTTCAATGTGGCGCTCAACAATGATGATAATATCTCAACATATGCTACTGAAGATACCGGCATAGAAATCGATTTCGGCTGGGCAACACATTTTGGAACTGCACCCAATATTTTAACAGAGGGTGCAGATCGAGAGTTCCATAATAATGCGTACGATAAAAAGGAAAAATTTGGCCCCTTCACCACAGGATATGAAAGAATTGAACCGGGTGTCTTAGACACTCGTACATCAATTGTAGTCACGGAAAAAATTGCAACTAGTTATACTTATGTGACGGTTGGATTCGGTGAAGATACTCGTCAAGAAAAACATGCCACCTCTTTCAACACAATTGTAGTGGATCGCGAAATAGCTACCTACAGGTATCGGCATACCGATACCCTCAACAGAGACGATGATTTTTATGACCGCAGACTTGATGCATATAGAACGGTCGGGTTTGGTGAAAATAGCGAGAGTATTACGCTCCCAAGTTATCTAAGTATAGATGATGAAAATGATCGGTTAATTGGGGCCCATTGGAGTGAGACGCTCTATAGCGGCGATGGCCACGATGAAATTTTTGCTGGTTTGGGCAACGATAGGGCATTTGGCGGTGCCGGAAACGACTTTCTTTCAGGAGACGCTGGAAATGATGAACTCCGCGGTGAAGAAGGATATGACCATCTGATCGGAGGATCTGGTGCTGACCAACTTCACGGCGGAAGCCAAAATGATTTACTTGAAGGTGGTGGTGGCGATGATCGTTTGCGCGGAGATGCGGGGCATGATTTCCTCTACGGAGAATCCGGTTCGGATGAGCTCTATGGCGGAACAGGGCGTGATCTTCTCAACGGCGGAACCGGAGATGATGTTTTAGACGGACAAGAGGATGACGACCGGCTTGTCGGAGACTCTGGGAATGACGAACTTTTAGGAGGCGACGGAAATGATCGCCTTGAAGGTGGTCGCGACAATGATGAGCTTCGTGGTGCGTCTGGTAATGACGTTCTATTCGGCGGTGAAGGAAACGATACACTCCATGGTGAGCAAAATAATGACTCACTGTTCGGTGCGGAAGGTTCTGATTATCTATCAGGCGGTGATGGGCATGATCGATTGGCTGGGCAAGCAGGCGATGATGTTCTCTTGGGTGGAGCGGGCGACGATCTAATCTTCACAAATGGTTCTGAAGGCAGAGGGGGCGAAGATGTTGCATCTGGAGGCGATGGGAACGATTTAATCATCAGCGAGGAAGGTCTCAATTTCCTTCACGGCGGCGCGGGCGTTGACGTGATATTTGGAGGCATTTCACACGATGTAATTTACGGTGGCTCGGGGAGCGATCAACTTCATGGAGGGGCTGGGCACGATTTGATTTCTGGGGGTGCAGACGCCGACGAGATTCGCGGGGAAGTGGGCCATGATCTGCTTCAAGGAAATGGCGGAAATGATCGTATCTATGGCGGAGGCCATGACGATATTATCGAAGGAGGCGAGGGGAACGACGTGCTCGTTGGGGAGGCCGGAAAGGATTGGATAAAAGGCGATCATGGTGACGATCTTCTGCAGGGCGGTACAGGAAATGATATCCTAGAAGGTGGTCTTGGCGTCGATACTCTCGAAGGTGGAGAAGGAGCCGATCAACTGTTCGGCGAAAGTTCAAATGATACTCTTCGAGGTGGCGACGGAAACGATGTCCTCTATGGAGGATCAGGATATGATCTTGCGATCTTCTCAGGTAAGCTAGAGGATTATACATATCGCGTAACAAGTACGAGTGGAAGTCCGACCATTGTTTTTGAAGGGTTGGATGGCGTTGATATTCTCAATGGTATTGAGAGTTTCCAATTTGATGATTGGACAGGTAATCTCGAAACCCTAATCGATGCTTTCACAATCTATGACAACACTCCTGGTGTAACCCAACTTGATGACGATCACGGGGTCGACAGTACTGCAGATCAAGTTATATTCTCTTCACTGAGCCTAAGTGACGTTAGTTTTCAATTGACGAGCAATGGTGCACTTCGGATTCGATGGTCGGAAGGAAGTGAAAGTGGCGAATTGCGCATTGCCGACGGTGGCCAATATATCGAGCGGTTCGAGTTTGCTGATGGCAGCTCAATTTCAGGCGTAGACTATCGCTGGACACTACCATCTCTGGATGGAACTGCGGGCGATGATGTGATCTTAGGTAGCGCCGGAGATGAATTGATCTACGCGCTACATGGCAATGATATTCTCGATGCAGGCGGGACTGCAGGGGGGACACAATCCCTGTTCGGTTACTGGGGTGATGACACGTATCTCTACGGCAAGGAAAGTGGCCGGGTTAACATTGCGACAGCTAGCACTGAGCGCGAAG
>CALKIZ010000047.1 GCA_937995735.1 uncultured Neomegalonema sp. | reverse complement strand
CTTTGGCTTTCAACTGAGCAATTTGATCCCTTTCCTCGGACCCGAGGTGTTTGTATCCTGACATCGCAACACCGTTTGTTATTTCCGAACAGACGGATATCAAATTCCGTCGCGGTGTTGCACTTCACGTCTGAAATTACGTTCCTCAAGGAAATTGGCAAAGTTGCACGTCGATCATGAATCTGCCCGAGCCTGTCTCTGCATCGCATCCGTCAACATACTCATCCGAAAATATGCGGATTACTGTAACTCTTGAAGATTATATTGAGTTTAATATTAAAAGTTGCACACAAATCAATAACCACTTTGAATTACTTGTTTGCATTTCACATAATTAACAACAAAATAATTTTAACATTACGCTTAATTAAATATTAATTACAACTAATAATTAAATTCAAATAATATTTAACGCCTTTTTACTCTTTATAAATAAAATTGACTGCTAATTGCGGGACAGTCCTTACAATTACGGAAAAACCAGCATGACAAAATCGCGCTCCTTTCGGTATGCTCTTGCCGTTAGTTTGGCAGGCTTGATGGCATCGCCCTCCCTAGCTCAATCAAACAACACTTCGGGTATTGTAAATAACACTGTGCAAAATACAGCAGTATTAATTACCAGTCATGATAACCAAGGTGAAGTGTCTAAATGGGGTGAAACACTGTTTGGCAATGTACTTGATCCGGATCGTCATATAAAAGCCGAAGTAACGATTCCGGAAATCGATCATACGATCATGGTTGATGTTGGAGCAGAACGTGGACAGTTCGCCGTACGTCTTTTCCCATGGATGTTTAGTAAGGCGTCAGGAACGCAATTGACTGTTGTTGTTCGCGGTATTGATAGCAATGGTATAAAATCCGATCCTGCCAGGGTCCAAGTTTCCGCTGTTGCAGACCGTTCGGGAACAATTTCCGCTCTTAACCGGATCAGCTTTGGTGCGACACCGGAACTTTATGACCGGGTGCGTCGCATCGGTTTTGGAAATTATGTGCGTGAGCAGCTTAATCCGGATCGTAATGATGACCCGGTATTTTTCCAGCTGGGATACAGGAAAACACTATCACCGAAAGAAGTTTCCAGAAACAACCCACTGATACGCCCAAACCGGAGCGATACTCTGAAAGTATTTGGCTCACAAGCTTATGTTGCGAATTATAATTTAGGTCATGCGCTTTACAGTAAATGGCAACTGAATGAAATCATGACGCGCTTCTGGTCGAACCATTTTCACACAGTCCGTGCAGGTAATAATACGCTTTTATATGAAGCGAGGGAATGGAACGGTTTCCGCAAACGCGCTTTAAGCTCGTTCGAAGAACTACTGATGTTCAGTGCTCATTCGCCGACCATGCAAAGTTACCTTGATAATGACCTGAGCACAGCAAACGGCCTGAACGAGAACTATGCCCGCGAATTGCTGGAACTGCACACGGTCGGTGTCGACTCCAGTTATGGTGACGAAGATATTATCGAGGTTGCAAAAATTCTAACAGGCTGGGGTACGACGCCTGCGGATGCGTCAGAGCAAGGCCCAGTTGGTACACTTCATGAATTTAAATTTCGTCCTCGTCATCACGTGACCGAAGACAAGGTTGTACCGTTTTTGGGTGAAGATGGTTTCTTCAAAGGATTAAGAGGAGATGCAGGCGTTCGTGAAGGCCGAAATCTTCTCCGTATCCTTGCCCAGCATTCTGATACGAAAACATTCGTTTGCGGCAAACTCGTTAACATGCTTGTGGCCGATGGTGATAACGCTCAATTTTTCGTCAACAAATGCCGTAATGCCTGGACAGAGACTGACGGTCAAATCAAACCGATCCTGGAAGCAATCCTGCTCGATACCAATTATGCGGAACGCGGTTTTGCCGGACGCGGTAAGGTCCGCACCGGTCTTGAATATGCCATTGCCGTTGGCCGTGCTTTTGACATACGTCCCCGCAATCGTGAAATACAACAAATCGGCAAATCAATACGATTGGTTGCAGCAGGCGGCGGCTATGACTTCCTCGCATTTGCAACGCCTGACGGCCTGCCCGAAAACGGCCGTGATTGGATCAGTAGCGGTACGATGGTCAGCAAATTTAACGCAGTTCAAGGATTTCTGACCTGGAATAGGGGCACTCGTGAATTCTACAATGTCAGTATAGTGGACGCTGTGCAGAGAGAAGGTCTGGAAACGGCTGAAGAAGTTGCGGATTATCTTCTCACGCTGATGACCGGCGGGCGATATAGACAAGTTGAATACAAATCCGTAGTCCGTGTGCTCAAAGGCGATGACGGTGTATTCCATGCGCCCGATGATGCGGACGCGATCAGCAAAGTCCTCGGCCTCGTTGCCATCGTCCCGACAGCACAGCTTCAATAGCTGTGCCCGGATATAGTCACCAAGAAAAACCATTTTGATATTCGGAGACTCCACCATGATGGATCGTCGTAACTTCCTTTCTATGGCTTCGTTGGCCACCACAGCCGCTTCAATCGGCACTTTCGCCGGAACCGACCTTGCGTTTGGCCGTACCACGGGCGGAAAAACCTTCGTTAAAGTCTTCATGCGTGGCGGCGCAGACGGGCTGCACCTGTTTCCAATGGTGGATGACCCGCATTACGAAGCGTTCCGTCCCGACCTTGCGATGCCGAGAGATGTCGCATTAGATCTTAAATACGGTAGAGGCACGAAAAGGCGTATGAATCCCAATCTTGAGCCTTTGCTTGAGATCTGGGAAGAAGGCCGGATGATGATTTCACCGGCTACCGGTTTTCCGGAAAACAACCGTTCGCACTTTGTCGCACAGCGCTGGATCGGTCAGGCTTCTACGAATGACGATTTAGACGGCTATCTGAATCGTTATTTGAAAATCAGCGGAAATGACGAAATGTTGGGCGGTGCCGTTCTCGGCAAATCTTCCATGAGCCGTGAATTGCAAGGGGCTAAAAACATAGCCGCCGTTCCCAGTGCGGGAGAATTCGGTCTGACCAACAGACATTTCTGCTCCGACCGCGGATGTACTGAAAACCAATTGCTTGAAGAACTATCAAACATTCTCGACTCAAATGCGAGCGGCGACAGTTATCTGTCTCAGATTGACCGCACTGGCGGACTGATGGTTGACAGCATTGAGCGTATCAACAAAGCGGCTGCCGCGTATGACGAGGCTCCGCTTGCGGGTAGGACCTATTCCGATAGCCGTCTCGGTCAGGGCCTTAAGCTTGTCTCACAGTTGCTGAATGATGGCGTGCCGCTGGAGGTTGCTGCAGTTGATTGGAACATGAGCTGGGACATGCATGGTGATCAGCTGCCAAACAACAATAGTAATGACCGGTTTACGGATCAGAGCTTTGATCGTAACGCGGATATGCGCGCAGGCGCGGAGGATTTCATTACCTTCTACCGCGATCTGAAAGCACGCGGTTTGCTCGATGATGTTCTCGTTTTAGTTTGTACGGAATTTGGAAGAACCATTCAGCAGAATGGCAGCTTCGGCACCGACCACGGTTGGGGTGGTGCATGGTTTGCTTTCGGTGGGGATGTCCAGCGCAGGATTGCCGTCGACATGGACGCTCTGCCCGATCCGTCGGATTTCAGTAATGGTCAACTGATTGGTGAAGCCCGTTATGTGCCTTACAAAATGCAGTATCAGGATATTGTAGCGGAAGTTCTGGTCCGGCATCTGGGCCTGCCGCCGGGCCTCGTTGGTGACGTCCTGCCGGGTTGGAGCTGGACGGATCACAGTTTCCTGAGGACATAGGCGCGTATTTGTGTCCACTTCACTCAGTAAAACTCACACTGTCTCGGCGGGGCTTCGCGCCCACGCCGAGGCCGGCCTTTCCGCACTATGGCATCGGGATGCAAGAGCGCCGGATCCATCGGACACCCTGATTGTTTTTGATGGTAAAGCGGTCTGCATCTCTGACAAAGGTAAAGACAATCCCTTCGATGCGGCAACGCTGGAAAATTCAGGAATTCGTTCTGTTGATTTAATATTCAAAGGACCTTCCTCGGTCGATCTTGAAGCTGTTGTACCTGCAGGGCCGCGCGAGCGGACAATTTTGAATTGTGAAGATATGATAATGGAACAGTCGCCGTTCCCTGAAGAAGCCTGTTTGTGTTTCTGGAAGGCGCACTGGAAGGGGGGATCATGGCATGTGACGGCTTCTGTGACGCTGGCGAAACCGGTTTTGAATGTCCTCGATATGCTCAAATCTTCAGGGATAAAAGTGCGCTCGGTACGCCGCAAACCGCAGGGGAATGCCCCGGAATGGATGGCCGTGCCGCCCTGGATACGCCCGCCCCGCCAACGCTTACCGCGCATACCGGTCTGGGGTCTGTCGCTGGCAGCGGCAATTCTGTTGTTTGCAGGGAGCTTCATAGCGACTTCGTCGATGCGCGCAACGGCGCTTGAAGCGGCTGAACAATCGAACCGTGTTGACCGTGCACTGATCGCGCGGATGGCGACTTTATCCCAACAACGTAATGTACGAAGGTTGGGACAAGCTGTGTCGCAGGAACGCATCGCACTTATCGGTCTTGTCGCACAGGCATTGCCCGATACGGTTTCGCTCAATTCTTTCTCGATTGACGGCAAGGCTGTACAGATCGAGGGGCGTGGAGGAACCGCAGCGGATGCTCTGCGTGCCATCGCCGCGATTGACGGCTTGACGGATGCAAGATTGGCGGGCGATGTTCAACGTGGCAGCAGCGGAGAGGTTTTTTCAATCGAAGCTGTCTTAGAGGACTCTGCATCATGATTCCTCTGACATTTGACCGTCTCGGCCTCGCATATGTTGCGGCAGCCTTCGTACTCACTTTTGTTTTCGGCGGGCTGGCTCTTATGAGCGCCCCGCTTTTGGACTCGGCATATGAGGATCGGACAAAGCTGGAAAGGCTTGCACGGGTGTCGGCGCAAGCAGATATCCTAAGGTCCCGTATTGCATCCGGGGCTGTTCCCGCCGCCGAACCGGAACCTGATACGCAAACCGCAACGACGGACTTACGCGATTGGCTCGGTGATACGGCAAATCAGACAGGGATCTTAATTGATGCTGTCCGGGAAGACTGGAATGACGGGTCGACTTTACCTGTGCTGGTTCTGGAAGCGGATGCTTCGGAACTCGTCCTCGCACGGTTTTTGAACGAACTGGGTCAGGATACTTCGCCGGCGATTGTACTCGGTTACACACTGCAAAAAAACGGATACCGGTATGATGATGACGATGACGGCTATGAAGAAGAAAAGCTGACCTTTACGCTTCGGGTGACGCCTTTGAGCGGTTTTCAAGGGGAAGAAGAATCATGAATCTCCCCGTCGGATTGTTGCGCTTGACGGCCCTTACTCCGGTTTGGGTCTTTTGCGCCTTTGCCGTTTGGCAAGCCAAAGAACATGCTGCAACAGTCAATACCCAGACCCTGGAGGCGCACAAGCCGATCTCGGAAAATGGCGATCGCCCGCAAGCCGTGATCGAGACGTCTCAGGTTTCGCTTGATATTTTGGCCGAGCGCCCCTTGTTCAGCGAAACGCGGCGGCCATTTGTTCCGGAATTGAAACCGGAGCCAGAACCAGAACCGGAGTTTACCGAACCTGAGATCACCCATGTGGTTGAGGTCAAAGTCATCGAAACTCCGTCTGCGCCCCCGCCGCCGATACATACTTTGGTTGGTGTCATTGTGCGTAATGCTCAGTCGATTGCGATCCTGCGCAATACTGAAACCGGAGAAACGATTCAGATACAACGCGGCATGTCGATTGGCGGGTGGAAATTGGATAATATCAGCGCTCAGGGAATGACGCTGTCCATCGGACAGCAATCCACCAATATAGCGGTCGGATCCGAGTTGCCGAAACCTTTGTAAAGCCAGTGCAACGCTTTTAACCGAATCTTGTACAGCATTCGGTATCTTACAAAAGCTTTTGATCTCGTGAGGAAAGACATCGCGTGTCTCAGTATGCTGCGGTTATCGAAGAAGAACGCCTTGCTCCGCACAGTGCTGACATCAGCGAGCGGATAGTCGGGATATTGATTGAAACCGGCAAGCTGTCGGAAACCGATCTTGAGCGTGCCATTCATGCCTCCGAGCGGATTGGTCAGCGTTTGTCGCTGATCCTAGATCGCCTCGGATTAGTCTCACAACAGGATTGGGCAAATGCTGCCTCGGTAGCAACGGGCTTTGATGTTCTTCAGCGGGATGCTTTACCGGAAATATCGCCCGTTGATAAAAATCTTACCTTCGAGTTTCTACAACGGCGTTCGATACTACCCATCTCCGTTGATGAAAAAGCTGCACACTACGCCATTGTGGACCCCGGCGACCGCAGCGCTGTTAATGCGTTGCGTATGCTCTACGGTGAAGGTCTTGCACTTTCGATTGCGATCGAGCGCGATATTGATGCGGCGCTCGAACGGATGCGTAAAGCGCAGGAAAGTGTCTGGAATGATACCGGAGCTGATCTTCAGGATGCCGACCGGCTTGAAGAATTGGCCAATGATGCGCCGACCGTGCGCTTTGTTGAAACTATGCTGTCTAATGCGGTCGAACGGCGCGCCACCGATTTGCATTTCGAACCCGTAGAAGACGGTGCGCGTCTTAGATTGCGCATTGACGGGGTTCTCGTTGAGGCGGATGCACCCCTTAAAGCGCTTGTTTCAGGTATAGTGTCGCGACTTAAAATCGAAAGCGCGCTGGATATTGCTGAACGCCGCATCGCCCAGGACGGTCGTATGAGCCTTCGCATTGCGGGGCGAAAAGTTGATATTCGTGTTGCGACCGCGCCGAGTGTCCATGGTGAGGCAGTGACGTTACGGTTTCTCTACAGTGATGCCAGTCATGCGCATTTTGAGGCATTGGAACTACCTCCTAATGTCGAGCGGCCTTACCGTGCGGCTTTGGCTCAACCTAACGGATTGATTCTGGTCACAGGACCGACCGGCAGCGGGAAAACCACAACACTTCATGCGGCCCTTGATGCGGTAAATGACGATGGCCGCAAAATCGTCACCATCGAAGATCCGGTTGAAATCCGTAAGAAAGGCTTGGTCCAGCTTGAAGTTGCTCAAGGGATCGGCTGGACCTTCGCTGCCGCCCTGCGCAGTGTCCTGCGTCATGATCCTGATGTGATTATGGTTGGTGAAATCCGCGATCAGGAAACCGCAGAGTTGGCATTGCGTGCAGCCTTAACAGGGCATCTTGTGCTCTCGACATTGCACGCCAACCGGGCCGTGGATGCCATCACGCGGTTGGAGGATATCGGTGTCGAGAGGGCCATGCTTATGGCGACGCTGAGACTGGCATCGGCTCAGCGCCTTGTCCGGCGGCTCTGTGATGCTTGCGCCCGTCCTGTGACATTAGATGAGGCAGCGGCTCAGGCTGGTAGTCTCGGAACAATATTACGGAAAGCAACCGCGAAAGCCGGAAACCGCGAAAAATTCAGAGCACCCGTTGGATGCGCACAATGCCATGATGGATACCGGGGACGTATTGCCATCCATGAAATTCTGGACGCGAAAGAGGCTGAAAGAATGCTTTTGGGGGAACCCCGCAAAACCAGCGCCGGCCTAGGATACGACGGTCTACGGCGTATTCTCATGGGCCATACGACGCCTGAAGAAGTGCTCCGCGTTGCTGGGCCACCGGAGGGGTGGTGACCATGCTTTCTGCATCTTCCTCAACAGTCTTTGACTGTACTGCACGCGATGAACGTGGACGGCGTAAAACATTGCGTCTTACGGCTGGCAGTCGGAATGCAGCCTTCAAAGCGATGAAACGCCAAGGACTCTTCCCCGTGGATGCCAGGGCGGTTGCGGAGGCGGCGGAAGCGTCAACAGGATCCTTGTCCGATGCATTACCCGCGAAAACAACAGGAGCTATGGTCGCACGGCTTGCAACTTTGATCGAGCGCGGCATCGGGGCTGAGAGAGCCTTTATGATCTTATCCCGGGATACCGATGCCCGTTTGTCAAAGGCGGCACAGGCGATCCGCAATGCACTGCGCGAAGGCGATAAACTGGCCGATGCAATGCGTCACGCGGGACGCATTGATGACGCCACAACCCTCGCCCTTGTTTCTGCTGGAGAGGCGTCCGGTGCTTTGGCGGAAGGTTTGCGAGAGGCGGACCGCCTGCTCAGTGGACGTGCTAAAAGTCGCCGCGCACTGGTGTCAAATCTGATCTATCCCATGATCCTGTCATTAGTCGCCTTTGCCTCCATCTCTCTGGTGATGCTAGTTATTGTGCCTCAGTTCAAACCGATGCTGTCCGGGCGAGAAGACACGATCCCTGCTATGGGACGGATGGTTTTTGCGGTTTCCGACGGCTTTGCAGTTGCCGCGCCATGGCTGGGTGTTACCGCAATCGTAATGGTCATTTTGCTGACCATGCGGGCGCGTCAGGGCCGATTGGGGGCGACCTTTTCCGGCATAATTGATCGCGTGCCAGGCATTGCCCGTTCTGCACGGGAAGCACGGGTTGCTTTGTTGCTCCGTGTGCTTGGCACATTAATGGCCAAAGATGTTCAGATCGACCGAGCGCTCAAAATTGCAGCGGGCAGCGCGGGTGATCCGGAACTAACTGCAAAATTGAGCGATGCCGGAAGCCGTATTTTACGCGGTGAACCGATTGCCGATACTTTTTTTGCGGTTTCGCTCGCCCCGCCCGCTGCGATCGAATTGATTCGCGCGGGTGAAGAAACCGGTGATCTTGCGCCGATGCTGCAACGCGCCGCCGACGACATTGAAGAAACTGCAAACGCCAGGATGCAACAAATTCTCGCGCTTTGTGAACCAGCTCTCATTCTCATCATCGGTCTTGTTATAGGAGTTAGTCTCTATGCGCTATTCACGGCCATTTCAGCGGTTAATGCTGTTGATCTCTAACAACCGCCGCCGATCTATTCAGCGGCGCGGCCCGGCAACAAAAGGTTTCTCGCTGACCGAAATGCTGGTCGCTGTGGCGATTATGGGTCTGTTAATCGGCGTCGTCGGCCCGACAGCCATGCGTCAACTGCAATCCTCGCGGACAGGCACAGCCGAAGCACAAATTTCTCAAATCCGCAGTGCGCTGGATATCTATATGATTGATGTCGGTCGTTACCCCAATGAAAAGGACGGGCTGACCGCTCTCATCAAAGCTCCGGCCAAGATCCGTGGCTGGAACGGTCCGTACCTTAACTCGCAAGACGTTCCTGTGGATCCCTGGGGGGGCACGTTCAATTATTCCATCGAGAACGGCCTGCCGGTCATTGAATCGCTGGGTGCGGATGGCGTTCCGGGCGGCGACGGTGATGATGCGGACATTAGTGCCTGATCGCAGGCGTGATGCGCACGCCGGATTCTCCATGATCGAGATGCTGGTTGCCGTGGCTATCCTCGGGATGGTCGCAACGGCTGGCATGATGGCAATCGGCAATCGCGATGCGGCAAACTTACGCCGGGAAGCCCATGAACTGGCCATGACACTGAACCGGGCACGCCTTGATGCGGCGCGCCTCGGACGATCAGTCACACTGCGCTATGACTCCCGGCAACACACCCTGTTCACAGGAGCCTCAAAAATGAAAGTTGCGGATACTGTTTCCGTTCGCAATGTCCTGGACAATCGGGGCGGGTTTGAACTTACACTATCGCCTTCCGGGACTTCAGAAGGTCTTTTGGCAGCGTTGAATCTGAGTGAAAGCGCGCTTTGGTTGACACTGGATCCTTTAACCGGACGTGTTGATCTCCACGGGGATGATCCGCGTAAACAGCTATGACTAACCGTGTTTCCGCAGAAGATGGTTTTTCCATCATTGAGGCCCTGGTTGCAGCGTTAATTGCCGGCGTGGCCGTCACCCAGTTTTATGACGGTCTGGGCACCGGTCTGCGGCTTGACGCGACAACTTCAAGACAGGCGCGAGAAACATTGACTGCACTTTCCGCGTTGGATTCAATCCGTGAACAGGCCGCGCAAGGGACACGGTTCCTGCCCGGCCAAACTTTATCGGGAGACATTAACGGTGTTCGTTGGACCGCCAACATGCGTGATGCAGCAGCAGAATTCGCTCTCGATTGGATGGGTCCCGGTTCCGTGACCTCGGTAAACATCGTCATAGAGGGACGTAACGATAATCCGCTCCTGACCGGATACATACCGGGAGTGGCGCGGTGAAGCGCGGGGCCGGAGCCGGGGCCGGTTTCAGTCTGATCGAAGCAGTTATCGCCTTGATGATTGCGACCATGGCACTGTCGTTTATCGGGACGGCTGGCTATTCGTTACGTTTTGCGGCAGAGCGGGAAAGCACATCTATTGATGGCCCTGATGATCGGCTTGCCCTTCGGCGTATTCTACAAAATTTGCTTCGTGAAACTGTGGCGGTGTCCGGGGATGCGCAAACATTAATACTCGGACCAGAAACGGAGGCCCGCCGGTTTCTGCGAATTCGTAAAGGTGGAGAAAAAGGCTGGCAACTGGTGCTGGAGCGCTCCTCTGCAAACCCTTATCCTTTGCCCAGTCTGTTGCTCGAGTCGGGACAACCACTGCGTTTTCAGTACCGAACGAATGGTCCGGAAGGCGTAGTGATGTCGCAAACGGCTTCCTCCGGGACCGATACGGTCGCTCTTTTGGAAAGCCCGAATAAGGTTGTTGCCCGCGCTTCGATCAATCGGGGTATCAGTCCTGATTGTCTTTTGCGCACCGGACCAAGAGGGGCGGAACAATGCTTGCCTTAAAAAAGAACCCGAACGAGCGGGGGTTTATTCTTGTCCTTGTTCTGTGGACGGGTTTGGCGTTGGCTTTGGGTGTTGCGAGTTTTCTGGCGCGAGAGAGAGGGGAAGCCTATCGCACTGCCACGGAGCGGGTACTTGTGTCGTCGATCTTGGCCTCGGATGCAGCCTGGGAGCTGGCATTGGCTGACTTGTCCCGTAACCGGAATGCCCCGCGCGATGGCCGCATTGTAGAAATCCGCACGCCGGAAGACATGATTTTGCGTTACAGGATCACTGATGAAACCGGAAAAGCGGATCTGAATGAAGCCAACCTCGAACTGTTGCAATCCCTAATTGCGGCGGCTTTAGGAGACAGTTTTCGGGCGGCCAACCTAATCGACCGTCTCCGTGCGCATCGCGAAAATCTGAATGCCCCTCGCCTCTCTCTTGAATCTCTTGCGAGTTTGGGTTTCGATGCAAAGGCGCGCCGTGCTCTTTCCTCTTATGTTACGGCTTTTGGGTTTTCGCCTTATGTTGATCCGGCGGCGGCCTCGCCGGCAGTGTTACGGGCCGTACCAGGTATTGGGCCGACGGACGTAAAGGCCATATTGCGCGCACGGGAACGCGGTGATCCATTGCCACCACTGGGTAGCGCAGAGCGCTTTCTTGCACCTGGCGGCGGACCTGTTTTTGGCATTGAAGCGACCGGATCCCGACCCGGCGGACTTGGGTATCGACATGCCGCGAAGGTGCTGCGGATCGGGGGCGGCTTTCGCGGCGGGGGCGGGCGCTTTGTTCAGGTCGGCCCGATGAAATCGGGAGTCGTGGACCGGTGAATACGGCATACGATCTTCCGGCATTGTTGATCCTTCTGGCAGCAGTTTTGATGCCGGTACCGGCGCAAATTGCACTTCGCTCTGTTTTGCGGACGGTGGGACTATCTGTGCAATCCGGACATTCTTCTACAGGCGGTATCGCCAGGATACTTTACCGGCTGCTCTTTGTGGGCCTGACCTGTTTTGCCGGTACAGCACTCTGGTCCGGAGAAATGCGCGCAGGGTGTGAGGCCTTGGTTGCTATTCTGTGTCTCAGCATGTTGGCCACGGATGCGCGTTGGTACTGGTTGCCTTTACCGTTAACACTGGCCTTCTTCTCAAGTGGTTTGATGTTGGCCGCCTCGGACGGTTTGTTGGTTGAACGCCTGAGCAGTTCAGCGGCGGTAATGATCGCACTGGAAACACTGAGAACAGGATTCAGATATTGGCGCGGCATCGAAGCTCTGGGAGGCGGTGATGTCATTCTGGGTGCGGGATTGGCGGCCCATGCCGGATTGATGGAAACCGGCTTGATCTTTACTGTCGCAGCGGTGAGCGCACTTTTATTCTTTTTTTTCTTTAATTCAAAACAAGGAACCACAAAAACACCCCTCGGAGCTTGGCTCTGTCTCGCATATATGCCCGTAATATTCGGCTTATCATATTCTTAGGCAGTGCAATGTAAAGTATCATGATAATCTGGGGTTTTGACACATGCGTTCATTGAATCATTTAAGTGGCCTTCACTACAAAAGCACGTGTGCGATTATATTAGTTGGTTTGTTGACAGGGTGCGGTACAAAAATAAACAGTGAAATACCGGTTTATGACAGTACTGTTGATGCCCCGCGACAGTCCTTTGATGCCAAGAAAAAACAGCGCACTCTGCCATTGCGTCATCAAGGACCACTACTTGCCCCCACCCGGACCGGTGTTGTCAATGCGGTGTTGTCTGAACCGTCAAACAACAAGGGCTGGGGAGCGCGGGACGTTGCTATCGGAGGGGCATCTGTCAACCAACCGCTTGAAGAAACGATTACACTTAATCTTGTCGATGCTCCGATCCGCGTAGCGGCAGAAACAATTCTTGGCCGCCTCTATGATGCCAATATCGTTGTGGATCCAGAATTAAGTGGAACAATAACAATCACCAGCCCTAAGCCGGTTTCAACGCGAACCGCGATTGAAACCCTTGAATTGGCTTTGGCTCAAAACAATGCCCGGATCCTCAATCACGGCTCTATGGTCGAAATTGCCCGCATTAGCGATGTTGCCGGTGCAAGCGGTTTAGGCGCAACCCGCAGCGCGACGCCTTCACCGGGGTATTCCGTCCGGATTGTCCCGCTTGATTTTATCGGCGCGAAAGAAATGGCGACGATCCTTACACCGCTGGCTGGAGAGGGTATTCTCGCCGTTGATAGCAATCGCAATCTGCTTGTCATGGCCGGTAATTCAACCGATCATCGTGCATGGCAACAAACCATCGATAGCTTTGACGTCAACTGGCTTGCAAATCGTGCCGTTGGGCTGTTTCCGATTGTCGGACGACCTGCCGCAACATTAATCCATACCCTCGAACGTTATGTATCCCCTTTCGGTGAGGGGGAAGAACAGACCGGCGAACCGCTTGCCTATTTTGAGGTTATCCCGGACAACAACGCCATTCTCGCCGTGGCGCGGAACCATGAAGCCTTGCTTTCTGTCGCGTCTATGATTGATCGCGTAACTGCGCAGACACAGAATGACTCGCAACTTTTCGTTTACGATATGCGTTACGGCAAGGCAATCGAAGTGGCCGGTACGCTGGCCGATGTATTTGATGCTGAGCTGAAATCGGGAAACGGCAGTGAGACGAATACAATCTCGTCCGAAACGTCTCTATCCTCAGGGGAAAACATAGCAGAGCTAACTCTGAGCACATCTCAAGACACTCCGGGGCCCAGCGGAAGCGGTATCAAAATTGTCCCGAATGAAGCAACCAATGCGCTGTTGATCCGTGCCACACCCGGGCAATGGTCGGAAATCGTTACGGTGCTGGAACAAATTGACATACCTCAGCGTCAGGTTTTGGTCGAAGCGACAATTCTGGAAGTCACGTTAAACGATACATTACGTTACGGCGTTCAGTATTTTCTGGAATTCGGCGGAGGCAGCGGTGCGGGAAGCGCACTGTTGACCGCAGCGGGATCAGCGATTGCGCCGCAACTTCCGGGTCTTGCTCTGTCCGCACTCGGCAACCCGTCGGTGGTGATCGATGCGCTTGATGATGTGACCCGCGTGAATGTGATTTCCTCGCCAAACATGATGGTCTTGAACAATCAATCCGCTAGGTTGATTGTCGGTGACCAAGTGCCCGTGGCAACCCGTCAGGCTGAAGATGCTACCGAGAATAACGAAGTCTTTGCCAGCACCGTAGAGTTCCGGGATACCGGTATCATCTTTGAGGTTACACCGAGGATCACCTCTACCGGTTCCGTCGAAATTGATGTACGCCAAGAAGTCAGCACCGTTAGCGCCGCCAGCGCAGACACCCTAACGCCGACCATCAGTCAACGTGTTCTTCAAAGTGCCGTATCTGTTGAAACCGGAGAGACGATTGTACTCGGCGGCCTTTTCTCGGATCGTACCACAGGCGGGCGCAGCGGTATCCCGGGCCTTGTCGATGTACCCGGCATCGGGAGTTTGTTCGGACGTCGTAACGAGCAGTCCATGCGCACCGAACTGGTTGTTTTGTTGACCCCGCAGATTGTTACCAATAGTTTTGATGCCCGCAACATCACCAGAAAAATACGTGAGCGGCTATCACCATTTGGTCAGAGGCGGGCCACATTAAGCACCATAAGTCAGTTCCCGGCTTTGGGGCGTCGCGTTTCTGATATCGTGAAATAAAGTTTCAGCATAGGAAAGGCGTAAAGAAAGGCAGGTCATGTTCCAGCACCTGAAAAATCCCGGATCCGCGCGCGAAATGCGAAAAAATGATCGCATCGACGGGTCAAGTATGATTGCGAAGATCAACGGCGTCCCTTGCGAGCTTGTTGATTATTCAAAAGGGGGGGTCAGGGTCCGGCTTGAAGGAGAAGCCCTGCAAAATGCTGTAATCGAAATTCTCCGGCATGGCCGGGTTGTACACGAGGCAGGCGTTTTTTTGGTCTGGAACCGTGGCAACGAAGCGGGTTATGCGTTTGAATAATACCAATCGCCAGAAGAATTGACTCTGAAAGGGAGGTTCCAGGGCGTTGAATTTCTGACTCACTGCGATTGAAGGATGGAGGCTTCGATGGCAGTAGTGATTATGGGAACAGACAAGACGGCGCAGGGGCATCGTCAAGTTGACGGTTATTCTATGAACGGGTAGCAGGCTGCATGACCAAGGCCAAACAATCCGGGTCGTTCAAGGGCCATCGATTTACGAGCGATGTAATCTCCTACGCTGTCTGGGCGTATTTCCGGTTGCGGGCTTGTCGCAAAGAGCTGAGTTGGCCGAGTTTATCCGGTTTTGGTTGTTAACTTCATGTTTTGTTAACCCGCTGAAGACCGAGACAGAGTGAGACCAGGTTACTCTGCCCGTTGATCGTCCAATCGTCGCTCAGACCGAA
>CALKIZ010000046.1 GCA_937995735.1 uncultured Neomegalonema sp. | reverse complement strand
GCTTTCAACACTGCGACCGGCTCGCGCCAGCGCAACCAATTGTTCCCTGAATTCCGTCGGGTACGGGTTCCTCGTTCTCGGCATGAAAAACACTCTCCTTCATCAATGAAAAAGTGTCCATCAAACCGGGGGAACTCCAGTTCTCTAACTGAGCGCGCAAGCGAGGATTTCTTACGGACAACGTAGCCATAAGGTTCATCATCGAGTTGAAGTGATCTGGGGTAGGAAAGGCTTTCGCAGCGATCACATCAGATAGATGTCCAGCAAATAAGCTCTCAATCTCCGCTAATGAGTCTTCAAGAGCATTGGGGTCCACTCCGTCAGCTTCTATTCGATTGAAGTAGCGTTTGCTTCCAACGTTTCTAACCAACGTCCGAAATGTAGTTTTGGATTGACTATCGAACACGAAAACCCTCGCCTTCCGACCGACTCCAACTGCAAAGCACCGCAAATAAAATTGAGGAACGAAGTGATGGTTAGCTTTGGCTCCCATTGCTTCACTCCAAGAAATCGACACCTTTATGAGACATGACATACACGACAATCTGACTTGCGGGTCGTTTACTTCACTCAAACCACCACCAAATCCAGTGCGCTGCGCGACAGGCGTTCGACGCCGGTTTCTGTCACCAGCACCGAATGGCCCCAGCACATGGCGAGATCTGCATCTGAGTCCATTAAGATCATATGCAAAAAGAACACTTGCCCGGCTTGCATGACTAACGGATTTCCTTCGTAGAACATGGGAAAGTCAACCCAGATCGGGTTATACACCGCACCCATGCCATAACCGCAGGCTTGCAGGCGGGCGTGGTTTAAGCCGCGCTTGTCAAACACACGCGCATGGGCGTCAAACACATTGCCCATCGGATCGCCGGGACGGATCGCGGCCTCGCAAGCCTCCAATGCTTCAACGGCGGCACTGTGCATATGCTTTTGGGTGTCATTCGCCTTGCCGACAATCAACGTCCGCATCATCGCCGCGTGATAGCGCGCATAGGCTCCCGACCACTCCAGCGTCAGTTGGTCTTGCGCGTCCAGATGACGGCGACCGGAGTAATACCGGCACAGCAAAGCTCCTGACCCCGAGCCGAGTATGAACTCATTGCCCGCATAGTCACCGCCACCCTTAAACACAGCCCCCTGCATGGCGGCAAGAATATCGCCTTCAAAAGCCCCTGCGCGCGTCGTCTCCAACGCGGCATCCAACGCATCATCCGACAGCGCCGCCGCGCGGCGATGCATCGTTATCTCAGCCGGCGATTTTACACGGCGACAGGCGCGGATCACCTCCGAGGCTTCGATCAGATCGGGGATAGCGGCGCGCACCATATCGCCATGCCATGTGGTCAAACCCGGCGTCTGTGTCTCCCAGCCGATACGTTTGCCCGTCAGGTCGCGCTTTGCCAACAGAGCCGCGAGGTCTTGTGCGGGCGTCGCTCCCTCAACTTCAGTCCAGATATGGATATGGTCCTCATCAAGGATCGACGTATGCCGCGCTTGGCGTAAATCAGGCGCACGAGTCAGCAAATCAACCTCTCCATCAGCGCTCAACACCATGCACTGAAACATAGCAAAGCCGAAAGTATCATAGCCGGTCAGCCAGAGATGACTTTCGGGAGCGAACAACAAAATGGCATCAAGTTTGGCTGTTTCGAGAGCACGCTGCGCCCGTGCAAGGCGGGCGGCAAACTCATCGGCTTCAAAATGTATCGGCATAGTCGTCCCGTTTGTATGAGAAGACTGAAGTTTTATCATGGTACTCAATGCAGCACCACATACCGACCGATGACCCTGAACAAAAAACGGCCCCGCAGGATGCGGAGCCGTTATAAATCTCAAGTAAGATAATTTAGATTAATCGACGCGGCCTCTGCCACCCCGACCTCTTACATGGTGAGGACGATGCGGACGATGGACACCGTGAGGGCGATGAGGACGGTTCGGGCGATTTACACCGCCTCCGTTTCCACGACCGCGATTGATAACCGTGACGTTATTGTTGATCCGGCTACCGCCGCCACCAAAGAAACCACCGCCGAAGAATCCACCGCCGTAGAAGCTCGGGAAGAATGTCGGTTGATAGATCGGCGCCGGTTGCTCAACGACCTGCGGAACCTGCACAACTTGTGGCGGAGCCTGAAATACCGGGGGCGGTGTGATGTTAATAATTGTGCGCGTCGTTGACGGTACAGCAACGGTTTCATAGACCGTTCTCGGCTGCAGTTGGTATGTCGTTGTAGGAACATTCTCAACAACAGTCCGGGTGCGCGACTCCATCACTGTGGTTTCTACATCTTCGAAAACGGTTTCCATTTCCGTACGGAATTCGGTTTTTTCAACAGTTTCCGTAACAGTTTCAGGAACCAATTTGGTGACTTCACGAGGAACTTGCTTCGTGCGGGTACGCTCGACCTGTTTGTAAACCGTTACCGGCACGGTTTCGAAGTAAATTTCTTCTACCGTTTCCATCACCGTTTCGGTGACTTCTTTATTGACAGTGCGCTCAACCTCTTCGGTTGTCGTAAACGGAACCTGACGTTCGACTTGGCGCTCGACCCGCTCTGTTTTTGTCACGGGAAATTGCTCGGTGATGGTGCGTCGAACCTGTTTGTGCGTTGTCACTGGAACGCGATCATACACTGTCTTGGCAACCTGCTGTGTTGTGGCCGGATGCTGTATTGTCGTCGTCGAAGTCGTACCTTTTTGTGCAGAACACGTCGTGTGGACCGCTTCACAATTGGCATAAGCAGACGTGCCACCCATCCCGATACTCATCAGCGCGGCGAGCGCTGCTTTTTTTCCAAACATTGAAACTTCCATCTTCGTTTCTCTCACAATCTCACAAACAGGTGACAACGCCACCAATTCACATTAATCACTGTGACACGAAATGAGACGATTTGGGAATAAAAAAGGGTATCTTCTGCAAATTGCTTCCCAATTTGATCCAAATTGGAACTTTTAAAGTTAAAATAACGGAAATTATTTGTTAGAAAATTCAAGCGACACAAGCGCCTGAAAATCATAGATTGTACGATTTATTGAACCGTCTTTAACAAATTCGTGAACCAAAAACGTTGAATAATTAACACAGTAAACGGGCAGTACAATGTCGGATTTTTAGATTGATGCCGGGATTTGATTCCCCGCATCGCGCGATACTGGATCAGAGCTTTCTCCGATTACGGGATGCCTTGATGGAATCAGACTTATGCTCAGGTTTCGACGCAGTGATATCTGTCTCTTGAAGCGCAAAGACATCCGCGCTCCTCTTTCAACCATATCACCCTAACCCGGATCGGTTTTACTGACCTCAATCGGCGGCAAACTCCATCATGGTGCAGCCTCGGCCTGCTGGAACAGCATTTCCGGCAAAACAGTTTCCCAATTGTCGCGCTTAATATATTGCAAATACTCTTCCCCGTTATCTGCCTTGCGCCATTGAATGATTGCTCCGACATGGCCCGAAGCAAACACGTGTCCCGGCGGAGGCCGCCACGCTTTCGCCATGCGCCCCAACATTCGCTTTTTGGTATCCAGCAACATCCAGTATGGATCACGGAATTCCAGCGTGAGGCTCGCGCCAACTTCAGCATTACAAATGGCCGCGTGGATTTCATGATTGCTATTCTGTCGTCCGGCGAAAGACAGATCGACCGAATCGAGTGTTGGCATCTGATAGCTGTTGATTTGCGGGATATAATCTCCGAGGTCTGGAGACACCGATCTACACAATACAGATTTCAAACCATTCTCTTTGAGAAGAGGATGCGCGCCACTCGTCAGCAACGTCAGGCTGTGCCGTGCCCTGGTCATGGCCACATAGAACAACCGCCGTCCGGCTTCGTGATCTTCATTTTTCGACGCCCGGTCCCAACCCCCGTTTAAAATCACCACGTGATCAAACTGAAGCCCCTTAGCACGGTGCGCCGTCAACAGCAAAAGCCCGCGTTGCTCACTCAATGTGTCTTTAGACCATTCCGCAATCCATTCGATAATATCGGGAACAGGCATCGTTTTGGCCTTAAGGTCGCGCGCCAATTCTGCGATGCCTTCGCCCAATAGATCGACCCATTTATTGCGGGGTTGCCCGTTCAGGATTTCCATTATGGTTTGCGCATCCAGCAATTCCCCTTGTTTGAGGCGCAAAGCCGAAATGAACTTTCGCGTCTCCCGCAAGCGCCACACGGGCAAGGGCGTTTCGTTTGCCAGCTCGACATCAAGTCCCTTCTTTTCAGCATATGCCCGAACAGCGACAAGGCTTTTCCAGTCGCGCGAAATTACGGCGGTCCGCGCCCAGTCCCAATGTGGGTCCAAGCGTGATAGGCGCAAAAGCTCGTCGATCGCAGCAGCGGCTTGCGAGAACTCTCCGGACGGGACATTCAACAACTGCACACGTCCCTGAGCAACCGTATCCGTCTGTTCAAAGAACCCCCCCGGAGGTTTGCGCGCCCGTTGCGCATCAATCCTGATTTCATGACCGAGCTTCATCCGGTTGGGAGACCCGGAGATAACCGTGTTGGCAGCTTCAATAATGTGTGCGGTTGATCGATAATTTTCGATCAGGAAAGCGGGCTTGGCTTTGTAGTCTTCTTCAAATCTTCGGATATATTCAATCGACGCGCCTTTGAAGGCATAGATGTTTTGGTCGTCATCTCCGACCGCAAAAAGGCTTAATTTCAGATCAGCATCATCAAGCGACCGACCTGCTACGGCAGAAATGAGAGCATATTCTTCCGCGCCAACATCCTGATATTCATCGACAAGAATCCAGCGATACCCCTGGATCAGGCTTTCGCGCTGCGCCTCGGCCTCGGATTTTGGCATCCCTTCACCACTGAGTTGGCGTACCGCCTCCATGATGACTTTGCTGAACTCATCCGTCTCTGCATGAACGCCGGCAAAGCTGGCTCCGATCAACTTCATGGCAAGCGAGTGACAGGTCGAGATAGTTACCCCTGCAGCATCATCGCCGACCAAAGCACGCAACCTGTAACGGATCTCTGCAGCGGCATGGCGATTATACGCCAGCACCAAGATACCGCGTGCATCCTCTCGCCTCATACGCAATAAATAAGCAATGCGATGAACCAGGACTCTGGTCTTGCCGGACCCGGGCCCCGCAAGGACCAGAACGTTGGTTCGGTCACGGTCATCGGTCACAATATCTTGCTGGACCTTATTGCCTAAATCTTCGACGATGGCTTTCCAGGATGCGCTGGTCGTCTGACGTTTGACCTCGCGCGCAATGCCGGGCATCCAACGCTTCATAAACTGATCTTTGTTCAGCAGAAAATAATCTTCGGAAAGGCGTGCGGCATCTGGCATCGTTTTCAGGCCGGTTTCCGCGTATGCGGCCATGATATGCGTTTGTAACGTCTGTTCGGTGTAATGGTCCTCGAGGGGAAGGAATTGCGATTGGGTAAACTGACCGCCTTTAGATTTGAGAAAAACGGTCATGGCGGGACGAAAAACAGTGAGTCCTTTTCCCAGTGTAATGACGCTTTGTTCATGCAGCCACAGGAGCGATCTCTCCAACAGCTTGGTCATGTCATTAACGCCGCTTGCCTTCAAAAACGCATCCTGATTGAGTTGTGCCAAAAGGTCGCCGACCGTCGTGTCAACCTGCAAGTCTTTCCCGCGCACACCTTTATTCAAACGACCGATCAGGTAACCGAGGAGTATACCCGACGCTTGCTGTCGCAGTTCCGCCGTTTGCAGGATTGTCTCCCACGGTCGTTCGAGCATGACGAGCAAAGAATTGCGGCTGACCTTACGCAATCTGATATTGCCGCGCCCGCCATCCTGGCCTCTGCCATCTTGGGATAGACCCTGCATCAATTTGCCGATTATGTCGGGCCGGACATCCGGATGCTCCATGTCTCTGAGGCGTTGACAAGTCTCGGCCAAATTCAAAAAGCTAGGGGCTTTATCATCTGAGTCAGGTGCATTCTCCTGCATCAATTTGATGAGATCCAATTCGAGATCAACAGCTTGCGCTCGGCGGGCCACGGATGCATTCGCCACCCCAAAATGGACAAATACAGTCATTGCAACATCGTTGCGGGCAATGTCCAAAGCCTCAAGGTTCGCCATAGCTTTAGCTAAAGTTCTGGGAGGCAAACCGCTCGCATCACAAAGCTCGTCTGTAGACACGCCCTCATCAGACGGTGCTGACATTAAATGCTCAACAATCGCGAGTAATTCTTTGCGATGCCGTGCCGTAATCTCCGCATTCGCAAGCCGCTTTTTAGCCTCATCAAGAGTGCGAACCTTCAACGAGGAAGGAAAGACTTGGACCCGATTCTCTTCTCTGGAAACAAGCG
Source organism: uncultured Neomegalonema sp. (assembly GCA_937995735.1). Taxonomy (GTDB): domain Bacteria; phylum Pseudomonadota; class Alphaproteobacteria; order Rhodobacterales; family Rhodobacteraceae; genus JAHDDY01. The sequence continues at coordinate 22,132 of CALKIZ010000046.1, read as the reverse complement.
CCGCCTCCTCAAGCCAGGACACTGCCGTTTTCACGCGCGTGTCGTCCGTTACACTGTCTCTCTCAAATTCCCTGTCTTTTTCAAAACGAACAATCTCACCTGTGGTGGCAACGACCTTTCCGGTCCTCCCGGTTTTTTCGTCAAGGCGCCTCAATGCTTTCAGAATGGCTCCGATTTCGTGCCTCGCCAGCCGTGAGTTGGTCGTTAGACGGAATTGACGTTCAACATCATCTTGCGCGTATAAGAGCACACAATTGGCATCCTCTCTGTCGCGCCCCGCGCGCCCCGCCTCCTGCAAATAATTTTCGAGTGAACCCGGAATATCAGCATGGATGACCAATCGAATATCAGGCTTGTCGATGCCCATGCCAAAGGCATTTGTCGCAGCGATAATTCGTAAGTCCCCCATCCTGAAACGCTCTTGCACTTCTTGCTTATCCTCAGAACCCAAGCCGGCATGAAAATGCTCTGCATCTAAGCCCTGCGATTTCAGAAAATCCGCAACACGTTCGGTTTCCTTGCGTGTCGCGCAGTAGACGACAGTTCCTGACCGGCCATCTGAGGGAAGCAATTCTTCGATAACCTTCAGCACATCGGACAGCTTGCTGTTTTTCACCGTTGGTCTGACATCGAACGTCAAATTCGTCCGCGATGCCCCGCCATCAAGCGGGAGCAGTGTGACCGCTGTGCGTGACTGAAAATGATCTATGATATCCGCAACAACTTCGGGCTTGGCGGTAGCCGTCAGACAGATGACCGGGGCCGGGCGCTGATCTCCGGAAAATTCTTTGATGAAGCGGCTGACATAGCGATAATCCGGTCTGAAATCATGCCCCCATTTCGAGACGCAATGGGCTTCATCAATCGCCCAGAAACCAACTTCACGATGCTTGAGGACAGCGCGGATGGATGTACTCCTGAGTTGTTCAGGGGAGACTATAAGAATGGCAGCATCGCCCATGCGGACCCGGTCAAGCGCATCCTGCCTTTCAGGCATGGACATCATCCCATTGATGGTCACTGCGCATGTGATCCCGGACCGTTCCATGCCCTGCACCTGGTCAGCCATCAGCGCGACCAACGGAGAGATGACGACCGTTAAGGCTCCGGTTTTATCAAGCGCGAGAGTGCGGGAACCTGATAACACAAGGACTTCCCGGTCCCCGTTGGCAAAATACCCAGCACACTGGTCCCGGACATCGCCTCGGCAACGATGCGTTCCTGCAATGACCGGCCATCGGCATCCACCGGGAAGGGCCGGAAACTTTGAAAGCCAAACCATTTGTCGAGGGCGCGAACCGGATCGTTTTGCTCCGCACACCAAGCGCAGCACGGGTCTTTGCAGGATGTATCTCTGAGGTGACGGATAATGAGGGAGGTTTCGCGAAACTGCGCCCGCACCCAAGGGGGCATAGCGGAGTCGCCGCCGGCACCGGTGATCCATGACAAAGCATACGCCATCGGCCAGCCGTTTTTGGGGTTGTCCAAGCGCCCCAATGTTTCTTCGATCCGTCTTATGCAACCATGTCCTTCCAGCATTTGGCGCATCGCATTAAGCGCCTTTTCCCGAGGCGGACAATCAGCGCCCCGCAAATATCTGAAAACCGCATCAAAGCCCCCGCAGCCATCCATCCGGGTGGTCAGATAGTGATAGGCCGCGAGGACATTCGGCTCGCTCTTTGCTATTTCCTGAAAGGCATCAAGCTGGTTGGCAAAGACGTCAAAAACAAGCCGCGCATCCATCTCAGGATCATTTACGTGGCCGGTTGCAAGTCGGCCATCCTGATAGTGCTTGACCAGATGATGGTAAGGGTTGCGAGGGAAGGCCAGAGGATTCAGCCACAAAGTATCAACCGGCGCTCGAATAATCTTCGACAGCCGGGGCCGCCTGGCGATCAAATGCTCCATATCGTGATGAAGGAAATTATGGCCAATCGGATGCTCGACGGCCAGAATCGCATTTTCCAATTGGTCCAAACTGCGTTCAAGTCCGCCAGTTCTGGAATTTATGCTTGAACGATTATCACACCATACAGCTGCAAAGGCGAAAATCCTCGCAGCGGAGGGATTAACCTCCAAATCTATGGACAGGCATTTCGACAGAAACGTTCGGTGCCGGTCGTCCATTTCATATTGCCCAATTCATCGAACGTCCAAACAAAGAATACATTTCCGACAGAGTAAGCTACTCTCGGGTAAAATAGAGATTATTCTAAATCTTGTTGGGTTTCGTCGTTTCATTGCAGCCAACAGCGGAACAACATCTGTTGATGAAAACGATAAAGAATTATCGAGGCGCTGTGGTTATCACTGTGCGCCTAAAAGCGGTTGTAAGCCCAATTTTTGATCACAATGTTCAGCAAACAGCGTAATATTACCGGTTCATTCTCAATTTGGTAATCTGACCTTCCGTTGACGCTGAGTTTATGTTTACAATCGGCGTAGTTGTGGATTCACCGGGATGTGGGTGCGCGATGAATTGTTAAAATTGACCGCCTGAACCTGAAAATCACGGGTAAACAGGGTGCAGCGGCAATCAGGGAGATATAATAGTGACAAACAGCCACGATAGAGAATTGCTCGATAGACTCGCGCAAGCGGCGCGGGAAGGCAAAATTTCACGTCGTTCTTTCATGCATTACTCTGCTGCAGCAGGCGTAACAGCGACGACCGCAACCGGTCTGTGGACGACTTCGGCAAAGGCCGAACCTAAAAGTGGCGGCACGTTCCGTATCGCCCAGCATGACGGTAATGGAACAGACCAACACAATCCGGCAAAATACGTTTCATTCGCTGATATTGGACTGACCCATACTTTCCGCGCTTATCTTACGATGATCAACAAGGATCAAACGCTTGGGCCGGATGTAGCGACTGAATGGTCCGCAACGCCAGACGTCAAAGAGTGGCGCTTCAAACTTAACAAGAACGCAACATTCCATTCAGGCCGCAAAGTAACGGCAAATGACGTTATCGCTTCAATGAACCACCACCGTGGTGAAGATTCAGGGTCTGCGGCGGCGTCTTTGCTCGAAGGCATCGAAGAAATCGTCGATAACGGCGATCACTCGGTGACGTTCAAGCTGTCAGCCCCGAATGCTGACTTGCCTTGGATCATGCCCGATTATCACCTGCCAATTCTGCCAGCCAATGATGACGGCACACTCAATTGGCAATCGGCTGATGGGTGCGGCCCTTATGTCTTGAAAGAGTTCGAGGCAGGCATCGGCGCATCCCTTGTCCGCCATGATGACTGGCACGGGGAAGGCGCGTATTTCGACGCTGTTGAAATCATCATCGTCAACGATCCGAATGCGCGTCAATCCGCATTGATTACCGGCGAAGTCGATGCAACCAGCCTGCTGGAAAACAAAACCATGCGGCGCGTTGCCCGCAACCCGAATGTTGAGGTCGAAAACATTCCGTCGGCGTCCTGTATCACTTTGCCGATGCACACTAACACAGCGCCGTTCGACAACCCTGACGTCCGTATGGCATTGAAACTCGCGATGAACCGCGAGGAAATTGTCGACAAGATCGCGTTCGGCGCGGCAACGATTGGCAATGACTTCCACCACTCGCCGGCGATGCCATATTATCCGACCGATATTGAGCAACGCCAATACGACCCGGACAAGGCAAAGGCATTGTGGAAAAAAGCGGGTATGGAAGGGCAAACGCTTGAGATCCGCACCGCTGACTCGATCACCACCGGCGCTGTCGATATGCTCGTTCTTTATTCCGAACATGCTAAAGCTGCTGGCATCGACATCAAACCTATCCGTGAACCAAATGACGGCTATTGGTCGGATGTTTGGTTGAAAAAGCCTTGGATGATGTCGAACTGGGGTGCACGTCCGACCCCGGATGTTATGTACACACTGACCTACAAATCCGGCGCGCCTTGGAATGAAACCTTCTGGGAGAATGATCGTTTCAACAAGCTGCTCACCCAAGGTAAAGGCGAGCTGGACGACACCAAACGTGCAGAAATCTATCGCGAAATGGGCATGATCCTACGTGATGATGGTGGAACGCTTATTCCTTACTTCCCGAACTACGTCTTTGGTCGACGCAAGAACGTGAAGCACACGGGACAGATGGCTGCCAGCTGGATGATGGATGGCGCACGTGCCGCCAGCCGTTGGTGGTTCGACAGCTAAAATCTATGAAGGGGAAGCGTTCCGCGCCTCCCCTTTAATACCAAATACTGACCGGCGAAAGTTATCTCCCGACTTTCGCCGGAGAGTCAGCCAATCACCGCGCCGTCGTCACGGGTTACCGCGACGACGCCTGAACGCGGCACAGTGTTGCTGCCCCCCGGCCAATGACTGTCAAAGCCCTTTTCGCCGGGATGCTGGATGCCAACAAACATTGTTCTTCTATCCGGCGAGAAACTCAGTCCTGTAACTTCGCAAGCCAACGGCCCGACGAGAAACCGCCGGATTTCTCCGGTATCCGGATCTGCGGCGAGCATCTGATTGTTGCCCTGCCCCGCAAAGTCTTCCTCGTTGCCATAATTCCCGTCGGTCTGAATCCACAGAATACCGTTGTTATCGAAGGTTATGCCGTCGGGAGAATTGAACATATTGCCCGCATTGACATTCGCTGATCCAGCTCGGTTGTCGCTATGTACAGCGGGGTTTCCCGCCAAGACAAAGATATTCCATTCAAAGCCTTCTGCCGTGTGATCTCCACGATCCGGCGTCCAGCGGACGATTTGTCCGTATTGATTTTCTTCGCGCGGATTCGCGCCGCCAACCGGCGTGGCATCGCCGCCCGCATTCGGTTTGATGCCCCGGTTTTTGTTATTGGTCAGAGCAACATAGATCTCGGCACGGTTCGGATGAGAGGTCACCCATTCAGGCCGGTCCATCGTCGTTGCGCGCACTTTTGACCCGGCCACGCGCGTGTTCACAGCAATTTCTGCGGCGCTCATTTGCGTCGTTTCCGGGGTTAAGACCATCCATTTACCGCGCCCATTCTCATAGAATTTCGCAGCATAGAGCGTGCCTTTATTCAGCAGATCTGACGTGTCACCGCCCACCGCATAAGACTCGTCCGAGACAAAGCGATAGACAAACTCACCGCGCTCATCATCGCCCATATAGACAACAACACGGCCATCACCATTGATGACAACTTCCGCATTCTCATGTTTGAAACGACCCAGCGCGGTGCGCTTTACCGGCGTCGAATACGGATCTGACGGATCAATCTCGACGACATAACCATTACGATTACACTCGTTCGGCTCTTTGGCAATGTCAAAACGGTCTTCAATCCGCGCCCAGCCATAACCCCAATCTTTGACACCGATACCATAGCGTTTCTTTTCGCCGGAAATCTCAATGTCAGGATCGGAAGAACTGTAATAGCCGTTGAAGTTTTCTTCGCAGGCCAAATATGTGCCCCAAGGAGTCTCACCATTTGCACAGTTATTCCACGTGCCTCGGGCGAGTGTCCCACTGGGGTCCGCACTGGTTTTGAGCAAATCACTGCCCGCCGCCGGTCCCTCGATCTTCATTTCCGTTTGCGGTGTAATCCGGCGGTTATAAGGGCTGTCCTTAACAGGCGCCCACTTGCCGTCTTTCTGTGCCAGCTCAACAACGGTGACACCATGCGCCAACATTCCCTTGAGCACATCATCATCGGTTTCAGGCAGTTTCGACTCGCGGTGCGCATTGGCAATGTCGCGATTGACATATTCCTGATTGATGACCAGCACCGTGCGCCCATCAATGATAAAGACAGTCATGCCGTCATTGTTGTCTCCGAAAGCCATCGCTTGCTGTTCCGGAGTGCCGCGCACGGACCAATCAAATTCAGGCGCATTTGACCAGAGCGGATCGCCCCAGTTCACAACCGGGTGCGCGCTAAATCCTGCTGGGACGGTAACCGTATCCGCCGTGGTCGCGGCAACCTGCTCAAACCCAAAGCGTCCGGCGGCGCTGGCCGGTTTTCCGAATCCAGCGGCTCCTGTTACGAATGTTGCCGTTCCCATGGCCATTACATTCATAAAGCCCCGGCGGGAGATTGCACTTTCGACAATCGCATCGAAATCATTCTCCTCCGGGCGCGGGTATTCTATTTCGTCAAAGTCATCAAACGAGGGAGCGTCGTCAAAATCTTTCATCACGAGTATCCTTCTTGAGATTAGATCTTTGCCATAACTGCCGAGCGTGACAGTTTTGTCTCACGCCCGCCCTGCCCGTAGATTTTCAAAAAAGCGAGGCTGGCGCGACTCTCAAAGCCTATGTCTTCTATTCTGCGTTAAAAAGCGGAAAATTTACGATGCATGACATCGCGCACTGATGGCTTTATACCCTCCCAAAACCCGAGCAACCAAGGCAAGACCCATGCACGACATCCGCTTGATTCGCGAAGACGCAGCCGCTTTTGACGCAGCCCTTGCACGCCGTAAACTCGAACCGCAATCGGCCTCTCTGCTCGCCCTGGACGAAAAGCGCCGCGCGCTTGTGACGCAATCCGAAACTCTGCTGGCAGAGCGCAACGCGGCCTCGAAACAAGTCGGCGCAGCAAAGGCCAAAGGCGATGATGCTGAGTTCGAACGGCTCCGTGCTCTGGTTTCCGAGAATAAAGATAAAATCGCGGCGCTTGAGGCTGAAACAGCCGAAGCGGACGCCGCGCTGCGGGATGCTTTGATGCAACTGCCGAATCTGCCGAACGCGGATATTCCCGACGGTGCGGATGAAGCCGATAATGTCGAAGACAAAAAATGGGGCACGCCGCCCAGTTTCAGCTTTGACCCTAAACAGCATTTCGACCTTGGCGAAGCCATGGGCTGTATGGATTTCGAAACCGCCGGTAAGCTGTCAGGCGCCCGGTTCATGTTGCTTTCCGGGGCGCTTGCCCGTTTGCACCGGGCGCTCGCACAGTTCATGCTCGACACGCATGTTGATGAGAACGAGTTGACCGAAGTGTGGACTCCCGTACTGGTGCGCGATGAAGCCATGCTTGGCACAGGGCAACTCCCGAAATTTGCCGAGGACAGCTATCGCACAACAAATGGATGGTGGCTCATTCCCACGGCAGAAGTCACATTGACCAATACCGTTGCAGGGGAAATCCTCGAGGAAGCCGCCCTACCCCGACGCCTCACCGCGCACACACAATGTTTCCGCTCCGAAGCGGGCAGTGCAGGCAAAGATACACGCGGAATGTTGCGCCAGCACCAATTCGAAAAAGTCGAGATGGTCACAATCTGCAAACCGGGCGAGTCCGATGCCGAACTGGAACGGATGCGTGGCTGTGCCGAAGGTATCCTGGAGGCGCTCGGTCTTGCCTATCGCACTGTTGTACTCTGCACAGGGGATATGGGTTTTGGCGCGCGAAAAACCTATGACATTGAAGTGTGGATGCCGGGACAGGACAGCTATCGCGAAATATCCAGTTGTTCCACTTGCGGGGATTTCCAATCCCGCCGGATGAACGCGCGCTGGCGGCCTGCGCCCGTGGATGGCGGGAAAGCGGGTAAACCCGAATATGTTCATACCCTAAATGGTTCCGGCCTCGCGGTGGGTCGTTGCCTGATTGCCGTGATGGAAAACGGCCAGCAGGAAGACGGCTCGATTGCTATCCCTCAAGCCCTAAAAAAATACATGGGTGGCGCAACACGGATCGGCGCAGATGGAGCGCTGACGTAATCAGCGAAAAACCAAACCTTAAACGAATAAAGCCCCGCAAGGTTCGGGGCTTTATCTAATTTTGCGTTATTTTGCCGGCATATCATAGACTCAATTTAAGCTGTGAATGCCCCGTCTTCCGGCTTGTGAAAACCAACAACGACAAGAACCGTTGCGCCAAGCACCCAATAATACGCCGCATCCAAGCCGCTAAAACCAAGAACAAACGGCGCAATAATGAACGTCACGCCGACTAGGAAATCAACGGTGAGGTGCAGTTTATAAGACAGCACCCGAATGACGCCGGTTTCGTGATCGGTCAAAAGCGTCAAAGCAAACGCCGCTACACCCGTCACAACAGACAGCCAAAATGCCAAAGGATTCGATGTACCAAGTCCCAAGATGAACGGCATAACCAACAGACCAATTGCGACAGGATAGTCGATATAGGCGTGCATTTTTTGAGTTACAAATTTTGGCATAAGATGTCTCCTTTTAAGAGCCGCAGAACGGCGAAAATAATCCAAATTCCGGTACGGCCATAGCGTTCGTCATTGCGTTTTTCGGGCGGCAATCAAAACACATGTCCTCTGAAAGCATCTAACCGACCAGTTTCAATGTCGCGGTCATGTGAGGGTGAAAGACGCAAAAGTATTCTTCTGTCGTCGTCGCGCTGACGACAGTAACCGCCGTCTCGTTTTTCGCGAGCGAGCCGGTGTCCCAACTTTCATCCGTAGCCGTTGCTGTATGCGGTACGATATCTTTATTGATCCATTTAATTTGATCACCGGCTCGGACGGATAAAGTGTCGGGAACAAATTTAAATTGCTTGATTTCTACCGTGTGAGTCTGTCCCCCGGCGGCAGGTTGGGTTTGCGCTTTTGCTACGGGCTCAGGTTGCGCTGCCTGCACGGATTGTGTCGTTGGCGACGAACATGCTGCGACCAAAAGTGGAGGAGCCACAATGGTTCCAACCGTAGCGCCAATGAAAGCACGTCTGTTCAGGTCCGACATTATTGTACATCCTTCATTACAAGTGAGGCCTTCACCATATTAAGCATCCTCTACGTGGTGCGACAAAAAAACGCATCACATTTTGCCACATAATACATGTCTTAGCTGCATAGAGATATGAATGATCAAAAGTCCTCAAAAATCGATCGATCGTACAGACCTATGGTTTTTCTATCCGAAATGCCTTAGGGTAGATTCATGGATGCTCTCAGTGATATACTCTCGCGGATGCGCCTGAAGGGTACGTTGTACTTTCGGACGTCTTTCACACAGCCATGGGGCGTTAACGTCCCTGCTTACAAAGATGTGGCGCGATACCATTTCGCTCACAAAGGGCGATGCCTCATTCGGGTTGAAGGCGAAGCAGAACCAGTCCTCGTGGAACAAGGCGATCTTATCATCGTTCCACGCGGTGCAGCCCATGCCCTTTATTCCGACCCCAGAGCGGAAGTCGACGCATTACCGCTCGATCAGGTTGTCGAAAAATCAGGCTTTCAAGGCAAGGGAACGCTTATCTATGGTGAGCACGGTACAAACCATGAGACGCAATTGGTTTGCGGCCATTTCGCCTTCAGCGACCATGCTCAGCATCCATTAGTGGATGCCTTGCCTTCCGTTATCGTCGTCAAGAATTATGGCGAGGCATCCGGCAAGTGGATGGAGAACACCCTGCGGATCATTGGCGCTGAAGCCGGACTTCCGGGCATCGGCAATGATCTTGTCGCGTTAAAACTCTCAGAGATTATTTTTGCGCAAGCGCTGCGCGCCTATCTCATCGACGAAGGGTCGGGCAAACCGATCATGGCCGGGTTTGCGAACCCTCAAATCGGACGCGCACTCTCCGCGATTCATGAAGCGCCTTCATTTCCGTGGAGCCTTGAAGAACTGTCCGAAATCGCGGGCATGTCTCGAACGTCTTTTGCCAATAATTTCTCGCAATTTATGACCACAACGCCGATGGGCTATATCACTCAATGGCGGATGCAAATTGCACGGCAAATGCTTGCGGAGACATCATCGCCAATCATCGAAGTCGCCGAAAGCACCGGCTATCATTCCGAAGCCGCCTTCGGGCGCACATTCAAGAAACTGGTCGGCATCGCGCCGGGGACTTACCGGCGGCAGGCACAGGGTTAAGTCATTTGGTCATAGGTTACACCGATGCACCTGCTGCGCGCGGTCTGTTCCACCGGAGAGGCCGGACGCATTCACTTTGTGAATGCTATATATCCAAATTCTCCACGCTGAGGGCGTTGTCCATGATGAAGTCGCGGCGGGGTTCTACCAGGTCGCCCATCAGGTTCGAGAAAATCTGATCGGCTTCATCCACATGCTCGACTTGCACTTGCAGCAAGGTTCGGGCTTCAGGGTCCAGGGTCGTTTCCCAAAGCTGATCCGCGTTCATCTCGCCCAGACCTTTATAGCGTTGCAGGGCTACGCCGCGTTCGCCTTCGATCATCACGCCATCAATCAAATCTGACGGAGAGCGCACGGTGATCTTGCGTTCTTTACGCTCGAAGGCCACCGCTTTCGCATAAGTTTCATCGAGGCTTTCGGCCATCTCGTGCAGCTTACGCGCCTCTGCCGAGTTCAGCATCGCACTGTCAAGCGTGCGGGTTTCGGTGACGCCGCGCACGGTCCGCATGAAGCGGATGCCGCCTTCGGCATTCGGGCTACCTTCCCATCCACGTTCCGTCTCCGGCGCGATGATATTGAGGCGCGCAGCGATCCGGTCGGCAAGTTTTTGCGCCTGCTTAGTGTCTGAGAGAACTTCGGGATCGAGCGCACCCGCAATCGCGGCTTGTTCCATGACAAAGCGCGGCAAGGATGGCGGCAAGTTGCTCATCAGCGCTTTGACTTTGCGCGCCTCTTCAACAACGCGCTTCAAATCTGGTCCCGCCAGCACTTCGCCATTGGCGAGCGTCATGCCCGCACCGTCAATGCCGCTGTCGAGCAGATAATCTTCGAGCGAGCGTTGGTCTTTCAGATAGACCTCGGATTTGCCGCGCGCGACTTTGTAAAGCGGCGGTTGGGCGATATAGAGATAGCCGCCTTCGATCAACTCGGGCATTTGGCGATAGAAAAATGTAAGCAGCAGCGTGCGAATATGCGCGCCATCCACATCGGCATCAGTCATAATGATGACCTTGTGATAGCGCAGCTTTTCAATATCAAATTCATCGCGCCCGATGCCTGTACCGAGCGCTGTAATGAGCGTACCAATCTCTTGACTCCCGAGCATCCGGTCAAAGCGCGCGCGCTCGACATTCAGGATTTTACCGCGCAGCGGCAGCACCGCTTGATTGTTCCGGTTGCGGCCTTGTTTAGCCGAGCCACCCGCAGAGTCGCCCTCCACGATGAAGAGTTCAGATTTCGTCGGGTCGCGCTCTTGACACTGCGCGAGTTTCCCCGGCAGGGAGTTAATGTCCTGACCTTTTTTACGGGTCAGCTCGCGGGCTTTTCGAGCCGCTTCACGTGCCTGCGCCGCCTCGACGATTTTCATAACGACGGCTTTGGCGTCTTTCGGGTTTTCCTCAAACCACTCGCTGAGTTTTTCATAGACCATGCCTTCGACAGCGGGGCGAACTTCTGAGGAAACGAGTTTTTCCTTGGTCTGCGAAGAGAATTTCGGGTCGGGAACTTTTACCGACAACACACACGTCAGACCCTCGCGCGCGTCTTCACCGGATAGCGTGACTTTTTCTTTTGAGGCGATGCCCGAGCTGCTGGCGTAGTTGTTCATCACACGGGTGAGCGCCCCGCGAAAGCCCGACAAATGGGTTCCGCCATCGCGCTGAGGAATATTGTTGGTGAAGGCTAAGACATTCTCATGATAACCGTCATTCCACCACAGTGACGCTTCGACGGTGATGCCGTCTTTCTCCCCGCGTACAGTAATCGGCGGCTCGAAGATCGGGCTTTTTGAGCGGTCGAGATACCGGCAGAAGGCTTCGACACCGCCCTCGTAAAACAACTCGGACTCGACATGCTCGGCGCTGCGTTCGTCGCGCAGCTTGATACGGACACCCGAGTTCAGGAACGCCAATTCGCGCAAGCGGTGCTCGAGCGTTTTGAAATTATATTCCGTCATTGTGAAGGTTTCGGCGGAGGCATGGAATGTTACGCGCGTGCCTTTGCGCCCGCCTTCCGCATCACCGACGACTTCGAGAGGTTTCGTCGTCTCGCCATGTTCAAAACGGCAGGTATGTTCTTTGCCATTGCGCCAGATCGTTAGTTCCAGCCAATCAGACAGGGCGTTCACGACCGAGACGCCCACGCCGTGCAAACCGCCCGATACCTTGTAAGAGTTCTGGTCGAACTTACCGCCCGCGTGAAGCTGGGTCATGATGACTTCGGCGGCGGAGATGCCTTCTTCCTCGTGGATGTCTACAGGGATGCCGCGCCCGTTATCATCGACCATGACAGAGCCGTCAGGGTTCAGAACAACCATGACCCGATCAGCATGACCCGCCAGTGCCTCGTCAATCGCGTTATCCACGACCTCATAGACCATGTGGTGCAGGCCGGACCCGTCATCGGTATCCCCGATATACATGCCGGGCCGTTTGCGAACGGCTTCCAACCCGCGCAGGACTTTGATGCTGTCCGCGCCGTATGTTTCAGGGTCTACACCTTCGGGGATTGTGTCTTCAGCCATTATACCTGTCTTCCCGTCTAACTCGCAGCGATGGCGGCGCCTGCGCCGATCATCACGCCTCCGGTCGCGCGGTTGACCCGCTGCACCGATTTTTCATTTTTTAAGAGTGTCCGCGCTTTTGCCCCGGCATAGGCGTAGGAGGAATCCAGCACCAAGCCGATGGGCAGTGTCACCGCCAAAATCACTATCGCATCCCAAACGCCCAGTGAGGTCATATCGAAGAAGCCGGGAAAGATCGCCATATAGAACAGCGCTGCTTTCGGATTGCCGAGATTAATCAGCGCGCCGGACCAAAACGCCCGCAGAGAACTTGGGCTTATCGGCGGGCCATCATCGGCGGTCACAATGCTCGTGCGGCTGCTCAGTAGGGTCCAGCCGATCCAGATCAACCATGCCGCCCCGATCCAACGCAGGCTTTCGAGCGCCCAAGCATGGGTCGCCGCCAGTGCCGCCAAACCAAAGACAGCCAGCACGACATAGATGCACTCAGCCAAACTCGCGCCCAGCGCCATCATGAAACCGTTACGAAACCCGAAAGCCGCAGAGCGCGCGGCAATCGCAGCCACAAATGGCCCCGGCGAGACAACCATCACCGCAAAGGCCGCTGCAAAAAGCACAAGTTGATACAGCTCGATACTCATGCCGAACCCTCGCGTTTCAGGGTGCGAAAAGCCATGAGATCAGCAAACTTTTTACTACGGTCAATCACAGGAACGAGATTACCCTGTTTCGGGGGGTAATGTCCAAGTTTTCCTTACCTTTTTCGGTATTTTAGGGAGCCTACGGAAGATCGATGATTTCCCGTAATTTTCGCTTTAAAATCTTGCCATAAGCGCTCTTCGGAAGGGCCTCCAAAGCCATATACTTTTTCGGGCGTTTGAACCGTGCAATCCTATCGCGGCAAAGGACATCCAGTTCAGCCTCCGGCAGCGCTTTGCCGTCCCGCATGACCACAAAAGCAACCACTTGTTCGCCCCAATCGGGGTGCGGTGCGCCGACGACGGATGCTTCTGACACATCGGGATGGTCCAGCAGAACCGTCTCGACCTCGCGCGGGTAAATATTTGATCCCCCTGAGATAATCAGATCTTTGGATCGGTCGAGCAGGTGCAGGAAACCGCCCGCATCAAAACGCCCGATATCGCCGGTATAGAGCCACCCACCGCGCAGCGCCTCTGCTGTGGCCTCTTCATCCCGCCAATATCCGCGCATGACGGTCGAGCCACGCACCAGAACTTCGCCTGTTTCATCCGTGCGCACTTCGACAGCAGTTTGCGGAAAACCGACCGAGCCGACAATCTCTCGCCATTGAGGGTGGGAACGATCAGCATACCAGCGCTTTGACAGGCCGGTGATGCACATCGGAGTCTCGCCCTGACCGTAAAGTTGTGCGAGGCGCGGGCCGATCACCTCTAATGTGCGTTCTACATCGCCGACATGCATGGGCGCGCCGCCATAGATGATCGTTTTAAGCGATGAAAGATCAGCCTCAGCGGTCGCGCCATGATCGGCCAAGCGCGTGACCATTGTGGGGGCAGCGAACATCGAGACGCCTTGCCAATGAGGTAACAGCGCCAACAGCTCATCGGGTTGAAACCCTCGGGATTCCGGCACGATTTGTGCGGCCATCGCCATCAAATGAGGCACGATATAAAGGCCGGAGCCATGGGACATCGGCGCAGCATGGAGGATGCTATCGGTCGACGCGATGCCATCAATATCGGTAAAATAACTATGCCCCATCGCCATCAGGTTCCGGTGGCTCAGCATTGCGCCTTTGGGTCGCCCAGTCGTGCCGGAGGTATAAAACAACCATGCGAGATCATCGGGGCTGGCAGAAGGGCCGGTATAGCGCTCACTTTGCAGAGCCTTTGCGAAATCAGAGGTTTCCGCCTCCAGCACCTCGAGAACCTCAGGCGGCGCGGCAGCGCGGGCTGTGGTGGCCAAATCGGGCGTCGTAACAATCGCTTTTGCCCCTGAATGGTCGAGCATATAGGCAAATTCGCGCTCATGGAGCTTGGCATTCATCGGGACCGGAACCAATCCCGCGCGCCAACACGCCGCAAGCGTGATCACGAACTCAGGACAGTTCGAGGCAATCAGGGCAACACGATCCTGAGCCTTTAAGCCCAGCCGGTCGATGAAATACCCCGCCAGCCGACTGGCGCGATCTTCCAATTCAGAAAATGTCGCAACGGTTTTTGCGCCATAGCCTATTGCGGGACGGTTCGGGGCGATCTTCGCGGCGCGGTCTATGAGATGGGAAAGATGCGGCATCGGCTTATGCTATCGCGTTTTGGCGTTTTGTTGAATCAGGTTTCACGCAGGCTCCACCACGGACCCAGCTTCATCTTCTTTGACGGTGAAGCGTTGAGCGCTGGACCCTAGCGCTTCGAACAGTGCCCATTCTGTGCCGGTCATCCATGCTTGCGCGCCAAGCGTTTCAATCTCGGCAAACAACAGCGCGCGGCGACCCGCATCAAAATGCGCGGCAATCTCATCAAGTAACAGGATCGGCGGTGCGCTGGTCTGGGCTGTCAACGCGCGGGCATTGGCGAGAATAAGACTGACCAATAGCGCCTTTTGTTCTCCGGTGGAACAAGCAGAAGCAGGTGTGTCTTTAGCCGCGTACCGAACAGCAAGATCACTGCGATGGGGGCCGAACAATGTGCGTCCCGCCAAGCCATCGCGCGGACGAGCATCGAACAGGCGGGCGCGGTAGGTTTCTGCATCGGGGGTCTCTTCCTCGAACTCACCTTCCAGCACGGCATCGGCACGGGGAAAAGCGCTTTCTTCGTCTTGGGCGGCCAATAATCCGGCAAGTGCCGTGCGGCGACCTGCGGCCATTCCCATTCCAGCCTCAACAAGCTGTGCCTCGAGCGCGCTCATCCAGCGAGGATCGGAAATGCCATCTTTCAACAGCCGGTTCCGGTCGCGCATCGCTTTTTCATAACGCGAGGCGTGTTCGGCATGTTCGGGCGCAAAGCTGAGGGCAATGCGATCCAGAAACCGGCGGCGCTCTGCCGGACCTTCGGCAAAAACACGATCCAGCGCCGGGGTCAGCCATAGAATACGCGCGATACGGCCCAATGACAGCACCGAGACGGTCTTCTCATCGCGTTTTGCCGTGCGGCGTTGCTCCGGTTCAGCTCCTGTCCAAAGCAGTGTCGGATCAGTCGGCGTGTCGAGTGTTGCGGTCACAGACCAGCCCACACCGGCTTGCGTCCGCGCAAAATCCGTGGGCTGTGCGCGCCGCAATCCTCTGCCGGGTGCAAGCAGCGAAACTGCCTCAAGGATATTCGTCTTCCCCGCCCCGTTCGGACCAGCAAGCGCAATGACATTCGCACCGACATCAAGGTCAGCGCGCGCATAAGAACGAAAGGCAATCAGCCGGAGGGTTCGCAGAGCTAGGGTCACGCGGGTGTTCTACGCGAGGCGAGCCTAGGTGGAAAGATAAGCGTTTACCCCTCAGCGTTTATAAAATCTCAGGCGATATAGCGTTTGTAGAACTGCAAGTAATTCACGCTCATATTTTGCGATGTTGACCATTTCCGCGTCAACGGATTGAAATCAACGCCGCAGTGATCCGCAACGCGATACCCTTGGGGCAACAACACATCGTCCAATTCGCTCGGCTTGACGAACTTGCTCCAGCTATGCGTACCCTTTGGCAACCACCGCATGATGTATTCCGCCCCGACAATCGCTTTAACAAAAGAGGTCGGGGTCCGGTTCAACGTTCCGATGACCATGACACCGCCCGGTTTGACGAAAGTGCTCAATATATCGAGAAAGACGCCCGCATCAGCAACATGCTCGACGACCTCTAGGGACATCACAATATCGAATTTTTGCTCTGCCTCCTCAATATCTTCCGGCAAGGCATGGCGGTAGTCGATTTCCAAACCCGAATTCTCAGCGTGCTTTTTTGCGATGAGGATATTTTGCTCGGAGGCGTCAATCGCGGTCACCGTTGCGCCTAACCTCGCCATCGGCTCGCTGACAATGCCAGCGCCGCAGCCGACATCCAACAAAGACAACCCCGCAAGCGGGCGGTCCGCATTGGCATCTCTCTCCATCAGCAAAGGTAGAGACTCGGACAATTTGTCGATGCGCGCGGCATTAAACGCATGGACAACCTTAAACGCACCGCCCGGTTTCCACCACTCTTCCGCTAACTTGTTGAAACGCGAAATTTCTTCGGGATCGACCGTGCTGGTTTCCGAATTGCCTTTCGAGAAGGCAGCACGTTTTTTATCTTTATAAATCATTGCTCGCCTCGACCGATATGCGCTGACCGTTGATATGATCTACACGCACGCTTTTCCAAGCACAGCACGATCATGCCGATGGGAACGCATTCTCTAAACGCGCATGGGCATGACGACATAAATCACATTGTCATCACCCGCTTCCCGAACCAGTGTGGGCGCTGCGCTGTCAGCGAACTCGAAGAGAGCATTTTCGCGCTCGATCTGGCCGGCAATCTCGGTCAGGTACTTGGCGTTAAAACCAATTGCCATCGGTTCCGCCGCATAAGCCACGACCATTTCTTCATCAGCCGTGCCGCTTTCCGGTGAATTGACCGAGAGGGTCAGCTTATCCTCATCCAGCTCCAGCTTTACCGCTCGGGATTTTTCCGAACTGACCGTCGCAACGCGGTCCACGGCAGAGGCAAACATCTTTGCGTCTACGGTCAGGATCTTATCATTTCCGACCGGAATAACCCGCGTGTAATCGGGAAACTGGCCGTCGATCACTTTGGAGGTCAGCACGGTGCGACCACAAGAAATCCTGATTTTCGCTTCCGAGACGGCAACTTGAGCCACCGCGTCCGCATCTTCGAGCAGTTTGCCAAGCTCGGCCACCGTTTTGCGCGGCACGATCACGCCGGGGGCTTCGGCTGCACCGTTCGGCAAGGGCATATCAACCCGCGCCAGCCTGTGTCCATCGGTCGCCACCGCGCGCAGATTATCATCAATCACATGCAGATAAACACCGTTGAGATAATAGCGCGTTTCCTCGGTCGAAATCGCGAAACGAGTTTTCTCAAACAGGCGATTCAGCTCTCCGGCGGTCATCTCGAAATGATGGCCATATTCCGAAGACGCCATGACCGGATAATCCGACGAGGGCAGTGTCGCTAGGGCAAAACGCGAGCGCCCTGAACTGACCGTCAACCGTCCGTCTTCAACATTGAGCGACAGGGAAACTTCAGACCCGTCGGGTAATTTACGCACAATTTCATAAAGCGTCTGGGCGGGCGCGGTGACTGCACCACTGCTCTCGACCTTGGCATCCATCGTCTCGACCGCTTCAATATCGAGATCGGTCGCGGTGAGCGAAAGGCTGGACCCTTCGGCCTTCAGCATCAAATTCGAGAGAATCGGGATCGTATTGCGACGTTCGACAACGCTTTGAACATGGCTAAGCGATTTCAACAACGCGGCGCGTTCTGCCGTAACTTTCATCTCACCCTCGCGAATCGTGTTGGGGTGCGAACCGTACATATTTCAGCGCCGCGATGCGAGTACCCTCTGGAACTTTTGCGAAACAATGCGTATGAGGCGCGAAACCGCTAGGAAATCATGATGATTGAGACTGATACCTCCACCCTGACGCAACTCGGCAAAGATGTCGTCGCACCGACGAACCCCGATGAAGCGGAGCTGGAGCGGGTTCCGAACGGCAATGTGGGAACCGAGTATCTGGTGCGCTTTACTGCGCCGGAATTTACGTCGCTTTGCCCGATGACCGGCCAGCCTGACTTTGCCCATCTGGTGATTGATTATGTGCCGGGCGAGTGGCTGGTGGAATCCAAGTCGCTCAAGCTGTTTCTCGGGTCGTTCCGCAATCACGGAGCCTTTCACGAGACGTGCTCGGTGGGTATCGCACAAAGGTTGGTGCGTGAGTTGGACCCGGTTTGGCTGCGGATCGGAGCCTATTGGTATCCGCGCGGAGGCATTCCGATTGATGTCTTTTGGCAAACCGGCGAGCCACCAGCGGGGCTGTGGCTGCCCGATCAAGGCGTACCGACTTATCGCGGGCGGGGATAGCGTCAAAATCCGGCAAACGATCTCGCAAAAACGCGATGCCTTTTCATGCGCGCTCACCGGGTCACGAAAAATGCAACCGAACAATTGATTGAAATATCTTGAAAAAGCACGCATAAATTGCAATTCGAACTGTGCCATTTCCATACAAGCCATATCGCCATTGCAGTAACAGAATCACTTCAAAAATGTGAATGGAAATGTAATTCGAAACTTCGTCAGAATCGCAGGAAAAATTTATCTGATTAATCCATTGTTTAAGATAATAAATGTCGCGTTGAACTATTATCACGATATAGTGATTATATTTGATTT
Organism: uncultured Neomegalonema sp.; assembly: GCA_937995735.1. Classification (GTDB taxonomy): domain Bacteria; phylum Pseudomonadota; class Alphaproteobacteria; order Rhodobacterales; family Rhodobacteraceae; genus JAHDDY01. The sequence goes on along the minus strand of CALKIZ010000046.1, from coordinate 3,446 downwards.
TTTATACAATGCAAAGCGACTTTCGCGCTGTTGTTTCAAAATAAAACAGTGCTAGCGTCCTCTCCAAGACGGATTTTTTGGAGAATAAAATGAAAATCGATGGTGCATCACCGGCTGCAGGCAGATCGCAGCAATCACCCGCGAGCTTTGGCGACCTCCTTAGAACAGGGTCCCAATCAGGATCATCCCGCGAAGAAAGATTTGAAGCACGGCAAGAAGCCAGAGCGGACAGTTTCGCGGCACAGCAGCAAGACCGCGCGGAAAGTTTTGCGGGTCGCCTTGACGCCAGACCGCAAAATCAGGAAGCGCGCACAGCAAGATTTGAAGCAAGACAAGAGGCACGTGCCGACGCATTTGCCGAACGACAACAAGCACGACAAGAGCGGTTTGACGCCGCACAAGGTGGTGGCGGAGATCAGCCACCGGCACCGGACGGCCCCCCGGATGTGCCGACCACAAACGGGCAGATTCTCGGAAGTCTGAATGCGGCAGGCGTCCCTACTCTGGCAACAACCGGTGACTTTACCCGCGACGGCGGAAACGTACCCATCGCCAATGTCAGTGTCGAAGTCGTTGCACGCAATCAAGACGGTACGGTTGATGTGGAAATCACCTTTACAAACTCCGCACCTAAAGGCGGCACGTTCCTGACACCGCCATGGGTCGCTGTCCAGGATGGTCAATTCGACATTTATGATCGCGGCGGTCCGGCAGCCGAATTCCTTGAGCGTCTTGCAGAAGACGGCACAGTCACGGACATCGGTGCGGCCTTTGTCGCGAGTGGAGCAGAAGGCAGCGCAGGCGTAATCACCGGACCGGACGGCGCAGCAGCCGGTCCTCTTGATACCGGCGAGTCAGGATCGGTTATCCTGACGGTGAACCCGCAAGAATCGCAGTTCCTGAGCTTCGCCTCGATGGTCATTCCGTCGAATGATGCGTTCATCGCATCACCAGGCGATCCTCGCGGCATTCAAATTTTTGACGATAAAGGAAACTTCATCGGCGGGGACATCGAGATAAAAGGCTCGGACGTGTTGGACGCGGGAACTGAAGTAAACACCGAACAGGACGCCGCTTTCCTTAACCAAAGCGCTCCGAATACCGGCGTGGATGAGGGCGGCGTTGTGACTGTGCATCCGGGCTTCATAGGGTCGGTAGGTCTGCCCGCAACTGATGGCGGCGGCGCAACCGATTAAGCGTTCGCTTTCACCTCAAAAGAACATCGATCAGAGTATCCGGCCATAATTAGCCCTATAGTCTGAGTATAAAATCAACGGTCCGCTTGATGGCGGGCCGTTTTTATATGGGGTGATCCCGTACCGGACAAACCACCTGTCGGATTATATGTGTCGATCTATTGGGGTGGCTGGTTACGGCGGTTACGCCGCGCGCAGGTTCCATGTCACGGCGCGGAAGCGGAATGGGATCAACATAATGGAGGTAATTATTGAACTTGACGGTTTCAATAACGGATTATCCTGATTCAGGCGTGAATGAGAACAGCGTACTATTGGATTCATCGTGTTGGTAGGTTTGCCTTCTGTTGGTGGTAGCGGCGCAATCGGTTAAACATTCGATTTCACCTAACGAGAGCAGTAGCCAAGCAACCCATTTTATTTTAGCCACTTGGCTTTATTAATAAAATTAACGATTCGCTTGATGAGATACCGTTTATTTTGATAGTGTTGTATTTACAGTAATTGAAACTCCAATCATTGAACTACAAATTTTGATGTGACGCATTAATTTATTATGGAGAAGTACATAATAAATTAATGTATCAATAGAAATCAACCTTCTATAAAGAATCACCTGAAATTTTTTAAATAAACCTCAGAGCGATAGCCAGAGCTTCGTCAATTACACTCACAAATTTTCGAGCATCTTTCACTGAGGCTATAATTTTTTCTACGGCCTTCTTAGCATCACGTAAAGGTGCAACCAAATCGGGCATGACTCCCGCTGCATCATCGTACACTTTACTTCGATTAGTCATCTCATCTATCAATATACGTTCTATCTCTTCAGTTAAACTTCGTGCAACAACATCAGCTTTGCGGCGCTGGTCTGCAGAGAGACTTGCGCTATCTGTAGCGCGCCAAGCAAGTTCTCGTGCTGCTTTAAGGCGTGTTAATGCTTCTTCAACGCTGACGTCTTCAGGCTGAGGATCGTCTTGAGGCATCTATCTACTCCTTGAAATTACTTGTGAAAGCATCAGCAGCAACATCAGCAAACCGTAAAAATGTAGCTATTGAAGATTCCAGATCATCACGTTCAGGGTCGGCAATTGCAGCATGCGCTTTCGGGAGTTCGGTTAAAGCTCGTTTGAGCCGATCAAGATTATTCCGCCGCTCACTAAATGAAGCGTTTAACGAAGCATAATCACGGTATAACTCAAAACGCCTTGCCTCAGATAATTCACTGGATGCGACCAAAACTGTTTCGAGAGCAGTTTCAAAGTTTTTCGCCCTGCCGTTAATAATCTCATCGAGGGCATCAACATCTTTAATCAAACTCTCAGCAATTATATTAATCTGTGGCTGCATATTACCTGCTACTACAGAAATAGAATTTGCGGCTTCAGCATCGATTAAATTTTGACCCATAATGTTCAGTGCTGTTACAAATGGGCCAAATTCAAAACCAGCAACTTGCGTTGAAACACCCGCTATACCAAGATTACCTTGAAATGATTTGAGATCATTACCAAGGCCATCTATTTCGGATGAAAAACTTTCAGTAAAACTATTATCGGATAGCTCAACCAAAAGTTTTGCATAACCTCGCAAACCTTCCAGTGCTTTCTGACGTGAGACAATAATTTTTGATGGAATACGCGGTTTAGGTAAACTCAAATCTACAAATAACTCGTCATTTGGACCCAGGGTTTGAATTTTATCACGCTCATCCAATCTCTGACGAAGCGCAAACAAACGCGCACGATTGATTTCAACTTCTTCATAAACGACGCGATTAGTGTCTTCAAAAGCCTCCAATACACTAATTGAAGTAGCGTCAAGCGCCCCTGAAAAACTATTAATAGATTTAGTATCAGGAGAAGAACAAGAAACAGGAACTAATAAAGCAAAAAATCCAACACATTTATAAATTTTCATAAAATCCCCTGATCAAAATTATTGCCCTAAAAAATAAAAGAACAATTTATTGGTTAACAAAAATATTCTAATAAGTCAAAAAATAAATTTTGCACAATTCGGACGGTAATTTTAGTGTGACTTACATCACACTGAGTTTTTTATTATAGACATAATATACAATTACGGAATTTTCATTATCCACGCACTCGGGCAAGCACTGCGTTTTTTATCACCGTTATCACCTCGTCTGGTCCACTAAATACAGATACAAAGTACTCAAGGGTGATCTGCGACTTCGGGTGCGCGACATTTGCCGCCAGGTCTGTCGGGAGAACGGCGTTGAAATCT
>CALKIZ010000045.1 GCA_937995735.1 uncultured Neomegalonema sp. | reverse complement strand
TGCTTGACAGGTTCAAATTTTCCAGCTTAAATGTTCTTGTTTTGTTTTTTAATAGAAAGACACCATGATCTGGAGCCTTGACCGCATGACTGAAAACTACCGCCTTGTGCTGTTGCGCATTGTCGCGGGGTTGTTTGTGTCGGCGGGGGTGGCTTCGGATGAAGCGGTTATCGACAAGCTGCCACGGCATGTTCGCAATGCGGTTTTGCTGATTTTGCGGCCTGCTGAATCGGCAGCGCGGCGGATTATTGCGATGGTCGCACGGGATATGGCTGTGCCTGAGTATGTGAAACCTGCGAAACGAAAAAGCCCGGCGGGTAAAGGCACGGGCGAAAAGCGCGGGTCGCGTGCGCCGCAATTTTGTTTGATTGATCCGCGCAAATATTTTCCTGAACTGCATCCCAACCGGCGCAAACCACGCAGCAAGCCCAAGGCGAGTGGCTCCACGGACCCGCATATTCAAGTGCGGATTGGGACATTTGACGGCGAGCCTGATTTTATCCTCTGGTCGGAACCGAAAGCGGTTTTAACGCCGGAGGATGAGGTTTCTGCGAAGGTGCTTTGTCGCCGGCTTTTGGCGCTCAAACTGGCGCTGGAAGATATGCCAAAGCAAGCCGAACGCTATGTCCGCGAAGTGGCGAAACGCAAAGCCGCCGCGCCGGGGCCGAAAAGCGTTCCGCCGCTGCGCATGGGCCTGCCACCGGGGTATCGGCGAAAGCATCTCCACAAGGTCGATGAGATTTTATGGGATTGTCATTGCCTCGTCCGGCACGAGCCACGCCCACCGGATAAGGGTTGATTTTTAAGATGAGATTATTGCCGTCAAAGCTCCCTCTCCCACAAGGAGAGGATGCTTTGTCTTGCGCGGTTAAAACTATCCTATGTGACAGGCCACGCCGCTGGCGAGGTCTTTCGGGGTTACTTCGTTCGCCCGGTAAAACGTCATATACTCCGCATTGTCGTCGAGCAGATAAATCGTGTTCGAGTGGCTCATCAAATAACCGTCTTGAAATTCGGGGTCGGCAACCCGCTGGTAAAAGACTTTGAAGGACTTTGCGGTTTTCGCGATTTCTTCGGGAGTTCCGGTCAAGCCAACCATATTATCGTGAAAAAAGCCGGCATATTCCCCGACCTTTTCAACGGTATCGCGTTCCGGGTCGATTGTGATGAAGACCGGTTGCACGGTTTCGCCGTGCTCATCAGCCAAAATGTCAACGGCTTCAGCTACTTCCGCCAAATCCAGAGGGCACACATCAGGGCAGGTTGTATACCCGAAATAGACAAGGGAAGGTTTGCCCTTGAATTGCTCAGACCCCATGCGCGCGCCGGTTTGACTTGTCAGTTCAAACGGGCCGCCGATGCTCGCATTGGTGATTCCCCCCGGACAAGACCGCGCCCCCGGCAACTTTCCGCCAAGTGCCGTATAGCTACCCAACCCGATAACGCCCGCGAACAAAACGGCCCCTGTTGCGAGGGAAGCAGTGCGAAATGAAGTCATAATGTGTCCTTTGAGGCGTTTCGTGCCATATCTATCATATCGGGAGATGCTGCAATCCGTCTTGTATGACATTGCCCCGGAGTGCTGCGATTTAAAAAATCACGTTTGCTGGAAGTTTAAGCGACCTCGAAAGGCGCATACATGGCTGTTGAAGCCGGAAAAAATCCGGATACCGGACAGAAGGATGCAGATAATTATCTGTCATTGGTACATGAGCGCCGGTATGGCGTTCGAGCGGCGACGCTGGCCAATATCCGATGGGTGGCGGTCACCGGTCAGCTCATAACAATATTATTTGTACATTTCTTTTTGGATTTCGACCTCGCGTTGATCCCCAGTCTTGCGGTGATTTTAGGGTCGATCTGGTTCAATATTCTCGCCGCCAGCTTTTTGCCTTCAAACGCAAGGTTGTCAGAGCGCGCCGCCTTGGGATGGCTGATTTTTGACGCGGTACAATTGGCCGTTTTGCTGGCATTGTCCGGGGGATTGTCGAACCCGTTTTGCATTTTGTTTCTTGCAACAACGACAATCAGTGCGGCGGCGCTGACCATATGGGGCGCGCGGATTGTTGTTGCGGTCTGTCTGGTGCTGATTGTCTTAATCGAGCTGTGGCATTTTCCGCTGGTCCGAACGAATGGTGAGGAACTGATTCTTCCGGTGATTTATCGCATCGGATTCGCGCTCGCCTTGCTGGTCGGGATTACGTTTACTGCCGGATATAACGGACGAATCGCCGAGGAAGCCTTTGGCATGTCTCAGGCATTGGCGGCGACTCAGCTTGCGTTGTCGCGCGAGCATCAGCTGTCATCGCTGGGGGCTATGGCAGCGGCGGCGGCGCATGAGCTGGGAACGCCTTTGGCCACAATCGCGGTGACGGCGCGCGAAATGGAACGCAATTTACCCGAAGGAATCGATAAGGAAGGTGATTTGGCGCTGATCCGTGAGCAAACGGCGCGCTGCCGTGATATTCTGGCGGAACTGGCGGGGATTCAGCGGCAGGATATTACCGGCTTTCAGGAAGTTCCACTGCTCTCGATTCTCGAAGAAGCGGCCAGCCCGCACCGTCACACCGGCAAAGCGGTGATTTTCATGGTGAATGGCGCGATGGTCCATGACGTTGCGCCGGTCACACCCGGAATCGAGCGCCGCCCTGAGATTATCCACGGATTGCGGAACCTCATTCAGAATGCTGTTGATTTCGCGCATTCGAGTGTGACGATTCACAGCCATATTTCCGCTGAGCGATTAGAGGTTCGCATCGAAGATGACGGGATGGGTTATCCTTCAGAGGTGCTTGGAAGGCTCGGCGAGCCTTTCGTTACCAGCAGATCGCGGCACAAGAATGCTGAGACGGGTTATGAAGGGATGGGCCTTGGGATATTTATCGCCAAGACCTTGTTAGAGCGCCGTGGCCTGAAAGTAACATTTTTTAACCGGCGGGGTCGCGGTAAAGGATCCGGAGCAGTCGTTCAGCTTTTGTGGCCGCTCGGTGAGGGTCAAGGCGGTGATTTGAACCGTGCAATAGAACCGGCAAAAGTGCAGCTACTTTAAGCTGGTCAAGTCAATCAGTTCGACGTATGCAGTACGCGGGACGCAGTTATGTGTATAAAAAGACGAGCAGAATGCCTGCACCCTGTGGAAAATATATGTTGCTTTGCACATCGGCGTTGATGTGCCCGTCGCCCGTATGGGCGGCACAGGAAAGTGTTGTATCCTCGACAAGTTTGTTGCCGACGCTTGCATTGGCCTTGTGTGCCGTTGGTGGTATTGGCGCGTCGCTCTTTATCGCACGTCAAAAAATACAATCCGACAATGCGTCTTCATCGCTGATCTCAGCTGCCCATGATGAAGTGGACAACATGTCTCAAGCGCTTGACGCGCTGTTGCTTGATCGCGCGGATGGTGCGGTAATCTGGTCGGGCCGTAAATTGCAGATGGCGATTGGGGCGGCGGCTCCGCTGAATGACCTAGAGTTCGGGGCAAGTACCTCGGATATTGCGGGGGTGTTAGCGGCCCCGGCTTTTGCTCCTCAGGTTTCGGCGGATCTCGATGCGCTGCTCGATATGGGGGTTCCGTTTGAGGCGTCGATCAATTCACCGCAGTCGGGACCAAGAAAGATTTTTGGCCGGACGCTTGGCGGGCGTGCCCTTGTTCGTATTATTGAAGGTGCTGCTGATCGCCGGTTTGCTTTTGGTGATGACACTGCGTCGCGCGAAAATGATTTGCTGCAAAGTGAGTTGGCGGAAAGTTTTGACCACGCACCAATCATCGCATGGCGCCGGGATATGGATGGCAATCCGGTATGGGTTAATCAGGCTTATATTGATGCGGTCGAAGCGGCTGATCTGGAAGAGGTTATCAGCCAAAAGACTGAATTGGTTTTCGGCGGCGAAGAAAACTTGCTCTCGGATTTGGCAACCAGAGCGCGCACGGTGGGGCGACCTCAGAAAGTGCGTACTGCTACGGTGATCGACGGGTCCAAGCGGACGCTTGAATTTCGTGAAGTCCCTGTCAAGCACGGCACTGTCGGCTTCGCGACGGATATGACGGCTCAGGTTGTGGCGGCGGACGCCCTGCGCAGACAGATCGAAGCCAATGAATTGACACTGGACCGTTTGCATCGCGGGGTTGCAGTGTTCAGCAAAGATCTGACGCTCTCCTATGCGAATGATGCGGTCGCAAGCCTTTGGGGTCTCGAGCCGGGATTTATGCAATCGCTGCCAAGTCTCCGCGATGTTTTAAATGCGTTGCGGGAACGTGGCAACGTCCCGCAAGCGCGTAATTTTGCGACATGGCGTACGGAAACGCTTGAACGGTATGCCAAGTTGACCGAGGCACATGAAACCCATTGGCATTTGCCGAATGGTGTTGTGCTGCATCTGCTGGCGCAACCTCATCCGCTGGGCGGGTTGCTGTTGATGGTAGAAGACGTCACCGACTTTTTCGAAATGAAGCGCGAAATGGCAACGGTGTCGGCAGTTCAACAAGCCGCGTTCTCCCGGTTGCGCGAGGCTGTATTGGTGCTGGGTCTTGACGGGCGGCGGCGCTTGTCGAATGAAGCGTTTGAGGCGCTTTGGAATCTGGAACCTTCGATGGTTGAAGAGGCTCATATCCGGGAGATTGCCACGCTTTGTGAACCGTTATTCGGGGATGAAAGCGTTTGGTCGCGCATGACTGAATTTGTTTCAGGTGCGACCGAAGCGCGCGGTACTTGGTATGAACGGCTGTACCGCACAGATGGTACTGTGTTGAGAATGGCGGGAACCGTGTTGCCGGATGGGGCAACGATGTTTGCGTTTACGGATATTACCGACTCGGTCATGAAAGAGCGCACGCTGCGAGAGCAAAACGAAAAGCTGGAAGAATTATCGCGCTTGAAAAGTGCTTTCCTTGACGGCATTCATGATGCGTCGCAGGAATTAAAAATTCCGCTCAATACGATTGTCGGATTTTCCGAAATTCTCTCTCAGGAGATATTCGGCGATCTGAATGATAAGCAGCGCGAATACACGACAGGTGTTTCAACGGCGGCCAATGACCTGCGGCAATTGGTGACCGGCATCACCGACTTGGCAATGATTCAGGCAGATGATTTTCCGTTTCGTGTTGAAGCGGTTCACCTGAAGTCTGTGATTGAAGCGACAGTACGCTATATCGAACGCAATGTTGTTGAACCCATCAGCCTGCGGGTTGATTGTCCTGAGAGCATTGGTGAAGTGCCGGGCGATGGGCCGCGCTTCCGTGAAATTATGCATAACCTCATCAATGCTGTCCGCAATGATGCTGATGCGAACGAAGTTATCGAGATTGGCGTGCGCCGGCACGGTCAAACGTTGATGTTGTGGATCGGTGCTGAGAGCTCCGAACTGTCCGGGGCAACTTGGAAGGTTTTGGAAAAGTCTCTACATGGCATGGACCCGCCACCTCTGCACCGCGATGCGCTTAGCATCACGCTCGTCCAGCAATTTGTAGAGCGTCAAGGCGGAACGGTTAACCTTGAGAAAAACATAGGCAAAACACGCGAATCTGTTGTGTGCCGTTTTCTAACAGATGAAGCGCATATTCATTCGGCACTCGCTCGTAAGCGTTCGGATTTAGAAAGCATACGTGTTGCCGATGAATGGACCGGTGGTGACAGCGCGACCCGTGCCTGATACGTCCGCGTCAATGTCTGTCTCACGATCCTTATATCTGCCTGATGCCTCAGCAACGGATGCGTTGGGCGCGCGTTTGGCGTCGGCGTTAACTGGTGGTTCCATCGTATTGCTGTTTGGCGATTTAGGAGCGGGAAAATCTTCTTTTGCCCGTGCTGCGATCCGCGCCGCGCTGGGTGAGGAAATTCCCGTTCCATCGCCAACTTTTACGCTCATGCAAGAGTATGACGGACCCCGCAGCAAGATTGTACACTCTGATCTTTATCGTATCTCGGACAATAGTGAGCTTGATGAGATCGGGTTATTTGATGCGTTTGACACTGCGGCAGTTTTGGTCGAGTGGCCGCAACGGTTAGAAGAGGATACCCCTGATGATCGGTTAGAGGTTCATCTGTCGATAAAGGGCGAAGGGCGCGAGGCGGTTTTAAAGGCGAGCGGTCCTCGGGGAGAGGAAATGTTGATGGCTGTGATGCGATCCCGTGATGAATTGATTACGTCTTTTGTGAAGGACGCGGGCTGGGGTGCCGCTGAGATTGCGCCATTGGCAGGAGATGCGTCGAACCGGCGTTATTTGCGTCTCAATAGGGGTGGCGAGCGGGCGGTTCTCATGGATGCGCCGGTGGAAAAAGGAGAAGATGTCCGTCCTTTTGCTGCACTGACGGATGTGCTGCGTGAGCGCGGGCTTAGTGCGCCGGAAATATTAGCGCGCGATGTTCAACACGGATTTTTGCTGCTCGAAGATTTAGGCGATGCGCTTTATGCGCGGCGATGCGAGCAAGACGCTTCGCTCGAACTTTCGCTCTATGAAGCGGCGGTTGATGTGCTTGCGGGATTGGATGCGAAATCCGGTGATGATGTGCCGCCCTATGATGCGGCGGTGCTTGAACGCGAAGCCGCGCTCCTAACGGATTGGTGGTTGCCTGCGGTGTCGGGCGATGTCTCGCCTGACCTTCGCGCCGAGTATCTCGGGTTGATTGCTGAGGCGACGGTTGATGTTGAAGCGGATCGTTCCGCTCTGGTGCTGCGGGATTATCATGCGGAGAATTTGCTTTGGTTGCCTGAGCGGGGCGGGTTGGCTCGGGTTGGGTTGCTTGATTATCAGGACACGCTGATTGGGCATCCGGCCTATGATCTTGTTTCGCTGTTAGAGGATGCAAGACGCGATGTGCCGCCCGACTTGGCCCTGGCGATGATCAAACGGTTTCTGTCGGCGCGCCCGGATTTGGACGGGGATACTTTTCGCGCCGGATATGATGCTTTGGGGGCGCAGCGCAATGCTAAGATCATCGGGATTTTTGCGCGGCTGTCATTGCGAGATGGTAAGCAACATTATGTCGATTTGATCCCGCGCGTCTGGGCGCATTTCATGCGCGACCTTGCTTCACCGCACTTGTCCGGTTTGAGAGTGTTTGTGGAAAAGCATGTCCCTGAACCGACACCGGAAAATCTGGTGAAGGCGAGAGGGTGAGATATTGATGATGCTGTTTAGAGAGTTAGCACTTTGACCGCGCCGCACACTGCGATGGTCTTGGCGGCGGGGCTTGGAACACGGATGCGGCCCTTGACCAATGACTGCCCTAAGCCATTGATCGAAGTCGACGGGCGTGCGTTGATTGATCGCTCGCTTGATTGTGTCGAAGAAATCGGTGCGACCCGCGCCGTTGTTAATCTGCATTATTTTCCGGACATGATGCGCGCTCATCTTGGTTGGCGCAAAGCGCCCCGCATTGAATATTCTGATGAGACGGGAGAATTACTAGAGACGGGCGGCGGCATTGTTCGGGCGCTGCCGCTGTTGGGGAATGATCCTTTTGTCGTTATCAACAGCGACAATATTTGGCTTGGCGCGCGGGCGCTTCAGTCGCTGATTGATGCTTGGCAACCTGACGACATGGATGTGCTGTTGCTGATGGTCCCTGTTGAAACCGCAATCGGATATACGCGGAGCGGTGATTTCTCACTGGACGTGGATCAGCGTTTGATCCGGCGCGGCGACCGGCCCTCTGCGCCGCTTGTTTTTAGCGGTGCGCAAATCATCAAGCCCTCCGTATTTGAAGGCGCGCCTGAAGGACCGTTCTCGTTGAATGTGGTGTGGGATAAGATTATCGCTTCGCGGCGTGCCAGCGGTGTCGTGCATCACGGCGGTTGGTGTGACGTGGGGACGCCTGATGGTTTGCGATTGGCGGAAGCTGCTGTTAAACAAGGGTGATGTTTCACAGCCCTGCACCGCGCATCTTTAATATTACCTCCAGTCAACCCTTCGCGACGACTCTGGCAAAGGGGTTGATTGAGAGGCTGGAGGATGCGGACCCGATGGCGCTGGCTCGGGTGACTCTTTATGCGCCGACCCGCCGGGGTGTTCGCGTTCTCACCGAAGCCTTTGTCGAGCTGGCGGGCGGCAAGCCTGTTTTGGTTCCCCGTATTCTGACTCTCGCTGATCTTGATGATCCGATGGGGTTGGGCGCGGGATTGCCTGAGCCGATTGCGCCAACCGAACGGCTGTTGACATTGACGCGACTGGTGCGCGCATTGGGAAATCAAAAGCCGCATCTTGCTCAAGAAGCGACCGCAACGGCACTGGCCCGTGACCTGATGAGTCTGATTGACCAAATCCACGGTGAGCGTTTGTCGCTTGACGCATTGGAAAAGGCAGCGCCCGAAAATCACGCAGCGCATTGGACCGAGACGGTTACCTTCTTGAATATTCTCCGATCAGGTTGGCCCGCGATTTTAGAGGATATATCCAAGAGCGATCCGGTGGCGCATCGTGCTGAATTGATCGCTCGGCAAATTGCTGCATGGGAAGCTGAGCCGCCGACTGATCCGGTGATTGTTGCGGGGTCGACCGGCAGTGTGGGAATCTCTTCGGAGTTGATCGCCGCCATTGCAAGACTGCCTCAAGGAGTGGTTATTTTACCGGGCTTGGATCGGTCGCTTGATGTGGGGTCATTTATGGGATTGACGAGCGGTCACCCAGACCATCCGCAAGCGGGCTTGGCGCGCTTGTTGGCTGCGATTGGCGGGGAAGGTGGTCCCATACCCCGTGACGTCGTTGCTGATTGGGTTACGGCCCCTGAGTTTACACGCGAGTCGTTTTTCAGCCTTGCGCTGCGGCCTGCGCCGGTGACGGACACTTGGCTTGCGCATAGACAAGATGTTGCGCAGAGCGCGCCGGATGTGATGGCGCATGTCGATTTGATCGAAGCCGAAACATCACAAGAGGAGGCGCAGGCGATAGCCTTTGCCATTCGTGAAGCGGTGGAAGTGCCGGGGCAAACTGTGGCTTTGGTCACCACGGACGGCATGTTGGGGCGGCGTGTTTCTGCCGGCTTGCAACGCTGGAATATTAAAGCGGATGACTCAGCCGGGCGACCTCTGCACTTGACGCCGCCGGGCGTTTTTTTGTCGCTGTTGCTCGAAGAAGGATTGCGAAGTCCGGGACCGGGTGATCCTGCACGGTGGCTTGCATTGATGAAGCATCCGCTGACATCGCTAGGCCTATCGCGGGGTGTGCATCTGGGGTATGTGCGCCGTGTGGAAATCGAAGCCATGCGCGATCGTAGCAGCGGGAGTAACCCAGAAGAAATTTGCAAAGCGATTACGAAACGCACGGCCGATCGCAATGATCGCGATGGTACGCCGCAAGAAACCAAGACGCAGCGCTTGCAAGCCGACGCAGCCTTGTTTGAATGGCTTGACGGTTTGGGGGATGCGCTCGCGCCATTGCAAATGTTGATGGATCGGGACGAAGTTCCCTTGAGTGAAATCATGGTGGCTCTTCGTGTAAGTGCCAACCAGATGTCGCTGAAAGAAGATGGCAGCGAAGAAGTTTGGCAGGAGGAAACCGGCAAGGCTGCGCTGGTATTTGTCGAAGATATCATCAAACACGCGCCGAGCTTTGGCGCGTTGGACCCTGCCGGAGCGCCGTCTTTGATTGCCGGGTTGATGGCGGACCGAAAAGTGCGTGCGCCTTACGGTCAACACCCGCGCGTTTTTATCTGGGGAACGTTAGAAGCGCGGATGCTGAGTGCGGATGTGATGATCCTCGCGGGTTTGAATGAGGATGGCTGGCCGAAATTGCCTGACCCTGATCCTTGGATGAGCCGCGCGATGCGTCGCGATTTTGGCTTGCCTTCTCTGGAGAGGCGCATCGGGCTTTCGGCGCATGATTTCCAGCAAGCCTTTTGTGCGAAGCGGGTGATCCTCACCCGTGCACGAAAGCAAGAGGGAACGCCGACGGTTGCTTCGCGGTGGCTGCAACGGATTACAACGCTGCTGGGCGAAGATGAGACGACCGGATTTGCACCGCAGGTCTTAGCGGAGATGCGACAGCGCGGAAATCGCTATCGGAGTTTCGCAGGGCATTTAGCGCGCGAAGCTGTTGGGTTTCCGGTTCAACGGCCCGATCCGACACCGCCCGTCGAAGCGCGTCCTCGATCATTTTCGGTGACGCAGATTGAGACGCTCGCGCGTGACCCTTACGCGATTTATGCTCAAAAGGTCCTGGGGCTGCATGAGCTGTCGGGGCTTTCTCCTGATCCTGATGCTCGCGACCGTGGCAATGTCATTCATGCAATCGTCGAAAAGGTGGTCGAGGCAACCATGGAAAAATGGATCGATGATGAGAGCGCCGCCGCTTTGTTCAAAGAAGAGATGACCAAGGCGCTTGCGGATTTTGATGGCTGGCCGAGTGTGCAGGCATTTTATCGCGCGCGTGTTCTACGCATTGCGCCTTGGTTCTTGGAAGAAGAGTCAAAGCGCCGGGCGCAGGGTGATACACCGATTGCTCTCGAAGCAAGAGGATCTATTGAGCTGAATGTTCCGGGCTTCTCTCAAGTCGAGTTGAAAGGATATGCAGACCGGATTGATCGTCTCGCCGACGAGACCATTGCGATCTACGATTATAAAACCGGCGCGCCCCCGACTGATGATCAGGTCGCAGCCTTTGCGCAGCAGCTTCCTTTGGAGGGGGCGATGTTGCGCGATGGTGCTTTTGAGGGTGTGCCGCCTTCGACGGTATCAAAGCTCGCGCATATCCGATTGCAAGGTGGTGATGCTGGCGGCAAAGAAACCTCTCTGTCTGACGAGGATAGATTGATTGCGGAAGCCTTTCCCAAACTGTCAGATTTGCTGAGTGCTTATGCAGATCCGAACCAAGGATACTTGTCGCGGGCGCGGCCCATGTCGATTAACTTCGAAGGTGCTTACGATCATCTTGCCCGTGTCGGCGAATGGGTCAGTGCCGAAGGGGATGGCGGGGAATGAGTGATCCTTCTGCGCCGCAACGTGTTGCTGCTGATCCCAATCACTCTGCATGGGTGACGGCGAATGCAGGCTCGGGAAAAACGAAAGTTTTGATTGACCGTGTTGCGCGGCTGTTGCTTGGGCGAAATGAAGATCGTGACACGCCGCCCGATCCGTCAAAGATTTTATGTCTGACATACACGCGAGCCGCCGCCGCGAATATGCAGAACAAGTTATTCGCCCGCCTTGGCGGATGGGCATTGATGGATGACGATGCCTTGCGTGCGGCGCTTGTCGATTTGGACAAGGAACGCGGCGGGGATATTGAACTCAAACGTGCCCGGCGATTGTTTGCGCAAGCACTTGAGACTCCCGGTGGGCTGAAGATTCAAACGATCCATGCTTTCTGTGAAAGTTTGCTGAGGCGCTTTCCGTTGGAGGCAAAGATTTCACCGCACTTTGAATTAATGGATGAGGTCTCTTCTGCCGAGTTGTTGGGGGAAGCAAAAGAGAGAACCATCCGACGCGGGTTGACTGGAGGCAATTGTGCGCTTCGCGATGCGACCGCATTGATTATCGACAGGGTGCAGGAGTTTGGCATTGATGATCTCGTTAGAGAGATCGTCAAGCAGCGTCTTGCCTTTGCCGGGACAACCGACGATGTGATTACGCGCATTGCCGAGGCATTAGGCGTTGATGACAGTGACACTATCGACTCGGCGCGAGCAGCATTTGCTAAGGCGTTTAATCTGGCTCCGCTGCGCGAAATGGCGCGAGCGTTTGAGTCGGGGGGCAAGCACGAGACATCGGTTGCGCCGGATTTGCTCTACGCGCTCGCCGAAGGAACCGCCGACGATTTGGTGAATGCATTGCGCGCCGCACTGCTCACAAAATCAGGAACGCCGCGTTCGCGCTTTCCGACGGCGGCTGTTAAAAAAGCACTCCCATGGGCGGAAGAATTTTGCACTGAAATATCCGAGCGTCTACTTGAACTTGCAGCGCATGAGCAAGCCATTGAGGGATATGAAAACAGCAAAGCGCTTGCGCGTTTTGGTGTTGCGTTGCTCGGTGAAGTGAAAGCGTTGAAGGCAAGGGCCGATGCGCTTGATTTTGATGATCTGATCCGCCTCGCCAGTTCTTTATTGACCGAAGCGGAGGCACGCGACTGGGTTCGGTATAAGCTCGATGGAGGTGTCGATCATATTCTCGTCGATGAGGCGCAGGATACGTCTGCTGAACAATGGCAGGTAATCGGAGCCATCGCAGAAGAGTTTTTCTCGGGACAAAGCGCGCGCGAGACGCACCGGACTTTGTTTGTCGTCGGGGATGAAAAACAATCGATCTATAGCTTTCAAGGCGCAGATCCTCGCGGGCTGTCGGTGGTCAAAGAACGGTTCGATGAATTAACGCGCGGTGTCGAAGCGCCGATGCAAGAGCCGCAGCTTCTTCATTCTTTCCGGTCAACACCCGCCGTGCTGCAAACGGTCGATAAAGTATTTGAACCGGAGACGGCGCGCGATGGGCTGAGCGGTGATCATGCTGCGCCGAAGCATGTCGCATACCGAAAAGACCAACCGGGGCGGGTTGAGTTTTGGCCGGTTGTTGAGCCACGCGAAGTGCCGGAACCTCAGCCCTGGTATGTGCCGGTGGATGAAGTCGAACCGGATGCCCCGCATCTAAGACTGGCCGAGGGTATCGCAACACGGATTGCTGAATGGCTTTCCAAAGGAACGCATCTGCCCTCTCGCGATAGGCCCATTCGGGCGGGGGATGTGCTTATTCTTGTGCGGCGGCGAAATGCATTTGCGGATGCGATGATCCGTTCTTTGAAGGCACGGGATATTCCTGTGGCCGGTGAAGATCGCATGATCTTAACTCAACAACTTGCTGTGCGCGATTTGATGGCGCTGGCCCGGTTTGCGTTATTGCCGGATGATGATTTGACGATGGCGACGGTGTTGCGCTCTCCGATTGTTGGTATGAGCGAAGAGGCGCTTTTTGAATTAGCCCATGATCGGGGAGGGCGGCGGCTCTGGTCACAATTATATGCGCGACGGGAAGAGGCTGCTTTTGCTGAGGCGTTTGCCATTCTTGATGATTTGCAACAGCAAGCAGACTTTCTCCGGCCCTTCGAGTTTTTCGAACGGGCATTGAATAAGCATGGCGCGCGGGCACGATTTTTGGGCCGGCTTGGTGTGCAATCAGAAGACCCGATTGATGAACTGCTTTCACAGGCGCTTGCCTTTGAAAGTATCGAAACACCGACGCTTCAGGCTTTCGTTGAGCGGATTGATGCCAGTGATTTTCAGGTCAAGCGCGAGATGGAGCAGGGCCGTAACGAAGTGCGGGTGATGACCGCTCACGGTGCGAAAGGACTGGAGGCAAATATTGTCTTTTTGCCTGATACTGTTGCATTGCCCCCAAGCAATCGCTCCAGCCTTTTTGTGGTTAAGAACGAAGGCGGCGATGCACCGATCTGGTCCCGAAGAAAGAATGAAGACCCTGTGCAGATTGCCGGGCTAAGAGAACAGCGCCGACTTCTTGAGATGCAGGAGTATCGACGGCTGCTCTATGTCGGGATGACCCGCGCGCAGGACTGGTTGGTCGTGTGCGGGTATCGCGGCGCGCGCGATGCATCGGATGAAAGCTGGTTGCGTGTCGTCGAGAATGGATTTGGAGACGGTGTGCCTTGCGCAACGCCTTTAACCGGGGACGACGGCGGAGCTGTTGAGGGGTTAAGGATCGAGACGGATGGTAAGGCGCGTGAAAAGCCCGATCCGTTGATAAGCGAGGATTGGTCACCGCAACCCTTTGATGCTGCACTCATGCTGCCCGTGAAAAAAGAGGCGGCGGCGGTTGTGCCGTTTGCTCCTTCGCGATTGGCGGAAGATGATCCGACTGATCCTCCTCCATTGCCATCTGATGATGAAGACGGGGCGCATGTCTGGTCTTCGGCGGAACGTGGAAATTTGATGCATGGTTTGTTGGAGCGGCTTGCACCCGTGTCACTGGAAAGACGCCGCGATGTTGGGGCGCAGGGGTTGACGTCAGGTGATGACCTGGCTTCGCTAGAGACAATAATTTCGATTCTTGATGCGCCTGAGTTTTCGTGGATGTTCGGTGATGGGTCGATGGCGGAGGTTCCGGTCGCCGGCCCAGTCGCTGCTCTTGGGGGGCGGCGTGTCTCCGGTAAAATTGACAGATTGGTGGTTCGAGGCAGTCAGGTCGATATTATTGATTTCAAGAGCGGCTCGCCTCACGATCAGATACCGGAAGCTTACCTGCGGCAGCTGGCTGTATATACGGCTGTGATGAGAGAAATTTACCCTTCCGCAAGTGTAAACGCACATCTCTTGTGGATTGATGTCCGTAAATTTGAAACCCCTACGGTGGGCGAGTTAGCAGGGGCACTGGACCGCACAAACTCTGACTTAGAGAAACATGGTTGATTTCATCGCCATGCATTCCTAACTCTTACTATGTCGCAGCAGGGCGAATTTTTCGCTCTCATGAGGAGAATACCATGGCTGTTAAGACTGTTTCCGATACATCCTTTGATGCTGATGTACTGAATTCCGAAACACCTATTGTTGTTGATTTCTGGGCCGAATGGTGTGGCCCGTGTAAGCAGATTGCTCCGGCTCTCGATGAGATTGCCGGTGAGATGGACGGAAAAGTTGCCATTGCGAAGGTGAATATCGACGAGAACCCGAATACCCCCGGTAAATATGGTGTTCGCGGTATCCCCACTTTGATGATGTTCAAGGGCGGCGAATTGATCTCGACCAAGGTTGGCGTACAGCCAAAAGGAAAACTCGTTGAATGGATTAACGAGAACTCCTGATTCGGTTATAGTAAGTAAGGCGAATTAATTTCTCAATTCGCCTTGCGAATATTCGATGTATATTAATTAATGCCTGTACTATTTGTAGTAAAATATTTAAAATAAACTATAAATACTTATAATTACAAAGTATAATAAAAAATATTTATAGACTTTAACCATACCGATTCTGCAACCTCATCCGTGTACTGTTTATTTCACGGAAGGTGACGGTCTGCCATGTTGAAGAATTTGCTTAACGGCACTGCGGTGTTGGTCTTGATGAGTCAGGCTGCCATTGCGAACGACATTATTATCAACGGTGTTCCCCATACGAGCGGTGGAACGGTGAATATTCCTTATGGTCACGGGGCGGTAAATTGCTGTGCCACGACTGAGCTGTCTACAAACACCCTGCCGGTTATTAGTCATGAGGCGTTACCAGCAGTGACGACGCATCATGTCCCAACGATTACGACGCACGCTGCTCCTGCGCCAATCATTACGCATCATCAGCCGACGCCTGTGATAACGCATCACGCCGCGCCAACCGTTACGCATCATGCAGCGCCAGCCGTGACTGAAACTATTATCAACATCAAACCTGCGCCGGTTCTTCCTGCACCTGCACCGGTTTTTGCAGCTCCAGTCGTTGCTGCACCGATTGTAGCAGCGCCCGTCGTCGCAGTGGGAACGGGATGGAGTAGCCGTGTATATGTTGGCGCTCGGGGTGGCTTTAGTAACATTCGGGACACATCGTTTGGCTTGCCAGACGGTCGCGTTAATACCGACTACGAAGAAACGGGATATAACATTTCCGGTGTTGCCGGATGGGGAACCAAGTCGTCTAGCGGATTGGGTTATCGTCTCGAGGCTGAAGTCGGATATCAGACAGCGGATGTCAGCAGTCATACGTTTGGCGGTAACACGTTTACATCAGCCGCAGGCGGCGAAATCAGCACAGTTTATGGTTTTGTGAATGCCTATGTTGATGTGCCTCTTATCCAACGCCTGAATGGTGTTGTTGGCGGCGGTATCGGTATCGGGCAAGTAGATTTTGATGGTCATTCTGTCGATATCCCCGGTGGCGGGACTTTTCTGGATGATGACGACACCGCTTTCGGCTATCACCTCGATGCGGGCCTAAGCTATGACGTAACAGATCGTATCGCTCTCGAAGCACTATATCGTTATACGAACTTTGTTGATGTTGATGTTGATGTGGGTGTGGGGTCATCGGCAGAAATAGATGTCGACAGCCACAATGTTGTTGTCGGCGCACGTTACGGCTTTTGAACTAAGGCCAAAGCGCTGAATGATAAAACTGGATGAGCAACGGAAAACGACGCCTTGTGCGTCGTTTTTTCGTTTGACGAGCGCTCCTATGCATGACGGAGTAATGTCGTGTTATTAAGGAACGCTCATGTCAAAGCTCACTGAAGATCAAGTCGCCCAATACTGGCAGGATGGTTTCTTATTTCCTTTGCGTGTCATGTCTGAGGATGCGGCAATAAATTTGCGAAAGAAGCTGGAAGAGGTTGAGGCCCGCTACGCGGCCCGTAAACTGCCACATGATGTCAGCCAGTACCTGCGCACCAGCCCGCATATCGTTTTACCGTTTGTTTCCGGCCTCGCGTTTGATCGTGCTGTCCTGGATGCCGTCGAAGGTGTCCTCGGCCCGGATTTGATGATCTGGGGGGCAGACTTTTTCATTAAGGAAACAAATACAACCAAAGTTGTTTCATGGCATCAAGACCTGACTTATTGGGGGCTTGGCGAGACATCAGATCAAGTGACCGCATGGATTGCTTTGTCCGATGTGTCTGTGGCGTCCGGCTGTATGCGGTTTGTTGCGGGATCTCATAAACAAGCGATTGTTCCGCATAATGATACGTTTGACGTTGATAACCTTTTATCTCGGGGGCAGGAAATCGCCGTCGAGGTTGACGAAGCGGATGCCACGAATATTGAACTTTCTCCCGGCGAGATGAGTTTACACCACGGTTTGTTGTTCCATGCTTCGGGGCCGAATACATCTAAGGATCGGCGGATTGGTTTGGCGATCCGCTACGTCAATCCGAACGCGCGTCAGGAAGTAGCAGACCGTGATTATGCGATGTTGGCGCGGGGCGTAGATCGCATGGGCAGCTTTATCCATTTTGCGCCACCCGCCCGCGAATTCGACTCCGCATCCCTTTCGATTTATGAAGAAATCCGTGAGGCGCAACGTGCTGCTTTAGCAGAGGGTGCGACCGGCGAATTGAACACGTACGCGGCAAGCATGTGAGACCGATATGGATCAGGTAAAATTCTCTCAGATGAAGGATGGCGATGCCGAAGATTATGCCTTCTTGACTGAGCATGAAATCGAATACACCAAAGGGACAGCGGACCGGTTGCTTGATGCGTTGCGCGATCTTGATGAAAGTCTGTCAGGATATAAAGTTACGCGCCTGGGCCATTCGGTGCAATCGGCAACGCGGGCATGGTTTGACGGTGCAGATATTGATTGGGTTGTCTCCACGCTGTTGCATGATATCGGCGATATCTATGCCCCTTATAATCATGACGAATACGCTGCGACGATCATAAAGCCTTTTGTCCGTGAGCAATGTACGTGGACGGTCGAAAAGCATGGCGACTTTCAGATGATCTATTACGCGCAGCATGTTGGCGGGAACCCTCATAAGCGGGATCAATTTTCCGGCCATGCCTATTTTGATGACTGTGCCGCATTTTGTGAGAGGTGGGATCAGGCGAGCTTTGATCCTGACTATAAAGATCTTCCGCTCGATTTCTTTCGTCCGATGGTTCGCGACGTGTTTGCGCGGACGCCTTACGACCCGAAGAATATACAACCCGGTGTTCGTGTTCCCTTGGTTAATGCCGGTGATGCTGCGGAACGCGCTCGGATAGCTTAACGAAACTTTACTATCCTCAAACATTCGTTTCACAGGTGAATGCGGCAATTCGATTTTTTATCCGCATTGCCGAAAATACGCTTTTTATCAAAGGTGTCGGTCACAGCCCCGATCCTTTTGATTTCCGCGCGGTCTTTGCCACAACAAAACGACGTGAGCAGATGGATGTAATTCGAAAGAAAGCGTCCTTGTCGTCTAGGTTAACCGTATATCAAAAGAAAAATGCGACACAGTACCGTGTCTGCCAAAATGGTTAGGGCACCGAGATATGTGTGAGATTATAGTTGGATAAAAACCTGCCAGTTATTTTGTTTGCGACCTGCATGTTTATTGCGGTTATTCTGGCAGTGACTCTCCCGTCATTGTGGCCGGCGGCGCTTTCAATTGCGATTTCCGGAGCGGCTATAGCATTGGCATTTAAAGTCTATGCCGGTGACGAATCGCCTGATCTCTCAGGTGAGGTTTCGGAACTGCAAGAGGCCAATCTTAATCTGCGGGCCGATCTCGAAAAATCGAATAATATGCTTGAAGAGCTGGCTGATGTGATTGAGCAGATTGCAACAGTGACAGCCAATGACGCGAATACATTTCAGCCGCAAATTGATGGGTTGCGTACTGACCTGTTTGCGCTGCAATCTGCTCCTGTCCCTGAACCGGTGATTGATACACGCCTTGATGCTTTGCCTGTACTCAATTCACGTGTTGACGAAATAAATCTGCGCCTCGTAGCGCTTGAAAATACGATAAGCCAACAAGCTTATGCGCATAACGGGGCGGTGGGTTTAGCAGGTCCGTTATCACCATCGGCACCCGTTGCTGAGGTGCCAACGACGAATCCCGGTGATTTGCGGTCGTTAATTGCGCGCGCAGGTGGCGCGATTGATACTGAAAATAAAGACGGGCAGAGCACAGAAGAGTCAGACGCAGCCGAAATGCCGGGGATTGTGAAACCGGATGTCAGCCTTACTCCGGTATTTGATCCGGGTCTTGGCGCGCCGGTTGCCTTTATCCTCTCTGTTCAAAGTGATTCGGTAGAAAGTGTCACATCGGTGCTGCTTAAACATGCCGTGCAAATTTCTACAGAACTGGAAGAAGCCGGTCGTCCGATTTTACTGTTGGTGCGGATGTCGCCCGAGACGCTTTCGGATCAGTCGGTGCGAAATGAACTTCTATCCGCCATTGAGGCATCACATGCTTTGCAGCTGCGGCTAACATTGTTGACGCAACAGCAAGGGTTTGACGTTAATGCCCAAAGCACTCTGGCGGCAATTGCCGAGCATGGCTGCAAATTTGCCATGGAAGACATTCGCGACTGGTCGCTCGACCTTGCCGGGTTGGCGACATCAGGACTGCGGTTCATCATTGTTGATGCCGTTGCGATGGCTAATAGTGCCAGGGAGCAGGGCGGTGATCCCCGTCGTCTCGCCCAAGCGCTCGCGATCCATGACATTGCATTGATCGGTGGCTCAGTTGCCAGCAAAGACGATATGGAAACTGTTCGTACACTCGAACCGGCATTGGTAACCGGCGATGGCCTTGGACCTGCACGGATATTGGATGCTCTGTCATGAGCGATGATTCTTCCGGCTGTCCGCGTTCCGTTACGTTGCAAAGCATTAATTGGATCGGCGTTGCTTGCTTTTTAGGCTCGGTTTGGTTGCTGCGTCAGGCTCCTGATATTTCGAATGTGGCTGCAACTTTGATTGCTTGTGCCAGCTTTGCCATTCCGGTGATTGTGCTGGAGTTTCTGATCCTGCGAACCTATCGCAATGAAGACACCGGGCTTGATTGGTCTATGAAGCCACGTATCAGCGAAGCAAGCATTGCGCGGGTTGCCATCAAACTGGTGGGCCTTTGGACCACGCTTGCCATGATCGCACTTATCTATCTGATTTTCCCTGAATATCAGGCGGCATTATTTGAGCCGTTTTGGAAAGTGCTTATTGTCGTCATCCCATTATTTTTGGTTGTTTCGCCCGTCTACTTTTTCTGGATAGATGGCCGGATGAAAGAGCCGCGCGACGGGTATTGGCATGTTGGCGCGTTGATGCTCGGATGGTCGGAAGCCGTTGACCTCGGTAAGTTGCGCCAACACGCTCTCGGGTGGTTGGTAAAAGGGTTTTTCCTGCCGCTGATGTTTAGTTATTTCCACGGCAATATAAACCATCTGCGTGTCACTGAAATTCCGGCCTTCACGTGGGATGCTGCAGAGCTGGATATTATTGCCTGGCAGCGCATTCTTTATGACATCCTCATTCTGGTCGATGTCGGCGTTATCGTTGTAGGCTACGCACTGACGGTTCGGTTGTTTGATAGTCATATCCGCAGTGCTGAACCAACCTGGTCGGGTTGGATTCCTGCGGTGATTTGCTATCAGCCTTTCTGGGGTTTGATGGGGCCGAATTATTTTGCTTATCGAACGGAATTAGATTGGGCGAGCACCTTGGAAGGGTATCCTGTACTGCGTGTCGTTTTCGCGGTAATTATCCTTGGACTGATGGGTATTTATACATGGGCTTCTGTCAGTTTCGGGTTGCGCTTCTCGAACTTGACGCATCGCGGGATTATCACGAATGGCCCATACCGTTGGTGTAAGCATCCTGCTTATCTGTCGAAAAACCTGAGTTGGTGGTTTGAGGCGCTGCCCTTCATTGCGCCTTTCGTGATGGGCTTTCGCGGGCAAGGGTGGAGTGGCCATTGGACGGATGCCCTGACGCGCACGTTGCGCTTGGTCGGTGTGAATCTGATCTATTATGTCCGTGCGCGCACCGAAGAACGTCACTTGTCGCGTGACCCTGTTTACGTCCGCTATGCGATGTGGATGGAGACAAAAGGAATCATGGCTTGGGTTCCGCGTTTCTTGCGTTGGGCACGTTATGCGCCACCCCGTTGGTGGCTGGAAGAACGTGAAGCGGCGCGTGCAGAACGTGATCGTAAAGACCCTGCGCCGGGTGAGTAATATATCTTTTGGAACGCTAAAAGTTCGAATGTACTGCTTGTGATGCGAAGGGTGTCGGCGTAGTTCTTCCCCTGAAAAATGGGGATTCGGATGTTTATCTATAAAATTTGCGACGCGACGCTTTGGCAGTCTGCTGTCGAGTCTGGCGAATTCATAGGCGCAGAGATCGACCTGCAAGACGGTTACATTCATTTCTCCACTTCTGAACAAATGCAAGAGACAGCGGCGAAATATTTTGCCGGGCGCGAAGGATTGGTCATCATCGCTGTTGATGCTGAGATGCTCGGTGAAAAGATGAAGTGGGAACCTTCGCGGGGCGGGGCGTTGTTTCCTCACTTGTATCGCGCGTTAAAAGTTGAGGAGGCAGTCTGGTGTAAGCCTTTGCCTTTGAATGCGGATGGGTCACATGAATTTCCGCTAGAGGCTGTATGACGATATTAACCGACCTTGGTTTGCGTGCTGTTCGTGCTCTTGATCCTGAACGTGCGCATCGTGTGGCGATCAATAGTCTTCGTGCGGGTCTTGTGCCGAAGTGGAATGTTGCTGTTCCCGGTGTTCTTCGCACGAAAGTATTGGGTTTTGATCTGGCGCACCCACTTGGTCTTGCGGCGGGGTTTGATAAAAATGCCGAAGCGGTTGGTCCGCTTTTGAACTGTGGATTCTCATTCGTCGAAGTTGGAGCCGTTACGCCCGTCGCGCAATATGGTAATCTCAAACCGCGCCTCTTTCGATTACCGGATGATGAGGCCGCGATTAATCGGTTCGGTTTTAACAATGATGGTGTTGAAGCGGTTCGGCAGCGCTTGTTCTTAAAGGCGCATCCGGCGCGTGGGCCAATCGGTGTGAACCTCGGTGCTAATAAGCTGTCTAAGGATCGTGTTGCGGATTATGTCACTGTGCTGACAAGGCTCGCTGATTGCTCCGACTTTTTCACGATCAACGTGTCTTCACCGAACACGAAGGGCTTGCGCGACTTGCAAGAGAAAACTGCGTTGGAAGAACTTCTTGGCGCTGTGCTTGCCGCGCGTGATGATGTGGCATCGGGAAAACCTGTTTTGCTAAAGCTCGCACCGGATTTATCGGATGCGCAGTTGGTTGATGTGGTCGAGGTTTGTATGGACCGACAGATTGATGGAATCGTCGCGACCAACACAACGCTTGATCGTCAGGGTTTGCGCTCGAACTATCAGGGAGAAGCGGGGGGGCTTTCCGGGCAACCGATGTTTGAAAAATCGACGGCGGTGCTCCGGCGCGTGACTGAGCTGACCGATGGAAGCATTCCGCTGATCGGTGTTGGCGGGGTTGCCTCTGCTGAACAAGCCTATGCAAAAATCCGCGCTGGAGCGTCCCTTGTCCAGCTATACACCGCGCTCTCATATCATGGCATGGGACTGGTCCCACAGATCGTAAAAGGTCTCGCGAAGCTGTTGGAGCGCGATGGCTATACGACTATTTCTCAAGCCGTCGGCGTTGACGTCCGTGCTTCCAGTACCGGGTAAAACCACAACAGACTGGCGGTTCTGAGCAGTAAGAACAGATAGATCGACGCCCACACACCATGGTTGCCGAAACTTTGTGACAGCACCCATGCCATGGGAAAATAGATCGCGGCGGAAAAGATCATCGCGTTCCGCATCAGTTTTGACTCGGTTGCACCGATAAAGATTCCGTCAAGTTGGAAGGCGGCAAATCCGAAGGCGGGGATCAGAGCAGCCCAGAGCGCAAAGTCCCGTGCTATAGCGCGCACTTCTTCGACATTCGTGAGCGCATCAATCACTGTCCCCGATATGACGGTGAATAATAAAGCGACAGCGACGGCCAATCCGCCGGACCACAGTGAAGAGATTACGACTGCTTGCCGCAGTGCTTTACGGTCCTTTGCGCCGCGCGCTTGTCCAACCAATGTCTCAGCGGCGATTGCAAATCCATCCAAACCGGAAGCCGAGACGATGAAGAACTGCCAGAGCACAATATTGGCCGCGAGTACCTCGTCCCCTTGCAGGCTGCCGAGGCGCATGATCCATGCGAACCCTAAGGTTAGTAAAGCGGTGCGGATGAAAATATCGCGGTTCATGGCCATCACGCGCCATAGCTCTGAACGGTTCAGAATGCGAGGCCAGTCGATCCGCCATCCTTTCGGGGCGATATGTGTCTTGCGCTTGCTGGCAACGATGACGGCAAATGTGACGCCTAATCCGTTTGCAATGACGGTGGCGATGGCTACGCCGGTTATCCCCATCTCCAAGCCCACGGCCAGTGCCAAACTGAGAGAAATATTTGATAGGGTAATGACGAGTTGATGTTGGAATAACCGGTTGGTCATTTCCTGTCCGGCGAACCAACCGAGAAGTGCATAATTAGCAAGCTCGAACGGCGCGCCCCAAATACGGATGGAGAAATATTGCGATGCGACGGTTTCGGTTTTTGCGCTTCCCTCAAAAATCTGCAAGCCGAGCCACAGCAAAGGCGTTTGGCACAAGATCAGAACCGCCGCAATACAGGCCGCGATAACCAATGTTCTGAAGAGCGTATTGAGAACCCGCCCATGGTTTTGCGCACCAAGTGCTTGTGCCGATTGACCCGAACAGCCGAGCTGCAGGAAGTTAAAGCTGGTAAAAAGGATCGCAAACAATTCTGCGCCGATCCCAACTCCGGCCAGCGCGAAAGCTGATCCAAGGTTGCCAATAATCGCGGTGTCGATGGTTCCTTGAATTGGCACTGTCGCATTCGACAAAACGACAGGGACGGCGATAGCGAGGACACGCGGGCCGGTTACCGGGGTCATAGAAAATCTCGCACAGGTGCTTTCTAAGTTTATCTGTTAGTCGAGTAGCCATGGTAGAGTGATGTTACTGCCGTTCAATCATTCTACGACAGCAAAAAATGTCCGTGAGCAGCAATGAAAGGTTTGCTCCTCTCATCTTGCCAAGCCTCGACTCTTACATTCGCGACCCGGCGTCCGCGCCGTAGGATGATCGCACGCGCATAAGCGTCTTGAGGTTTGCCGGAGCGCAGATAATCAATGCTGAAATCCACTGTCTTGGGTTGTGGAGCAAATGTGCCATCCCATTTCGGCTCACTGTGAATGCGCTCAAGCGCCGCGACCCATGTTAAAGAAGTGATAGCGGTGATCTCCAGGAAAGCGCCGGTAGCGCCGCCATGAAGCGCCGGGAGAATGGGGTTGCCGATGAGGTCAGGCGTGTATGTCAGAAGGGCAGAAACTTCGTCGCCTCGCCGCTGAAACGTCACCCCGAGAAATGAGATATACGGAATCTTTTCTGTCAGGGCAGCGAAGGCGTCATCGAGTGTTTGGGATGTTGGGGTATCCATGCTCATGCAGAATCCCCTTTAAAATTTAGAATGAAGGCGGCAGAAGCCGTCGCTATGGGGTCGTCTCTATCTTCATGGTAAGCAATGGCCCGGACAAAGCCGACAGAGCGTGTCGCGCGATAACAATGGGCGTGTGCATAGACAGATTTCTCTGGCGTCGCCGGTTTCATATAGTTGATCCGCAAATCCAGTGTCGCTGTCGAAGAAGGCTTTTTGCGCGACATCATCACCGCCGTTCCACAACAGGTATCAAGCAGTGCTGTGATTGCTCCACCATGCATGATGCCGGTTTCAGGATTGCCGATGAGTCTTGGATCATAAGGAATCATCAGAACGGCCTCGTCGTCTGCACGCGAAACGAGGCGCATTCCAAGCTCCCGCGAGTGCGGGATTGCTGACATAAGCGAGCCATCTTCATTATTTTCTTGAAGAGGCGGTACGATCGAGTTTTTGAATTTGTTGTCTGTCACTCATGCCTCTCAAATTAGGTTGGGATGAGCGTAACGCGCTATCGGCAAATCTGAAAACGAAAAGGGCGCTCCGATTGGAACGCCCTTGAAATCTTTTCAAGAGTGCCTGCCTTATGCGCCGAATAGAAATTTGTAAGCAAACCAGCCGATGCCACCGAACAGAATGGCTACACCCGCCCCGATAATCGGCATGGCAATTTGTTTTTGTTTACGTTCGGTGTCGATTGCATCTTGCCAGCTATCGTCTTCCGCAGCCTCTAAATCACGGTTGTCAGCGAGCGGTGCGTTGTTGTCATCATTGTCTGCTTCGAACGCAGCAACGAGGTCGTCTTCGTTAAACTCGTTTGCGTCAGCTTTCTGAGGTTTTTTACGGTTTGAGTTGAGCAGGCGGGAGAATAGGCCGAGCTTGGACTCACTGCTGTTCCCTGCATCAGAGCCGTTACCGGAAGATGCCGTGCGATTTGCACTTCCAGTCTTAGCCGTAGCTTCGTCTTCAACAGATTCGTCATCTTCTTTTGACGCACTGCGTAATTTTCTACGCAGGCTGTTAATTGACGGTTTTCCTTCGTCATCGAAGATTTTCTCGAAGTCCTCGTCTAAGCGCGATTTGCGTACGCGATCGCGTCGACGCCCCCGTGCGCCCGGGATAATCCGGAGACCGTCAGAATCGTCTTCTTCTGATTCGGCCTCGACCATTGTTGCTCCGCTGCTTTCCGTTTCGATTGTATCTTCGATTTCCGGTTTGCGATCACGGCGGGAGACTGTGACTTTTTCTGGCTCTGCTGTTGATGTCGTTTCAGATTTTGTTTCGGACGCAGGTTTTTCGCCAGTTCCCGGTGTAACGACCGTTGCTGTGCTTGATGACGGAGCGGAAGCTGCTTTTACTTCCGGCTCAGGCGATTCCACTGCAACGGGTTCTCCACCCGTTGCGGCTGCGCGAGCAGCCTCGAGTTTCGCCATCCGCTCTTTCATAGTCTTTGAAGGCGTCCAGCGCTTTGTGCCGACACGCCGATCATCGACGAGTTCGCTCACACGTTTGGCGGTATTGCCACGCGATTCGTCGAATTGAGATTCGGCGGCTTGCGCAATCCGGTCAAAAATATCGACCGGATTGGCTTTGGATCTTTCCAATTCACGCTCAGCGGCTGCAATATGCGGGGCAACGGCATCATCACGAAAAGGAGAGGGACCCGCCATCTCAGCGGCATGGTTTAGCGCGTCTTCATCCAGATCGTCTTCGTGCTTTGCAAGGGCTCCAATAGCATGTCCGAATTTGCTCATTGCATCATCGCCTGTCTGTTCAATCGCCACGTCTGTTAAAGAAGTTCCGGCGCGGTCGGTTGCGTTTTGGTTGTCATCGGAAGGATGATCGTCTGGTTCGAGATCAGCTGTTTCAGCCTCTACACTCAATAGTTTCGTGGCAGATATTTTGTTAGCCGTATTGTCTATTTGAGACTCGCCTCGACTAGCTTCAATCCACGCATCGTCTTTTCGCGCTTCCGGATCGACGGAAACGTTAGGTTCAACAACAGCTTCACCTGCTGTCTTTGCCTGTCGTGGATCGGTTGAAGTCATACATATCTTCCACACGGTCGTCAGGAACAGACGCGCTGACGTGCCTGCTGGCATCTATGTATATCGATTATCTTTAAGATTGATCTAACATGGACATCGTATCAGAAATCCAGAGTGTAAAAACGTTCCAAAAGACTTTATTGACGTTTACGTAAGCGTATATATAAAATGAGCGTATGATGAACGCAGACATATCGAAGCCGGATGAAGGTGCCATATTTACGGTAACGCAGTTATGCCGCGAGTTTGACGTGACCCCCCGGGCGCTTCGTTTTTATGAATCAAAGGGTCTACTCCATCCGAGTCGGCAAGATACGCGCCGCCGGTTCGGGAATCGTGATCGTGCGAGGCTTGCTTTGATACTGCGCGGGAAACGTTTCGGCTTCAGTCTGGCAGAGATTGGCGAATTGTTGGACTTATACGATACCGGCGATTCGCAAGTGACACAGCTGACCCGCACGATCGAAACCGCCGAGCAACGTCTGTCGGAAATGCGGCGTCAAAGAGAAGAATTAGAACTTGGCATCGCAGAACTCCAAGAACAAATAAAGCTGGTGCGTAGTATTTTAGATGAAAAGACGGCCTCAGGTTAAAATCTGATGCGATGAATATCTTCGCGTCGAAATGAAAAATGAATGGAGAAACCATGGCGATTTATCAGGCTCCGACCGAAGACATAAAATTCATTTTGCATGATGTGCTGCGCATTCATGAGCAGTCGTCAATCGAAGGTTATTCAGACCTCACCGATGACATGACCGGTGCGATTTTTGAAGAAGCGGGCAAGATTGCCACGGAAGTTCTGCTGCCGATCAATGAAGTAGGCGATAAGCAAGGGTGTGTTCTCGAAAATGGCGTTGTCCGCACGCCTGATGGTTTCAAAGAAGCCTATGCCGCACAATGCGAAGGTGGCTGGCCGGGGATTGATTGTAATCCCGAATATGGCGGGCAAGGTATGCCCTACATTGTTCATGCTGTCACAGGCGAGATCTCTTCGTCAGCCGCGATGGCGTTTTCGATGTATTCCGGCCTAACCCATGGTGCGATTAAAGCCATTGAGGGTTTTGGTTCTGAAGAGCAGAAAAACACTTATCTGCCGAAAATGATCTCCGGTTCATGGACCGGCACGATGAACTTGACGGAGCCGCATTGCGGAACCGATTTAGGTTTGCTTCGCTCGAAAGCCGAACCGAATGGCGATGGCAGCTATAAGGTTTCCGGGCAGAAAATTTTCATCTCTTCGGGCGAGCACGATATGAGCGAGAATATCGTTCACTTGGTGCTCGCTAAAATCCCCGGCGGGCCGGAAGGCGTGAAGGGAATATCGCTCTTTGTCGTTCCTAAGTTTTTGCCGAAAGAAGACGGAAGCCTCGGAGAACGAAACACTTTGTCTTGTGGCAAGATTGAAGAGAAGATGGGCATTCACGGGAATTCGACCTGTGTGATGAACTATGATGAAGCAACCGGATGGCTCATTGGCGACGAGCATAAAGGGTTGCGCGCGATGTTCCTGATGATGAATGAAGCGCGCCTTCTTGTTGGGATGCAGGGGCTATCACAAGCCTCCATCGCGTATCAAAACGCAGCAGCGTATGCGAAAGACCGCCTGCAAGGTCGTGCGCTTGATGGCGATAAATTCCCTGATCAAAAAGCAGACCCTTTGTTGGTCCATCCCGATGTTCGCCGGATGCTCATGGATGCAAAGGGCTTTGTCGAAGGGGGCCGTGCATTTTATTATTGGGCGTCGACGCTGATCGACGAAGAACTGCACCACGAAGATGAGAAAAAGCGGGATCAAGCCGGTCTGTTGATTGCGCTGTTGACCCCGGTGGTGAAAGGCTTCCTCACGGATAAGGGCTTTGATACAGCGGTCCAGATGCAGCAAATCTTCGGAGGCCATGGGTATACCGAGGATTGGTCGCAAAGCCAGTTCGTCCGCGATGCCCGTATCGCGATGATTTATGAGGGGGCAAACGGTGTTCAGGCCCTTGATTTGATTGGCCGTAAACTGCCTCAAAAGGGCGGTGCGGGAATGCAGACATTCTTTGGTATCGTCAAAGATTTCTCAAAAGAGAACTCCAGTGACGAGATGGCGGAATTCATTGAGCCGGTTAAGAATGCCTCTAAAGAACTTCAAGAGGCGGTTATGTGGTTCATGCAGCATGGCATGAAAGACCCAAATCAGGCCGCCGCCGGATCGACTGACTTTATGCACCTCTTTGGCCATGTCGCGATTGGCTTTATGTGGGCGAAGATGGCGAAGACAGCGCAAGAGGCGCTGGCCGCAGGGTCGGACAATCCGGCGTTCTACGAGGCTAAGATTGTAACGGCACGATATTATATGCAGCGTGTGATGCCCGCGACCACGGCACATCTTGCCCGCATCAAATCAGGTGCTGATACGGTGATGGCGCTGGATGCCGAAGCATTTTAATCTTGTGGGTGCGTTGTTTTTTGACGGCGCACCTGCACTTATTATGCGCCTGAAGTTTGCAAGCGGTGTGCAGCTATTTTATCGTTAAAATGGATATGACCGCTAAAAATGATGAGCGCTGGCCTTGTGTGATCATGTCAACTTGCGTCAGATAATGATGTATAACACTTGAGAGAGCGCAGCATTTTACGCAAACGCATCACTCAAGGCTTTGGAGGAACATCTTGACTGATTTCAAACTTCACTGCTTTGCGCAGTCCGGGCATTCCTACAAAGCAGCCTTGATGTTGTCGCTTTGCGAAGCGGATTGGGAACCGGTTTTCGTTGACTTTTTTAACGGCGAAGCACGCAGCCCGGAATACCAAGCCATGAATCCGATGGGGGAAGCGCCGGTCCTGTTTCATGGCGATAAGAAGTTTATTCAATCAGGTGTGATGCTTGATTATCTTTCAAAGCAATTTGGAAAATTCGGTGCGGATACCGAAGATGAACGTCTTGAGATTCTACGCTGGACTCTTTGGGAGAACCACAAGCTGAACAGTTTTCAGGGTATCTATCGCTTTATGTTGAATTGGGCGCCTGAAGCCGTCCGCAGTGAAGACGTCAACAAGTTTATGCGTGGACGTGCGCTTGGCGCGATGAAGGTGCTGGATCAACACCTCGTCAATCGCGAATGGATTGCTGTGGATCGCCCAACGACCGCTGATGTCGCTTGCGCTGGCTATCTGTTTTATCCGCGCGACGAATTCCAATGGACTGACGCAGAACGATTTACGCATATCGAAGCATGGCAAACCCGTATGCAAGCCTTGCCGGGTTGGAAACATCCATACGATCTGATGCCGGGGCATCCTATGCCGGGAGCATCGGCGTGAAAGATTTTAAGGTAATAACTCTCATTTCTCAGCATTTGCAGACCGCAATGGCGGTGGAGGATATTCGATGACCGAAGCCTACATTTACGACTCCGTCCGAACCCCCAGAGGTAAGGGCAAGAAAGATGGCTCGCTTCACGAGGTAACATCGCTGAGATGCGCGTCGACCATTCTCGAAGCACTGCGGGATCGCAATGACCTCGACACGTCAGAGATTGAAGATGTGATTTTGGGCTGTGTGACACCGGTCGGAGAGCAGGGCGGAGAAGTTGCTCGGACTGCTGTGCTGCAAGCTGATTATGACGAAAGCGTCCCCGGCCTGCATATCAACCGGTTCTGTGCATCCGGTATGGAAGCGGTCAACCTCGCTGCGAACCAGGTAAAAGGCGGGGCTGGCAATCTTTATGTTGCTGGCGGCGTTGAGATGATGAGCCGCGTCCCGATGGGCAGCGATGGCTTTGCTATCGCGGTTGACCCAACGCCTGCGATGAAGTCGTATTTCGTGCCGCAAGGAATTTCTGCTGATATTATAGCAACGAAATATGGCTTCTCTCGCGATGATTGTGATGCTTTCGCGGTTGAGAGCCAGAAACGTGCAGCGGCGGCTTGGGAAGACAAACGTTTTGCTAATTCGATTGTTGCGGTCAAAGACATGAACGATGTGACAATCCTTGATCACGATGAGCACATACGCCCCGGCACGGACATGCAATCGCTTGGCGGCTTGAAAGCGTCGTTCAAAGATATGGGCGAGTCGATGCCGGGCTTTGATGCCGTGGCTCTGCTAAAATATCCTGAGCTTGAATCCGTCAATCACGTTCATCACGCGGGTAATTCATCGGGGATTGTCGATGGCGCTGCGGGCTTGCTGATTGGTTCGAAAGAGATTGGCGAAAAACTTGGCCTGAAACCTCGTGCGCGTATTAAACACACAGCGAAGATCGGAACCGATCCGACGATCATGCTGACAGGCCCGGTTCCGGTAACGGAGAAGGTCTTGAAAGAGACCGGCATGTCGATCAGTGACTTTGATCTGTACGAAGTGAATGAAGCCTTTTCCGCAGTCGTTTTGCGCTTCTTGCAAGCGTTTAATGCGGATCATGCCAAGCTGAACCCGAATGGCGGTGCAATCGCGATGGGTCACCCACTCGGCGCAACTGGCGCGATGATTATTGGGACGGCTTTGGATGAGTTAGAACGTACCGGGGGCGGCACGGCTTTGTGCACACTCTGCGTCGCATCAGGCATGGGCGCAGCCACTGTTATTGAGCGGGTTTGATTGACTAACATTGGAGGAATTTTGTTATGAGCATAACGGTCGAACAACTCCGATTATCTGCACGAGATGAGATTATCGAGCTTCACTCAAAGCTCTCCAGCCGAATTGCACGTGGTCAGGTGCAACGCGAAGACGTGGATGTAGTTCGTGATCGACTTCTAGAACAAGTGGCAAAAACACGAATGCACGATGATATTCTGCGTCTCATGGTCTACTCTGATCAGGCATTTCGATTTTCGAGCGCTTTACATTCGAAGTCCAAGTTTGATCCACATTCGTTGATGCAGGCGATTGATGAAATTCGAAGTAATGCGCAAGGTTCTGATGAGCGCATGAATCGTGTCGATGCGATAATGGATCGATACGATGAGGCGCTTCGAGAACTTGCGAAATGATCGAGGAGTGGCAGTGGGTTTCGGAGGAAGATGCTCTAAAAATTCATCGCAAACAAATCGAGCGGTACGGAGGATTGCCTGGGATAAGAGATACCAACGTACTGTCTTCTGCACTTGCAAGGCCGGTTAATTTGAATGGGTATGAGGGTGTGGACGACCCAATCATTCTGGCTTCCAGCTACGCTTTTGGGATCGTCCGGAATCACCCATTTAGTGATGGGAATAAGAGAACGGCGTTTGTTGCTGCTGCTTTCTTTCTCGATTCGTGTGGCTTTGATCTCGAAACATCCCAAAAAGATGTCATCGACACTATTCTTACCCTCGCCTCTGGCGAACTGACTGAAACCGAATTTGCCGAGTGGCTACGCGGTGTTTCTGCGCCGAGAAAATAGAACACTCCACAGGGAGAATTAAAATGACCAACTGGAAATATGAGACCGACGGCGATGTGGCGATCATTACGTGGGATATGGCTGATCGTTCGATGAATGTGATGACGGCTGATGTTATCCGCGAGCTGGATGGTCATGTTGATGCGGTGCTTGCCGATGATGCGCTCAAGGGGGCGGTGATCACTTCGGCGAAAGCTGATATGGGCGGCGGTGTTGACTTAACGATGCTGGCTGAGATCAAGGCGCAGGCCGCGAAAGAGGGCGGCAATGTCGGCGAGGCGCTTTTTGGTTTTGTTTGGGCGCTGCATTCTCTTTATCGCAAGATCGAAGTGGGCGGTGCGGATAAGAAAACCAAAAAGGGCGGCAAAGTCTTTGCTGCTGCTACGCCCGGTACGGCGCTTGGCGGTGTTTTTGAATTGCTGCTTGGGTGTCATCGCCGGTTTGCGGCGGATAATCCCAAGGCCAAGCTCGGCCTTCCTGAAACACTGGTTGGTCTTTTCCCCGGTGCAGGGGGGACGACTCGGTTGGTGCGGATGCTTGGTGTGATGGGCGCGGCAGATTACTTGCTCAAGGGTAAGCTGGTAAACCCGAAAAAGGCCAAAGCCGGTTTGTTGATCGACGAAGTTGTTCCGCAGGAAGATTTGGTTTCTTCTGCGGTGGCTTGGGTGCGCGGGTCCAGTGAGAAAGACGCCGTGAAGCCTTGGGATGATCGGGGTTATAAAATTCCCGGCGGTGCGCCCTACACACCGAAAGGTTTCCAAACGTATCTTGGCGCTGTTGCCATGACTCATGGTCAGACCGCCGGTGTCTACCCGCAAACTAACGCGATGCTTTCAGCGGTTTATGAAGGCTCGTTGGTTGACATGGACAATGCGCTCAGAATCGAGGCGCGGTGGTTCACATCTGTCCTGATGGACCCACGGTCTTCGGCGATGATCCGCTCGCTCTTTGTGAACAAGCAAGCGATTGAGAAAGGCGCGCGCCGTCCTGACGTGCCGGATCAAAAAGTTAAATCCGTCGGTATCATAGGCGCAGGGATGATGGGGGCCGGCATTGCTTTTGTCTCAGCGCGTGCTGGTATTGATGTCGTGTTGGTTGACCGGGATCAGGAAAGTGCAGATCGCGGACGGGCTTCGGTTGAAGCCATTCTTGATAAAGGCGTGAAACGTAAAAAAGTCACTGAGGATCAGAAAAACGAAATCCTCGCGCGGGTTACGGCGACTCCTGATTATGACAAGATGTCGGGCTGTGATTTGATTGTTGAGGCGGTCTTTGAAGATCCGAAAATCAAGGCGACTGTTACGCAAGCGACCGAGGCGGTTATTCCCGAAGATGCGATATTTGCGACCAATACATCGACCTTGCCCATCACGGGGCTGGCCAAAGCGTCAAAGCGTCCCGAGCAGTTTATTGGCATCCACTTCTTCTCGCCAGTTGAGAAGATGATGCTAGTCGAAATCATCAAAGGCGAGAAGACCGGGGATGTTGCGGTGGCCAAGGCGTTAGACTTCGTTCGCCAAATCAAGAAGACGCCGATTGTCGTCAATGATGCCCGCTTCTTCTATGCGAACCGTTGCATCATTCCGTATCTGAATGAAGCGATGACGATGGTGAATGAAGGCGTGAAGCCTGCACTGATTGAAAATGCGGCAAAGCATATTGGAATGCCGGTTGCTCCTTTGCAATTGACCGATGAGACATCGTTAGAGCTTGGTCACCGGATTATGTCCGCCACCAAAGTACAGATGGGCGATGCGTATGAAGGGACGGGCGCTGATGATGTGATCATCAAAATGTTTGAAGGACAGGGCCGTGCTGGACGTAAGAACGGTAAGGGCTTTTACGATTACGATGAGAAGGGCAAACGGCAAAAACTGTGGCCTGATCTCGCAACGCATTTCCCGGTGTCGGATGACCAACCCGATGTTGAGGAAGTGAAAAACCGGCTTATTCTTTCGCAGGTCTTAGAAGCCATTCGCGCGAAAGAAGAGGACGTGCTGGTTGATATTCGTGAAGGTGATGTCGGTGCAATTTTGGGTTGGGGCTTTGCGCCTTGGTCCGGCGGGCCTCTCTCGTGGGTCGATCTGACTGGCCCTGCTGAGGTTGTTGCGATGTGTGATGCCTTGGAACAGAATTATGGTGAGCGCTTTAAAGCACCTGATCTGTTGAAAGACATTGCCGCTAAGGGCGATACTTTCTATGGACGTTTTCAGCCTAAACAGGCTGCGGCTTGATTCAATCAATCTCTGATTGATTTCAGTGTATCGGAAGGCGCACAGGTGACCTTGCGTCTTCCCAAAAAAATACTGAAAATATACCACTACTGTTCTTTTCGCGTTCCCTTTCAGTTAGGCCCACTTTACACATTAGGTAACTGCGCTGTGAGCGCAAAAAATGCGGTGGCTGTTTCAATGCTGCCCTTACCTACATGCTGTGGAGGAATAAATGGGTTTTCGATTGAGAACGGCAACGACCGTTTTTTTGACGACAACGGTTTTGGCAACGTCAGCCATAGCGCAGGAGTTCAGAATTGACCGGCTTTTTATTATTGGTGACAGCCTGAGTGATGCGGGCGCTTACTCGCAAGCAATTCCAGCAGCTGCGGCGGCTGGTGGTACGATCCTGCCGCAGATTCCGTATCAGTTTCTGAATAACGCGCCGGACGGTTCAAGTCAGACTTACGCCGGTGTCCTGGCAGAAAATCTGGGCGTTGAACACGGGCCGAACCTGATCACGGGTGTACCAGCGGCGGCAGGTACGCCGTTTGCAAATGATATTCCTGTTGGCGGCAGCAACTTTGCCCAGGGCGGCGCGCGCGTGACAATCCCGAATTCCGATCCTGCATTGCTTGCCGGTGGCATTGCGCAAACGTCGTCTGACGTTCAGGTTGACCGCTTGCTAGCAGCAAACCCCAGCTTCAACGGTAACGACCTTGTCGTTTACTGGGTCGGTGCCAATGACATCACGGTCAATGCCGAGGAGGTTGCGTCCGGCTCACAAACGGTTGCACAAGCGGGACAGTCCGTCGGTCTGGCTGCGACACAAGCCGTCGCACAGGTTCAGCGGTTAATAGATGCTGGTGCGACCAACCTGGTGGTGGTCACAGTGCCGGATGTCGGGACCAGCACGCCTGTTGGTGCGGGTCAAGCGCCGGCGGGCCAGGCTCTTCTTTCCGGTTTAAGTGCGACGTATAACAACATCCTGACAGATGGTGTCGCCGGTAGTGCGACCGTGGTTGATGCCGGTGCCGTTCTCGGTGATGTTTTGGCTGATCCCGTCCGTTTCGGGTTCTCCGACATTGACCACCTCGATATTAATCAGACTGCGTGCCTGACACCTTCGGCGGTTCAATGTATTGACGGGCTTACTACACGGACCGGTATTAATCCGATTTTTGCGGATGACCGGCACCCTACGGCGCAGGCGCACCGTGTTTTGGGTGAACTGGCCTTTTCCGCCTTGACTGCAATCGGGCAATCTGGAGTGATTCCAGTCGCGACGATCTCGGCCCTTCGCCAGCAATCGCAAGGGCTGGAGCAAAGGCTGAATCTTGGCGCGTTTTTCATCAACGATGAGACCGGAAAGCGTATTCGTCGTCCCGTCGGTAACGTCGAAGTATACGGCGGTGTCGAGGTCGGGTTTTACGAGAGTGACGAGCAACAGGTGGTTCCGGGTTTCGAGGCGGAAACCCAAGTTCTGAAAGCGGCGGCTGATATTACGATTACTGATAACATTCTTGTCGGAATCGGCGGCAGTATCGACCATGGCCAGGTGGATTTTTCCGAGGATCGTGGTGGATTTGACTCGCGTTTATTTGTCGGCGGTGTCTTTGGTGTTGCACAGATTATCCCTGGTATTTATGCGAACGCCTTTCTGGGTGGCGGCATTATCGAGTCTGTTGATATTGAACGGAACTTTTCCACAAGTGATCTGAGTGGTAATGTTGTAAGCAACAATAGCTTTGATGCGGAAACGGACGGTACGTACTTTATCGCCCGCACCAATTTAGGTGCTGCCTTTCCGGTGACAAAGGAACTGTTTTTAAATCCGAGTGTAGGCTTTGCCTATGAGCGTGTCGATATTGACGGCTTTCAGGAAACGGCGCGTGGCGGGGCACCCACTTCACTGGCGGCCCGTGTCGGAGATCAGGATTATGAAGGCTTGCGCGGCACGCTTGCACTCGGTGGATTTTACCGTCCGGCTGCTGCGCCGACCTGGACATTTGGATTGCGCGGCACTTGGGAACATGATTTCAACGACGATGATATCGCGGTTCCCTTTGCCGTAGGCAATGCGCCGACAAATGTGCAATTTGCCCCGCGTCCGGACGACTCTTATGGTTTTGCCACCGCAACAATAGTCAAAGAGTTGACGCATAATACGTCAGCGAATTTTCAGGCAACAACGAATTTCGCGCAAAACGGTGTGGATGGATACAATTTTAGCCTGGTGTTCAAACACTCCTTCTGATGATGTCGACGGAAAACATTATCCCGCTTAAAATATTAAAAGCCCCGGTTATCGCCGGGGCTTTTTCGTTAGGCAGGGAGTTTTCCGTTGATAACGTAGTCTAAAATGTCAACGACTTGCGTAGGTTGTTCGGTAACCGCGAGTGCCGCTGCGTCTACTTCTTTTAGCGCGTGGGCGTGTTCTTCTTGGTGCAAAATCACCAGAGGCTTGCCAAGTGCTGCCGCCATGCCTGCATCAAAGGCTGCATTCCATTGTTTATATTTCTCGCCAAAGCGAACGACAACAATGTCGGCTTTTTCGATTAATGTGCGTGTCCTGATCGCGTTGAGCTGTGCGCCTTTGCGGTCATGCCAGAATTTGTTTGGCTCTGCTCCCATGATGGTGACCCCGCAATCATCGGAGGCGGCGTGGTCGGTAACAGGAGCGGAGAAAGCAACGGGCAGGCCTTTGGCTTTCGTTCCGGCTTCAATTTCTTCGCGCCAATCCGTATGAATTTCGCCGCTGAGATAGACGTTCCAGCTCATGTTGCTCTCCTTATCTTCTGCACAGAGGAGTTAGCATGGCTGCATTGAATTTAAACCCCGACCGTTACGGCGTCATTCGTTTGGATGCCTCTTGAGCCGCAATCCAATCGGAAATGCCTCCACCCATAGTTCCTTTGCTACCGGGGGTCGGCAACATGATGATGCTGCCTTGATTTTTTGAGGCGTCACGGATCGTTTCGTTACTATCGAGGACTTTGAAGAAATCGAGGATGACTTCGGCGGGTAAGTCCATCTCCGGGGGAGCGACAGGCGTGCCGTCGCGGTCAACATAAGTGGGTGTTTTGACCTTTTGAGCTGATGGGCCTTCGCCGATTGTGCGTTCGACCCAGCGGACGCCAATCTTGCCTTGCATGACTGCAATAGAGGCAGCGTTCCCTTCGGCGATCTCCATACGAAAGCCGGCAATGGCTTTGGCCTTTAAGAGCGTGCTTTCCGCTTCGGCACGGGCCGCGCCAACCATGCGGACGCGAGTCGCATCGGCTTCGTGTTCAGCGGCGCGGCGACCCCATTCGGCTTCGCGGATGTTGTTGAGGGCGGTTTGCGTGGAAACTGGCAGTTCAGGATCGTCGATAACCAAATCAACGATTTTCACGCCAAAGCCTTGTAAGTGCTCGGCAACGGTCGACTCTACTTCTTGCTGGATGGTGATTTTATCGTCGTAGATTTCCTGAAATTCCATCCTGTTTGCAGCAGACCGGAGAGCGGCGACAACGAGATTGACCATCTGTGCCACTGGCTCGTCGCGTTCAAATGCAAAGCGCATCGCGTTGGTAACCTGAAACTGCAATGTTGCGGGCAGTTCGAAGACAAGATTGTCTTGCGACTTGATCTGCACTTGGACTTTTTGCGCGATAACATCAGTGGGTATGACAGCGGAGGTCACGGCAAACGGACGCGGGATCGTGAAATGTACGCCGGTTTCAAGCATGGCAATTGGTTTTGTCCCAAGAAACGTTATGACGTGAACGCGCTTCGGCGGGACGAAGTGAACGCAAGCAAGGCCAAGTACAATAAGGAGTGCTGCAACGACGATGATAATACCAATTGTCTGCATAGGACTCGCCCGATTCAGATGTTGTTTGCCACGTGCGTCATGGAAACTTGTACCTATTCAATAAAGGTTTCCACATAGCACGGGTAGAAGATTTGATCATAACGTGACGATACCGCATCGAACAATTGCGCTTCATGCTCGCAATCGGGTAGCGTCTGCGCGAAACATTATAGACGAGGTTCCGCGCGATGGACGCAACTGCGCTTTTGAATATTTCTGCGATCCTGCTCGCGTTTGCGGCGTTTTTCGGCTGGATCAATACGCGGTTCCTGAATTTACCGATGACCATTGGCTTGGTTTTAATTTCGCTGGCGGCCTCAATGGGCGTTGTCGCTCTCGATGCAGTGTTCGGTCTTGGATATGCTCAGGTTGCGCGTGAGGCGCTGAATACCATTGATTTCCATGACAGCCTGATGATCGGAATGCTGCATCTGCTTTTATTTGCAGGGGCTTTGCATACTGACCTCGATAACCTGTTGCGGTATAAATTCCACATCCTTTTGATGGCGACACTTGGTGTCGTGATCTCGACGGCGATTATCGGATTTATTACTTATTATCTGGTCGCGGCCTTCGGGTTCGAAATCCCGCTTATCTGGTGCATGGTGTTTGGTTCGCTGATCTCGCCAACGGACCCTGTTGCGGTGTTATCTATTATTCGCACACTCGACGTGCCGAAGAACCTACAAACCAAGATTGCTGGCGAAAGCCTGTTTAATGATGGGATTGGCGTCGTTGTATTTCTGGCTTTGGTGGGGATTGCGACGGGCGATACCGGCCATGGTGTTGTTGAGGCATCCCATGGCGGCGCGGTTGCGGCACACTCGGCTGTTGGATCATTTAACCCCGGAGCGATTGTTGAACTGCTCTTCCAAGAAGTCGTTATCGGTGTTCTGATTGGCCTTGTGCTGGGCTATGTGACATTTCTCGCGATGCGGACCATTGATGATTATGTGGTCGAGGTCATCATGTCTCTCGCCCTCGTTATGGGCATTTATGCGCTTTGTAGTTATCTCCATGCCTCCGGGCCGTTAGGTGTTGTCGTTGCTGGGTTGTTTATCGGTAATCACGGAACCCGTTTTGCTATGTCACGGGTAACACAAGAGCATCTTGAGAAATTTTGGGAATTAATTGATGAAATCCTTAACGCAGTTCTCTTCTTGCTAATTGGATTTGAAATCCTCGTTATCCCGTTCTCGGAGAACCTTATTTTTCTCATTCTTGCGATTATTCCGATTGTTTTGCTGGGCCGGACCTTGGCTGTCAGCGTTCCAACGGCATTTATTCGCTCGCGGGGAGGGTATGTGGAGAAAGGCGCTGTTCCGGTGCTTATTTGGGGAGGATTGCGGGGCGGCATTTCTGTCGCGCTTGCGTTGTCGCTGCCGGATTTCGACGGCAAGCCTGCGGTTCTCGCGATGACTTACGGTGTCGTTATCTTTTCAATCGTCGTCCAAGGGCTCACGGTTCAGCGTGTGATTGCTAAATTCGTTGAGCCTGCTCCTTCGAAGTAACCAAGCATTAACTACGTCCGGATACGCTTTTGAGTAAGCCCGCACGGA
Source organism: uncultured Neomegalonema sp. (assembly GCA_937995735.1). Lineage (GTDB taxonomy): Bacteria > Pseudomonadota > Alphaproteobacteria > Rhodobacterales > Rhodobacteraceae > JAHDDY01. The sequence continues at coordinate 69,486 of CALKIZ010000045.1, read as the reverse complement.
TTGTGCGCGCATGGTTTTACGTCAGGCGGACGCCCGTGAACGGACTTTCGGTATCCAGCGCTGATTATCAGCACGCAATGAATGTCGCGCGAGAAGCGATGTATCTATGGATTCCTGAGTTAGACAGCTTGGAATGGTCCGAGAATACTTCGAGTATACTTGAAAATTTATCAGCTGTGAAATCCGGTTCAGTTTGGCGCGCTGCGCTTTTAGGGGATGCTGTTGATCGGCGCGATTCGTGGTTCTCTAGTGAAGACCAAAGTGGAGGATTTGTCGGAACATATCGTTTGGAGCATGAATTCGGCGATCTATGGGTTGAAGAGCGTCTTGCCCGTTTGAACGACGATGAGGAGGGTATAGTGCGCTATCTGGGGCGCGTGCGTGATGTGTCCGAAGAACAAAATCGTGTTGCACACTTGGACTATCTTGCTCGTTTTGACGAGTTAACCGGACAGTTAAGCCGGCCTTATTTTCGCTCTGTGCTTGATCAGAAAATTAATGAAGCGCAGAATGAGGAGGTTACGATAAGTTTTGGCTTGGTTGGCCTCGACAATCTATCGGGCTTTAATGTCATGTTCGGCTATGATGTCGCTGATGCCGTCCTCGTCAGAGTTGGTGAAGAAATCAAACGTCGCCTCGGTTCTAAAGATTCTATTGGCCGTATCGGCAGTTCAAAGTTCGGCATTCTTTTTCATGACTGCCCGAGAGACTGTCTGAAAGTGCGGTTGGCGGAATTTCAGAAATGTATCCGCGACACCGTGATTGAAACAGAAGCCGGCCCGGTGGTTGTAACGGTATCAGCGGCGGGGCTTTCATTGCCGGAAGATGCTGCAACGACTTATGAAGCGCTGGCAGTTGCAGAAGATACTCTAAATCAAGCAAAGCAATTTGGTTTGGATCAGGTTGTAATTTACACACCTAACGCTATCGGTGCTGCAGAGCGGCGCGATAATATCACTTTGGCCGACGACCTGCTTGCTGCATTGCGCGAAAATCGCTTGTGCCTTGCGTATCAGCCCGTCGTCCAGGCACGTGACGTTACCCAAGTTGCTTTTCATGAATGTCTGTTGAGGTTGATAAACCGTGACGGCGAGGTGACATCGGCTGGTGCGTTTATCCCGGTAGCGGAAAAGCTGGGTTTGATTCGAATGCTTGACCGTCGTGTTTTGGAACTCGCCTTCGAGACGCTTCGCCGGAATCCCCGGGTGCGCCTAAGCATTAATATCTCGCCGCAATCCCTTCGTGACCGTCGGTGGAATGATACGTTTGAAAGACTGGCGTCGGAAAATCCGAACGCTCTAGAGCGGATGATTTTAGAGGTTACTGAAGCGACCGTTATTGATGATGTTGAAGTAACCGTGCAACTCTTGACGAGATTTCGCGAGATGGGATGTACGATTGCTTTGGATGATTTTGGCGCGGGATATACATCGTTCCAACAGCTTCGAGATTTGAAATTCGATATTGTAAAAATTGATGGCAGCTATATTCGAAATATTCTCGAGAGCCCCAGTGATCAGGTTTTCGTTGAAGCACTGACAAGCATCGCACGGCATCATGATGTACTGGTTGTTGCCGAGATGGTTGGCTGTGATGAAGCCGCAAATTTATTGCGTAAAATGCATGTAGATGCTTTTCAAAGTTTCCTCTTTGGTCGCCCTGAGATTGAACCTGATTGGCTTAATCAAGATGTTGGAGGACAGATCGTTCAGACAGCCGTAGGTCGCTGATTCATTAGTTAGGATTTCTGATTTCTTAGGGCGCTTGGGTGGGCAGTTGGTCGATTAATTCCAACGTCAAATCACTGACTGCACGCTCGATAGAAGGCTCATACGCATTGCAGACAATACCAAGCCCAATGCCGTAATCCGGTAATAATGTTGCCTGCGCGAACCAAGCGTTGTTTGACCCCGTGTGGAATAATAGGCGCTTGCCACGGCGCGATGTGGCAATCCAGCCCATTGCGAAGCCATTTGATGCCGGATGATGAAGGCGGCTTCTAGTGGCCGTGCTGAGTAGGTGAGATTGATTTAGATGAGCGCGAAGAAATCGACCCCACTCTGATAGCGCTAGATTTACGCGCCCGGCGGGGCCATAGGCTTTAGGATTGTCGCTCCGATCTTCGGTCCATGTATTGCCGGTTCTGTAATGCCCTGCAGGATGTTCCGAACCGGGTGTGCCGAAACCAAAGCGCGAGATGCTGAGGGGGATCATGATTTCTTTCGCGATCATGCTTTCCCAAGATTGCCCTGTGGCCTGTTCGATCACAGCGCCTAGAACAATATACCCGAGGTTGGAGTAACCGTTATCAGGGTTCGGTTTTTCTTTGAGCGCATCGGCCACTAGAAAGCGCCGCTGTGCTGGTGCTGGTGCTGATGAACGGCGCAGGGCGCGAAAGGTGCTTTGGGATGGGTTTGTCGCGATCCCTGCGGAATGGGTCAGAAGGGCGTGCATCGGTATCTTGCGAAATTCTGGTGTCATGCGAGCGGCGAGGTTGGGCAGAGCATTCGCAAGTGTTGTATCGAACCGTATTAATGACTGATCGACAAGCCGTGCGAATAGGGTCGCTGTCATTGCTTTCGTACATGAGCCGATATGCCATTGAGGTGTTTTCGCTATCGGAAGAGCGCCGTGCATTGCGAGGTTTAACGTGGCATCCGAATTGATCCACACTGCGCCAATCGCCGGGGCAATGTGTTTCGCACGGCTTTCAGCGATAAGCGCGCTAAAATCGGATGGGATTTCCATTTTCTACCTTAGCGCATTTATATTGTCGGATTATTACAGTGTTGTTGAGTCTGAATGTCGATTATTGCGCTTGTTCATTCGCATGGTGCTCAAGTTCAGCGAAACGGTCGAGGAATTTTCTTTTGGCTTCGTCGGGCGAAAAGGGTTTCAAGTCGATACTCTCATGGATTTTTAAGCGTGGCGGTGAAAAAAATTGCTTTGCTTCTTGTAGCGTAAAACCGGCTAGTTGTATTGCTTCGAACCAAGCGGCGGTCTGATCCGCCCGTTTAATCGCCTTGACCGCCGTCTGAGGGATGTCTACCGGAAGACCGAATCTCAGATGTACAGCGGCCAACAAGCGATGCTCTAATTCTTTATAATCACCACCGACCATTGCTTTGAATGGACTGATAAGATCGCCGATTACGTATTCTGGCGCGTCGTGCAGGAGAGCGGCCAGTTGCCAACGCGGTGAAATGTTCGGCGCTGACAGCCGTAAAAGACGTTCTACGAGCAAAGAATGATCGGCGACGCTAAAAGGATAGGCGCCATGCGTTTGACCATTCCATCGTGCGACACGCGATAACCCATGCGCGATATCTTCGATTTCAACATCAAGCGGCGAAGGATCGAGTAAATCTAGCCTGCGACCGCTTAACATTCGTTGCCAAGCACGGGGTGGGCTGATGTCTTTAATGATGGGCATTGTGACCGTGCTTTTGAACGAAATCTGACAAGAACACTGTCTATAAACCATCTTATGGTTATGGTCAGCGGCAGAATTTCGCTGTTAGATAAAAAGGCTATTTACGAATTGGCATGGTTGCGCCGTAATTTCGCCGCGCCAGTCGGCTTGACTGTAACAGTAAGTGATGGTCAGCATACCTCTGTCCGTTTTTAATTAGGGGATTTCGTCGTCGATGATGATGTTTGCGAGACACTCTATTGTTGCAATTGTTTTTGCGTCGATTTTCGGATCGAGCGCATCCGCACAATCATGCCCGCCATCATCATTGACTCAATCTGCCGCATTGGAATTTACGACGGTGGCAGGTGAAAAACTCGTGCTGCCAGCAATCAATAGCATGGAATGCAAAGACATTGATAAGATGCTGGCCCGCATAGATTCCACGCGGTATCGGGGCAATGCGCCGCAGCCTGATAATATCGCAGACTGTCCTTTGTTGAGCTATGAATTGCTCCTGGCTGAAGAGAACTACAATCGTTGCGTCGTTGAGAGAAAGAATGTATCCGACGGTTTGCGTAATATAGAGCGGCCCGCATCGCAGTGATTAAGTGTCGCGATTAAAGAACGGACGCAGCGTGGCGCTTTTCCAATCTAACCTTTCAATTGCGGCGATCACGGGTGCTGTTTCCTTTGCCATCGACCAACTTTCAAAATTCTATGTAACGGATGTGCTCAAGATAGCGTTGAATGAGTCTCGTTCAATCATAGATGGTTTTGTTACTTTTACGTATGTAAAAAACTATGGAATCAACTTTGGGTGGTTTCAAATGCCGCCGGGTGATCCAAGACCCCAATATATTCTGATTGGGTTGTCGGTCATCGTTAGTTTGGCTTTGCTTATTTGGGCTGTCAGGCGCTGGGATGACAAGACATTCAGCATCGCGATCGGGCTTGTCGTCGGTGGAGCGATTGGCAATGCCTTTGATCGGTTTACGCTCGGGGCTGTAACGGATTTTCTTAATGTGACGTGTTGCGGGTATAGCAATCCGTATGCATTCAATATTGCGGATGTTACTATCTTTGCAGGCGTAGCATTGTTGCTGTATCAAACCAGAGGCGATGAAGCGCGCGCAGCTCAGGAATAGACGAGGAATTTGTTATGGTTCAGCTTATCCGGCGATCTTTAATCCTGATAGTTGCGTTGGGAGTGACGGCGTGTAGCGGTGACGATCAATCTGATGACGCCGGTGTGAACCTTACCAATATTATTGGAACGACGAAAAACCCGCCAGATGAGTTTGCGGTGATCCCGACGGCGCCGCTTGAACTACCCAAGGATTTTACAGCGCTGCCTCCCCCCAATCCGGGCGAACGCAGTAGATTGGTATCTAATCCGATCAACGATGCGCGTGCAGCGCTATTGGGTGAAACTGCGCCTAAAGCGGCGAATGCTCGCGTATCAACATCAGAAGCTGCCCTTCTGTCGGCATCTGGATCGACGGCAGCGTCCAGCGAAATCCGTACCGTCTTGGATGCTGAACAAGCTGCAAGCGACGAGGCAGAGCAGGCGTATCTGCTTGACCGGGCCTTTCCCGCGCTGCGGACGCTGCGGGGTGCTGACCAGAAAGAGCTGCTTCAGGCGGAAGAAGAGCGCGTTCGGCTGAGCACGCTTGCCGACGATGCAACGCGAAATGGTGCGGGAATCGCTACGATTCCGACAAATGCCGGCTCTGCTGGAGTACAGCCTGTATTGCCGGGCACGACGCCACCGCCAGTATTTCTGCCAACGGTCGATCCAACGACCGGCGAGGAATTAATTTTCATCCCTGAGTAATTGGACTGAATCTTTACGACAACAAACTGTGAAAAGTGACCTTTTTGACCTTCCCGGAACATGGTTGACGGGATGTTAACATCTCTCTGACCCTATCGTGATGTGCTGCGCGCGAGGCATTATTGGCCTCTGTACGCGAGAGTTATATTTGGTATGTCGAGGACACCCGACATTCAATCTCCGGAGGTTAGATGCGACGACTTTTTGCTGTGTTAGCAGTTGCTCTGGTTCCGCAAGCCGCGCTTGCTGAACCTGTAGTTACAAGTTTTGAACTCGATAATGGAATGCGCGGTGTGGTGATCGAAGATCACCGTGCGCCTGTCGTCACACACATGGTCTGGTATAAAGTCGGGTCAGCAGACGAAACGCCCGGAAAGACAGGTATTGCTCACTATCTCGAGCATTTGCTGTTCAAGGGAACCGAGAAATTTCCAAATGGGAAGTTTTCTGAGATTGTTGCCGAGAATGGCGGTCGTGAGAACGCTTTCACATCCCGTGATTATACCGGCTACTTTCAGAATATCGCTGCCGACCGCCTAGAGTTGATGATGGAGATGGAAGCGGATCGGATGCGTAATCTTGTCGTTGGTGATGATGATTGGCAGGCCGAGCGCGATGTGGTGGGTGAAGAACGTCGGACGCGAACGGATAATGTGCCGTCTGCGAAGTTTCGCGAGCAATTCTCTGCTGCGCTTTATCTGGGCCACCCCTACGGCACGCCGGTTATCGGTTGGAAGGCGGAAGTTGAAGCGCTGACGAAAGAAGATGCTCTCGAATTCTATGCCCGGTTCTATGCTCCGAAGAATGCAATCCTCGTTGTTGCTGGTGATGTCGATCCGGTCGAAGTCGAGGCATTGGCGAAAAAGTATTACGGTAAGATTGAATCGGTTGATTTGCCGGAGCATATACGCGGTGTGGAACCGCCCCATCTTGCAGAGCGCCGCATTTCGATGACGGACCCCCGTGTTGCACAGCCTCAGTTTATGCGCGGATACCTTGCGCCAAGCTACATAACGGCAAAACCCGGTGAGGCAGAAGGCTTGGTCCTGCTTGCAGATATTCTTGGAGGTGGGTCTACACGACGGATGCAGCGTGTTCTCACACGGGATGCTGATATGGCGATCTATGCTGGAGCATACTATTCCGGTCTCGCACGCGATCATGGTGAGTTCGTCGTATATGCCGGACCAAAAGGCGATACATCACTGGCGGCTATTGAAGGTGCTGTCGATTGGATGTTGGAAGATTTGCTTGAGAATGGTGTCACCGAAGAAGAACTGGCACGATCCAAGAAATCGTTGATTGCGGATGAGATCTATTCGCAAGACAGCCAACGTGCGCTGGCGCGTGAATATGGTGCTGCGCTGACAATCGGAATGAGCATTGAGGATATTCAAGGCTGGCGTGGCCGAGTCGAAGCGACCACCGCCGAGGATGTTATGAATGCTGCCCGCAGGGTTCTTGACCGTAAACGTTCGGTGACGGGGATTCTAAAAGGACCGGATGCCGAGAAGAAGGAGGCTGCAGAATGAGAACGCTGATTGCTTTTGTTGCCGCCGTGCTTTTTGCACCGCTTGCTCATGCGGAAGAGAATCGTATTCAGCGCGTTATCAGTCCCGGTGGGATTGAAGCGTGGCTGGTTGAAGAACAAGCCATTCCAATGGTCGCGGTTGAGATCATGTTTGCAGGCGGTGCGCATGTCGATGCCGAGGGACAAGAGGGTGCTGCTTATCTCACTGCTGGTTTGATCGAAGAGGGTGCGGGAGATATGGATTCGCAGGGCTTTGCGCTGCGAAAAGAAGATCTGTCTGCGCGTATTGGTTTTAGCAGTGGGCGGGATGATTTCACCGTTGGAATGCGGGCGTTGACTGCTAATTTGGATGAGAGCTTTGATCTGCTTCATATTGCGCTGACCGAGCCGACTTTTGAACAGCGCCAAATTGATCGCGTTCGTGATCAGGTTCTTTCAGGAATGAAGTCCGATTTGGTCAACCCTGACACTCAAGGCGCGACAGAGTGGTTTAAGCAGATGTTCCCCGGTTCGACCTATGGCCGACCAACAAAGGGAACACCTGAGAGCATCAAGGCGCTGACCCGCGATAATCTGGTTGAGACTTATGGCCGCATGGTCGCTAAATCACGGATGAAGATTGGTGTCGTTGGTGACATAGACGCAGCCACGCTCGGCCCGCTGTTGGATAAGACATTTGGTGATTTGCCAGAGGGTGAAGCGCTGGACAGGTCGCCGATTGAACTGAGCAATGTGAGCGGAACCCATCTTATTCAGGCGGATATTCCACAAAGCACAGTGATGCTGGGCCATGAAGGTATTCTTCGCGGTGATGATGATTTTATCATTGCTTATGTGATGAATCATATTTTTGGTGGCGGATCGTTTAACTCTCGTTTGTACGAGGAAGTCCGTGAGAAAAACGGATTGGCGTATTCCGTCTATTCGTATCTCAGTCCGTATGATCGTGCCGGTCTTTACATGGGCGGCGTGGCGACCGCGAACGAGCGCGTGAAGCAATCCATTGACCTGATCCGTGCGGAATGGGCGCGGCTGGCCAATGAAGGCGTGACCGAAGAAGAGCTGGAAAAGGCGAAAAAGTTCCTGACGGGTGCTTTTGCGCTGCGCTTTGACTCGAACGCCAAGATTGCTCGTTATCTTGCAGGATTGCAGGCGGCTGATCTTAGTATTGATTACATCGATACCCGGAACGATCTGGTGAATGCGGTGACCAAAGAAGATGTCGACCGCGTGGCAAAGCGCCTGTTGAAACCAGATGATTTATTCATCGTCGTCGTTGGAAACCCAACCGATCTTGATGAGTAAATGACATTCTGCGCTCCCGGTGAATAATCCGGGAGCGCATCTTCCATTTGGCAGCTTAAACCGGGCTTCCAAAACCCGCCTCTGTGCTATAGCCACACCCTTAGTGTTCCAATGGCGTCTTGCTACGCTGTCAACGGGGAATGGATATGGCCGAGAACAGCAAATCAGGGCTTACCTATCGTGATGCCGGTGTCGATGTGGATGCCGGTAATGCGTTTGTTGAGACAATCAAGCCTGCGGTGAAATCGACCGCACGCCCCGGAATGATGGGCGGGATTGGCGGATTTGGCGGGCTTTTTGATCTCAAAGCGGCTGGCTTTAAAGACCCGATTATGGTCGCGGCGACCGATGGTGTTGGAACCAAGCTGAAAGTGGCGATTGAGAGCGGTATTCACAACACGGTCGGCATTGATCTGGTCGCAATGTGCGTGAATGACTTGCTGGCGCAGGGGGCAGAACCTCTGTTTTTCTTGGATTATTTTGCAACCGGAAAACTGAGCGTCGATCATGGCGCTGCGGTTGTTGAGGGGATCGCCGAGGGGTGTCGTCAGGCCGGTTGCGGTTTGATCGGCGGCGAGACAGCCGAAATGCCGGGAATGTATGCCTCCGGCGATTATGACCTTGCCGGATTTTCAGTTGGTGCAGTTGAGCGCGATGCTGTGCTGCCCCGTGCGGCGGCGGTTGGCGATGTGCTGCTCGGTTTGGCTTCTTCCGGACCACATTCAAACGGGTATTCGCTGATCCGCAAAATCGTTGCGCAATCTGGTTTGGCATGGGATGCGCCATCGCCGTTTGGGGGAGGGACAGTCGCGGAAAGCCTGATCACACCAACAAGAATTTACGTAAAATCCTGCCTCGCGGCGATGCGTGCGAGTGATGGGGTGCGGAGCTTTGCTCATATTACCGGCGGTGGGCTGACCGAGAATATCCCGCGTGTTCTTTCCGATGATCTTGCCGCGCGCATTGATATGACGTCTTGGCAGCGGCCTGCGGTCTTTGATTGGATTGCCGAACAAGGCGGTGTCGAAGAGGCCGAGATGCGGCGGGCGTTTAACTGTGGCATCGGCATGGTTGTTGTTGTCTCCCCTGATGCTGAGGCGGTAGTGCGCTCGGCGCTTGAAGGCGAGGGCGAGACAGTTTCTCGTATTGGCGAGGTCATTGCGCGGGATGGCGACGCGGTGGTTTATCCATGAAGATTGGTATCCAGATTTCTGGACGCGGCTCTAACATGCAAGCGCTCATCGCGGCATGTGCGGCAAGTGATTTCCCGGCTGATGTCGCGCTGGTGATTTCTAATGATCCGAGTGCCGCAGGTTTGGAATGGGCCGCTGAACGCGGGATCAAGACCGCCGCGATTTCTCATAAAGGCATGGACCGTGAAGCGCATGAGCGCCTTATGGATGCTGCGCTGGTTGAGGCGGATGTCGAGCTTGTTTGTAACGCTGGATATATGCGCGTTCTGACGCCCTGGTTTGTGGATAAATGGCACGATAAGCTGATTAATATTCATCCGTCTTTGCTGCCATCCTTTCCGGGATTGGATACTCATGTGCGGGCGCTGGAAAAGGGTGTGCGTTGGCATGGCTGTACGGTTCACTATGTGCGCGCGCCGGTGGATGAAGGCCCCATCATCGCGCAAGCTGTGGTTCCTGTAGCGGCGCAAGATACGCCGGATGTTTTGGCGGCGCGGGTGCTGAAAGCCGAGCATGAGCTTTATCCGATTGCCTTAAAACTGGTTGCAAGTGGTGCTGCGCCCGTTGTCGATGAACGTGTGCTGCTGGCTGAAGGTGTTGTCCCTGATAGTGTTTGCCATCCGGGGGTTGCCTCATGAAAATTTGGTTGCGGGATGAAGCGCGGGATACAGAGCGCCGCACGCCGTTGACACCCAAAGGCGCAGCAGAACTGATCGCGGGCGGGGCATCCATCACGGTTGAGCGGAGTCAGAAGCGTGTGTTTGCTGACGCCGATTATAAAGAGGTTGGCTGCGAATTGGTTGCATCCGGTGCATGGCCCGAAGCCCCTGCAGACGCGCTGATCCTTGGTGTGAAAGAGCTGCCCGCTGCGCCCGCAATTTTAAGCGGTCACTTTGCTCATTTTGCGCATGTCTATAAAGAGCAGCAGGGCTGGCGGGATGAGCTGGCGCGGTTTTCTCATGGTGGTGGATCGCTCTACGATCTTGAATACTTGACCCGAGACACCGGAGAGCGTGTTGCTGCGTTTGGATATTGGGCGGGATGGCTTGGGGCAGCGATTGGGCTTTGGGGGTGGCTTGCGAAACGCAAAGGCATTGATGGACCTTTTACCGGGGTCCAGTCTGCAGATAGTCGTGATGGCTTTCTGGCGCAGATTGCCGCGTTAGCAACAGACCCGCTGCCTAAAACCGTTATCGTTGGTGCTTTGGGACGATCAGGGAAGGGCGCGTATGACATGCTCGCCTCTGTCGGGATTGCGCCGACCTGTTGGGACAAGGCAGAGACAGCCGAGCTGGATCGCGAGGGGTTGCTGGCTCATGATCTGTTGGTCAGTTGTGTCTTAATGACCGGGCCGGGTTTGCTATTAGTGCGGCCTGAAGACTTGCCCGATGCGCGGTTGTCGATGATTGCCGATGTCGCCTGCGATCCGTTTTCCGACTTTAATCCTTTGCCGATCTATGATGCACCGACCCCTTGGACTGCGCCTTTTGTTGAGGTTGCCGAGGGGAAATGGGTGACAGCGATTGATAATCTGCCATCCCTGTTGCCGCGCGAAGCGTCGGGAGATTTCGCTGCGCAACTGCTGCCGACATTGCGTGCGTATCCTGATGGTGCGGCATGGCGGAACGCTAAGGCATCGTTTGAGGCGGCGCGGTCGAGGGCGCTAGCTTAAGGTTAGAGAATACACAAAACCAATCTGCCACTTGGCAAATGGTTTGTGGATTTAAAGCATTCTGAATTTTATTCGGACCAACATTCCCGCCAGAATATGTGCGAATATTGATGCTCTTTGACTCATACAGAATTCAGAAGGCCCTAGGTGTCGCGCGAAACGCTATCCATATTTACGGAGAAATCTCTACCTGAAATGTCAGTGATCCGCTTTGACCGGGAGCGAAAGTCCCCGGGCATGTCCATTCAAGATCGCCAACATATCCAGCAGTCATGGACGCCGGATCGGTTACTGAGCAGGTAATGCCGCCTGCGACGACAACAGATGGCGGAATGGAGTTGCTGAGTGCGGTATAGGCGGGGGTCCGGTCATTCACTGTGATATTGACAATTGGTGCAACCCCAGGATTTGAGAAGGTTAGCCGGTATTCCAGAATGTCGCCGATGTCCCCGCTATTGGTCGTGCCTTCAGGAGTACCTTTGCTGATGTTACGAACAGTCTTACTCAGGGTCAGCTCATCGCTCCCTGATCCTGTGCGGATCATGTCATCATTGCGGGCAATGGACGATACCGCCGTGCTCGTGAACAGCGTGGTAGCGGTCAAACCATAGTTCAGTTGAGCGTTGATGCCTGCTCCCGGCGAAGCAGACACGCGGGAGATCAGGCAAATGGGAGCGCCTTCGGTCACCACGATTGGTGCGGATACCGGTGTATCTATGGTTCCGTTGCATCCGAGGTCTTGGAATAGCGCTGCGCTGAATGCGTTCGCCTGATTTGATAAGGTATCGACATAGGCAAAGGTGACGCTGGCGGTCGACGTCGCTGTATAGACATGTGGCACTTCCACGGCTTGTCCTGCCGCGATGCTGATCACTTGGTTCTGCGTGAGGGTTGGTTCGGCCACCACTCCGATATCGAGGGAAGTATAATTTTCTCCCATTACCGGCGTGAAGCTGAATGTCCCGTCATAGGGGTTCACGTTGGTTGTCGCTGGAAGACCGGTCGTTTGTTCAGAAACCAACAGCCATCCACCCTGAGGCACTGCACTGACCCGAATCTCGCCGGTAAAGGTTTGAGGGAGGGTATGCGACCATGTTCCATCCACTTGCACAGTGGGTGTCGCAATCAGAGTTCCGGTTGAATCAAACAGTGAAACCTGAGCTGCTTGCAATGTTGTTTCGGTCCCGTTGGCAATCGCGTCATGCGCAGTACCGCTGCCCGCGCCATTGTCGTTGATGATGCGACCGGCCAAGATTGTACCCATAGGGCCTAGTCTGACTGTAAAACTGGCTTCGTCATCATCAGGTAGGTTGTCACCCAAATCGTCAGTCAATCGGCCAACATTGAAATCAGAGTCAATGTCGGGAAGAGAACTTGAAATGATTTCAGCATAGTTCGTCTCATTTCCTGCGCCTAATGCGCGTGTGGTGATGTTGAGCGTTTCCGTCGCACCGACGAGTATTTCACCTACAACCCAAACGCCGGTACTGGGATCATAGCTATCGCCAGCTGCCGGCGCATCATCTGAGATATATTCGAAGCTGTTAGGAATTAAATCAAGGACGCGCACACCTCCCGGCGCGCCACTGCCTTCGTTTGTGATGGAGATTGTCCAAACGACGGTATCGCCTTCTGCCGCCGATGTTACATTGGCGGTCTTTGTCAGCGACAGGTCAGCGACTCCCGGATCAAAGCCAAAATCCTGACCCGTTGTGACCGTATTTGCAGAAACAGCCACATTCACTAACGGGTTCGATGTGCCTAGGGTTGCCCCCGGCGGCAAGTCGCTATCAGTCGGGTCGACCTCGATCCGGTAGGTTTCTATGGTTGCAAGTCCATCGAACAGATACGTGCCGTCGGCCAGTGTCTCCGTCGTTCCGATGAAGCGGTCATCACTTGTGTCGAGGGGTGTCCCGTTATCGAAATACGCGCTCACAAGAACACCTGCACCCACTGACGCCTCTGAGGCTTCCCTGATGTCAGAACCGTTGACATCGTTATAGACGACACCTGAAATATTGCCGAGTGGAACGGGAGCCGGACCCCGGCAATACGCTCCATCATTGATGCCGCCCTCGTCCGTGCTGTTGACCGCCAGGAGCGTTGAGTTTCCTGTGCCATTGCCGTTTATACCAACATTAACAACCGAAATTTCGTTCGTATTGTTGTCGTATATGTACATACGGTTGTCGATGTCGAACCAGATTGCACCATAACCCCCACTGTAAACGGCAGGGCCGAAAGTAACAACTGTTGCCGATCCCGCGCCGCCGCTGACATCGACGTAAAATATCTGATCCGTGCCTCCATGTATGCCATAGATATGTCCATCGCCCGGATTAAGCGCAAAGTCTGCTGTACTAACGCCCGGCGAAGGTAATGAGATTCTGCCAAGGTTGACCGGGTTTGTCGGATCGCTGAGGTCGGCGAGCTGCCAAGTTGTATTATTGATCCGGTAGATCATGGTTCCGTTAGGGAGAATGTCGCCAACGAAACTGCCATTGCCAAAAGAGTCATCAAGTGTGGTGATCTGTGTAAAGATGCCATTTGCATCAACCCGCCAGAGTTCCCGCGTCCCTGAACGCACGCCATATATATAGTTATCGAGTTCGTTATACCCCCAACCGGCATTGATTGTCCGACCTGCGCTCCCCACACTGACAAGGTTTGCGGCGAAACCAGTGCCGGAAGCTATGAAAGTTAACTCATTCAACGTCGAATTCGCGCTCGCAATCTGAAATAATGTGCCATCACATGCGAGCTCCCGAGGTGTTCCGATCGACGGAACCTGAAAGCCGACCAATCCCATTTCTTCGGTGGTTCCGGTATTGTTAGTCGTGTGGTCATCGTCGCCGACATGTATCACCGCCGCAGCAATAGGCATGTCCGACGTGATTGTAAGGAATGCTGTCGTGTCATTGCCCCAGTCGCCGGCATTGTTGTTCTGCGCCCCCGAAGGAGAGCCAACCGGTTCTACCGAAGTATATGTTGTTGTGCCGCCGGAGCTAACCACTGTGCCTGAGTAGCGGATAGGATGATCGCCGATTACACTTCCTGCCGCATCATAAAGAATTACCCGACCTTCCGTGCCATTATTCGCACGCGATTCCAGATCGCCAACGAAGATACCGAATTGTGAAATCGGCGTCGGGCTGCTTGAAAAATCGAAACGGACTGCGCTGAGACCAGCGTCATTCACGCTTGTTGAGAGCCGCGTATCCGTCCTGTCCGGGGATGGTGCGCGGCCTTGGATATTGCTGTTTCTGTTATAGACAGGTGAACCGCCCGTTGCGTTTGTAAAGACCGTCGAGGTGGGCGTGCCCGGCCCGGAATCATTAATTGTGCCAAGCTGCCAGTCGACCCTGTAACTACCGCCGCCGCCGCCAGAGAAGGTCCTGCTCCCTGACAAGCCGCTTCCACCTTCGAAGAGGTCAGGCCGAACCGCGCCAAGCGGAAATTGCTGACCATACGCATTGTCGAGTAGTTCTGCGTTGATGCGCGCTGCGGTGTTAGTGCCAAAGACCTCTTCCGAGATGTCGAGATTCGTATTTGCTGCCTGTGCCGGGAAAATAGCGCCTAAAGTCAGCGCGAGCGCATAGAGTATGAAGGCCGCTCCAGACCTTGCAATGTGGTAGATGGTTTGGATGGAGCTCATCGAATTATGAAGCCTTCGCGCGATACTTTTACTACGTGCACCTCACGTAAGTTCGCCGAAAGAGGTTTCCAATTAATGTACTGTGACCTCGAACATTATTAAAATTAGATAATTCAGCGTCACCGCTGCGTTTGAGCAGTCACTTTTACCTGATCCGGACACGAAGGCGGGAATTAATTTGGAGATTTAAGTAATGTGCAATCCGTGAAGTTAAAAAATTGTGTACAATTAAAATTTGTCCATCCGCGTTTGTAGCACGCCGCTAGCTTGTTCACAAATTCCGGAATTTGAATTCCCGGCGCTTTTCATTGGCTTGGGAGCAGGTCATTTTGTTCGCCATGTAATGCGGCGTGCATTCTCCGCGCAAACCATCATCAGTCTCAATGACAACGACGAATTTGGTGGTCGGCAATCGCCCGCCTTTTTCGAAGGTCATGATGTTCGCGCCGAAATTCTCCAGCTCGTAGATGTAGCTGTGAACTGAAATGCGGGTGATGAGGCTCATGAGATGTCCTGACAGGGTTTTCGGAGAAGACTGCCTAGCTGAGTGTGACTAATCCTGTCAGTGCGCTTTCAGGATCAGCCAAAGCATCAATGACGTCGAAATGATTGCATCCTTCTGCCTCAAGCCGCTGTGCAGAGACATGCGCGCCCCAACAATCGGCGAGCATCGCGTTTTGTCGCCGGAACTCGGATAACTCTTTGGCTCCTGCAAGGGCGATATAATCAAACCCGCCCTTTGGGGTCAGGAAGAGGGGGCTGGAGGCACGGGCTTCTTGTTCGTCGATCTTGAGAACCGAGTTCATTTCGACGCGCATCAAAGGCCGTAAGTCTGCGACACCGCTGATTGAGACAATCCGTTCAAGGCGGTTTGCGGGAGCGCCTGTTATGCCAACATCGCTGGCTCCCATCATCGTCGCAAGATGTCCGCCTGCCGAATGGCCGCAAACAACTAAGGGTCCATCCGGTGCGGCGGTATGTGCCGATCCAACAGCATCGACCATTTGCCGGACAATGCCACCGATATTGAGGTCAGGGCAGAGGGTATAGCTTGGCATGGCCACGGCCCAACCTTGAGCTAGTGGACCGGCGGCGAGATGGCTAAAGTATTCCCGCCCAAAATAACTCCACCATCCGCCATGAATGAAGACACAAAGACCTTTCGCTGTGCCAGATGGCCGGTAGAGGTCGAACCGTTCCCGTTCAGCGTCGCCATATGCCAAATCTTCCGGTGGATGAACGGTTCTGAATGCAGCGGCGTCACGGCCCCATGTATAAAAAATCTCTTCATACCCCGGTACAGCGGCCCGGTTGTCATAGGCCGCCGTCCAGTCGGTTATTTGTTCCCAATTCGTTTTCATTCGTGCGACCTTTACGCAAATTCATGAATCTCTATCAAAGACAATGTAATATTATGGCTTTCGCAACACTGCAGTGGTTGTTAGGCACGAACAGAAAAATTCGGACAGAGATTCTGTTCAGGGTATACCGTCGCGGAGGACTAAAGCGTGCAAGAGATTGGGATCAGAAACGAGTCGCTTTCGCTCGGAATTGAGGCAAACACCGTCCATTACAACGATTTGCCCCCATCGCTTGTCGAGAAAGCCCTTCAAAACGGAGAGGGACAGCTTGCTCCGGGTGGTGCTTTTCTCGCACTGACAGGACAGCATACGGGGCGCTCGCCCAAAGATAAATTTACCGTCCGCGATGCAACCACAGAGACAACGGTCGACTGGGGCAATAACGCTTCGATGACAGCAGAGCATTTCGATACGCTCCACGCTGATATGATCGCCCATGCCAAGGGTGCGAAACTTTACGTTCAGGATTTGGCGTGTGGAGCCGATCCAACGCATCAGATCAAGGTACGGTTTATCAACGAGCTTGCATGGCACATGCTGTTTATTCGGAACATGATGCGCCGTCCTGAACAACAAGACTTGGCCGCGTTTCAGAATGAATGGACGGTGCTGAACCTGCCATCCTTTAAGGCAGACCCCGCCCGCCACGGATGCCGCTCGGAAACTGTTATCGCAGTGTCCTTTACGAAAAAGACCGTTCTGATTGGCTGCACCTCGTATGGCGGCGAGAATAAGAAATCGATCTTTGGTGTGATGAACTATGTGCTGCCTGAAAAGGGCATTATGCCAATGCACTGTTCAGCGAACCACGCCACCGGCAACCCCGATGATGCAGCGGTTTTCTTTGGTCTTTCCGGGACGGGAAAAACAACATTATCGGCGGACCCGAACCGGACATTGCTTGGCGATGATGAGCATGGTTGGTCGGATAGTGGAATCTTCAATTTCGAGGGTGGTTGTTACGCGAAGACAATCAACTTGCGCCGCGAAGCTGAGCCTGAGATTTACGATACCTGCTCGAAATTCGGGTCTGTGCTTGAGAATGTGGTGATGAACCCGATCACGCGGGAGCTTGATTTTGATGATGGCTCGCTGACGCAAAATACGCGCGTTTGCTATCCGCTCGATATGATCCCGAACGCATCCGAGACATCCGTTGGCGGAGTTCCGAAGAATATCGTGATGCTCACCTGTGATGCTTTTGGTGTGCTGCCTCCGATTGCCCGTTTGACCCCGGCGCAGGCGCAATACCACTTTCTCTCGGGTTTTACGGCGAAGGTCGCTGGCACAGAAAAAGGGGTTACGGACCCGGAGCCGACATTTTCAACGTGTTTCGGCGCTCCGTTCATGCCACGCCGCCCCAGTGAATACGGCGATTTGCTCAAGAAGAAGATCGCAGAAACTGGTGCGACATGCTGGCTGGTGAATACCGGATGGACCGGCGGTGCGCACGGCGTCGGATCGCGGATGCCTATCCTTGTGACACGGACTTTGCTGACGGCGGCCCTGAATGGATCTCTGAATGACGCGGAATTCCGCAAAGATGATTTCTTTGGGTTTGATGTGCCTAAGGCTGTTCCAGACGTTTCGACCGTTATCCTTGATCCGCGCCAGACATGGGCGGATGCAGCGGCTTATGATGCTCAAGCGAAGAAACTGGTGCAAATGTTCATCGATAACTTCGCCAAATATGAAGCCGATGTAGATGCCGATGTGATGACCGCAGCGCCTTCGATTTCATAAAGTTTATTGTGGATACGACTGAAAAATTCATCAGGTTGCGTCGAAAAACGCGACCCGCTTTATACTCGGTTAATCCGCTGGATTACTTGCCATACAGGGTTAAAAAAGCCTTAAGTGCTATCAATCAGAATTGACTCCGACAAATATTTGAGTCTTGGCAATAAATCGTTTACGATTCAGACAGCGTCCAAAAAGTGACGTATTGATTGAGCCAGGAGAACGTCATGTCCATTAAAGTCGGTGGTACATTCGCCACGGCAATTACACTTGCGATGACCAGCGTAGTGGCCGCACAGAGCAATAATATATATTATCAACAGATTCCGAACGGGTATCAAACGAGGATAATTGCGCCCGCTGCAACGAGCACGTATCAAGCGCCCGTCACGGCACAGCAAGCGGCTGGCCAAACGATCTACACCACGCCATCAATTACCTATAGTACTCAGCAACAGCCTGTCCTCGCTGCGCCACAGCCTGCGATTTCGGCTCCACAAACAGCGACAATTTACTCGAATACGACACCAAGCTATGCGTCGCCTTATAAGCCCACGGCGCAAATCGCTGCTCCGGCCCCGGCTCAAACATATGTGCAAACGCCAGCGCAGACATATGTGCAAACACCGGCGCAAACTTATCAGCAACCAAATTTCGCTGCTACACCACAACCCCATACCATCCCGCAACCTGCAAAAACAGTCACACGGTCGGTTCCAGACTCGACTCTCCCATCGGCTGGAAGTGAATTGCAGGATACTGATGCTTGGGCGTTCAATCTGGCGCGTTTTTACCCCGCAGTGCAGGCTTGTTTACGCAAAAGCACCGCCAAAAATCCCGTCGTTGCGAATATTCAAGTCCAAGACAACAAAACAAAAATGCTGATTGGTGAGGGTGGATCGTCGAGTTTCTCGACATGCTCCACGGGCCTGACCGGCACGGTTGTCAATGCGAGAAGCAATATCCAGTCGTTGCCATCGGCGTTCTTTGCGCCGCTTGGATCAACTTTTACCGTCTCCCCTGATCGTCCTTTCCAGCCTATCGTTGATACGGATCAACAGGTTATCGGGTGGTTGGTGCGCACGCAACCAACACGCGCCGTCAACCAGTTTGGACAAGCCGTTGGCTTTGACGGTCAGTTCATTCCGCCTGTGATGGTCAACACCAATGTCGGCAAAAGCTGAATAACGCGAATTATCGGGTATCAGGTTTCGCGCCAAAGAGAGCGTGAAACCTGATTTTGATTTAGAAAGCGGTTCTATTCCAAGGGTGCGAAGAGTGCGGTGATATCGTCTTCGTCGAGCGCTAACGGGCCGCCTTTATTTTCGTCGAAGAGTGCATCTGCCAGGCTTTGTTTCGTGGCCTGCATTGTTTGGATGGCCGCCTCGACCGTGCCCTCTGCAATCATGCGATAGACGAAGACCGGTTTGGTTTGGCCGATGCGATGTGCGCGGTCCATGGCTTGGCGTTCGACAGCCGGATTCCACCACGGATCGTAAAGAACCACAGTATCCGCAGTTGTCAGGTTAAGCCCAACACCCCCCGCTTTGAGGCTGATAAGAAAGAGTTGGTTGTCGCCCTCCTGAAACTCTTTGATTAAATCCTCGCGTTTCTTGCTTTTTCCTGTGAGCATGGAATAGCCCCAGCCGCGCGCTTGAATTTCTTGTTCAAGTAGCTTTAGCATTCCGACAAATTGCGAGAAGACCAGCACCTTACGCCCTTCAGCGACCAATTCCTCGAGCAAAATCATAAGGCGCGTTTTCTTGGCGCTGTCACTTACTTTGCGGGCGGCTTCCAGCTTTACGAGAGAGGGATCGCAACAGGCTTGGCGTAGTTTTAACAGAGCATCCAAGATTGTGATACGCGACCCGTTCAGGCCCTTTTGTGCAATGGCTTGCTTAACGCGGCTGTCCATTGCGACGCGCAATGTCTCATAGAGACTGCGTTGGCCATCTGTCAGCGGGACAATCTCGTTGATGATTGTTTTAGGTGGGAGGTCGTCCGCGACCTCTTCTTTTGTGCGGCGTAGTAGAAAAGGTTTTAAGCGCGTTGAAAGTAATTTTTGTTTTGCTTTGTCGCCGTGTTTTTCGATTGGTGTCCGGAATGTTTTTGTGAAGCTGGCGCGGTTGCCCAGTAATCCCGGAATGAGCCAATCGAATAAAGCCCATAGCTCGATTAGATTATTTTCTACGGGTGTGCCGGTTAGGGCGATACGATGCCGCGCGCGAATATCGCGGATGCGTTTAGCGATAGATGAGGTAGGATTCTTGATCGCTTGTGCTTCATCGAGAATGACCAGATTATACTCATGCTTAAACAGCGTTTCGTGGTCGCGATGGACCAGCGGATATGTTGTGATGATGACATCGTGTTTCGGGATCGCGTCAAAATTATTTTTTCGATCAGCGCCGTGTAAAATCAGAAAAGACAGGTCAGGTGCAAAGCGCGTTACCTCGTTTCGCCAGTTCCCGATAAGGCTGGTTGGCACAACAAGGAGACTGGGCCGATCACTGCTGTTCTCCACATGCTGTGCAACCAGTAAGGCCAGTGCCTGCACTGTTTTGCCAAGCCCCATGTCGTCGGTCAGCGCACCGCCGAACCCGGTTTCTGAAAGAGCTTTCAGCCATCCATATCCTGTGCGCTGGTAGGGTCTTAATTCGGCTTTGAGCGTAGAGGGCGGAATCACATCTTGCGCGTCGGTTAAAGCCCGTAGGCGTTTCCCAAGCTCTAAAAGTTCCTGCCCGCCCTGCCATGGTATTCCGCATCCCTCTAGCGCTGTTGCAAGTTCTGCGAGACGGCCAGAGTCGCCAAGGTGAAACCCTGTCAGTCCATGAACTTCGAGAAAAGCGCGAACGACCGGCGCAAGCCACTCTCCGGTAACAGGAACGATACGCCCGTCTGCAAGAGAGGGATATATGACGGTGTTTTCCAGAAATTCTTCAATATCAAAGTCTGCTTTGAGATCACCAAATTCATCAACAGGAAGCGCATTGATGATCATGGTGATTGCCGGAACGAGATCGACTTCTTCGCCATTCGCTTGAAGCGTCAGAGCCAAAGAAAACCAATCAACACCTGACAATTCCGTATTGGCTTCAAAATCGACGGACCCTTCGTAGAATTGAATTGGCCAGCTTTCGTTAATGTCAATGCGCCACCCTTCCCGGCGTAGTTGGGGGAGAAATTGGGCTGAGAATCTTAGAATACTTGAATCGAATTCTCCTCCTGGTTCCTCAAATTCCGGTGGGAAAATAAGGTCGTTTTCTTCTACATTTTCAATGGTAATTGGACCGGTTATGTCAATCTCGTTATACAGATATGCGTCATATTTCAGGCTATCCTCTAATTTGTTGATCGCCTCGGACTCGGCTTTTGAATCGCGTTTCAGAACGATGAGTGTTTCGTCCTCTATAAATGTAGGATTGTCTGAAATCGCGGTTTTTACAGTTTGACCCGCATAGTCAAAACTTAAGCGAGCAACCGGGACATGCTTTTGCCCTGCGCTTCGACCGCGTTCATGATAGGCCGGATATGAGGGTCTTTTGATCGGGAGGGTGAAAAGCTGCAAAACTGGTTGAGGCTTAACTTTGCGCTCAACGATTTTCATTGCCGTTGGGCGCGGTATCTCTTTGGGTGCGGATGTGTGTAAGATATCGTTCACGTCGGGTACGGCATGGGCCGGTACAGCCGGTGCTGAAGCGCAGAGCGATGCCAAAGCAGGGGGCAATGTGGTTTCAATCTCTCCGCACGCGCCGGTTTCCCGATCAAAATAAACAGGCGGCGTAAAGCTGAGCAAAGCTAGCGGATTACCGTCTTCAGCGATTGCTTCAATCCTCTGCGTACCGCTATCGGCGGCGACCCATTCAAATCGAACAGAGCGGGGAGCGGCCCATTGCAATTCGGGTCCATCAAGTTCGAAGGCCCGTGCGCGGCCCGTGGCGATGATCTCGCGCAGGAGAGTGAAGAGAGTGGGGCCTTCCGGCCATGCGTAACGACGCGGATAACCACTCAAAAGATAATTCAATTTCTGCAAAATACCCGTATCGGCAAGGTCAATAAATTTTGGCCCATTGGCTACATAAGCAGGATTATATTCTTTGCGGGTTTTGCTTATCGCTCCGGATTTTAGCAATCGCACCTTATAGGGTATGATCTCTGGGCGGTTTAGGCCATCTGCATGAAACAGATAGTATAACTTTTCTTGGTTCGGGGTGCTTTCTGGTTTCCGCTTTGTGTGCTCTTTCAGATGAGAGAGCCAAAGTTCGACATTTTCTGGGATTTTAGGCGCGCTGGGGGGTGTTACATCGCGTGGTTTGGCGTGGGGCGCTAACTTTTTTCTAACGGCAAGCATGACGGCGACAATATGTTTGCAATTATAGCCGACAGGACAAGAACATTCACCGTCAATATCGACGATTTTCCCCCGTCGATAGATTAGCTCAATATCTTGGCTATAGACTCGCCGTCCGGAGCCGCTGACCTCGCCCTCGATAATGGCATCAGTTGCTACGTCGGCTCCAATGACTTTTCCCTGGCGGAAATACTCTGAACCGCGAGAATAAGCTGGCTCTCCGATTAAACGTCTAATGTCAGTTTCAAGCACAGAGGGTCTCACACAGGGATGTCTTGGTCAGGTGTCTTTTTTTTGTCATTTTAAGCACCACTAACGGAAGCGTCCACTACCGCTAACCCCTATGGCGAGTCCGGAGTCGTGGAATATGGTCAGAGCGCATCCGGCGGAGGCGAGCGAGGCATCGCCCTCTTCGGCCAACATTCGCGCGGATACGACAGGGCGGTCGATCAATCCCCGAAATGATCCATCTTGATTTTTTCGGTGGCTCTTAACTGGGCCGCTGCGCCTGACAATAGCGCGGCTACGCGGTCGAGCTGTCCGGCGAAACCGTCCCGGTCATCGCTGAAATCAAAATCCTGTAATTGAGTGCTCAGGCTCTCGCGTCCCATCCACGCGATATGGCGGGCGTATTCACTGGCTGCGATTGTCTCGGGGTCAACCAGCGATAGCTGATCGAAGCGCGTGTAATCAGGGTAGCTCATATCGGCGGGGACATAGCCGTTGACGAGGGTAATCCGCTCACCTTCTTCGCGCAGACCTTTGGCGCGGTGTACGACCATATTGCCTTGTTGCAGAACGCCATAGCCAGCGCCGGGAATGTCGGCTTGCATAATCTTATCGGTGGGCAAGTCCTGCCCGGCGTCTTTGAGGGCGCGCACTTCATCTGCCGTGCCGTTGAAATACTCGAACTCGCCTCCTTCAATCGCGTTCGGATCGGTCACGAACAACACGAAATCGACGCGGAGAGTATCGACATGCCATTTGTCGACATTCTCTCCGACTTTCAGCGGATTGTAGTTCAGGTGACCGAGTTGATGCGGCATCGTGTGTGGATGCATCGGCGCACCGCACATTGCTGAGATGGCTTCGGTCAATTCTGGAGCCATGCAAAAATCACGTAGGAATTGCGATTGATACACGCCGCCCCTTACCGAGCGGGAAACCCGCTCGCCGGATGCACGGATATAAGGCGATAGTCCGCGCGCGACCTCTAGCAAACACGCTGCGCCTTCATCGCTCAAGATACGGAATGTCGAGGTAATCCCCAGATCAGTGGGACAGGCCGCAATCGTTTCTTCGGAATATCCAAGCGCATCCAGCCGCGTTATTTGGGTCGGCATTTCGAGAGCCAGATGCTTGGCGACATCAAAGACCGGCTCATTCTCAAGGCGAGGATAGCCTGTCGGTTGCGGGCGTGGGAATTCTAGCGGTTGTGCAATAGACGGCATCATTATTCTCCTCGAATTGGAGAGTTGATGGATCAATCAAAACTGCGTTTTGTCAATGATCAGCTTTCACTGCCCCATCCGATTTCGCGCAAGATTTCGTCGGTATGCTCGCCGAGGCGTGGTGCGCCTTTGTCGAGTGCCAATTCTGCATCCGAGAACCGCAGCGGCGAACGGACATAAGGTTTTGTCCCGCCTTTCACCCCTTTGTGTGGCAAATCCACGACCAATCCGCGATGTTGGATGTGTGGATCTTCGAAGGCTTGCGCGACCGAGTTGATTGGACCCGCCGGAACGCCAGCGTTCTCCAATGTTGTGAGCAGGACATCACGCTCAATCGCGCCGCAAAGCGCGGCCAAGGATTCGGTTAAGGCATCGCGGTTTGCAACGCGGGTTGCGTTGGTCAGGAACCGTTCATCATCGGCCATCTCCGGCGTGCCGAGTGCCTCTACGAACCGTCGGAACTGGTTATCATTTCCGACGGTCACTATGATCGGATAATCCGCGCATTGAAACGACTGATAAGGGGCAATTGCGGGATGGTAATTGCCGGTGCGTTTTGGCGAGCGCCCCGTGCTGAGATAGCTTTGCGCTTGATTGGCCAGCACTGCCGTCATCGTATCCAGCAAAGCCATATCAATATGCTGTCCCTTGCCGGTTTTTTCGCGGTGGAGCAATGCGGCCTCAATCGCGATCACTCCGTAAAGGCCGGTGAAGATGTCAGCAAAGGCAACGCCGATCCGTTGCGGATCACCATCCGGCTCGCCGGTCAGGTCCATAATGCCGCTCATGCCCTGAATGATGTAGTCATAACCCGCGCGCGGTGCATAAGGCCCGTCCTGTCCAAAGCCTGTCACTGAACAGGTAATCAGTCTCGGGTTCACCGCGCTTAATCCATTGTGATCGAGGCCGTATTTGGCCAAACCGCCGAGCTTGAAATTTTCGACCACCACATCGGCTTTGGCCGCGAGGCGCTTGATGATTTCTTGTCCGTCTTCTGTGCGGAAGTCGACGACAATAGAGCGTTTGCCGCGATTGGCCGCGTGGAAATATGCGGCGTCAAGGCGTTCGTCTTCTTCGCCCTCGACCCAAGGTGGTCCCCAACTGCGCGTGTCATCGCCGCCCGCGCTTTCGACCTTGATCACGTCAGCGCCTAAATCCGAAAGGGTCTGTCCGATCCAAGGCCCTGCGAGAACCCGTGCCATGTCCAGCACCCGCAATCCGGCGAGGGGATTTTTTGAAATCTCTTCTGTCATGGAGACAGCCTTAGCCTATCCCGGCTCGATGAAAAAGCGCGTGTTGTGATGATGTGTGGCAATCGTATGGACATTTTCCTTTAGCCCCGTGCTGAATGCGGAGCCAGTATGCGACGAAGATTTATCTCCCAATCTAGGAGATCCCGCGTCTGCAAAGCAGCATTTCATGCTGCATTGCGCTCGGGACAGTAAGCTCTCTCTGCAGAGTGACGACCGCAGATAGACGAAGAGGCTGGAGACTCTGTTTGGGAGTCATGCAATGATTGCTCTTGCTGCCCTGTCAAAAGGGTCGGTCCATAATTTATAGGGGTGATCCAATGATCCGTGCTTTCATTTTTGCGGCTGTTTCGATGTTTGCCGGTCCGGTTGGTGCGCAGACCGCTCCTTCGCCTTCTGAAATTGCATCCTATTCAGGGCTGCATCTTGCGGCGCATGAAGGAGATGTGCGCGAGATCAAGCGTTTGATTGCCGATGGTGCAGATCTTGATGCGCGCGATGGTTCGGGGCGGACCCCGGCGCATGTTGCGGCCTTTGCCTCGCATGACGATGCGCTCAGGGCGCTCGCGAAGGGCGGCGCGGATATGAATGCTTTGGAGAACCGCGTCTATGACGTTCTGACGATTGCCTCCGTCGCCAATGATCCTGAGATGGTGTCGCTTGCGATGGAACTCGGGAACAAGCCGGATTTGGTCACCAGCATTTATGACGGTACGGCGCTGATTGCCGCCGCGCATCTCGGACATCACGATGTTGTCGCGCGCCTTGTTGAAGGCGGTGCGCCGCTTGATCACGTTAATAACCTTGTGTGGACCGCTTTGATGGAGGCTGTTGTGCTGGGGGATGGCGGTTCGGATCATATCAAAACCGTGCAGATACTCGTTGAAGCGGGCGCGGATAAATCCATTACCGACCGCAATGGAATCACGCCTTTAGAGCACGCCCAAACACGCGGCTATGATGAGATCATTGAAATTCTGCAATAGTCGGTAGGCGTTTCTTTGAACGTCTGCCTGCACACGACACTTTACATATCTGGGGGTCTTCGCCGGATTCATTCCGGCGATCCAGCGCGGCAGGCGTCGGCATTAGTGGCTCTGGATTACCCGAACAAGTCGAGTAATGACGGTGGCTGTCGTGTAGCATGATCTGCCTGTCGCAATACCGTGCAAGACGCCGAATTAATCATTCTGCGCGGGTCGTAACCGGCTGTTTACTATAAAAAGTTACATATACGCATCTTACAATCACAAGGTTGTGTACCCATATAGGTTGTACAAGACCAATAAGCGATGGCGGCGAAAGCCCAATAAAATCATCGCGTGACAGAGGATGCCGATGACGCTCGACCTATTTTTCAGTCCGCACATGCAACCTTTCGCTGTTTCTTTGGGCGTGGTCGTTGGAATGGTCGTGCTGGAACTGGTGATGATGTTGATGGGCGCCAGTCTTCTCGGCGGCGATTCTGACGTCTCGCTTGACGCTGAACCGGGTCTTGATGTCGATGCGGGTTTTGACGCGGAAGCAGGCTTTGAAGCCGATCTTGAAGGGGCGGAAGCGGTTTCCGGCGGCGATGGAGTAAGCGGCCTCGCGGGTTGGCTTGGCCTCGGCGAAGCCCCCTTCGCAATTTGGCTGGCCGGGTTTTTAACGGCCTTCGGTTTGGCGGGCTATACGCTGCAAGCCGTGCTGAACGCTGTTATCGGTGCGCCGCTGCCAGCGTTCATCGCTTCGGTTATTGCCTTGCCAGTGGCTCTTGCGATCAGCGCCCGCTTTGCGCGGTTTATTGGCCGCATCATGCCAAAGCTGGAGACAACCGCGATTTCCAGCCGTTCTTACGGCGGACGGCGGGGCGTGATCACTGTCGGGACTGCGCGGCGCGGCAATCCCGCTCAAGCGCGCCTGACCGATGGTTACGGCAACATGCACTACGCCATGATCGAGCCGATGAAAGACGAAGACGCTTTTCCGCAAGGAACCGAAATCGCAACGATCCGCCTGAGTGATGGATCGCTCCGCGCCATACGCATTGACGACGACTAACCGACCTGAATTTTAATCAAGGAGACATTGATGGATATTCTACAATCCCTCGCCATTCCCGTACTTGCTATTCTTGCGCTCTTAATTTTTGTCGGCTTTGTCGGCGCGCGTCTTTATCAGCGTGCGACCCGTGAGGTGAGCCTCGTGAAAACCGGCATGGGTGGTCGGAAGGTCGTGATGGATGGCGGTGCGGTTGTGATTCCGATGCTGCATGAAATTAGCCTTGTTAATATGAAGACCCTGCGCCTTGAAGTGAATCGCAGCGGTGATGCTTCGTTGATTACCAAGGACAGAATGCGTGTTGATGTTGGTGTCGAATTCTATGTCTCGGTGAACGCCACGGAAGAAGGCATTGCCCGTGCTGCGCAAACGCTCGGTGATCGGACCTTTGATGTGAATGAGCTGCGCGAGATGATCGAAGGTAAACTGGTTGATGGCCTGCGGTCGGTGGCTGCGCGTATGACGATGGACGGCCTGCACGAAAACCGTTCCGACTTTGTGCAAGAAGTGCAGAATGCGGTTTCCGAAGATCTGCTCAAGAACGGTCTTGAGTTGGAATCGGTGTCGCTGACCGCGCTTGATCAAACGCCGTTTGAGCATCTTGATGAGAACAATGCCTTTAACGCTGTGGGTATGCGTCAATTGGCTGAAGTGATTGCCAATTCGAAGAAAAAGCGCGCTTTGATTGATGCCGAAGCCGATACCGCTGTGCGTCAAGCTGCAATGGAAGCGGCGAAACGCAAGCTGGAGATTGACCGCGAAGAACAAGAAGCCGGTATCGCGCAGATTCAGGAAATCGAAACCAAGCGCGCTGCTCAGGAAGCGGAAATCGCGACGCGCAGACAAGATGCCGAACGTGAAGCTGAACAAGCGCGTATTCAAAAAGAGCGTCTCATCCGTGCTTCTGAAATCGAACGCGAAGAAGCCATCCGCGCGGCGGAGATCGCAAAAGAACGTCAGATTGAAGTTGCCGATCAGGAACGTCAGATCATCATCGCAACGAAATCCGAAGAGGAAAGCCGTGCCCGTGCTTCGGCTGATACTGCGCGCGCTGAGGCCGCGAAAGCCGCTGAAGCTGTGACGACTGCCCGTCAGGTTGCCGAAGCAGAGCGTGTAAAACGCATCGCGGTTATTGAAGCGGAACGCGAAGCAGAGCGCGAAGCAACCGGCGTCAAACTTTCTGCTGCTGCAGAAAAAGCCGCTGCTGCTGACCGTGCCGAAGCCCTTCGTGAAGAGGCGACTGCCGAGGCGAATGCTCTGACCATCCGGGCAGAGGCGAAGAAAACCGATAAGCTGGCTGAGGCTGAAGGTACACGTGCGCTGGTCGCCGCCGAGAATGAAATCTCAACAGAGATTGCGGCGATGAAAGTGCAGCTCGCGCGTCTGGCCGCATTGCCTGACATTGTTGCTCAGATGGTGAAACCTGCTGAAAAGATCGACTCGATTAAAATCCACCACGTCACGGGTCTTAATGGCGCAAACAGCAATGGCGGTGACGCTGCCCCCGCGCAAGCAAGCGGTAGTCCGATTACTCAGGCTGTTGATGCGATTGGTGCGATGGCTGTGCAGTTGCCCGCGCTTAAGAAGCTGGGTGAAGAGGTCGGTGTTAGTCTCGATGGCGGTGTTACCGGTCTTTTGAACGATGCGAGTACGACACCGATTGCGAACGACCCGCCTTGTGTGGAGCCAAGAGACGCGACGATTGAAGACTTCAAAAACTTCTAAGTGTTGCCAAGTAGGATGCAGTGTTTACCGCTGCATCCTAAACCGTTTCAGGATAAGGCGGTTTCTTCATCGCTTTCAGGCAGTGCGTATTGCGAGACGATCCGCATTTGGAAAACCGCAAAGACCATCGTGATCGGGAAATTTCCCCAGACCTTGAACTGAACCCATGTATCGCTGGAAAAATTGCGCCATACGATCTCGTTGAGCAGCGCCATAAAGAAAAAGAACAGCGCCCAACGGATTGTCAGGACGCGCCAGCCTTCATCGGTGATTGACCAGCCTTCGGCGAATATCACCTTCAAAAACATCTTACCCAGTGCCAGCCCGCCAAGCAGGGCCAATCCGAAAAAGATATTCAGGATTGTCGGCTTCATTTTGAAGAAGGTTTCATTTTGAAGCCAGATCGTCAGGCCGCCGAAAATCAGCACCAGAACGAGACTGAACATCGGCATGACCGGAATTTTCTTGGCGACAAACCACGAAATTGCAACCGCCAGCACCATCGTCGGCATAAAGACAGCCGTCGCCGCCATGATTTTGGTTTTGGATAAAGCGGCCTGCGCGCCGTCTCCACCCGCTGCAACCAAAGCGATTTCATCGGGCTTTAGGCCGAAATTCGGATAACCGGCCCATGCCGCAAGGTCCGCACCATAGCTGTATGCGCCAAAGAAAATCAGCAGCGGACCGACTTCCAAAGCCAGCTTAAGCCACGGATTTTCCGTGATTTCGTGATCTGGATCGCCATCGGGCGCAGTTGTCTCAGCGGTCATGATCTCTCCGTGGTGCATACAGCACCCTCACATAGCGCAGTTTCGCTCAGGTTAAAGAGCGCGTTTACATAGTAAATATGACGAGCGTTACTTAAATTGAGTAATCTCATTGTCACAAGCTCTCGGCGAAGCTGACACCGAGTGCCTGTATTTACTCTGCCCGTCCCGTCAAGGCATCGGCAAATTCTTCGGGATCAAAGGGTTGCAGGTCGTCGACTTGCTCGCCGACGCCAATCGCGTGGATCGGTAAACCGAATTTATCGGCCAACGCGACCAGCACCCCGCCTTTGGCTGTGCCGTCCATTTTGGTCATGATAAGGCCGGAGACATCCGCGACTTGGCTGAAGATGTCCGCTTGTGAGATTGCATTCTGGCCTACGGTAGCGTCCAGCACCAACAAGGTATTATGGGGTGCGGTTTCGTCGCGTTTGCGGATCACTCGGACGATCTTTTCCAACTCGCTCATCAAGTCTGCCCGGTTCTGCAACCGTCCTGCCGTGTCGATCATCAGAATATCCGCGCCCATCGCGGTGGCTTGTTCCATGGCCTCAAATGCTACTCCGGCAGCGTCCGAGCCGACCTCTTTTGCGATCACCGGCACGCCCGCGCGTTCACCCCAGATTTGTAGCTGTTCGATGGCTGCGGCGCGGAAGGTATCCCCCGCCGCGACAACGACAGACTTGCCAGCGGCTTTTAACTGTGCGGACAGCTTGCCGATGGTCGTGGTTTTTCCTGCGCCATTGACGCCAACCACGAGAATAACCTGCGGTTTCTTGTCGGGATAGATCGGCAAGGGCTTTGCCACGGGTTCAACAATCCGTGCGACTTCTTCCGACAAAAGCCGCGTGATTTCATCCGCTGCGATCTTTTTGCCAAAGCGCCCCTCGGCCACCGCTGCGGATGCGCGCATGGCGACGTTAACGCCAAGATCAGCTTGGATGAGCAGGTCTTCCAACTCTTCCAGTGCTGCATCATCGAGAACTTTACGCTCGGCAATCGCTTCGACGCCGCCGGTAATCTTGGAGCTGGCCTTTAAAAACCGCTCCTTCATTTTTTTGAAAAAACTCATGCGGCACGAATAACGCTTGTCTTTCGCCGGGGGAAGATACGATTTTCACGTTTAACGAAACGCGCGTGACAAAATCGCCCTAATTCCGTAGTTCTGCGCTTCTATAATAAAAGCCTTAAGAAATGAGGCCGAGCAAATGCCACAGAACGACCCCCGTTTCGCTCTTCCAATCCCCGCCCGTATCGGTGCGAGCGCACGTGATGTATGGCACGGACACGTCACGCGCAGGCTAGCCATGCCGGGCGAGGTGGCAGACAGCTTTGCCTTCCGGCCTCATTCTCTTGATGTGGGTTCTTCGGAGGAAGCTGAGGCGATGCTTCGCGGGCATTTTTTGTTCCATGGAGCCACGGCAAAAGTCGAGCGCGGTGATCCGTGGCGTGTTGCCGCGCCGAATGCTCAATGGGCAACCGGGTTGCACGGGTTTGAATGGCTGAAGCATTTTCGCGCCGGTGATGGTCCCGCCTCACGCAGTGCCGCCCGCCGATTTGTCGATGGCTGGCTGCATAAGCATGGCTCTAGCGCCGGATTTGCCTGGCGTCCCGCTATTGCCGGCGAGCGCGTCACGTCATGGTGCATGAGTGCGACCCTGCTGATGGAAAATGCGGAGCCGACATATCGCAGCGCATTTCTCAAGTCGCTCGGAATGCAAGGGCGTTATCTGGCGAAGACAGCAGGGTCGGAAGCCGACCCGATGGACCGTATGCGCGCCGCGATGGGCGTGGTTTATACCGGCTTGTGCTTGCCGGGTGAGCGGAAGCTGCTTACTGGTGGTTTGAAAACTTTTATCAAAGCCGCTGCCGCTGCATCATTGCCCGATGGTGGTCCGGCCAGCCATAATCCGTGCCATCTGCTCGAGCGGATTGCCCGGCTTAATCAAGTTCGGGCTGATCTTATTGCCTCGGGAAATCAGGAAATTGCCGACCGTCTCACCCCGATGATTGCCGGAGCTGTTCCCGCCCTGAGGATGTTGCGGCACAGCGACGGCGGCTTGGGCCTTTTCCACGGCGGATATGAAGAGAGCGCAGAGGCGGTCAATCGCGTTCTTGTCGATAGCGGCGAGTCTGCGCCTGCATTGCTTGATGCGAATGAAACGGGTTTCGTTCGGATGGCGGCGGGCCGCATGAATGTGCTGCTTGATGCTGGTAGTATCCCGACAGGGCGCTATGCACGCACGGTTCATGCCGCGCCTTTGGCATTGGAAGTTTCAGTCGGTCCGCACAGGATCATTACAAATTGCGGTTCGGCAGCGCATCTGGATGCGGAATGGGAAAGTGGATGTCGTGTTTCTGCGGCTCATTCAGCGTTGACGCTAGCCGATCAATCGCCCGCCGAGTTTTCCGGATCATCGTCGACGCCGCTGCGTAGTGTGACGAATACGGCGCAGGTTTTTGAGCGTGAACGGGAAGAAGATGAAGACGGTGTATGGGCGCTTGCGGCGCATGACGGTTATGCCGCGAAGTTTGGCCTTGTGCATTATCGGCGGTTGTTCCTGTCACCGGATGGGTCGGATTTACGGGGCGAGGATACGCTGAGCCTCGTCAAAGGCGGGGCAAAAACGCTTGAGCGGGCGCGGGCTAAAAGGAAAACGCCGGACGGTCCCGCTTTTGCCGTGCGGTTTCACCTGCACCCGGATGTTATGCCTGAAGTGTCGGAAAAGTCGGTTCTGCTCACGCTTGCTAACGAAGAACGCTGGCAGATGCTTGCGTCGGGCGGGCGCCTGGCCATCGAAGACAGCATATATATCCCGCGTCCCGCAAGCCCGCGAAGCACGAAACAGGTCGTGATTCATGGTCTTTTGAAGGACGAGGGCGGACAAGTGCGGTGGGCGCTCAAGCGCGTTGGCCCCACAGCTTAACGCAAAATGCTGTACTACCGGGCGGGACGGTTAAGAGGATAAAATTCCCCGAATGTTTTGGGGAATTGAATGAATAACCCTGTTCATTGCCCTCTCAATTCATCGGATTACGTTGAATACAATAGCAAAGTTGATTGATTTTACTTTTCCGCCGGATAACGCTGCGGCGACGCATTTTAATTTCAAATCTGTTCGCATGAATATGAAAGCCGGTTGTATATGAAACGAATATTTCTATTGCTGGGGTTTGTCTGCTTTTTTGTCGGCGCAGCGTCATCTGCGATGGCCGAAGATCTTCCGGCTTTCGAGGGTTTGGAAGTTCAGGAACTGCTGAACGAACATCTGAACAGCGCAGACGTCAAACCGGAACAGGCATTCAATCCGGCGAAACTGGCATGGCAGTTTCAAACCAAATTTTCGCGCGTAAAATCAAAAGCCTCGAAGATTTTCGGGGCTTACGATCAATTGCCCGCTTTGCCGGGGCGGTGGTGGCATCGCATGACGAGCAAACGGGATGGCGGCGGTTTTGGCCGGTTTGCGGTGGCTTTCCTCGCCTCGATTGCGGCCGGTGTGATTGCATCCATCTTCGTGCGGCGTCGGCTCAAGCATGTTTTTGAGACGAACGGACGTCCGGCATCACGGGCCAGCCGCCTCGTTTCGCAGTTGATGGTCGAAGGCGCGGGAATTTTGGTTTTGGCAGTCCTTGCCACAGCGACATTTTTTATCTTCGCCCCTTCGGATTCCCGCGACAGAACGTTGTTTTTCTTCTTCCTTGCTGCAACATTGATTGTCTCGTTGGTCGCGGATGGAAGCCGCGCTCTCTTTAGACCAAAGGAGCCTGAGTATCGCATTCCGGCGATGGGCGATAACGACGCGCGCCGATTCCACAATGCAATTCTTGCCACAGTCGGGTTCGGGTCTTTCGGATTTTTCAGTTGTGCATCTTTTGCGGCGATTGGAATTCATGGGCCTGTGCATGATCTGCTCCTTGTTCTCGTTGGAGTCATCACAACCATTTTGCTGACGTTTACGATTGCAATTTCGCATCGCGCCATTGCGGGAGACATCCTCGCCGCAGAAGAAAACCCCTCTTCGTTCAGGCAAGTTGTTGCTCAGATTTGGCCGACGGTTGCGGTCATTTTGCCACCCGTTTTGTTCATCGGGTTGATGGTGAGTGTTTTCCTTGGGGGCTTGCCTTTGTATGGGGCCGCCGTTTTCACGATGATGCTGGTGATCCTGATCCCAATTGGCGAGTCAGCGTTGGCACGTGCAGCGTCGGCGCTTGACGGGACGCCTCAGATCAATCTGTCGATTGCCGCGCGGATTGCGCGGATTGCCCTGTTTCTTTTGGTCATTATCTCGCTGGCGGTTGCGTGGCGTGTTGAGTTCAACACCACAGATGAGGCCGGTATCCAGTCGCGGATTTTTAATGCGCTGATCCAGATTGCTGCAATCGTGTCCGTTGCCTATGCAATCTGGCAAGTGATCCGGGTCTTTCTTGATCGGAAAATCGCTCAGGAAGATGCCGAATATGCCGAGAAACATGGCATGACGGCGGGTATGGAAGGCGAGACAGGCGGACCCGGGAAAAGCCGGACCCGTACATTGCTGCCTTTGCTGCGACGGGCGGCATTGATCGCCTTATCCATGCTGGTCGTCTTGGTGACGCTTTCTGCGTTGGGCGTGGAGACAGGACCACTCTTGGCGGGCGCTGGTGTTGTTGGGCTGGCGATTGGCTTTGGCTCTCAGACCCTCGTGAAAGACATTGTGACGGGGTTCTTTTTCTTGTTGGAGGACGCCTTCCGGCTGGGTGAGTATATTGATGTGGGCGCGGCCAAAGGAACGGTCGAGCAAATCTCTGTGCGTTCCATGAAATTGCGCCACCATCGCGGGGCGCTGAATACGGTTCCTTTCGGGTCCGTGGATGTGATCGAAAACTTTAGCCGCGACTGGGCGAT
Organism: uncultured Neomegalonema sp.; assembly: GCA_937995735.1. Classification (GTDB taxonomy): domain Bacteria; phylum Pseudomonadota; class Alphaproteobacteria; order Rhodobacterales; family Rhodobacteraceae; genus JAHDDY01. Next base: position 35,311 of record CALKIZ010000045.1, on the reverse strand, counting down.
TATGAAGCTGCGTGTTCGTGTGCCCTTTGAGACCGACCTGAATATGGTGCGTAAGCTGCTCAAAAAAGTTGGTCGGGAGATGATGGAAATCGAGGCGATCAAAGACGATTTCCTACAGCCCTTTAAGGCGCAGGGCGCGGTTGATGTCGATGATTATGGCTTCGTCATATCGACAAAATTTATGTCCAAGCCCGGCACGCAGTTCACCATCCGCCGCTATGCTTTTCAGGCGATGCAGGATGCGTTTGAAGAGCATGGTATTCCCTTTGCACGGCCCAGAGTGCGGGTTGTTGTCGATGATGAGGGCGAGGCCCCGCTCCCGGCGGAAGGCCGTGAAGCAATTGCAGGGGCCGCCGCTTCGATCACCGGCAAGACGGCGGCGCAGTGATAGGCGGGAGTTTAGCGCCGCTCGAGCGTCACAAAATCAAAGGCCGGTTGGTCGCCTTCTTTCGGGTGATGTTCGCGCCAGACTTCGTTCCATTCGGCTACCGCGCGAAAATCCGGGAAGTAGGCGTGGCCTTCCGGCTCCATGTCGATTTCGGTTAGATAAAGCCGCGTTACGCGCGGGATGAGTTGCTCATAGATCTGTCCGCCGCCGATGATCATGATTTCTTCGACATTGATCTCCACCGCTTTTGACTCAGCGATGGCAAGTGCATTGTCGAGATCTGCGGCAATCGTTGCGCCCTCGACAGAAAATTCCTGATCGCGGGTCACGATGATATTCGGGCGTCCCGGAAGCGGCTTGCCAATTGACTGGAGCGTTTTTCGCCCCATGACAACGGGTTTCCCCATTGTGGTTGCCTTGAAATATTTCAGGTCAGCCGGGATATGCCACGGCATCACATTGTCGATGCCAATCACGTGGTTACGCCCGAGCGCGACGATCATAGATAATCTCACAAAAATCCTCCCGTTAGTCCGAAAACAGCTCGGATAATCAGATGCATATTGTCTGTCACAACGCTGTATATCAATAAATTTGGAGTCTTTTTAAAAAGAACTTGAACACCGTTCAAAAATATGCGATCCATATATGAACGATGTTCATTTATGGAGAGTGCCATGCAACGGTCGATTTCATCCCTCGCGCGGGTTGTCGCGCTTTGTGCGGTTGCGGGCAGTGTTTCGGGGTGTACGGGATGGGCCAAGCAGCAGGTTGATACCGCCAGCCGTGCGATAGATTGTGCCGTTCTCGCCACAACGCCCGCGCCGCGAACCGTCGATACGGCGCATTGCGATAGTCATCCGGCGGGTTAGGAGTCGTTTCGGGCAAAGACTGACCAACCCATACGTTCGGCGAGGCGTTCCAGCGCGAGGGAGCCGAGCTTTGAGTTTCCGACCGCGTTCAAGCCCGGCGACCATACGGCAATCGACGCTTGGCCGGGCACGATGGCAAGGATGCCGCCGCCGACGCCGCTTTTACCCGGAAGGCCGACGCGAAACGCGAACTCGCCTGAGCCGTCGTAATGGCCGCAGGTCAGCATAAGCGCGTTGATCCGCCGAGCGCGTTGTTCTGGGATCAGGCGTTCTGCATTGAGGCCGAGTTTTCCATCCCATGCTAAATAGCGCCCTGCATTGGCAAGCTGGCGGCAGCTCATGGCGATGGCGCAATGATTGAAATAGACATCAAGCGCGCGATCAGGGGCGTTCTCAATGACATTCCATGAGCGCATGAAATTCGCGAGCGCATAATTGCGAAAGCCCGTCGCGGCCTCGGAACGGGCGACTGAATCGTCTATGGCAATGCTGTTATCGCCGCTGACAGTGCGCAAAAATTTGAGGATTTTATCGAGGGCTTCCTCGGCGTTGTCATCGTCGAGAATCGCGTCGGTCACCGCAATCGCGCCCGCATTGATGAAGGGATTTCGAGGACGGCCTCTTTCGGCTTCGAGTTGGATGATCGAATTGAACGGATCGCCCGACGGCTCGCGGCCCACCCGATCCCAGAGCGCATCGTCCAAAGCCTCCAGTGCCAGTGTCAGGGTGAAAACTTTGGAGACGCTTTGGATCGAAAAGCATGTATCCGCATCACCCGCGCTGAGGATTGTACCGCCGTCGGTGACAGCGGCGATACCGAACTGGCCGGGGTCAACATCGGCAAGCTCGGGGATATAGGTTGCGACACTTCCGCGATCTGTCTCAGCCACCATGTCGGCAGCTATCTCAGTAATCGCGGTGTGCAGTTTTTCGTGTTCCATAGGGTAAGTGCTATCCGGCGCATCGGAGAGGAGCAAGGGTGGCGTTTTGCCTTGCTCCGTCAGGGGCTAAACGCATTTTAAAGGGTGAGGTGGGCAACAAGTGCTCGCGGTTTGCTCCAGCCATTCCCCGGTTCGACGCAGAGCCGTGCCGGTTTTTGCAATCGCGGTTCTTGCGAAGGCCGCTATCCGCGAGGGACGGGTAGGCAGTTCTATCGCGCCATCCATGCCGCTGCGACCGCGCAAGCGTCGCATCAGGCTGGGGTTCGGCGTATCGAGGCCGTGAATGTACCGCAGGCACTGGGCGATATGTGGGTTTTTGTGCATGAAATCCTGTTCCAAAAAATGATCCATGCGACTGGCTGTCATGTAAGTTGAGGCGAGAATATCAAACATCTGTTTGGCCCTCTGTAATGTTTCTATGCTTGATATTTAGCGATTTCGCGTCACAGTTGCGAGTCAGGGATATTTCTGATTTGTTAGATTGGCTAACATATGAAACTGCCACCTCTTACGGCCCTGCGCGCGTTCGAAGCCGCCGCGCGACACCGGAATCTCAGTGCAGCCGCGCGCGAGCTGAACGTTACTCATGCGGCCATCGCTCAGCAGGTCAAAAAGCTCGAAGAATGGTTTAATCTGCCTTTGATGCAACGGGCGGGCAGAGGCGTGGAGACGACAGAGCAGGGCGGGCGGCTTGCGCTCGGGTTGGGCGAAGGCTTTGCGGCGATGCAAACCGCTGTGGAAGCGCTGACTGAAGATGATGCCGCGCGGCCCTTGAAGATTACGCTGACACCGACTTTTGCGACGAATTGGTTGATGCCAAGGCTCGGGGGCTTTCGCACGGCGCATCCTGATATTGGGATGATGATCAACCCAACGGCCCAGCCCATCGACTTGATTGCCGATGGGTACGATATTGGCTTTCGTTTTGGTGCGGGCACGTGGCCGGGCCTTGAGGCCGAGCAAATCTTGGATGGTGGGCACGCCGTTTTTGCCGCGAAGTCTTTGCTCGAAGGACGCAAGGTTGAGACGCCCGCCGATGTCGCGGCGCTGCCCTGGGTGCAGGAACTCGGCATGGATGAACGCAGAGTGTGGCTGGAGGCGCATGGTGTCGAAGACTGCGCTCCGCAAAATGTCTTGCACATGCCCGGCAACCTCGTTGTCGATGCCATCAGGCGCGGCGAGGGGGTCGGGAATACCGGACGGATATGGTTTGAAAAGGATGTTGCTGAAGGGAGGGTCGTCAGTCTGTTCGATGACGATAAAACTGCCGATCTTGCCTATTGGATGATCTCAAGACCCGGCCCTCACCGTCCGCCGATGAAAATGTTTCTGGCATGGGTGCGGTCTGAGATAGGGCGGTGATTGGGTTGGAGTGCAATTTGTCAAACACGGAAGACGAGTGGAATGGATTCCCCGAAAAGGGCACTATTTCAGGCTGCGAAACCTCAGAAGACGAGTTTAACCGTCTGAAGAGCAGTGTAGCAGTTTCCAAAACTCAGAAGAGGGTTGGACTGTTTTCTCACCCTTCGCGACCGCCGCCACGGGACTGCGGAAGAGGCTGAGTATGACCAGAACCCGTCAAATAGCCAGACGATAGGTTGCGACGGGACTGCAGGGGTTCGCCACCGTCACCAAAAGGAAGCTGCCGAAGCCGTTTGGCCTCGAAAATCGCACTACTGCTAAGGATGCTTATCCCGAAGTTAGAATGTCACGAGTGCTTATGACGGCGGCAATTTCACCATCCAACGTGGCCATGCTAACGGAGTGAATTTCCTCGGCACTGTGCGAAACGCCATCTGGCCCGGTAAGGCCGTAGGTCCAGACCGCATCGGCGGCATAAAAAGGCTGAAAGCCCAGATCGGCAGCACTGCGGGTCGTGGATTCGACACAGTGATTGGCAGTCGCGCCACACAGCACGACGCGCTCAATCTCCGCATTCTTCAGCAAATCCAGCAGGGGCGTCCCAACAAATCCGCTGCTGCCGGTTTTAATGACGACTGGCTCGCCGTCCAGAGGCGCCGCAACCGGCTGAACCTCCGATCCGGGCGCATCCGGATGGAATGGATCGTCCGGGGACAAACCATGGTGGTGGATATGCACCACTAGATCCCCTGACGCCCGGAACGCGTGTAAGAGTGCTGCAATATTCTTTTCCGCTTCCGGGCAGGACCGTTCCGCGCCCCCCGCATCCTCGGCGGCGAGCGCCATCTGCACGTCGATCACCAGCAAAGCCGTCTTCATTCAAATTGTCCTTATGCATTCGCTTCCGCGTGGCGGGCCGTTAGTATCTTTTCCACCCGTTCGCCGTAGATGCGAACGTTGATATCGTCGTCGATCACGCGACCCGGCTCTTCGTCATATGTGAAGATCGCTGAAATGCGTGGGCGCTTGCCTTCGACTTTGGTCACGCCGTGCAACGAATACCCGCCGCGAAAGAGTGTGAACGTGCCCGCCCCGCGCGAGAAGGTCTGCGCGTGAGACATGTCGCCAGCAAGCAGCCGGTCCACCGCCTCGCGGTCCTCGGCCTGATCGGTCCGGGAGTCGGGCAGAAAGGTGAATTCCCCGCCTTCCTCAGCAGCTTGCAACAGCAGGGTGACGGTGCATTCGGTCGTGTCGTAGTGCCAAGCGTGCCAGCTGTCTGGGTGCAGTGCCACGACGTTGAGGGCCTGAAATTCATCGGCGCAGCGATAAAGCTGGTCTTTCCCCTGAACTCTGCGCACGAATTCCGTCAGGATGTCCGAATGATAAAGTTGCTTGACGCGCGTTTCTTCGGAAATCTGGTCGTCTGCGAGCTGAACCGCGATGTGTGTGAATTCCTTTCGGCGCGGATCGTCCTCAGGCAATGACGGGTCAATAGCGCCTTGGTAGATGTTGCGACGGACGTGCAGAACTTCCGCCGTGGGCAGCAGTTCGTTAGCTTCGTCATTCAGGTGAGCCAACGCCTCGGCATGAACAAAGCCATCCAGATTGCACCATCCGTTCGTCTCCATGCTTTGCTGACAGTCCGCCAGAAAAGCTGTGCCAGCGCCTCTGTCCAGATCAGCGATCGGGTATCTGTCCAGATCGATAAGCTGCAAGGCTATGTCCGTTTGGTGTGTGCTGTTGGTCATAATGGCCTCCCGCTGCGTTCCGGTTGGGCGTCTGAGCGCCATCACCATAATGCAGAGGTTTCTCTACCAAGAAAAACGAAATAATACTCTCTCATGAGCATAAATTTTTTGTGGAAAGAATGTGCGTCAAAATCTGAATCTGAACTGGCTGCGAAGTTTTGAAGCCGCAGCGCGGCTACTCAGTTTTACTGGGGCGAGCCATGAAGTCAGCCTCACTCAAACCGCCGTCAGCCAGCACATCAAAGCGCTCGAAGCGCAGCTTGGCGACAAGCTCTTCGTTCGCCGAGCCAAGAGCTTGCAACTGACCGACGCTGGAAAGGCGTATTTGCTGACGGTTCGGGAAGCGCTCGATATGATCGATAGGTCAACGAGCGGGTTGTTCGGACCTCGTCATGCCAGCACCGTTGTCGTGCGCGCCTCGATGGCATTCATTATGTGGCTGTCGCCGAAGCTGGGAGACTTTCAGCGGGATCACCCTGGCGTCGGAATCAAGTTGGTCACATCAATTTGGAAGGGTCTGTCCGATCAGCAAACCGTCGATGTAGACATTATTCTTGCCTCGCGAGATCATGCTCCACCTCATCTGGAAAGGCTGTCGGATGAAGCCCTTGTTCCCATCTGCGGTGCGGGCTCAAGCAGCGACATCGCAACCCCGCAGGATTTGTTGCGATACGAACGGATTCACATTCTAGGATTCGACGATCACTGGGCGCGGTATCTTTCGTCCTACTCGCTGGAAGTCGACGGTTCTGGCGCAGGTTTGGTGGTTGATACATCGGTTGCTGCAATGGAAATGGTTGCCGCCGAACTTGGTTGCGCTGTCGTGATCGAAAGGTTTGCGAAGCAGGCGATTGACTCTGGAAGAGCGATCCGTATGTCGGGTGATCCGATTGAATTAGGGCAGTCGCACTATCTCGCCGGGATCGAACCTCGCGTAAACCGACACCCGGACGTCAGGGCGTTCGAGGCGTGGCTTCGCCAGGTGCTCTGAGAGCGAGCTCCCATCAAGGATGCAGACAGTGATCGGATGCTTTCAGCAATCTGCGAATGTCGCCTACTGTTCAAGCCGACGCGTTGATGCGCTGGACGATGGCGATGCAGAGGTGCGCGACCGTATATTCGGATCGACTGAAGTGACGACTTCGGGCGCATTTCAGAAGTCTTGTTCGACCGGAATTTCCGAGCGCCATGAACGGCATCGCGACCGTCATTCAACTCCACTTCTGCGGATTCCACTCGTCTTTTGTGTTTTACACAATTTTTGAGGGCGGCAAGTAGCTCGCTTTCAAGAAATTTGCCACCACCATCAGCGTGTTGCCATGGTTTTACCCGGAAATTTCAGGATTTTGCTTGTGGGGCCCGAGGGTTTTGCAACGGGAAACAAGAGTTTTGCCTGTTATCTCGGGGCCATTCTGAGCGCCCCGTCGAGGCGAATGACGTCTCCGTTCAGCATCGGATTTTCGGCGATGGCCTTCACCAATGAGGCAAATTCCGTCGGATCTCCAAGGCGGTCGGGGTAGGGGATTGTTTTACCAAGGGAATCCTGAACGTCTTGCGGCAAACTTTGTAACATCGGGGTCAGAAACAGACCGGGAGCTATGGCCATCACTCTGATATTATTACGAGAAAGGTCTCTGGCCATCGGCAACGTCATGGACGCGACTCCCCCCTTAGAGGCCGCATATGCAAGCTGTCCGATCTGTCCTTCATAGGCCGCAATCGAAGCGGTGTTGATGATCACGCCGCGTTCGCCGCTTTGGAGCGGGTCGGTTTTTGTCATCCCTGCCGCAGATTGGGACGCCATGTTGAAGACGCCTAAAAGGTTGATTTGTATAGTCTTTAAGAACAGTGCGGCATCGTGCGCCCCGTCCTTGCCGACGGTTTTTGCACCGGGCGCTATACCAGCACAGCAAACGCAAATGCGTTCCTGACCATGCTTGGCGCGCGCCGTTTTGAGCGATGATTCGACGGCATCGGGGTCTGAGACATCTGTGTGGATAAACAAGCCATTGATTTCATGGGAAATTTTTTCTCCGCGCTCTGAGGCCATATCAAAAATTGACACGGAACATCCTTGTGCGGCCAGCATTCGGGCGGTCGCTTCACCAAGCCCTGAGGCTCCGCCGGTGACTATTGCTGGGGTTTTTGAGCTAAGAAGCATGTAAATGACTCCTATATAACAACATCTTAAGGTGTATATAAAACAGAACGCTGATTATGCGTACTGCTAACGGGGAAGTGCGATGAAGCCGGATTTGATAAATATATCAGAGGCTTCCTGTCCCGCTAAGCATGTAAGGAAGCGCCTCGCATCCGGGCTGTCATGATCCGTCGTCACAGCGGCGGGGTAGCGGATCGGATCATGGGCATCCGCTTCAAATATCCATAGCGCGTTGACACGATTTTCCCTTAAAAGATCAGTATGATAGACGATCCCGAAAGCTACGTCACCCTTGGCAACCCATGACAAGACCTCGCGAACATTCGCTCCGGGGACTAAGGCATTTTGAACCTCCGGCTTGTCCCACCATCCATGCGTTTCAAGAGCTTGCTTCGCGTACCGCCCCGCCGGGACGGAATCGGGATCGGCGATGCCAATGCGCTTTGACTCTAAAATTGTAGAAAGATCGGGAGGCGAATTTTCAGTTTTTATTTTTAATTTCAGTAGATTAGATTGAATTAAAACCAAAGTGTTGCCGATTAAATCAATCCGTTCTTCCTCAACGATCCTGCCGCGCTTTTGCAGCCAATCCATCCATTCGGGGTTTGCCGAGATGTAAATTGCGGCAGGCGCGCCATGTTCGATTTGGCGTGCGATTGTGCCACTTCCTGCATAAATGCCGGTTGCATCTAAGCCGGTTTTTGATGAGCAAACCGACAATACGTCGTCCAAAGTATCGGTTAATGATGCAGCCGCAAAAACTTTCAGTGTTTCGGCACGGACCGGAAAAAAACCTAAGAATACAAGAGCTAGTATCGTTCCTGAACCGGAAACTAAGGTCCGCAACTCAGCCAACCTTGCGCATCCTCGCAAAACCTTCATCGAGATCATCCAGCAAATCAGCAACGTCTTCTAAACCAATATGGATACGCATAACGGCACCTTCCGCACGGCCATTGTTCGGCCATCGGGTCGCCGTCCGCAATTTCGGAGGATCAATCGGTATTAATAAGCTCTCAAAACCACCCCAAGAGAAGCCCATTCCAAATAGCTTCATGTCATCCAGCATTGCGGCTTGTGCTGTCGGATTTGAATATTTCGGCTTGAGGATAAAGGCGAAAAGACTGGAAGCGCCTGAAAAATCGCGTTTCCAAATCTCATAACCTGGGTCGCCCGGTAAAGCCGGGTGAATAACTTCCGCGACTTCTTCGCGATTGCCGAGCCATTCCGCCACCTTAAGCCCCGCCTGCATATGATGTGGTAAGCGGACATGGATTGTCCGAATACCCCGCATTGCAAGGTAAACGTCGTCAGGCGATGGGCATATTCCTGTCTGTGTCTGTGCCTGTTGGAATCTATCGTATGAGTCCTCGGTGCAAGTCACACTGCCCATCACAAGGTCTGAATGGCCGGAAATATATTTTGTTACCGCTTGGGCAGATACATCAACACCCTGTTCAAAAGGCTTGTAATAGAGCGGCGAAGCCCAAGTGTTGTCCATGATCACGGTCGCGCCAGCTTTATGGGCTTCTTCCGCAATCGCAGGGATGTCCTGTACTTCGAAGGTCCATGAGCCGGGGCTTTCGACCCAGACAACGCTAGTATTAGAGCGCATCAAATCTTTGATGCCGCCGCCAATCAGGGGGTCATAGTATTCGACGTCTATGCCCATGCGAGAGAGCATACCGTTACAAAAGGCGCGTGTAGGGCCATATGCGCTGTCGGTTATGAGTACATGATTGCCTGAAGACGCATAGGCGAGCAGCGGCAATGTGCAGGCGACAAGGCCAGAAGGCTGTAATCGGGTGCGGTAGCCTCCTTCCAATGCTTGAATCGCGGTTTCAAGGGCGAACGTGGTTTCGGTGCCATGAACGCCGTAGGTGACCCCATCACCGGCACGCGCAACGCGGCTTTGCTGTAAATCTTTGTAGGTAGGATAGAGAATGGTCGATGCGTGCATGACCGGTGGGTTGACCACACCGTCATAATCCATTGGGCGTCTACCTGCGTGAGTCGCCTTTGTCCCGTCTTTCATATGGCACTCCTGCTAGCCCATTAATTTTCTGAAGTGGCTATCATGCAGCGCAAGTCCGGTCACCCCTGATGATGGCGCACATCCGGATTTCGCGTTATAGCAGAGTGCCTTTGGGTAAAGTTTCTCTATAACGAGGCCATATGGTCGCGATAAGCCATAAATTCACCGAAAAGGTGAACTTGGGCAGATTCGACTGTTGAAAGTATTTCCGATAGTGATGCAAAGTCGCAGCGACCGTGATCCTACTGATTCAGTATGGCCGCCGCGGGTACACTTAGGGAGAATTAAAAATGACATTCAAAAATGCGCTTTGCGCAATTTCGGCACTTGGCATGGCCTTTGGTGCAAGCACAGCTTCTGCTGATACTCTTGCTGATGTAAAAGCAAAAGGGTCTGTTCAATGTGGCGTTTCGCAAGGCCTTCCAGGCTTCTCGAACCAAGACGACGCCGGAAACTGGACCGGAATTGATGTTGACGTTTGTAAAGCTGTTGCTGCAGCCGTTTTCGGTGATGCGAATGCTGTGAAATTTACGCCGCTTTCGGCTAAAGAGCGTTTTACGGCGCTGTCTTCTGGCGAAGTCGACATTTTGTCGCGTAACACAACTTGGACGATGACCCGCGACACGCAGCTTGGTCTGAACTTTGCCGGCGTCAACTATTATGACGGTCAAGGCATGATGGTTCCTGCAAGCCTCGGCGTAACGTCTGCGCTTGAGCTTGACGGTGCCTCGATCTGCACGAATACGGGTACAACGACAGAGCTGAACATCACGGATTTCTTCCGTTCGAACAACATGGGCTTCGAGCTGGTCGCGTTTGAAAAAGCTGACGAAGTTGTTGCAGCATACGATTCCGGTCGTTGCGATGTTTACACCACTGACCGTTCGGGCCTTGCAGCTCAGCGCCTGAAACTGGCTGATCCAGCTGCTCACAATGTTCTTCCTGAAGTGATCTCAAAAGAGCCACTTGGTCCTGTCGTTCGTCAGGGCGATGATGTGTGGTTCAATATTGTTCGTTGGACTCTCAACGCAATGATCAACGCTGAAGAACTAGGTGTTACCTCGGCAAATGCTGCGGAAATGGCTAATTCAGATAACCCAGGTATCAAGCGTCTTCTGGGTACAGAAGGTAACTTCGGTGAAGCACTCGGTCTGTCAAATGATTGGGCGATGCAGGCAATCACTCAAGTTGGTAACTATGGCGAAAGCTATGAAGCCAATGTTGGCGCTAACACACCGCTGAAACTGAACCGCGCTGGTTCGGTAAATGCGTTGTGGACCAACGGTGGCCTGATCTACGCAGCACCAGTTCGCTAATGAAATGACGCCGTTCCTCTATCTGGAGCAGCGTTTTCTAGTTGGGGGCGAAGCCACGGCCTCGTCCCCTGTTTTTTATCGAGGTATCCATGGCTTCATTGACCACTTCGGAAACGGAAGACTCGGGGCTAACATCCCTTCTTTATGATCCGAAAGCCCGTGGCCTGCTTTTTCAGGTTTTGCTGTTAACTGCGGTAGTCTCGTTCTTTGCGTGGATCCTAGACAATACAATCACGAATCTAGCTGCTCAGGGTAAAAAGTCCGGTTTTGGATTTCTGGGTGAGACAAGCGGATTCCAAATTCTAACGACCCTCGGCACCTTTGTAATGGAAGCGCGCGCCGGGGTAGCAACTTATCTCGATGTGTTCTGGATTGGGGTAATCAATACGCTGATTATCTCTTTCATTGGTATTATTGCGGCGACGTTGATGGGTTTTTTGATGGGCATTTTCCGCCTGTCGAGTAATGTCGTCTTACGCGGATTTGCGACATTTTATGTGGAGATTTTGCGGAATATCCCGCTACTCCTGCAAATTTTCTTTTGGTACTTTGTTGTCCTACGCGCTTTACCCGATAAGCGTGCTTCGGGCATGTCGATGGGATTTCTCGGTGAATTCCCGATGAACGTGACGGGTCTTTACACGTCTTATCCAATTTTTCTGGAAGGTTTCAGTTCAGTCGTATGGGCTTTTCTTGCCGCGTGCGTGTTGGCATGGGTTGTCTCATGGTTAGCCAAAAAACGCCAAGAAGCCACCGGGCGTCAATTCCCTTCATTCTGGGTTGGACTGCTCATTGTCGTCGCGATCCCGCTATTTGTTTTTTATCAGCTGGGTGGACCCCTCGAGATGGAATCGGCTCGGTTCCTAAATGTTGGTGACCCGATCCTTGATGCAAACGGTGAACCAACGGGCCGCACGGCCTCGAAGATTAAAGCAGGGTATGTTCCCGGCGAAGGCGGCGTGATCAAGCCTGAGTTCATCGCCCTATGGCTGGCATTATCACTATATACGGCCAGCTTTATCGCTGAGATTGTGCGTGCGGGTATTCTTGCAGTTCCGGGAGGGCAAACTGAAGCAGCCAAAGCACTTGGTATTAGCCCTTCGGTCACTCTGCGAAAGGTGATCATCCCTCAAGCGATGCGCGTGATTATTCCTCCGCTAACGTCGCAGTTCTTGAATTTGACGAAAAACTCCTCACTCGCCATCGCGATTGCATATCCTGATCTGGTTTCGATCTTTGCCGGCACGGCCTTGAACCAGGTGGGACAAGAAATCGAGATGATCTTTATGATGATGATGGTTTACCTGATCATTTCACTCGGCACGGCGGCATTTATGAATTGGTTCAATGCCCGCATGATGCTGGTCGAGCGATAGGAAACGGATATGACAGATATTGGCTACGTCCGTACACAAGAAGCTCCGCTTCTTCCTCCTCCTGCCAGTCAGGTTGGTTGGCAAGGTTGGTTGAGGCAAAACGTCTTAAACTCGATCACAGATTTTTCGAGCGTCGGTGCCGCGCTCTCATCAATTCTCATGCTGATCGTAACGATCGGCGTTCTGTACTTCGGGTTGACGATCCTTTGGGAACTTGTCCGCTTCACTTTAATCGATGCTGTTTGGAGCGATCCTGACGGCCTGAAACGAGAAGTTTGCTTAACCGTAGATCAAAACCCGCCGGGACCACATCCGTCTGGATGGTCCGGGGCTTGTTGGCCGTTCGTGGACGCTAAGTGGAAAGCGTTTATGTACGGACGCTATCCGGGGTCTGAACTCTGGCGTCCAGATCTTGTTTTCCTTCTAGGTGCGATTGGAACCGCTTGGCTGGTTTCTGACGCAGTATCCCGGCGCTGGCTCTGGGGCGTCATCATGATTGCTGCGGGCGCAGTGCTTTTCTGGTGGTCACAGCTTCCTGTCGAGAATGACGGCGTTTCTCTCCTGAATGATGCTTATGATCCTGCAAATGCATCACCTCTCGGACAAGTCTTTGACCGTGTCCCCATTGGTGCATTTATCCTGATGGCTGTTGGGGCACTCTATGTGCTGTTGGTCCGACCTTTTGGGCGTAAGGCTGTCGCAATAATTATGCTGACCGTCTTCCCGGTTATTTCTTATATCTTACTGACTGGTGGTGACGCTGAAGGCGACGTAGGTTTCTGGATCACTCTTGCGGTCATTGCTGCCTTCGGGTTGCTGCTATGGCTGATTGGTAAAATCTTCGGGGACAATGCATTCAGTGCATTGTTGTTATCGTTGATTGTGTTCGCGGCCGCTCTGTATTTCCTTTGGGGCGTTTTTGAGCCAACGACCGGCTTTGGTTTTACCGATGATGGCTTCGGACGAACGGGTGAAGGTTCTGTCATTCGCCTGCCAATACCAATCGAATTTTCGGGTAAGCTATTGGCGGGTATCGGCGCACTTGGTCTCCTGTTTTTGGTATTATCAGGGCATATCATTGGCATAACCATTCGGCTGATATTGGCAGTGCCTGTTTTGATTATGATGGCCAATGCCTATTCTGCCGGAACCGAGTCGATTTCTTTGCCGGTTGGCTGGGTCATCTTCGCGTTACTGGCCATTGGAGTGATCGGCTTTGGGCTGATGGCATTGATCGGCATGAACCGAAGTGATTGGCATACGGCGATTGGTAATTTTGGCCGTGGAATAGGCCGAACGATCTTTCTTACGGCGCTTGCTGTTGGTGTTGTTGCTTTCGTTGGCGGTCATTGGTTCGTTGATCTTATTGAACTGGCCGCTGCGGGAGAGACCGACAAGTTTCTTTCTGCAGGACACCTTGCGGCCCATGACGAACACGGCTTTCTAGGTTTGACTGCTGAACCGATGGAAGTTGAGCGTCACCTTTGGATTTTACCCGAGGTCGAAACCAACGTATGGGGCGGTTTGCTTGTTACGCTGGTCGTTTCGTTTGTGGGCATTATTGCGTCGATGCCCATAGGTATTCTGTTGGCTCTAGGCCGTCGCTCACAACTGCCTGCTGTACGTATTCTCTCGACCGTCTTTATTGAATTCTGGCGCGGCATTCCTCTGATTACCGTCTTGTTCATGTCCTCGGTAATGTTGCCGTTGTTCTTGCCCGATGGTGTTGAGTTCAACAAGCTGCTGCGTGCCCTGATTGGTGTTGCTTTGTTCGCCTCTGCATACATGGCTGAGGTCGTCCGTGGTGGATTGCAAGCTATCCCGAAGGGGCAGTACGAGGGCGCGGACTCTCTGGGTCTTGGCTTTACTCAGAAAATGCGGCTGATCGTGATGCCGCAAGCCTTGACGCTGGTAATCCCCGGTATCGTGAACACCTTTATCGGACTGTTCAAAGACACCGTGCTTGTTTTGATTATCGGCCTCTTTGACTTGCTTGGGATGATTCAAACCAGCTTCAGTGATGCGAGTTGGTCGTCCCCGGTGACGAATTCAACGGCCTACCTGACCTGTGCAGGTTTGTTCTTCATCTTCTGCTTCGGAATGTCCCGCTACTCGATGTTTATGGAGCGAAGGCTCCGCCGAGGTCATGCACGATGATCATTATTTTTCTGGAAACGGCCACGTTTGATAAGGAACTGACACATGACCAATGTTGAAATGGTTGATCGCGAGATTGATCGCTCAAAAATGCAAGTGTCTGACGATGTGGCCATCCATATCGAAAAGATGAATAAGTGGTACGGTACGTTCCACGTCCTTCGCGATATCAATCTGACTGTTAATGACGGTGAGCGGATCGTGATTTGTGGGCCTTCGGGGTCTGGTAAATCAACGTTGATCCGATGCATCAACCGGTTGGAAGAACACCAGCAAGGCCGCATCGTTGTGGACGGGATTGAGTTGACCGGTGATCTGAAAAAGATCGACGAGATCCGCCGCGAGGTTGGTATGTGCTTTCAGCACTTCAACCTGTTTCCGCATTTGACGATCATGGAAAATTGCACGCTTGCGCCAATCTGGGTTCGTAAGATGCCGAAAAAGCAAGCCGAGGAAACGGCAATGCATTTTCTTGAGCGTGTTAAAATCCCTGAGCAAGCCCACAAGTACCCCGGACAGCTTTCGGGCGGTCAGCAACAACGTGTGGCGATTGCTCGGTCGCTCTGCATGAGCCCGAAAATCATGCTCTTCGATGAGCCAACCTCAGCTCTCGATCCTGAAATGATCAAAGAGGTGCTCGATACTATGATCGGCCTTGCTGAAGAAGGCATGACCATGCTTTGCGTTACGCACGAGATGGGCTTTGCGCGGCAAGTTGCGAACCGTGTGATCTTCATGGATGAAGGTCAAATCGTTGAGCAAAATGAGCCGGAGGCATTCTTCTCGAATCCTCAAAACGAGCGGACACAATTATTCCTGAGCCAGATTTTGGGACACTAAAGTGCGGCGCATGTGAAATGTAACTGCTATAGCACGACTGTAATTCAAGAGCTTAGCATCAATGTATGGCCGTGGCTGATTGAAAAATCAGTCGCGGCTTTTTGTTTTTTATGGCTGAAATTTCTCAATGATAAAGATCTTGTCTTTTGACGGATCAAACGACGATGGACTTCCGGCATCCCCCGCGCCAGATTGTAAGTCCCTATTTCAGCAGCGATTCAATTTCGAAGGATTGATCATGACCGCCACTCTTTCTGCGCGTGGACGCATTTACGACAACATCACTGAAATGACGGGCGGTACGCCACTCGTGCGTCTTTCGAAGATTGTTAAAGCGCATGGTCTTGAAGCTGAAATACTTGCAAAACTTGAGTTTTATAACCCGCTTGCCAGCGTCAAAGACCGTATTGGCGTTTCGATGATTGATGCGTTGGAAGCGTCTGGAGATTTAAAACCCGGCGGCACGGTAATTGAGCCAACATCCGGAAATACCGGCGTTGCTTTGGCTTTTGTCTGCGCTGCGCGCGGGTATCACCTGACGCTTTGTATGCCTGAGAGCATGTCCATTGAGCGCCGTAAGATGCTCGCCTTGCTTGGTGCTAAACTGGAATTGACGCCAAAAGAAAAAGGCATGAAAGGCGCAATTGCACGCGCTGAAGAACTCCTCGCCGCGACACCCGGTGCCATTATTCCTCAGCAATTTCAAAACCCTGCAAATCCGGCGGTCCACACGCGCTCCACTGCGTTAGAAATTCTTGAGGATACGGGCGGTAAGTTCGATGCCCTTGTTGCCGGTGTGGGCACAGGCGGCACGATCACTGGCTGTGCGCAAGTCTTCAAAGAAAAGGGCCATGGTGCGAAGATTATCGCTGTGGAACCGGAAGACAGCCCGGTTATCTCTGGCGGTGATCCCGGCCCACATATGATTCAAGGCATTGGAGCAGGCTTTATCCCCGGTAATCTTGATACATCCCTGCTGTCTCGGACAGTGACCATCAGTAACGCCACATCGCTGGAGATCGCGCGTGAAGTTGCTCGTTTGGAAGGTATTCCTGTGGGCATTTCATCGGGTGCAGCCATTGGTGCAGCGCTGGAGATTGGCGCAGAAGACCACATGAAAGGCAAGAGCATCGTCGTGATTATCCCAAGTTTTGCAGAACGTTACCTCTCCACAGCCCTCTTCGAAGGATTGGCATAACCTAACCATGACCGATGATGAGCTAGAGCGCTACGCACGGCATCTCATCCTGAGGGAAATTGGCGGACCGGGGCAGGCAAAATTACGAAAAGCCCGCATTCTTAGTATTGGCGCGGGCGGTCTTGGTTCGCCGTTGCTTCTCTATCTCGCTGCGGCAGGCGCTGGGACGCTTGGTATTGTTGATGATGATTGTGTTTCGCTGTCCAACTTGCAGCGCCAAGTCTTGTTTGCCACTCAGAGCGTTGGAAAGCTAAAAACCGAAACTGCCAAGCAGACGCTTTCTGGCTTGAATGACGGCGTTGCAATACAGGTGATCAACGAACGTATCGTGCCGGAAAACGCACCGAGTATTTGCGGTGACTATGATCTGGTTTGCGATGGTTCAGATAATTTCGACACCCGCTATTTGGTGAACCAAACCTGCACCGAACTCGGTATTCCTCTTATCGCAGGGGCCATCGGCCAGTGGGATGGTCAGCTTTCTGTGTATGCACCGCATTTAAACGCCCCTTGCTATGCTTGTGTCTTTCCCGAGCGCCCGGAGGCGCGTGTGGCGGCGACCTGTGCGGAAGCTGGTGTTGTCGGTGCGCTTCCCGGTATTGTCGGTTCAATGATGGCAATGGAGGTCATCAAGTACATAACAGGGGCAGGGGATAACCTCGCAGGGCGTCTTTGGCTTTATGACGCTTTATCAGCGGAAACCCGTACGTTGAAAGTCTCCCGTCGTGCCGATTGTGAGGTTTGCAGTACATACGGCTAAATCGTAATTCGGGAGGTAGATCATGGCTTTTGTTGCGATAATTCTTGCCGCAGTGGGCGGATTTGCTGTGGGTGCAGTCTGGTATATGACACTCGCAAAGCCTTGGATGGCTGCAGTGGGGCGCACCGAAGAAGAGATCAAAGCTGATCGTAATCCCTTACCCTTTGTTATTGGTGCGCTTGGGGCGTTCATGGCGGCGATGGTTATGCAGCATATGTTTGCGGCCAGCGGGATTACGGGCGTTATGCGCTGCCTCGGTTATGGCGCAGGAATCGGTGCATTTATCGTCGCGCCGTGGGTCATCCTCCACTATGCGTTTGCAGGCAGACCCAAGAGTCTTTGGTGGATAGACGGCGGTCACACCGTCGCCGCCTTTGCTGTTATGGGATTGATCCTCGGCATATTTTCATAAGCTGAAGATCAACGTGATGTTTTGGGTCAGGTTGGCTGTTCGTCGTCTTCGACATCACCTTTGGGTAGGTTGAAGAGGTCATCAGCCGTCATTTCTTTCGGCGTATCATCTTTTGGCGCTTCAAACGCGAGCGAGTCTTCCGTGCTGAGCAAAGCGCCCTCAACCGGAATCACAGTTTCGGTGATCCCTGCTTTTTTCGCAGCTTTCTTAACGGCTTCGTCTAGTTCCAACTGGCGGCACATGCCCAGTGCAACCGGGTCGATTGGTTGGATCTGAGAGATATTCCAGTGAGTCTTCTCACGGATTGACTGGATTGTCGGTTTCGTCGTCCCAACCAGCTTGCTGATTTGACCGTCGCTCAATTCAGGGTGGTTCCGCACCAGCCAAGCAATCGCGGCGGGGCGTTCTTGGCGCTTTGACAGCGGCGTATAACGCGGCGCTTTACGTTTGGGTGGAGGCAATGCCTTACGCTCAACCAACCGCAGGCGTTTTTTCGGGTCTTTCTCGCATTCGTCAATGCTGCCACGGGTTAACTCACCAGCAGCCACAGGATCACGGCCTTTCATACCAACCGCGACTTCGCCATCAGCGATGCCGGATACCTCCAGAGGGTGCATTTCTACGAAAGCTGCAATTTGGTCGAAAGTCAGCGAGGTGTTGTCCACAAGCCAAACGGCAACAGCTTTAGGCATCAGGGGTTGCGACATTGGATCACTCTTCGTTAGGACAGGTGGGTACGGGCGCGCCCTTTCAGAGCGCGTCCACCGGGACCTGCAATTTCCGGGAACTAAAGTGATATAAAGCCGAATAGACGCTTTTGCCAAGCCCCTGTTCGCGATAAGGAGAGAGATATGAACCGCAATAAGGCATTGGGCGGCTTTGCTGCGCTCGCTGTTGGCGCTTTTTTGGCGTGGCAGAACGGGACTCTCGATCAATTCATAGGACAGCAATTCGGCGGGCAATCAGGGGCGTTTACCAATAATGCCCCCTCCGGACAGCGCCAACAGACCCGCGCGTCAGGGGGTGGTCAGCACGAACAAGGTAATTTCGACTTTTATGTCTTGGCAATGTCATGGTCGCCGACTTTTTGTGAGGACGATACCAGAAACTCCGATCAATGTAGCGGTCGTCGCCCTTATGGGTTTGTCGCACACGGCCTTTGGCCACAATACGAGAAAGGCTGGCCCGAGAACTGTAATGTCAGCGCTCGTGTGCCCGATCGGACTGTTAGTGAAATGTTGCCGATCATGCCCGCTAAAGGTTTGATTTTTCATCAATGGAAGAAGCATGGAACATGTTCTGGTCTGCAGCCGGAGGCGTATTTTGACACTGTGAAAGATGCTTTTCTGAAGGTCAAAATTCCAACAGCTTTTGACGGACTTTCCAAAACGATCAATGTCAAACCGCGCGTGATCGAAGAAGCCTTCATCGAGGTTAATCCGTCCCTCAATGATACGATGATCTCTATTTCATGCAGCAAAAAGCGCCTTCGCGAAGTCCGTGTTTGCTTCGAGAAAGATTTGAATTTCCGTCAATGCAGCAAAGAAGTACAACGCGAATGCAGAGATAACTCAGTCAGAATGCCGCCGGTGCGGGGGTAAAAAATCCCCAGATAAAAGACTTTTCGGTCAGAAGATTATGGTTATTACTTTCGCAACATCACGTATTTAATTGTGGCCCCTAGAGTTAAATCAGCTCGCTCTGTTCTACTACATTGGATTTGCGGATTTGACTCAAATGACGAATATTATAGGTAGGGAGTATGGATAAATCTGGGCTTCTTATCGCATGTTTCGTGGTTTTTATTTATGCGCTTTTCACCAAACGTATAACGAACACGATCCTTACCGCCCCGATTGTTTTCTTGGCGCTTGGGTGGGGACTTGCTGAGGCTTCACTTGTTCAACGCGGCACTGGTGAGGCTATTTTCCACGTTCTTGCAGAAGGCACATTAATCGTTTTGCTTTTTGCCGATGCAGCAATGATTGATAGCCGGTCTTTGCAATCTCGGTATGTTTGGCCGGAGCGAATGTTACTTTTGGGTTTGCCGCTTTCTATCTTGTTTGGTACTGGTGTCGTGGTTTTGGCTTTTCCGGACTGGTCGATTTGGGAAGCTGCTCTTCTTGCTTCTATTCTCGCGCCAACGGATGCTGCGCTTGGCCAGTCCGTCGTGACGAATAATGCTGTTCCAAAGCGAATGCGTCAGACACTAATTGTTGAGAGCGGCGCAAATGATGGCCTCGCACTGCCAGCGGTAATCTTTTTTGCGTGTCTCGCTGTGGGCGGGGTTCATGAGCAAGTGCAGATTGGGTTAGTACCCTTTATCGGGCAGCAAATCGGCCTTGGAGTTTTAGTCGGCAGTCTCGTGGGTTGGCTGGGTGGAAAAGCGATTCTTGCTGCGAATACTTCAGGGTTGTCGGAGCGAACTGTAGAAGGGATTGCTGCACTCGCGTTGGCGCTCATAAGTTACTTAATCGCCTTGGAGCTTGGCGGGAACGGTTTTCTTGCGGCATTCGTTGCGGGATTGGTTTTCGGTCGGGTTGTCGGACCACATGGCCATGTCGTGCGTGAGTTTCTCGAAACAGAAGGTCAAGGTTTGATCATTGCTGTATTTTTGTTGATTGGAGGAGTGCTTCTTCCTGAGGCGCTTCATCACGCCACGCTGCCGATGATTTTGTTCGTCTTAATAAGTTTAATAATTGTGCGACCTTTAGCGATATGGTTCTGTTTATGGCGCACGGATGCAACATCCGGTGTAAAGTTGTTTTTAGGGTGGTTCGGCCCGCGTGGGCTGGCAACAGTCCTGTTTGCAATTGTGGTCGTCGGGTCTTTTGATGCTTTAAAAAGAACCGAAGAAATATTGACGATTGCGACTCTGACTGTCGTGATTAGCGCGCTAATGCACGGGATGACCGCCGCGCCTGCTGCAAAGCGCTTTGAGGATAATGTTGTGAAGGAGGACGACGCGGAATGACCCCGACCAGTGTCGCAAAAATTGATGAGCTTGCTGACCGCAAGCCGGCATATGCGCTCGTAGGAGAAGTAGACCTCGTTGTTGTTCGATTTGATGAAGAGGTATCGGTTTTTTATGGCCGGTGTCTCCATCGCGGCGCATTGATGTCTGATGGTTTTGTTCGCGGGAACAACCTGATTTGTGGTTTGCACTACTGGGATTATCGGCTTGATAGTGGCGCGTCGGAATATAACAACGAAGAAGTACTCCCAAAATTTTCATCTTGGGTTGATGATAATCAAGTATGGGTGGATGCAGACGAGATAGCTGGATGGGCACATAAGCATCCCCAGCCGTTCAACCGTAAAGCTTATCTCGGCCTCTATGCTGATACTGGCCACGGCACGGAGGAAGAACCGCATAATGGTTTGATTCAGCGGTATTCTAAAAGTGGATTGAAGCGGACCGGACATCATGGCGTTATCGACTCTATGGGAGTGCCCGCTGCTGAATTACCGCTTTGGGATGACATTCAGATCTTAACGGCGCAGCTCCACAAACCTCCACTTTTAGAAAGCGAGCCGGTTGGTACGGAAGTTGTTATCGGTCCGAACGCACAAAAACCATTGCGCTTGGAAATACCACTCTTTGTTTCTGATATGAGTTTTGGCGCATTGTCGGAACCTGCAAAACTTGCAATGGCCCGGGGCGCTGAAAAAGCTGGGACGGGTATTTGTTCCGGCGAAGGAGGGATACTCCCTGAGGAACAAGAAGCCAATAACCGTTATTTTTACGAAATGGCCTCGGCGCGTTTCGGGTTTTCTTGGGAAGCACTATCGAAAGTGCAAGCATTCCACTTCAAAGGAGGTCAAGGCGCAAAGACCGGAACAGGGGGGCACCTTCCGGGCAGTAAAGTTACGGACAAAATTGCAAAGGTTCGCGGGCTTGGAATTGGAGAGGATGCTATTTCACCATCGCGCTTCCCTGATTGGACCATGCCCGCAGAAATCCGAACGTTCGCCGATGAAGTACGAAGCAGAACCGGCGGTATCCCTATTGGGTACAAACTAAGCGCACAGCATATCGAGAAAGATATTGATGCTGCGCTGGAAGTCGGCGTCGATTATATCATTCTCGACGGTCGCGGCGGTGGAACAGGAGCTGCACCAACCATATTCCGTGATAATATCTCAGTTCCAACGATTCCGGCTTTAGCGCGCGCTCGTGCCCATCTTGATAAAATAAAGCGCTCTGACGTAACGTTGATTATTACCGGTGGCTTGCGCACACCCGGTGACTTCATCAAGGCGATGGCGCTCGGCGCGGATGCGATTGCGGTGTCTAATGCGGCTATGCAGGCGATTGGCTGTATAGCAATGCGCGCATGTCACACGAATAACTGCCCTGTTGGTATTGCGACTCAAAAACCTAATCTCGTGAGTCGTTTGGTTGTCGAAAAATCGGCTGAAAGGCTTTCAAAGTTTTTTGGGGCTTCCACTGAGTTAATGCAAGTTATGGCGCGCGCATGCGGACATGATCATCTGTCTAAATTCAACCTTGAAGATTTGACGACTTGGAAGAAAAATATATCGGAACTGTCCGGAGTTCCATATGGAGGTATGCAATGAATACCGCTGAAGCGCTTGTCGACTTCGTGCGCATTTGGTTCATGATCGGCGGAGTGGTTGCCGCATTCTTTCTCGTGATTGGTATTGATCGCATTGATGAAGATGCGCGGGGGGCATATGTATTTCGTCCGCTCATCGTTCCTGGTATCTTGTTGATTTGGCCATTGGTGCTATGGCGGTGGTGGGTACTGGAAACAGGGCGGGATAATCCTGATGCGCGGTTTCACCCTGTGCGCAGCGCCCACGGTGTTGCTGCATTTTCTATGGCTATAATAATCACGGTAACGGTCATTATTGGCTTGAGCAACAGACAGGAATGGCCAGCCGATTTCGAACCTGTACGTTTGTCTGCGCCTGAGGGAACCAGCCAATGAGTGTGAAATATGTTCCCGTGCAGTGGAACAAGAACAAATGGTACTATAATTTCTTTATGGTCGCTGGGGTGGCGGGATTTCTTTTTCTCTTTCTTTACGTTAGCCCACAGCTTCTCAGTCACGAAAAGTCAATAAACCCTCAGGTTCATAATGCCCGTGCGTTTGGTGCGTGTGCTTTCCTGATGTTGAGTATTATTTTATGCATTGGTCCTCTGGCACGATTGGATAAACGGTTTTTACCGCTGCTCTATAATCGCCGACATTTTGGTGTGATGACTGCTTTCGTCGCACTCACCCATTTTGGTTATATTCTCGATTGGTACTTCGCTTTTTCTAAATCAAGTAAGTACGAAACGCTCATTTTCTCCAACACAAGCTATGGTCAGATTGTTGGTTTTCCGTTTGAAGCGTTTGGGCTTATCGCGTTGGTGTCTTTGTTGATATTGGCAACGACAAGTCATGATTTTTGGCTGAAATTTTTGACGGCTCCGGTTTGGAAACGCATCCACTATCTCATTTATGTGGCCTACATTTCCGTTGCGGCTCATATCAGCCTTGGCATTCTTCAAGATCAACAAAATCACGCATTTACTGCAATCTTTCTCGTCGCTGCTTTGACGGTGATCTCGCTTCATGTGATTGCTTTTCTGCATGAGCGAAAATCAGGCGACCCGAAAGCGCAATCTGATACCGATGGATGGGTAAGGGTGTGCGAGGCGTCGGAGATCCCGGAAGCGCGGGCAAAGATCGCTGTTCTGCCAAACGGTGACCGAGTTGCAGTTTTTCGGATGGATAACAAACTGTCGGCGATTTCAAATGCCTGCGCGCATCAAAACGGACCGTTAGGTGAAGGGAAAATACTACGCTGTTTAGTGACCTGCCCTTGGCATGGGTTTCAATATGATGTGCGAAGCGGTCGATCTCCAGCGCCGTTTACTGAAATCATTCCGACCTACAAAATTGCTGTCCGGGATAATGTTGTCCTCGTCGATCCGAATGCCAATCCGCCGGGAACGTATGTAGAGCCTGTGGAGGTCCCAGCATGAAAAAAGACACAACACCTTTCTTTGTTGGGTATTTGAAACCGGCCAAAAAACTGCGGAGCTTTTTACTTGCCGTCGGCGTTGGTCTTGCACTTCTTCTTACGACTTTCGGCATTGTTATCGGTGGTACGCAAGACGATCCCGGCTATGGATCGTTTCGCTTTGATTACGGTCCCCAGACTGTAAGCGGCGTCGTCGAAATGCTGCCTTACCCGATCTTACACGTAACCGATGGCAATGAGCGTGTCCCCGCTGGCGAAACATTGATGTTAACAGCCGGGGGAAAAACCGGCGTTGCACAAAGAGCTGCACGCTTTGATGGCAAGAAAGTAAAAGCAACGGGGGTTGTTTTAGAACGCGGCGCGTTAAACATGCTTCAATTGAGAGGCGGAAAACGCGGGCTAGATGCAATCGATGGCGAGGAGGCAACAGCTCCCACACCAGAACCGCTCGGGAAATGGAAGTTAGCCGGCGAAATTTGTGATGGAAAATGTCTTGCCGGCGCAATGCGTCCTGGCCGTGGTTTAGCGCACAAAGCCTGTGCTGCACTTTGCTTGATTGGCGACATTCCCGCAGTATTCGTTTCTACAAAGCCGGTTGAGGGCGCTGACTTTTTGATGGTACTCGGCAAGGACGGCGAAGCCTTGCCAAAAGCTGCGTATGACTACATTGCCCAATATATTTCAGTCGAGGGTGATATTACCCGCCATGGTAACCTCTTAGTCTTCACGATTGATCCCGGCACAATCGAGGTGTTGGAATGACCAAACGTATCATCTGGATGATTATAACCTTCGGAATCGCGGCAGTTCTTTTGTATCTGTCGCGGTTTTGGACGTTCGATTTGTGGGGTCGCGATGGCCTCTTCGACATTAAAGAACTCCGTTCCAAAGGCGGACTTCTATCGCGCTGGCTCCGGGGAACACCGTTTGCGCCATTTGAGCTGTTGATATGGGTTGGCGGTGTGTTTGCTATACTGACATGGCTTGAAAAGGTATACGGATTCCTGGGCAGCAAGAAACAATAACTGAGTGGCCGCGACATACTGGACGGCTAAAAATATTTCAGGGCGGAGTGGATTATGTCTGACGTTGAATTGGAATGGATTTCTGTTGGTCATGTAGATGACCTTCCGGAAGGTCGGATTAAGACCGTTACGGCACGAACTACGTCGATCTGTCTTGTCCACTATGATGGGCAATGGGCAGCGATGGATAACCACTGTCCCCACCAACGCGGTCCACTTGGTGAAGGATCAATCGAAAAAGGCGTTGAAGACAAGTGTTGGATACGCTGTCCATGGCATGGTTGGGACTTTGACCCGCTGACCGGAAAACCGCCGGGCGGCGGCGTGAAGGATCACGGGCAAAAAATGTTTCCTCTTGAAGTTCGTGATGGAGAGATTTTTATCGGCTTAGAAGCCGAGCCTCCCCATGAACGCACCGTGTCGGATGTCATGGTCGAAACCATGGTGAACTGGGAAGTTCAGAGTATTTTCGGGATGGTTGGCCACTCAAACCTCGGGCTTTCTGATGCTATCCGGCGTTCCGTCGTTCGCAAGGAGCTGCGTTATTACGGCGTCAGGCATGAAGGCGCGGCGGCGTTTGCGGCTTCGGCTTATGGCAAGTTAACGGGAAAGCCTGCCGCGTGTTTGACAATCGCGGGACCGGGCGCAACCAATCTTCTTACCGGATTGTGGGACGCAAAAGTTGATCGCGCGCCTGTTCTGGCTTTGACAGGTCAAGTCCAAACTCAGGTTTTTGGCCCCGGTGCGTTTCAGGACATCGATCTTTCCTCAGCATTTCAGGCGGTGACTAAATTTTCTCAGCCTGTTCTGACAACCTCGAAACATGCTGAACTGATGACGCTTGCTTGCAAAACAGCAATCGTTGAGCAAGATGTGTCTCACCTGATTTTCCCGGATGATGTTCAAACCATTCCGTCGAACAAAAAAGCGGCGACATCCGCAGGGCGTGTTGCAGGGCATCGAATCAAGCCTTCGGACGATGATATTGATGCGGCTGTCGAGATGCTTTCAAATGCAAAACGGCCTGTGATTATTGTCGGCCATGGGGCGCAGGACTCCCGCGATCAAATCATTGAGTTAGCAGAGCGCCTTGGTGCGCCGGTCTTGACCACTTTCAAGGCGAAAGGTCTCATCCCTGATAACCACCCGAATGCGGGCGGCGTGTTGGGCCGTTCGGGGACGCCTATTGCGAGTTGGTTTATGACTCTCGCTGACGCAATGATTGTCTTTGGCGCAAGCTTTTCAAACCACACCGGGATCACGCCAAAACGCAATATGATCCAAGTCGATTATGACCGGATGCAGTTGGGTAAGTTCAGTAAAGTGAAGTTGCCGATATGGTCTGAGATCGGCGAATTCTGCAATGCCGCTTCTGCGCGTATCCAACGCAGTTCTGAGGCTGATGATCAAATCACTGAAATGGCCGACCGCTGGCGCATGTGGCGAGACGAAAAACAACGCCGCCTTGCCGAAGATCTCGGCAATGGAATCCATTCCTTTGCCGTTTTCGAAGCGCTCGGCAAACTTGCGCCTGATGATGCGATTTTCGCAGTGGATGTGGGCAACAACACGTATTCATTTGGCCGTTATCTCGAAACCAAAGGAACGCAACGTGTCTTAATGTCGGGCTATCTTGGCTCGATTGGGTTTGGGTTTCCTGCCGCTATGGGAGCTTGGGCAGCGACACAGGATATCGGGTCGTTGAAGGGCCGCAAAGTCATCTCAATTTCGGGTGACGGCGGATTCGGACAATACCCGATGGATTTCACGACAGCTGTGAAATACGGCATGAACATCACGCATATTTTGTTGCATAACAGCGAGCTTGGGAAAATATCTAAAGAACAGCGTTCCGGTGAGTGGCCCGTGTGGGAGACAGATCTTGTGAATCCTTCTTTTGCCGCGTTTGCCCGTCTCTGCGGTGGCAGTGGAACAAAAGTATCTAAATCTGAGGAAATCGAAGCAGCTATTGATGCAGCATTGAAGGAAAGCGGACCGTCATTGGTAGAAATAATGACCGATGCTGATCTTGTGTGATAAAGCGTTTCAAAATTGTGTCCGGCTGGATTTCCGGGCGGATGCATGTCTTCGGAGATAATATCCTGACCGGTGCTGTTGACCTTGAGGCAGGTTCAATACGAAACCGCCACCAGCTGAGGCGGGTGAACCCGCTTAAGCTTCTACGTTACTTGAAACAGATGAAATCATCCATGCATTTTCACGCGCCGCTCTATTGCGGCCAGTTGATTGCCGATCAGGTCTTTGAGCATATCGCTCGGCTCAACCATGGCTTCGTAATTGGCAGCGACGAGAACTTGGGGATTGGTGACCATATCGGCCCCCAATAATGCGAGGGTATGGCGCAGGTGAGTTTGAGCGTTTGATGTACCAGACATTCCCGCCGAAGTCCCCGCCAGCGCAATGACTTTTCCGCCCAATGGCTTGGACGGCTCGCGATCTCGGGAGAGCCAATCAATCGCATTTTTTAGAACGCCCGATGTGCTGTAATTATATTCTGGCGTCGCAATATAAAGCGCGTCGGCAGCTCGGATTTTGTCTGACAAAGACGATACAGATTCAGGCATACCCCTTTCTTCGACATCGCTGTTATAAAGTGGAATATCGGTGATGCTGACGATTTCTACATCATGGGCTGTGGCCTGGGCTTTGACCAGTTCGAGCAGTTTGGTGTTGAGCGAGGCTTTACGAAGACTGCCGGAGATCGCAATGATTTTCATATCTGTGGTCCTGACCGTGAATGCTGAACTTGTAACATAGGATCAAAGCCGCACAGGAACACCTGCAGCGGCCATGGCTTGTTTTGCCTCAGCAATCGTGAATGTACCGAAATGGAAGATCGAAGCGGCAAGAACAGCAGACGCGTGGCCTTCTAAAATACCTTCGGCAAGGTGTGGCAAGTCGCCAACACCGCCCGATGCGATTACCGGAATGCCAACCGCATCGCTGATTGCACGGGTCAAAGCGATGTCATAGCCAATCTTAGCACCGTCGCGATCCATCGAGGTGAGCAAGATTTCTCCAGCGCCAAGGCTTTCCACTTGCTGGGCAAAGGCCACTGCATCAATGCCAGTTTCGGTGCGGCCCCCATGGGTGAAAATCTCGTATTTATTCGGCCCGACGGATTTGGCATCAATAGCGACCGTGATGCACTGCGAGCCAAATTTTTGCGCGGCCTCGCGTACAAATTCAGGGCGTTTAACCGCGCTGGTATTGATCGAGACTTTATCGGCCCCCGCCAATAACAGCGCGCGAATATCGGCAACCTCGCGAACACCACCGCCCACAGTCAGAGGCATAAAGCACCTCTCCGCCGTGCGTTGGACCACATCAAGCAAGGTTCCACGATTTTCATGACTGGCCGCAATATCGAGAAAACACAGCTCATCCGCGCCTGCCGCATCATAGGCGGTTGCGGCCTCCACCGGATCGCCAGCATCGATCAGATCGACGAATTGAACGCCTTTGACGACACGGCCATCTTTGACATCAAGGCACGGAATAACACGGGCTTTTAACATGAGGATTGCATAACGCCCCAGCCGCTTTGCCGCAACTGCCAAGCACATGACCACGCGGCCTTTGCATTCATGCAGAGCGCCGTCTCGCCCGCAACCATGCCGCCAAAGCCAGCCCGCCGAACAGCAGTGTAAACATCGCAGGCAGAGCTTCTGGGCCAAAAAGATCCATCGCAGCGCCGGTCGTTGGGCCTCCGATCAAACCACCGATTCCCCACATGATGCCAATGGCGGCGTTCAGGGCGACGAGGGACGGACCTGCAAAGCGCTCTCCGGCTTCGACTAAGGCAACCGTGTAGATGCCGAAATAAGTTCCGCCCCACAGCGCGATGTAAGGCCAAACGTACGGTGTCTCTATCAATACCGTCAGCAGAGGCGCACCGATAGCGGCGGTGGCGGCAAGCCACACCATGCTACGCCGTGCGCCAATACGTTCGGCCATCCATCCGGCTATCGGTGTGACCGCAATCGAGCCTCCGACCATGACCGTCAACAACCATGCCCCGGTTTCTTCGGGATAGCCGTGTTGTCCGGCGTAAAGCGGTAAGAGACTGAGTGCGCCTTGCTCGAACCCTGCGGTAACGGCAACTGCACCAAGCAGAACCGGAGCGACGAGGATCATACGAAATGCTGATTCCGGAGCATTCCCGTGACTAACATCGGGCAGACCTTGCGCGGTTGAGATAATAGCGATGCACGCGATAAATGCAGCAATACAGACCCCGAATGGTGCAAAGCCTTGTTCTCCCATCATGGCGAGAATAGCCGGTCCTCCGGCAAAACCGACCTGCATGACCATCGAAAGCGCGGCGACATACCGGCCTTGTTTGCCCGAAGGCGCGAGGCTCAATGTCCAGACTTCGGCCATCATGAAGACCGGATTAAGCAGCACGCCGAGCAGGAAACGGGCGATCAGCCAGACCAGCCAATGTTGCCAAACTCCCATCACAACATAAAGTGCAACGGCGCCAATACAGCAGATCACCACGACGGTCTGTGCCGGATACCGAGCAACGACCCTAGGCGTAAAGGGCGAGCTAACCAGTAATCCCAGTGGGGTCATTGCCGCGGAGATGCCGATGAAAAACGCGGAATATCCCCATTGTTCCTGCAAGATTGCCAGCAAGGGATAAGACAGACCTTGGGCAAGCGCAAAAGTAAGGCCCGCCGCAGCGACCGCAGCAAAGGGAGCGATTATCATACGCGCTCTCTATAAGCTGAGGCGCACGCGCTCATCCCCGCAAAAGCCCGACAGCTTCGGCAACATCGATTTTGCCGTCATAGACCGCGCGGCCTGAAATCACACCATCAAGGGGTGCGCCGCTTTCCTTCAAGGCGCGAAGATCATCCATCGAAGACACGCCCCCTGATGCAATGATCGGAATCGATGTGGCTTCCGCCATCTCTGCCGTTGCCTCGATATTCGGCCCCTGCATTGCGCCATCGAGATCAATATCGGTGAAGATAATCGCCGCGACCCCGGCATCTTCGAACCGTTTTGCGAGATCAAGCGCGCTTAGCTCAGTCGTTTCGGCCCACCCTTCAACGGCGACTTGGCCTCCCCGTGCATCAATGCCAACGGCGATTTGTCCGGGATAATCTTTCGCGGCTGACCGCACCAATTCGGGGTTTCTCGCTGCGGCAGTTCCCAAAACAACCCGCCTGATGCCGCGTTCAAGCCACAGGTCGATCGTTTTTCTGTCCCGAACCCCTCCACCGAGTTGGACAGGGAGGTCAACGGCGCTTACCAGCTTGGATACAGCGTCATCGTTTACAGGCGCACCCGCGAAAGCACCATTAAGGTCAACCAGATGAAGCCATTCGGCTCCCTGTCGCTCAAAGTCTTGCGCCTGTGCCGTTGGATCGGCATTGAAAACAGTCGCGTCCTCCATTTTGCCACGCAGAAGGCGCACGCACGCTCCGTCTTTCAGGTCAATCGCGGGGTAGAAGATCATCCTTGGCCTCGTCTGAGAGTCTTAATTGTTGGTGCGCTATGCGCTGTGATGGCTTTGGGTGCAAGTGTTGGTGTCACACAAGCAGCGGAACGAGGCTCGCCATCCGCGGTTATTGCCGATTCTTTCGGTGAACACGCTGTGAAGACTAAGGCTCGCGCAACGGCTAAACCGGGCATTATCGCGCAATGTGGTTATGCGACGATCAGCTCAAATTTCGCCGAAGACGGGAAAACGCCGATTTTTCAGGTGTCGTTCGCGGAGGATATGGTTGATGAGCTGGTGCTGGGGGGCTGCGCTCAGTTCTACAAAGGCTGTAATGTTTGCTCCGTCCGCTATGATGGATGCAGCGCAGCTGAAAAGGCCGCCTGTATCGACACAGCCTGTCTGGAAAAGACTTGCGTGCGGAAAGTTCAATGCTCGACGAAATCCTGCAACGTGCAAAGCGGGATACCCTCGTGCAAAGCGCGTCTTGCCCGGACGCGGTGCATCAAAACGACATTTGATTAAGCTGCTTTGCGTCCTGCCAAAGATTTCATTGGCATTTGGGACGTTTTCGCAGGTATGTCCCCGGTATGCGCCGCCGTCCTGATCCCCTTGCACCGACCCGTTGGAGCGTTTTTCGCAATGCCAGCGAGCTTGCCGTGATTCCGCAAATGCCCCTGCTGGTTCGGCTGCGCCAAATGATACCGGATACATTCTTCGACCAGCCAGCGCTAAAGCCTCTGAAATCGCTGTTAGAAACGAATTTTATCATCGGTCCCGTTTGCATTATCGCGGCGCTTTATCTGCATCGGATTAGTGCAATCCTTGTGGTGATTGGCATTTTGTCACTGGCCCTGAGTTCGCTCTACTGGTTCGCGTCCCATTGGATTTGCGTACGGTATTTGCGGTATCGCGGATATACCGAAGGCGCAGTTGTCGAGGCTCCTGATCTTGTCGCGGCACGGAAGGCTGCATCATGACGACAGTGATTATCGACTATGATTCCGGCAATTTGCGCTCTGCTGAGAAATCGTTCCAGCGCGCCAGTGCTGATGTAGACGGTGGGAAGATTATTGTCAGCGCAAACGCGGAGGATGTGCGCAAGGCCAGCCGCGTCGTGTTGCCCGGTGTCGGCGCGTTTGCAGATTGCCGCCGGGGTCTTGATGCTGTGCCCGGTATGACCGAGGCACTGAGTGAGCAT
This sequence comes from uncultured Neomegalonema sp., assembly GCA_937995735.1. Classification (GTDB taxonomy): domain Bacteria; phylum Pseudomonadota; class Alphaproteobacteria; order Rhodobacterales; family Rhodobacteraceae; genus JAHDDY01. The sequence continues at coordinate 4,046 of CALKIZ010000045.1, read as the reverse complement.
ATCGCAGCGGGCAAGCCATTTTTCGGAATTTGCGTGGGTATGCAATTAATGGCCGGTCTTGGCCGCGAGTTCGGAGAGTGTGAGGGCTTTGGCTGGATACCCGGAACCGTCGATGCCATTCGCCCTTCTGATGCCAGCCTGAAAATCCCTCATATGGGCTGGAATGCACTGTCGATTGATGCGGTTCATCCCGTTTTTGAGGGCGTCGAGAGCGGCGATCACGCTTACTTCGTCCATAGTTTCCAGTTCTTGCCGGATAACCCGGCGCACCGCCTTGCGAGTGTCGACTATGGCGGGCAGATTACGGCGGCGGTGGGTCATGGCTCGATTTTCGGGACACAGTTTCACCCTGAAAAATCGCAAGCTGTTGGGTTGCGGATTATCGGCAATTTCCTGCGTTGGATGCCATAGCGCTGTGCGCTCTGGATACGCGGGCCAAGTCTGAGTATGGTCGCTTGACCTTTTAGATGCAGAGTTGACCCGCGATGACCGATGCCCCCGACATTCTCGCCCGTTTAGAGGCCACGATCCTTGCGCGCAAAGCGGAGGGCGCGGCGAGCACATCGCATACGGCGGCGCTGTTGGCGAAGGGTCCGGCGAAATGTGCGGAGAAGTTTGGCGAAGAAGCGGTCGAGGCGATCATCGAGGCCGCGCAAGGCAACCGTGAAAAGCTCACCACCGAATGCGCCGATGTTCTGTATCACATGCTGGTCATGCTGGCGGCGCAAGACGTGCCGCTGAAAGATGTCATGGCCGAACTAAACCGCCGCGAAGGAACCTCCGGCATCGCAGAAAAAGCATCGCGGGGGTAGAGCGGTTTGGTTGAGATTACAGACAGGGAAGAACTGAAAGCATGGCTGGAAGGCCGTGATCGCGTTGATGTTGTTGCGATTGCGACACGGGCGGCTTTGAGAAATCTTCCTCACTTAGCTCGCGCGCTGGAAAATACGCAGCATAGCGGTGCCATTGCTGAGGTATTTTCAGTTTTTCGTGCAGCTCGCATTTTGACAAATATACCAAATGATATTGGCACTTTAGCAGAAACACATTCTCATCTCAATTCGATGAATTTTACACGACAATACGACAACGTTGCGATTGATGCTATTGTTGCTGCCGTGGCATGTGCGAGAGTAAGCAATTATATCGAAGCTGCTGTATCCTCTATTGCAGGTAGGGGTTTTGCCTCAGTTTCAGCAGATGTCACAGAGCTTAATAGAGGAGTAGTTCCTACGGAATTTGTTGAAAAACCACTTTGGGTTTTTAATTCACCATATGATTTAAAAGAATATTGGGAAGCACTTAAGGCTTTTTTATTGCGGCAAAACGAAAACTGGGAGGTTTGGACCGACTGGTACGAGGACCGTTTGCAAGGCAAACCCTCAAACAAAGACCTGGAGCGCGCTATTGCCCTGATGGACCCGGAAAAATTCTGGGAAGCAGGCCCAAAAATCGTCAATGCTGAAATTCAACGATTAATTGATGAGCATAAGCTTCCGCCCTCTTTGCCGGGTCAGGAAGCAGCACCTATCAATGTTACGGTCCTAAATGGGCAAATTACGAGTGGGTATCCCAAATCGCCAAAATATGAAGAGGATATGGCACTCATCCACGGATTATTACAGAATGAAGCAAAATGGTTCGATGATAATATTTCTAATCAGCACGGCTCATTATGCGACCTGATTGACAATGCTTCAAAAGCATTAGGTGACAGTTACACGGAAACAAATGCTATTGCCGTTGGGTTCTTCTCCAAACCTTTGGCAATGCGTGTGAAAAATGCTGAAGAAGAATTGATGGCTGATACTGCAGCGCGGTTGCAGGGTTTTTCGGCTAATCTCGACTTGTTTGTCCTACGCCTTGACGATTGGGTGAAACACGAGTCTGCAGCACGCGCGAATGCAAAAAAGATGTCTGCAGAAGACGTCGAAAAAGGCAAAAATTCTTCACGCTCGCTGCTTGATGCAATGCGGGAATATGCAAATCTCTATTCCGAAGCTCTTACCGATTTTGCCGATAGCTTGTTCCTCGGTCTAGGTGAGGGCCTCAGCTATGGCCCAGAAACGCCATATGGCTTTTTTGTCAGTATCCGCAATATCCTGATCGTGACGATGCAAGCAGCACTGAGTAACATTCCCGCTGACATAGCGCGTCAGGAAACTGATGAAGCAAAGAAAAAACTTCGCCAAAAAGCGAGAGAATTCATTTATGATAAGATCGGTATTTTAGCAGACCTGATAACCGGAATGCCGCTCTTTAAACCGTTGCTCAATGCTTTCGAGTTTTTACAGAAAAACAAAGAAAACTGATCCGTGCTACGCATTGTGAAGACTAGAAAAAATTTAGTGCGGCCTCCGATATAGATGCGCGCGTCCTATAATTACCTTTTCCGCACCTAAAGTTGAGAGATTTCGTTTGTTCTGGCGAAACAGCGCTGTCGCCGCTACGCAACCCCATTTGCCGCCAAGCCCGTTGACGCTTCATAAAATTCGCCACACACTTGCCTTCGCAAATCGGAGGAGACGCCCAATGGATATGAAGGTTAAACGCCCGGACATCAGGACCGACAGGTTCAGTGCTTCCCCTGACGAGTCCTACACCATTGCGGCGCGGCTTTATCATGATGCGGATTTTTATGCCGATGAACAGCGTGAGATATTTCATCGCTCTTGGATGTTTGTCGGGCATGTCTCCGAGCTGCGCGACGCCGGAGACTACATCACTGCCGAATTCGCGGGACAACGCATCTATGTGATCCGCAGCGATAGCGGTGACCTCAAAGCATTCTTCAATGTCTGCCAGCATCGCGGGCATTCGTTGCTGACAGGCAAAGGCACGGCAAAAACTTTAATCGTCTGTCCTTACCATGCGTGGTCTTATGATCGAGACGGTGCGCTGATTGCCGCGAATAATTGCGATCATGTCGCAGGCTTTGAGAAACGCGAGTTCGATTTGCCCACCGTTGCCGTCGATACTTTTGCCGGTTTCGTCTTCGTCAATCTCGACCCCGAAGCCCGCCCGATGTCCGAAGTTTATGCGGGTGCGGAAGAAGCCCTCGCAAAGTTTCGCCCCGACACGGATGCATTTGCCGCCGACGAAACTGCCCTTTTCGACATCAAGGGCAACTGGAAAAACGTCGGCGACAACTTGCTCGAATGTTATCATTGCGCCCCGGCACATAAAGCCTTTGTCGATCTGGTTGATATGAAAACCTATAAGGTCGAGACGCATAAATATTGGTCGATTCAATACGGAACATGCCGCCCGCAAAACAACGCCTATGATTTTCAGGAGGGCAGTGACGAGCGGTTCTGTACGCTCTATCTATGGCCCGGTCTGGCTTTTGCGATCTTCCCCGGTATTGATGGGGTGAGTACATTTTCTTTCGCCCCGACTGCACCGGAACTCACGCATCAGGCCTTCACCTATTACCGCCCCGGCGCGACCTGCTCAGAGACTGAGGAAAAAGCCTTCGCTTATTTCCGCGATGTCCTTGGTCCCGAAGATGTGGACTTGGTCGAGAACGTCCAGCGTGGTTTGCACTCGCTCGGCTATCATCAGGGCCGCATCATGGTCGATGCCGCGCGCTCGGAACTCAGCGAGCACGCTCTACACCATTTCCAAAACCTCGTGATGAGCGAGATGGCGGATTATGTCTAACCGACTTTGATCACCCGCTTACCGAACGAGTCTCCGCGCAACATTTCAACAAAAGCGCGGGGAGCGTTTTCCAATCCGTCGACCATATCTTCGCGGTATTTTACTTTGCCGTTTTCGACCCATGGGGTCATCTCAGCGGCGAAATCATCATAGAGATGCCCGAAAGTGTGCCATATAATAAACCCACGGATCGTCAGCTTTTTGCGCAGGACATTCCCCATCAGCCAGTTCATCCGATCTGATCCGGCGGGCGCTTCAGTCAGGTTATATTGCGAGACGATACCGCATACCGGAATACGCGCGTTCTCATTCAACAGCGGAATAATCGCGTCCAAGACTTTGCCGCCGACATTCTCGAAATAAACATCAATGCCATCCGGTGT
>CALKIZ010000044.1 GCA_937995735.1 uncultured Neomegalonema sp. | reverse complement strand
GAAAGGTTTTGAGTTGCTGCCCAGAAGGTGGGTCGTCGAGCGGACCTTTGCATGGCTGGGCAGATGCCGTCGATTAGCCAAAGACTGGGAGCGCAGTATCGAAAGTTCAACAGCATGGACGAACATCGCAAGCATACGCCTCATGACACGCAGAATCGCAAGATACTGCTACCCTTCATGAACTTTTGAATCAGGCTCTCAGAAAAGTCTAAAACTAACCGTCCTAACGCACCTTCATTTCCGTGTTTCGATCAAAGAAATAAACCATAAATTCTCCATACAGCGCACAAAATTATACGTTTGATTTTCTGCTCAAGATGAAAATCTCAGATTTTCTGTCTGATCGGCAAAAGTGGAGTTAATCTTGCATTAACAGAACTCCGAACGTCAATTTTGATTGCGAAATATATCGTCAGATTTACGGGGGTTGAGCGATGGATAATATCCATATTGATGAAGATCGCGTAGCGCGTGAAAAAGAAGCGTGGAATGCAGGCATTGATCGTGAACGGTTGGAGAAGATTTTAGCCCGTTCTGCTGAAATTTGGTCTGGTGATGTTGATAAGATCATTCAAAACGCATTTTCTCCCTATGAAAACGGTTCTTTTTTGGAAATAGGGTCAGCGAGTTGGGCAAGCTGGATCCATCGACTGAAAACGCCTGCCGGGTCGGTCCATTGTATCAATATATCCGAAGCCGAACTCGAACACGGCCGGGATATGGCGAAAGGCACTGAAGTTAAGCCGGAATTCCATATCATGGATGCGCATCAACTTAATTTCCCGGATGCTTCATTCGATGCGGTCTTTGGAAAAGCAATTCTTCATCATCTCGACTATGCTGTTGCATTGGACGAGATCGAACGGGTTATGAAGCCCGGTGGCGTTATGGTTTTCATGGAGCCGCTCGATATGAATCCTGTAGGCTGGATAGTGCGCGCGGCAACGCCTGACATGCGAACGCCCGACGAAATTCCGATGCGTTTACGTCATTTGAAGCTGTTCGAAGAGCGGTTTGAAACGGCTTTCCATCCGGTCGAAATGGCATCTCTACCACTCGGTATTTTGGGTGGTATTTTAGGTGCAAAACCGGACGGTTTTTTTGAACGTTTTGTGCGGCGGCTTGACCGCAGGCTTGTAAAGATACCCGGCCTGCGTCTCTGTGCCCGATCAACGATGATCGTTGGCCGAAAACCCCGGGATGATAGTTAAGGTAGGGACTTTAACTGATCCGGCCCCGAATGTTTGGATAGGCTCCTACCTGATTTAAGTTATTCTCTGCTGCTGCCAACCGGTTTGCATGTCTTGTTTCTCTAACCGATAAACTACGGGCGGACGGTTTGCCGCCATGGGCATTGTGGGCTCGTTTGTGATTCCAAAATCCGACACAGAGTCCCGAAAAACGGCGCTTCAATGAATTGTAAGCCGATTTGCTGCATGAATGTGAGGTTCAGCGCCGTCCTGCCCATGGATTGAGAATAGAACGATGATCGCGAAACCGATAGAGCCGGGCGCACCTACAATCAGCATCCGCTTTCAGCTGTAGATCATCGCCGGATGACGCCAATTCGCTCGAAAGCTCGGCAACCGTGCACTTCCCTTTCAAGCCTTTCAGTGCGACTTCCACCTTGAAGTCAGGGCTGTGGTTCTTCCGTTTCTATATCTCTAATTTCCTTCCCGTAGAAGATTAACAGACAGAAAATCACAGCTTAAGTCAGTGTCCAAACATTGAGGGTAGCTCAAAGCTGATTTCTAATTTCTATAATACTCGGAACCGTAGCTTGAATATCCAGATCGTTTGTCGATTTGTGTCATAATAAGACCATCGGGTCTAAGATCGATATTCTCAAACAATCTCAATCCTGCCGCGACCGTGCTCGATGGGGTCGATGATGATTTCACCACGTAGATGATTTTATCGCTGAGTTTGGCAATCAAACGTGCATCAGGGACGGGTAGCACCGGTGGCGAGTCCAAAATAACAAGATCGTATTTTTCTTTTGCCCGTTCGACAAAATCCGTAAAGCCCTGTGAGGCGAAGATATCCGCAGCATTACGATTATCCGATGTGCCACCAAAAATAACGTCCATATTGGTCTTCGGTACAGTCCCGACGGCGGCTTCCCAATCGTTTATATGGTCAATAGCATGTAGCAAGCCCAATCCCGTGCCTGATCCAAAATATGTTTTGAATGTCGATCTTCTAAGGTCGCATTCAACGAGAAGAACTTTTTTGTCCAAGGCAGATGAATTTAGAGCAAGCAATACTGAACTTGTAGTTTTCCCCTCAGCCGGGACCGAAGATGTTAAAACCAGAACTTGACCTGAGTGACCGCCGGATTGGTTCCCGCGTTTATCCAAAGCCAATAAGGACGTCCGCAAATCCCGAATTGCCTCCATAATAGCAGAGGACGGGCGCTTGATCGCATAGCTCAGAAGTGCCCTTCGATTTTTTGTCTTGGCGCGGGGGATAGTGCCGATCACCGGAACACCAAAAGCACTCTGGAGTTCAGCAGGGTCATTGAAAGATTTGTCCATCAACTTTCGAAGCAGGATGTAAGCGACACCAAATATCAGGCCCAGTATAGCAAACACCGCGAGGGTAAGGCCCTTCCTCGGCTTCGTAGGCTTGTAGCGGGGAACAGCGCCAGACAAAATTCTAACATCAGATTCTTGAAGGCCTTTTTGAACCTCGATCTGATTCATGCGCTGGACGAAATGTTCGTAAATTGCCCCTGCGGCTTCGGCCTCGCGGTCAAGCTGGCGGATTGTTAGGAGATCGTTTGTTTGCTTTTCAACAATGGCTTCAAGTTTAGAAATATTGAGTAAAAGAAAATTCAACTGGGCGCGGTCACTGTCTCTCGTTGGAACCGCAGAACCAGTTCTGTCCTTCAAAGACGTTTCGAAACTGCTGAGACGCCCCCGTGCATTTTTAAGATTGTTGTTTGACCGAACAACATCCTGCTCTGTGACAACCCGTTCTGTTTGATTGCGAAAACTTGCAGCTTTAGCCTCGCTCTCATTTAGGATTTCGGCCAGATCATTTACTTTATTGCGCAACCAATCCGCCGCTTGGGTGTTAGAATCCAATTTCGCTTTAACTTGGTCGGATACGAAAGCCTGTGACAGCGCATTAACAATCTTAACTGATTTAAGCGGATCCCATGTCTCCAGTGAAATTTTAAAAACATGAGTTTTGGGCAGGACAGAAACATTCAGGTTTTCTGTTAGCTCATCTATTGCAATTTCGCGTTGATCCTGCAGATCAGGACTTAAGGATATTCCGATTTTTGCCAAGACCCATTCGATCGACCGGGCGATGAGTGTTGGTTCTTGGAGCGTCGTATTATACTCGGGATCGTCTATTAATGATAGATCTTTGACGACCTGGCCGACAAGGTTACGGGATTTGATAACCTCTATCTGAGAATTCATCTCAGAATCGTCACTGGAGATTCCAGGAACAAGATTTTCTAAACCGGTAGCATTTTGCTCCTGAGATTCCAAAATCAGTTTGGCTTCTGCGTAATAGAGCTTAGGCAGCTGCTGGACATAAAAAATGCCGGCGATGATCGACGCGAGCACTACGCAGGTAAGCAACCATTTACGCCGCCAAAAAAGCGTAATGACTTCACCAATATCTATTTCATCGTCATCCGCATACCTTGCCGAAGGAAGGGCATGGACATTCGCTGAAGTCCAGTCAGGCGCAGGATTGCTCATGCTATCAAAATCCAATTCGATCAGGAATTATTGATATGAAAAATACCAACTCATTCAGGGGTTTTGCCGGGATATTACATTGGTTCCAGCGTGACAATAATAAAGAATAATCCGTATCGCAATGAATGATGTCGATACTTTGCAACACCTCGTCAGAGCTAAGTCCATATGCTTTGCGCACCGGAGGTATTTAAACGGAGATCGGTCTCTTTGCTCAAACCTAACTCTTTAGTTCAAAACTAACCGTCTATAGGGTTATGTTACTCGTGGCCCATTAACGTCTCAGCTGCAACGGGAACACGAGTCACCCCCGGATGGGTGAAAAACATGATGCTCGTTTCCCCCAAGCGGCGGGCGATTGGAAGGCTCTGCGCGGGTCTGTAGGGCGTCCCGTCGAAGGCTTTTTCCAAATAGATCTCCGAGCACGTCCCCTGCATACAAGGCAACCCCTGCCGGTTAAGTGCTGCAATAAGTCCGTCGCGATCAAGCCCATCAGGTAAGTTTTCCGGGCGCACAAATGCATAAAACCGATACCAAGCATGAGTACATGCCGCTTTCGGGAAGTTTGCCCCGCAAGAGCCATCACATCCTGAACAAGACAAAGCAGGCAAGCGAAGCATTCCATTCTCACCTGCAAACGATGCTAAATCGGACATTAATCCCATCGCATTCGCACGCCGGACCTTGTTCGATTCCGGCATACGCCGCAATTGTATGCGCCCAATCGCAGACTGCATCTCTGTCAAGCGCCAGTTCGTCCCTATTGTCTCGTGAACCCAACGAAATCCGGGAGGATGGTCACGATTATATACAGCATCCCAACTCTTACCATGGTCCTTAAAGGACCACATGCGCGACCACAGATCAGGATCATTACAGGTGACCATGCCGCCCTCGCCCCCCGTGGTCATGATTTTATCCTGACAAAAAGACCAAGCCGCTACATCCCCAAGCCCTCCAACCGGACGCCCCTTATAACGCGCACCGTGGGCTTGAGCACAATCTTCGATTAAGGCGATGCCCTTGCCCTCTGTCATATCTCGGAACCCATCCATATCGCAGGGCCAGCCCGCAATATGAACGCACAGTATACCGCGCGTATTCTGAGTCAGATGTGGCGCACAAGTGGCGGGTGTGATGTTTTGGGTCTCTTCATCCACATCAGCGAAGACGGGAATGGCGCCAGCATTCACAACACACGACGCTGAAGCCATAAAGCTGCGCGGGGTGACGATCACCTCGTCGCTGGCAGAGCCACCATTGTGTGACCCTATGCGCAAACCATGAAGCGCCAGATCAAGAGCCAACGTGCCGTTCGCAACCGCAATGGCTTTTTCTGTTCCGGCAAAGGTTGCAAACTCCTCTTCGAAACGTCGCCCTTCCTCGCCGGTCCAGTAATTTACCCGATTGGACAGCAAGACCCGGCTAACGGCATCGACCTCTTCTTGAGTATAATTTGGCCAAGGCGGGAAAGGTCCGTTCAACATCTTGCGCCTCCTTTAATTGCGCTTGGCATCGGTCGGGCAGGTGCGCTGACCACAGTAAGGCCATCGGCTACATCCTTCACAACCGCAGCACCGGCACCCACCGTGACATCAGATCCTATCGTGATATTTTCACGGACTGCCGAGCCAACTCCAATCCAACTGCGCGCCCCTACCGTCACAGTCCCGGAAAGATTGGCTCCCGGTGAAATATGTGCGAAATCCGAAACGTCACAATCATGATCAATGGTCGCGCCAGTATTCACGATGACACTCTTTCCAATATAAGCCGCCGTATTAACAGCTGCACCGCGAACCACGAGCGTACCTGCGCCAATGTTTGCATATTTGGAAACACTGGCATCAGGATCAATCAGCATAGGACTGTCAGCCATCGAAAGCCCCTCCCAGAGCCGCGCACGAATGCTGTTATTGCCAATGCTCAAAAAAAGACAGGCGCCCGCTTCACGAAGAGGCAGGGCTTCTGAGAGGTTACCAATGATTGGCCATGCCCCATTTTCCCTCCTGTCAGGAAAGCTGCGATCAAGAAAGGCGATATTTTGCCATCCAACGGCGGCGGCAACATCCGCAACAACTTTGCCATGCCCGCCAGCCCCGATCAGGATCAACCGTGCATCCGGGGCGGGCGTCACTCGGGTGATCCTGTATAGCGCGGCATGGTTTCGTCTTGACCGGAATTCACATCACCACGTTTGAATAATTTCTTGATCGTCATGCCGATGATTTTGAGATCAAGCAAAAACCCTCGATGCTCGACATACCAAAGATCATATTCAAACTTTTCTTCCCACGAAATCGCATTTCTGCCTTTGACCTGTGCCCATCCGGTAATGCCGGGGCGTACGTCATGGCGTTTGCGATAGCGTTCGGGATAAAGCTCCATGTAATCATAGATGAAAGGACGCGGGCCAACCAGACCGATATCCCCCCGGATCAAATTAATCAGCGAGGGAAGCTCATCGAGGCTTGAAGACCGCAAAAACCGGCCCAAAGCTGTAATTCGCTGGCTGTCATGTAACAACTTTCCGGTTCCGTCCCGCGCGTCAGTCATTGACCGGAATTTATAGATCGAGAATGGCTTGCACCCATACCCGCCCCGCTCTTGAGTAAAGAGGACGGGTGACCCCATCTTTACGCGGATCAACAAGGCGAGCAGCACAATTGGAAGTGCCAGAAAAATCAACAACACCAAACCAACCGCGAGGTCAAAAAGACGTTTCAGATAATGATTGTAAATCTTGGACATGACTCTCGTTTTCGGTGGTTCAGACAAAGCGCCCGAGCGCGCGCTGAATCGAGCGGAAATTCTCAGCGAAGTTCGTGCCTGCAATCACCCCGTCAAGAGTCGGATGGCCTTCCGCGAAATCAAGCAAATCAGCAACGCTGCGACCCTCCTCAAACCCTTTACCGGCTGCAAAGGGCCTCAACGCCATAAATGAAATACCGCTCGTCTTGAGCATATCAGCATAAGCCTCAGCATCACGTTCCCAAGGGTTATAATAGTCAATAAACACGTCAAAAGCACCGGTCTGAATTGCAGCTTTTGCAAAATCGACAGTATAGGGAAAACACCCGAACTCTTCGATGAGACCACCCTTCCGCAGGTCCGCCGCCGCCGCCGCAATTGCCGGGCCTTCTTTCTCAAGTAAAGCGAGCCGTGCCGGTTCGTCTTTCAGATCAATACGTGCCATCCATTGTACCTGTGCGATGCAGGGCGCGCCCAAGGCTGTGGCGTATCGTTCAAGCCGGTCCCGCACCGCCACCGCATCGAAATGATGTTCGTCAAAATGCGGCGAAGCCAGCTTGACCACATGGCGCAAACTTGCCGGATCCACGCCTGTCTGCCCGCACGCTCCGGCCAATGAACGCGCAAACAGGCCGAAGCTCGCATATTCATCTGATGAATGAAAACGGCGCACTCCAGCCTGCAAAAGCGTGCAAAGAAGCTCTGTTGCTTGCGTCTGCTCAAGAGCATCCAATCGCATGGTCCCGTAGACGAACCTGTCCAACTGAGACAAACCCGTCTCAGGGTCACCCATTCGCTGCGCCAACCTCCACAGCGGATTTCCAGAGAAAACGCTCCGATTTGACTGTCGGATCGAAGGCATTGCGGCCATGCAGCGTGCGATCATCTTTCCAAATGACGCAATCCCCCGGGCGCAGAGCCACGGCCACTTTAGAGTCTTGAACAGTCTTACTGGATTGCAGGAACGTGTGGAATTCCTCACGCAAAGCCATGGTGTCGGCATCCGCATCCTTGTCCACACAGTAATAGTTCCAGTGGAGTTTCACCCCGATATTGTCATTTGCAACGATGGGCGCATCCCGCTCATCGCCTGAACGGGCGTGTTTTACGGTATGGGATTTGAGACGCTTCAACAGTTCGGGAGCCTCAGCCTCAAGTGCGCTGATAACGACGTCAGAATCAACAAAAACCGTCTCACCGCCGTTATTGGCACTGGCTTGGCAATAGATAATCGCCGCATCGGGGAAGGCCGGAATATAAGACCCGTCCGTATGCAACGGCTGAGCATTGGCTGAATGACGATAAGCGTCGGGGATCGTCGGATCGTAGCGAATTTCCATCCAGCGCTCGCCGGTACGTTGTGCATCGCGCGCCGCCGTGGCGTCTTCGGCGATATCAACGGGTCGGCCAAGATTTTCAAGAACCCGGTCATAGAAAGACCTCAGCTCGTCGGGGTCCCCTTCAAAAGCCCGTTTAACATGGACGACTTTATTGTCGCCCCAGATCGCGGAGATCGCCTGAGCAACGTCTTCCGGCTGCATATTTGCATTCGAGTCGATCTGTTGAAACATTTGCACTTCCTTCCAAGACACAAGCAAAACTAATTTAATAAACGATGCTAGCGAATCCCTTCGATTCGCTAGCAAAAAATCAATGAGCAAGTTTGTTTGCACTGCACCATTTGCGCAATCAGGTACTCCAGAAGCCGCTATTTTGCAACTGCGTTCCCCGGCCAGCCGCTCCACGACAAATTGACACTTAAACTCCGGCTTGGCCGCACGCAATGCAGCGCACCACTCTGCGTAGGCGTCCGGCGTCAAGGGGCACTGCACACGGGGTGAGCGCCACCGGCGCGGCTGTCGTCGATCAGCCTTACGGGTTTACGGGCCGCGAGTATGATGCCGAGAGCGGTCTCTACTATTACCGCGCCCGCCATTACGATCCGGCCACAGGACGGTTCCTGCAGGAAGACCCGCTGGGCTTTGCCGCCGGCGACCTGAACCTCTACCGCTAACTGACTTCCGGAATTGGCTTAACACTTTAATTGAATAAATTTTGTCGGCGACTGTTTTTATTCTGCCTGAATAAACTTGTTCAGTTTCCGCGATGTGGTTTCCCTATATCGCCGAACTTTTCTACTCTCGATGATTTTTGCTTACCCTGTCATTGCCCGACCTGTTCGGGCAATCCAGAACCAGAAACACTGGCGTGTGCCGCCCTGGATCATCGGAACAAGTCCGATGATGACCTGAATATCTTGAAGCGCTGTGTTGTTGGTTTTGCGTTGGCGTCGAGGTTGTATGAATTTGCTTTCCTATGTCGTCGAACTTTTCGGCTTTCAACGATTTTTCTTCAAAAAATGCATCTGCCGCTGCCGGTTTTGCGCTCGTGTCGAGGTCCGACGAATTTGCTTCCCTGTGGCGAAGATTGCTCTTGGCTTTCAGTGATTTTTCTCCGGTCATTGCCTGCGGCAATGTTGAGAAAAATGCACTTGTCGCTGCCGGTTTTGCCTTGGCGTCGAGGTTGTATGAATTTGCTTTTGCAAATTCATCTTGACAAATGTTCATATTTAGTTCTTTTTGCTGTTGTTGATTCAAACGAGAGGCAAAAGACGGCGTGGACTTCGAACGGGCAATAGAAACTCAGCGGCTCAAACTGCTCCGCCTTGTTGCGGGGCTGGTCGTTTTGGTTGGGGTGTTGTCCCTTGGTCCGATCTCGCGCGGTTTCTCAATCTCGGCCTGTGGTTTTCTTCGGGCGATGCTGTCCCGCGCCGAAACTGCTGCGCAATATCTGGTGATTGCACAGGCCCGCTTGATGGAATCCCATGGCGGTATGGCTATCGGCCAAAGCAGATTTTCCGAGTCTCTCGCCCATGCGTTTGTGGCGGACGAAAAGGATGTCTCGCTGTCTGACTGCCGCGAACGGCTCAAGGCCTTGCTTGCGGTGCTGACGCATTTACCGCGCCATGCCGCGCGCCTGATACGCCGGATCGAAAAGCAAATGCGGGGCGTAATCTCCCCGCGTCGGCTTTCGCCCCGCCTTGAAAAACATCCGTCACCAGCGCTTCGCGACCGGCAATTGGCCGAACCCCGCATTGAGCGCCCGCCCGATAAGGGCTTGCCCGTGTCACCGTTCCCTCACCTCCCCCCGAAATCCGGGCGGGAGGCGCAGGCCGTTACGGAATACATCTATGATGCCGAGGAACGGTTGCCACCTTCAGGGTTTCACACCATGTCAGCCTCGGCGTTAGGCTTTCCCGATCCGCTTGATTTCCCAGTGCAGATCATAGCCGGACGTCTCCCGAACACGGTCGCGGATTGTCTCGCCGAGGGTTTCGAGATCGGCGGCTGTGGCATCGCCGGTGTTGACCATGAAATTACAGTGCTTTTCACTCATCTGCGCACCGCCAACACGCAAGCCCCGTCCGCCTGCTGCATCAACCAATTTCCACGCACTCTCTCCAGCGGGATTGCGGAAAGTCGAGCCGCCGGTCTTTTCGCGGATCGGCTGCGCCGCTTCGCGGTTGGCCATCAGCGTGTTCATGCGTTCGTGGATCGTTGAAGGGTCATCGGGTGCGCCTTCGAAAATCGCCTCGATCACGACGGCATCATCGGCAAGAGCGCAATGGCGATACGCGAAACCAAGCTCAGCGTTTGAGAAAGTTCGGATCGTACCGTCCCGCAGAGCAACACGCGCTTCGATCAGGCGGTCTTTCGTCTCAACACCGTAGCATCCAGCGTTCATACGCACTGCGCCGCCAATAGTTCCGGGCACACCGCGCAAAAATTCAAGACCCGCGATGCCCACATCCGCCGCCGCGATAGCCACTTTGGCATCGAGCGCAGCAGACCCGGCGCGAATGCGATTGCCTTCAACCTCAATGCCATTAAAGCCGCGCCCGAGCCGGATCACTGTTCCCTCTATCCCGCCATCCCGCACAAGAAGATTAGACCCGACTCCAATCGCGAGGACCAATCCTGTTGTCTCGCGCAATAATTGCGACAGCGCCGCCTCATCATAAGGAGTCGCCAGCCGCGCAGCAGGACCGCCAGCGCGAAACCACGTATAGGGAGCAAGGTCTTTGCCTTCGAGCAGGCGACCATTCCAAGGGGAGGTCATTTTTCGCTCTATTTTAATCGTCCTCGTGGGCAGCTTCAATACGCGCGTTAGTCAACTTCCAACGTTCACCGTACCGCTTCAAATCTCCACGAGCAATGATCTCTTGGCGATCCCCGTGAGTATCAACTGCTATTTGGTAATTCGCACCGTCAAGGTCTGCAGTAATAGTTCTTAAATTACCATCAAATAACCCCCGAAGTGAAACTGTTCCTTCAGGATTATCCTTTTCCGATTGAAGCCTATAAACATATCCCCGAATTTCCACTCCGAAATATGGAGTGTTTTCTCTCAGCAATCTTGCTCCCGCATGGAGAATTTCAGAATCCGCGTTGGAAAATTGAAGTAAAGGGCGTTGATCCACCAATGTGGGTCGGGTGCGCGCCCATGAGACACCAACGCTAACTCGATCTCCAATATCAACCAGATGAGCCATCGCTTCACACAGGTTGGCGCTGACACCATTCGATAGCGCCCCAGCTACAGGATCAGGAGTACCAACGGAAACATTGGACATGAATTCCCTAACAGCCTGAAGAGACGAAACCAGTTTGGTAGTGATCCGCCGCTCTATCGGCACAGTGTCTTCGAATAAATCTGATTGAATCGGCGGGGCGATCCCGGTCAGCATTGTAACGACAAAACTACCATGCTCAGTCTGTCCAAGCCGAACACGTTCCATAAAAGCGTTCGCTTCTTTATTAGCGCCAGCACGATACACCGGCTGATTAGGCGAAACCTCTGCACAAGCAGCCGCAAGTAACATATTCTTTGCGTTGACGACCAGCTCTACCCCGGCGTCAATCGGAATCGATCCATCTTCCGCATCACCTGTCGCACGAACTCGAATAACGTCGTTATCCGCGTCAACCAAATCTCGATAAACCTCATATTGGTTGCGATTTTGCTTATCCGAGAAAACATCTATCAAGCTAGAAACAACGCTCGCATAATCATCGAGCGCATTCGTATTTGGCACTAAAATTTCTGGAAATGCATCTGCAGCGAACAAATGTGAAAAATCACCTATTGGGCCTTGAGGCTTCCAGCCCGAGGATCGTGCGTAAGCTGACAGTGCTGCAGGTGTAACCGCACGTAAAGCTTGTGGGTCGAGTTTTAAGGAATTCATATCGTCCCTCCACTCCTTGCAGCATCAATCATCTTTTTAAGTGCCGTTTCGTTGAGTAAGTTAGCTTTTGGAATCTCGATTGTCACACTGGTCGTATTATTTGACGGCGACAAGCCCTTCAGCGAAACCCAGAAAAGACATTCTTTGAGCACCAATTCGCTATCGGTAATTGTCACCCAGTTTGCGCTATCTCGCGGCATTTTCAAGACTGCAAGGTAACGGGGACATTGAGTATCCGCTATCAAGAGATCATAGTTTCTCTTTTTTAGAGGAAATTTCCAATTATTATTGTCTCCTGGAAGATTGAACGTCGCCTTGAGTTGGAAATCAATCGTCGGAAAGTTTCCTCCGCCAGCGCGTACCTGTAAGTCAGTACCATCACGATCAAAGTCATGTTTTCCTGTAACAAAACCTGCGCTGGCAGCGAGCGCAGACAGATAAACGACTGAAAGTGCCTCCTGTCGGTCTGCATCAGACAATAGTGTAGTCACGCCGCCTGCTCATGCTTTCCCAGCGCCTCCGCCAGTTCATTCGCCCATGTCGTGATTGAACCTGCACCGAGGCAAACCACCATATCGCCGGGTTGCGCTTCAGCGGCGATCAAAGCGGGGAGGTCTTCCGGGCCGTCAATCGTGAGCGCGCGGCGGTGACCGCGCTCGGTCAGGCCAGCCACGAGGGAGTCCCGGTCTGCGCCTTCAATCGGGTCTTCTCCGGCAGTGTAGACATCGGCAATCACAGCAACATCTGCATCGTTAAAGCAGTTGCAGAAATCTTCGAAAAGATGCGAGAGCCGTGTAAAGCGGTGCGGCTGATGAATGGCAATAATCCGACCTTGCGTCGAAGCCCGTGCCGCCTTGAGCACAGCCGCAATCTCAACCGGATGGTGGCCGTAATCATCAATGATGCGGATGCCATTCCAATCGCCGACATGGGTAAAGCGGCGCTTCACACCGGCAAAGCCAGCAAGCCCGTCTCTGATCGCGTCGTCGCTGATACCAAGCTGCCGTGCCACGCCGATTGCGGCCAATGCATTAAGGACGTTGTGATCGCCTGGAATTGGCAAGCTAAAGCCTTCAACCAGACGGGTCGTGCCATTGCGAAGTTCGACATCAAATCGGGCAGTGCCCAACTCGTAGCGCAGGTTCACAACGCGAATGTCTGCTTGCGGGCTGAACCCGTAGGTAATGATTTTGCGGTCTTTGACCCGTCCAATCAGGGCTTGAACTTCGGGATGGTCAATGCAGCAAACCGCAGCGCCATAAAACGGAATATTCTCAACAAAACGCAGGAATGCGGCACGCAGATTATCGAAGCTGCCGTAATGCTCCATATGCTCCGGGTCAATATTGGTGATCACCCCAATCGTTGCAGGCAGTTTAACGAACGTGCCGTCACTCTCGTCGGCTTCGACCACCATCCATTCGCCCTCGCCCTTACGCGCGTTCGAGCCGTAGGACTGGATAATCCCGCCATTGATCACCGTCGGGTCAATCCCACCAGCATCAAGCAAGGTTGCGACAAGCGATGTCGTTGTCGTTTTGCCATGCGTACCGGCCACCGCGACATTCAGTTTAAGACGCATCAACTCTGCAAGCATCTCGGCACGGCGGACAACCGGCAAACGATTGCCCCGTGCAGCCGCGAGTTCGACATTCTCATCTTTAATGGCCGAAGACACGACAATGACGCTCGCTTCGGCAACATTCTCAGGAGCATGACCGATATGAACCGTTGCGCCCATCGAGCGCAGGCGCTGTACAATCGGACTTTCGCGTTGATCGGACCCTTGGACTTTATAGCCGAGGTTCAACATGACTTCGGCAATACCGCTCATGCCAATACCGCCAATGCCGATGAAATGGATCGGACCCATATCAAAAGGAATGCCTGTCATTGCTCGCTCCGTTATGTGCCACGCTTTTTTCTTGGCGCGTTTATCTTGGCTCTTCTGACCGGATACGCGGGAGTGTGCAAGTCTGTTAGGCATGACTAAGGCAAAGTAAGTGTCCTCGCGCGCGGTATCGAGAAGTAGCTTTGGCTGGAACGGTAAATGAAAGGTTAATTTTGGCTTGCGTATTTCTCGACCAGATCAGCAAGATCGCTTGCCGCCGCCGGTTTTCCAAGCATTTTCGCTTTTTCCGCCATTGCGGTCAGACGATGCGGTTCAGCAAAAAGTCCCGCGAGTGTATCCGCAAGGCCTTGCGGCGTCATTTCAGATTGCGGCAAAAGAATTGCGCCGCCCTCTTGCTCCAGTGATCGGGCATTGGCCGTCTGATGATCTCCCGTTGCACTTGGCAGAGGAATAAGGATCGAAGGACGACCCAACGCCGTAAGCTCGGCGCAAGTCGATGCACCCGCTCGTGCAATGACCAAATGCGCGTCCGCTATACGCTGCGGCATATCATCAAAGAAAGCACCGGCTTCGGCTGTAATCCCTGCGCCCGAGAAAACAGATTGTGCTTCGGCCAATCCTTCATCGCGAACTTGCAAGGTCACCTTCAACCGCTTTCGCGTTTCGTCAGGCAACAGCGCCAGCGCTTTGGGGACCGCATCCGATAACGCCTTCGCGCCTTGCGAACCACCGAATGCCAGCAGATTAATCGGCGCATCAGTGATCTGTTGATACGGCGTATCCGCACGCGACAAAGCAGAATCGCGGATCGGATTCCCGACAAGGACTGTCTCGACGCCCTCAGGTGTGTTGACAGGTTTGCCAATGCCGCAGGCCAGCAAATCAACGCGCTTGACGAACAGCTTATTGGCACGACCCAAGACAGCGTTTTGCTCATGGATGATGCGGGGGATTTTCATACGGATTGCGGCGGCAGTCGCCGGAGCAGCCGGATAGCCCCCGAAACCAATCACGGCATCGGGGCGGTCTTCCCGAAACCATGCGAGCGCTTCCAGTGTTCCACTCAACAAAGCAAGAGGGGCGGCGATTTTGGCCAGCAATCCACCGCGCGCGGGTGTTGCCGCCTTGAGCGCACGGCGCTCGACCTGTTCAGGAAACCCGTCCGAATAAGACAGGCCGCGCTTGTCGGTAGCAAGCGCAACGCGCCAGCCTCGTCGCAGCAGTTCTTCGGCCAAAGACTGCGCGGGGAACATATGCCCACCCGTACCACCAGCCGCGAGAACAGCGAGCTTGCTCACGGAGCGCGCTCCATGTCCATGCGGGTTAGGCCAAGCAAAAATCCGAAGGTAATGCCCATCGCCATCAGGCTCGACCCGCCGTAACTAACGAGCGGCAGCGTCATACCGGTGGGCGGCAACAAACGAGCGGAAACGCCGATATGGATGAAGGCCTGAAACCCGATCAAAGCCGAAACGCCGCTGACGGTTAATCTCGCAAAGACAGATTTCAAACTCGATGCCATCAAAAGGCCACGCGCGACGATGAAGGCGTAAACTGCGATCACGAGCAATGTCAGCAAAAGCCCGTATTCTTCAGCCGCCACCGCGATGATAAAATCGGAATGAGCATCCGGCAGGCCGAGTTTTTCGACACCCTCTCCCGGTCCGGTTCCCCACAATCCTCCTTCGCGAATTGCAGCAACGGTTTTGCGCATCTGGTATCCGCTTTGCGAGTCGAGATCGACCATCAAGCGCAAGCGCTCAGCAACATAAGGGGATGTGGCATAGGCAATCGCTCCGCCGCCAATCGCGAGCAGACCTCCCGAAACGGCCCAGATGATTGACGCGCCGGATAAAAAGAAGACCACTCCCCAAACCGCACAGATCAACGCGGTCTGACTATAATCCGGTTGGAGCGCGACGAGAAATGCCGTCAATCCAAGACACCCTGCGGCGACCATTGATCCCGGAGGGGCATTGGGTTCGTCTTTGACAGAGAACATCCATGCGGATGCGGCAATCAAAGCAGGCTTTACCAATTCTGACGGTTGCAGTGAAAAGAAAATCAACGAAAGCCAACGCTGCGATCCGTTACGGCTTGCACCGAACAGCAGGACCAGCATCAGCAAGGCAATCGTGGCGCAAAACAGCAGAACACCAAACCGCCGGATTACTTTTGGCGATGCCATCGACAGTGACAGCATCAACAGGACCGATGGTACGGCAAAAACTGACTGACGGATTACATAGTAAAACGGCTCAACATTCGTGCGTGCCGCAAGCGCGGGGCTGGTCGCGAGGTTTAACACGATGCCAAGCGCAATCAGGAAAAAGGCACAAGCAAGAAGCGGCCTATCTACTGTCTCCCACCAATGCTTCACACCGCCCCATGTGAGACGCGGACGATAATCGAAGATCAATGCGGTCATGCGGCGCGCTCCTCTATGAGACGTTTAACGGCGGTGCAAAAAGCGTCTCCACGGACTTCGAAGTTCGGGTATTGGTCAAAGCTCGCGCAGGCGGGGGCGAGAAGAATTGTATCGCCTTCTTGCGCGTCGGCATTGGCGAGTGCGACTGCTTGCTCAATAGTTTCGGCAATCACATGAGGATGCCCGCCAAGTTGTTCTGAAAAAGCGGGTGCGGCTTCGCCAATCAGGTATGATTTCGTAACGCGGTCCATCAAGGTCAGCAAATCAGTGATACCGCCGTCTTTCGCTTTGCCCCCCACAATCCAACGGATGTTTTCGAATGACAGTAGCGCTTTTTCTGCTGCGTCTGCATTGGTTGCTTTGGAGTCGTTCACGTAGCGAACGCCATCAACTTCGGCGATCTGTTGCAAGCGGTGAGCAAGCCCCGGAAAACTGCGTAGCCCCGGTTCAATTTGCCTCGGGCCAAGACCGAGCAAGCGACATGCGGCGAATGCCGCCGCTGCATTTTGTGCGTTATGCGCGCCGCGCAGAGCCGGTGCTTCCCGTAAATCGAAGGAGGCGACTTGCTTGCCGTCGCGATGTTCAACGAGATGCTTTTTACGCAGAAATACCGACCAGTTCTCGTTCTTTAAATTGTGGGCGGATGAGATCGGCAAAACCGTTTCCGCAAACCCATCAAGGCTGTTCATTAAAGCGCGGCCTTCGGCTTCATCAACTCCGATGACTGATTTGGGGCCGTTTTGGAACATGCGTTTCTTGGCGGCGAAGTATCCTCCGCGACCAGCATGACGGTCGAGGTGGTCATCCGACAGGTTTAGAAAGATTGCGACATCAGGGGTCAGGTATCGGGCGAGGTCAGTCTGATAGCTCGACAGTTCGAGTACGATCACTTCGCGCGAACGCGGGTATGTCAGGCTGAGAACACCAACGCCGATATTGCCGCCCAGTTGCGTCTCGCGCCCTGCTTCGGTGAGGATATGATGGATCAAGGCCGTGCAGGTCGATTTGCCGTTCGAGCCGGTGATTGCAATCACGGATGGTGATGCTTCCCCGTCATCATCTGCGCCCGGCTCCCACGTGAACATCTCCTGAAAGAATAACCCGATGTCGTTATCGACAGGAACGCGCGTCGACCATGCTTGTTCGACCGCACGGTGCGGGGACGGGTAAAGATGCGGAATGCCGGGAGAGACGATCAACGCGGCAAGATCGGCATACGGTTCTTCGTGCGTCAAATTCTCGACAGAAAAGCCCGCGCTCCGCGCTGCTTCTTGCCCAGCCTCGTTATCATCCCAGCATATCGGGGTTGCGCCGCCCGCTTCCAATGCCGCCGCCGCAGCAAGCCCCGAGCGACCCATGCCGAGGATGCCGACACGCTTGCCTTCATATGCCTGAACGACAATCACAGGCTTACCGCAATTTCAGGGTGGCAAGGCCGATAAGGGCCAAGATCACGGAAATGATCCAAAAGCGGATCACGATGGTCGATTCCTGCCAGCCTTTTTGTTCAAAGTGGTGATGGATCGGGGCCATTCGGAAAACGCGCTTGCCCGTCATTTTAAAGCTGGCGACCTGAACAATCACGCTGAGCGTCTCAACGACGAAAAGACCGCCAATGATCGCAAGAACCAACTCGTGCTTGGTCGCAACACCGATTGCGCCCAATGCCCCGCCGAGTGCCAAGCTGCCCGTATCGCCCATAAACACCATCGCCGGTGGAGCGTTAAACCATAGAAAGCCCAAACCGGCCCCGACCAATGCGCCGACAAAGACTGCGATCTCTCCCGTACCCGGCACGTAATGAATTTGCAGGTATTCCGAAAACTTCGCGTTCCCCACAAAATAAGCAATCAAGGCAAAGGAGAGCGCGGCAATCATCACCGGAACAATCGCAAGGCCATCCAACCCATCGGTCAAGTTAACCGAGTTTGCAGCACCAACGATGACAAACATTGCAAAGGGGAAAAACAAAATTCCAAAATCAATCAGGGTTTCTTTGAAAAAAGGTAGCGCCAGTTTTTGCTGTAGTGGTTCTGGGGTCAGGTACGTCGCCCATATCGCTGCAGTGAGGGCAATTAAAAGACCGAGCAGTAATCGAATTTTTCCGGGTGCGCCTTTGGTATTTTTTTTCGAGACTTTCAAAAAGTCATCCCAAAACCCAATCGCCCCAAACCCGAGCATGGTGAGTAAAACGATCCAGAGAAACCCCTGATCAAAGCGGCCCCATAAGATGCATGACACTGTTATTGATCCTAGGATCATCACGCCACCCATCGTCGGTGTACCGGCTTTTTCAATGATATGCCTTGCCGGACCATCATCGCGGATCGGTTGGCCTTTACCTTGTTTACCCCGAAGCCAATCAATCATCGGGCGGCCAAAGATAAAGAACAAAATCAACGACGTCATCAACGCGCCGCCGGTACGGAAGGTGATGTACCGGAATACATTGAAGCCGCCAAAGCTGTCCGCGAGGGGGGTGAGGAAATGGTAAAGCATCTGGGTTGTCCTTTTCCTCAGGCGCGTTTGCGCCGCGCACCGGGCGCACTTATTACATCAACAATTTTAGCCATCCGCGATCCGAGCGATCCCTTGATCACCAGCGCATCGCCGATCCGAATAGCCTCATTCACAATCGGGGCAAGCGCCGCAGAATCTTCGGCCCATTCACCGCGCTTCTCTGGCGGAAGCGCGTCATAAAGCGCGCGGGAATGTGGTCCGCAGGCATAAACCAAATCAACCGACGCGATTTCAGGTGCTTTCGCAATCTCGGCATGAAGCTCATCAGCGCGCGGGCCAAGCTCGAGCATGTCTCCAATCACAGCGATGCGTCTGCCACGCCGCCCTGTCGGGTTAAGTCCCGGCTCTGCCAAGCCAATCGTTTCTAGTGCCGCCCGGACCGAGGCAGGGTTCGCGTTGTAACTTTCATCAATCAGCAAAAATGAACTGTCAGGGTCAACCGGATCAATCAGAATATTTTCGCGCGAGCCTCTACCTTCGCCGGGATACCATCCCTGAAGGGAAAGCGCTGCACGGGCAAGATCACCGCCCGCCAATGATACAGCCCCCAAAACCGCGAGGCTGTTTAAGGCGTGGTGTTTGCCAGGGGCATTGAGTTTGTAGAGGACAGACTCACCCATGATGTCGGCTTCGACACTTGCCGAGGTTGCCTGTTGGGTCAGATGTGTGAGGCGAATTTCGGCTTCGGGATGTTCGCCGAAACCGATGACTTTTGCGCCCAACTCAGTCGCGCGGCGGGACAACGTATCGAACCAAGGATTGTCGCGGTTGATCAGTGCGGTTCCATCCGGCAATAACCCCTCGAAAATCTCAGACTTGGCTTGCGCGATTTCTGACTCGTCGTTGAAGTTGCCAAGATGCGCAGGAACGACCGTGGTGACAATCGCGATATGAGGGCGGACCATGCGTGTCAGCGGTGAGATTTCACCGAGATGGTTCATGCCAATTTCGAACACCCCGTATTCAGTTTCTGCAGGCATCCGCGCGAGGGTGAGTGGAACGCCCCAATGGTTGTTATAGGATTTTTCCGATGCGTGAGTTTTGCCTTGTGCCGATAGCACATGGAGCAGCGCCTCTTTAACCGAGGTTTTTCCGACCGAGCCGGTTACTGCGATAGCCGACAGATTACCTGCACGGCTCCGCGCTGCAATGCCCAGCGCCTCAAGTGCACCCAAAGTATCGTCGACGACAAGTGCTGCACCGTCGGGACAGACTTCGGGCTTTGAGACGAGGGCCGCCGCTGCGCCTTTCTCAAACGCCATGCCGACAAAATCATGCCCATCGCGTTGATCTTTTAAGGCGACGAATAAATCACCCTCGCGAATGGTCCGTGTGTCGATGGAGACACCGGAAATGCCATCCCAATCTCCATTCGCTTTTGCTTTTGTTGCAGCGAGAAGGGCGTCGCGGGTCCAGAGCATTTACGAGTCCCCTTTCAGCATTTTGAGGACATCTTCCTCGTCCGCATCAAGAACGACGACGGCAGCGCGGGCATGTTCTGTGTCATCGAAAGGGATAATGTCGCCATTAACAATCTGTCCGGTTTCGTGACCCTTGCCCGCAATCAAAAGAACATCACCTTCTTCCAAACCGTCAATCGCGCGTAAGATGGCTTCGGCGCGGTCGCCAACTTCGGTGGCTTCAGGTGCGGCCTCAAGTATGGCTTTGCGGATTGTCGCCGGATCTTCGGAGCGCGGATTATCGTCGGTGACTAAAATGACATCGGCGTGTTTTGCAGCGGCTTCGCCCATGAGGGGGCGCTTGCCGGGGTCGCGGTCACCTCCTGCACCGAAGACAACATGAAGTCTTTTTTCTACATGCGGACGCATTCCGCGCAAAGCGGCAACCATTGCATCAGGTTTATGAGCGTAATCAACATAGATCGCGGCCCCGTTCGCGCGGCGGGCGACAAGCTCCATGCGGCCCCGGACGCCTTGTAGTAACGACAGCGATGTCAGCACTTTATCTTTATCCGCCCCGCAGCCCACCGCGAGGGCCGCAGCGGTCAACACATTGCGGGCTTGGAAGGCTCCGATAAGCGGCAAGCGAACGGAATAGTTTCCATCCCATTCAATCTCGACGGTCTGTCCCGCATCATCAAACTTTGTTGCAATGATACGAATACCGGACGCCGCCGCGTCACCCTCTCCAACAGGAACAAGAACCTGCCCGCGCGCCGCCGCAATCTGTGCGACCAACGGAAAGATGGTGTCATCCGCATTCACCACGACAGGTGCACCCGCAGGGGTCAAATCAGAAAAAAGCCGTAGCTTTGCAGCGGCATAATTCGCCGATGTCGGATGGTAATCCATATGATCACGCGCGATATTCGTAAGCGCGGACGCAGCGACTTTCACACCATCCATGCGGCGTTGATCAAGGCCATGCGAAGACGCCTCCATCGCGGCATGAGTCGCGCCGTGATCTGTCAATGTAGCGAGAAGATTGTGCAGCCCGACCGGATCAGGTGTGGTCAAACCGCCGGGAAGATCAAGGCCGGGAGCCTTCACGCCGGTTGTGCCGAAACTTGCGGCTTTCTCTCCGATCAACTCCCAAATCTGGCGCAGAAAATCTGCTGTAGATGTTTTGCCGCTCGTGCCGGTGATCGCAGCAACTGTCTTAGGCTGTTTGCCGATAAAGCGCGCCGCAGCGTTTGCCAGCGCAAGGCGCGGATCGTCTACGATGATGAGTGGGATCGGGGCAGCGCCGGTTTCTAATGCCGTAACCGCTCCTTCTAGCGTACACACCGCTGCAAGCGCTTGTTGCCGCGCGGCGTATTGGATAAAGCGCGCACCATCCAGCTTTGCGCCCTTCGCGGCAAAAAAGACATAGCCGGGTTTCACCTCGCGGCTGTCTACCGTCAAACCTGTCACCACGTCTTCAGACGCCAAAGACGGCCCCAATACGGAGCCGCCCTTTAGCAGATCAAGACTGGCGACAGTTGCGTTCATCCTTCGTCGTCCTGCTTTTCTTCTACACTAACCGTTTCGCGGAACCGATCCCGTGGAACCATGCCGAGCAATGGCGCGATACGCTCTAACGCACTGCCCGCCGTGGGTGCTGCGGTGTGACCCGCCAGAGGGAGCCTGCGCGTGCCGTCCAAAAGTTTCGGATCGTCCAGTGAAATGAACATCAGGTATTCAGGGTCAGAAGTTGGCCAAAGCGCGGCGAAAGAATTAAAACGCTTGTCCGTGTTATATCCACCCGACGGTTTCACCTGATAGGCCGTGCCTGTCTTGCCGCCAATTTCATAACCGGGAATATTCGCGTTGCGGCCCGAGCTTTTCTCAGCAACGAGGCGCATGAGGCCACGAATTTTCTCTGAGGTGTCGCTCGAAACAATGCGATCACATTCCGCTGGCAAGTCACTTTCATAAACTTTCAGCAAGGTCGGTGTCACTTTGCAGCCGTCATTTGCCAAAGATGCCAGCGCGGTTGCGAGGTGCAGTGGCGAAACTGAAATGCCGTGGCCATAAGATACCGTTGCGGATTCCGATGACCCCCATTGCCTTGGAAGCTGTGCACGGCTGAGCTCACCATTCGGAACGCCAACAAGCGGAACTTTTCCACTGATCCCGAATTGTTCGAAATAGGCTTTTTGGCGCTCTGACCCGACAAGTTCTGCGACCCGGACAGCGGCGATGTTAGAGGAATACCGCACCATCTCGCGCACCGACATCCAGCGGCCTTTTCCGAGATAGTCAGAAATCGTGAAACCACCACGGCGGATCGGAGCGGTCGCATTGAGCGGGGTGTCTAAATTAGCCGCACCGGATTCGAGCGCCATCGCCGTGGTCAAAAGTTTGAAAATTGACCCAAGCTCAAAAGCGCCTTGCGTTACTTTGTTAAAGATCGGGCTGCGTGCTTGCTCGTCGAAAGTTTTCGGAGCCGCAGGACGGTTGTTCGGGTCAAAATCTGGCAGCGAAACCATTGCCAACATCTCACCTGTGCGGACCTTCATAACCAAGCCCGCCGCACCGGGAGCGGCGAATTCAGACTTTGCGGCTGACAAAGTATTCCGAAGGGCGGTCTGCACCCGCAAATCAACAGATAAACGCAGCGGTTTGCCCGAATTATCAGGACCGCCGATGCGATCTTCTAAACCAGACTCAACGCCGGCAACGCCGATATTATCGACATCAACACCGCCAACAATATGAGCCACAACGCGGCCCGCCGGATACACCCGGTCTTCGCGTTGCTTGGCATAGACGCCGATTATTCCCAGATCGCGCGCGCGGCGCCATTGATCCGAGGATGCTTTGCGTGCAATCCAGAAAAACTTGCGATCGCCTTCGTTTAGATGACCCCGCAATTTGATCAGATCGAGGCGCGGAAAAATCTCACCGAGTTTCTCAAGGTCATCCGGCGAGACACCGCCAGCCCCAAGGGACTCTCGTGGGTGAACGAAAACTTCCCACGTCTGCAAAGTCGACGCGAGCAAGCGGCCATTGCGATCCAGTAAAGATGCGCGGCGGTTTACTTGTTCGATACCACCTGTCGAGCGCTTGGCTTCTTGCGGCGCATCATGTTCCAGCGCAATCGCCGACATGCGCCAGCCAAGCGCAGCAAAAGCGATCAGAAATGTCGTCGCCGCAATCCGCATCCGCAGGCGATGCGAATAGGGTTTGCGCACTCTGGCAACTGGCTCGATCTCAATTTCCTCAGCGCGTTGTTCAAAAGGCGCGGGATCAAACAAAGGTTTCATCTATTGATCTCCTAGGGCCAATGCGCCACGCGGTGGAATCTCTGACAGGCGGGCAAAATTATCCGGCACGCGCTCTTCAAGGCGCAATGTATCCGCATGAATACGCACCAGATCAGACAAATATCCGGGCGAATTCAAATAAGCCCACTCGGTTTCAAGCGCGTCAATCCGGTTACGAATAGTGTCGCCCTCGCGCTCGAGCGCGCGGATTTCCGCTTTCAACTGCCGGGTTTCAGTTTTCACGCGGTAAAGCATCGTCGCGGAAAGAACCACAGCGAAGGCCGCCAATACCGTTACAATCCTAAGAAATGAGCCGATCATAATAAACTCCCAGAAGCGACCAATCCCGGCAAACCCAACCCGCTCATGACTTCCGGATGCGATGGCGCAGCCGTGCGGCGACCCGCTCGGAGCTTTGCCGACCGCGCACGCGGGTTTTGTTCAAGCTCAGTTTTACCTGCCGTCACCGCCTTGCGGCTAATCATCTCGAAACTTGGTGCAGCGGCATTGGGCGCATCAGGCGCGTACCGCGATACGCCAGCGCCGCCATGCTTACTACGTTGCTGAAAAAAGCGCTTAACGACGCGATCCTCCAGTGAATGGAATGTGACGACGACGAGACGCCCGCCCTCACCCAAAATCCGTTCCGCCGCCGCAAGACCTTTCGCCAACTCGCCCAGCTCATCATTGACGGCAATGCGCAAGGCTTGAAATACGCGGGTAGCAGGATGCGGTTGACCGGGGCGCTTCGACGGCGATGCTTTTTCAATGATTGCCGCAAGCGCGCCCGTTGTTTCAATCCGGGCTGAAGTGCGCGCAGAAACAACCGCGCGTGCAAGCGCACGGGAACGGCGTTCTTCGCCGTATTGAAAGAAGATGTCTGCCAAGACGCTCTCATCTACCGCATTCACAAGCTCGGCGGCTGAAACACCGCTCTGATCCATTCGCATATCAAGCGGACCGTCGCGGAGAAAGGAAAAACCCCTCCGTGCGCGGTCGAGTTGCATAGAAGAAACGCCGATATCCAACACTATGCCGGTAACAGGCGGGTATTTTTCGACGGCTTTCTCCATCGCGCCGAATGTGCTTTGTTCCAGCGATAATCTTCCCTCGAATAAAGGCGTCCAATTCGCCGCCTCGGAAAGCGCATCTGGATCACGGTCGAGGCCAATGACCTGACAATCGGACGCCTCCAAAAGCGCGCGGGAATAACCGCCTGCCCCAAACGTCCCGTCGAGAAAAACATCTCCTTCAGAAGGCGATAGCGCTTCAACGACTTCAGCGATCAAAACGGGAAGGTGGTCGGTTTGTGCAGCGGCCAACGACGCTGTTGCCGCTGACTTAGCCTCGGGTGTCACGCCTCACCCTCTGCCAGTGCTGAAGTTGGTTTACGCAAAAGTTTAATATTGTCGCGGGCGATGGTCCGGGTAGACACGTCATGGGCGGCGAGTGCCTCAGCTTCCCAAATTTGGAAAGTCCGCCCCAGCCCAACAAATGTCGCGCTGTCGCGGATGCCCGAATATTCCATGAGATAATCGGGCAGAACAATTCGACCTTCTCCATCGAATGTCACATGAGCAAGCGTTCCCAGCATTTGGTGCGCGAGAGACATTGCCTCGGCCTCATCAACTGGTAAGGAGTCGAGAACGCTCATGCGTTCTTCAATCTTGGAAAAAGGAAGGGCTTCGATACAGGCGAATCCGACAATGGGCATATTCAGCCCTAGCCCCTGTACTAACTCGTCACCCAAAGCCGCACGGAACCCGGAAGGCACGGAGACCCGGCCTTTTTTATCAACTTTATGGACGCTTCTCGAAAGAAACAGTGCCATCCAACCGCCCAGCCTTTTGGATCGCGAGCTGATGTCTAAGATGCGCAAGTATTGAGGAAGGACTTTGACTTTAAACCGGGGCTAGCGGAATACGTATAACGCATCCCGCCGCCTGCCTCGTCCGAAGTATTTGTCTTTTCTCTGTTGTAAAGCCTGCGTCTCTACTCAGATTTTGCTCGGATCAACTTTGTTACCGGAGAGAATTTAGTGATGCTGTACGAAACCTGCCTCAGATCTTTTTTGATTTATTGTAAATCTCGTATCGCGAACGCTCCAGCCTCTCTGAAATATGTGTGACATGGGACAACATGGGCGTCAATGACTCATAATGGTCTCAATCGACTTAAAACCACTAAAGTCCCGAAGAATTATCTACTCACAATAAATAAATCCCGCTCAAATTCACAACACCTACTAGCAATAAAACAAAAAACCGCTACATCTTGATTCTGTTTGCAAGCCGCAAAACCGAGAGAATTAATTTCAAAGTTAAGCATCTTGAGGTCGTATATCGAAATATAACGACAACCATTAGGTTATTTAAACGAACGAAAAATGTACAAATTAAGTCAAAAAGATCGAATCGGATGATTGCAGATAGAATCATAGGCACGCGCCCATAATCGCCCATGACTTGAAGCATCGTTCAGACGATCATTCCCATATCTGAATTAGTCTCGATATGATCTGACACCGTCCCCTTCCCAGCGAACTGGAATGGGGACGGCTCATCTCTTGAAAGAGATGATGGTTGCCCGTTTTGATGGTGGTGTAAACCCAACCGCAAAACGAGGAACCACGATGTTGAACACTACCGAAAAGATCATCAAACACAAAACCGGCCTGCTAAATCTAGCCGAAGAACTGGGTAACGTCTCGAAAGCTTGCCAAGTGATGGGAATGTCGCGAGACACGTTCTATCGCTACAAATCAGCGGTGGACGAAGGTGGTGTCGAAGCGCTGCTCGAGCGCACGCGGCGCAAACCCAATCTGGCGAACCGTGTTGATCAAGCTGTCGAAGATGCGGTGATTAAATTCGCCACGGATTTCCCCGCTTATGGTCAGGCCCGCACCTCCAACGAATTGCGTAAACAGGGTATCTTTGTCTCAGCATCCGGTGTGCGCTCAATCTGGCTGCGCCACGATCTTGCAAACTTCAAGGCTCGCCTGAAAGCGCTTGAAGCCATCGTCGCTGCTGACAGCAATATTCTAACCGAAGCTCAGGTGCAGGCGCTCGAGAAAAAGAAGCAGGATGACGAGGCCTGTGGTGAGATCGAGACTGCACATCCGGGGTATCTTGGTTCGCAAGATACCTTCTATGTCGGCACGCTCAAAGGCGTCGGGCGTATCTACCAGCAAACCTACGTGGACACTTATTCCAAACTCGCCCACGCCAAGCTCTATACTACGAAAACACCCATCACCGCCGCCGACCTACTCAATGATCAAGTGCTGCCCTTCTACGAAGAACACGACCTACCGGTGCTGCGCATCATGACGGATCGAGGCACCGAGTATTGCGGGCGCGTTGATACGCATGATTACCAGTTGTTTCTAGCGATCAACGATATTGACCATACCAAGACCAAGGTTAAATCACCGCAAAGTGAGACCGTTAAGCAATCGATCCAGTGGATCGATTGTAGGTCGAACGGTATTTGTGAGCGGTTCCACAAGACTATCCTGCAGGAGTTTTATCAGGTCGCATTCCGCAAAAAACTGTTCGAGACCATAGAACAATTGCAAGCCGATCTCGATGAATGGCTCGCCCACTACAACACCGAACGCACCCATCAAGGCAAAATGTGTTGTGGTCGGACGCCTCTTCAGACCATGATTGATGGAAAAGAAATTTGGAAAGAAAAACTGCTGAACTGAACTCAATCTGACAATCGCCACCCAAAATAGGCATACTGTCAGATCACATCGGAACTACTACACCATATCTGCCCATAAACAACGTCGGAAGGCCTATAAGCCGGGTTCTGTCCAGCGCTTGCGCGCCTGGACGGCCATTCCTCTAGAGAGACGGTTGCCCGTCCCTTCCAGCGATCTACCCGGATGACGGGCTGGAGGCCGCCCTGCACCGAAATGCAGTCATCCCTATTCGATCTTGCTCCCGGTGGGGCTTGCCATGCCTCCCGCGTTGCCGCGCGAGCGGTGCGCTCTTACCGCACCCTTTCACCCTTACTTCGCACGCGAAGCGGTTTACTCTCTGTGGCGCTGTCCCTGAAAGTGGCGAACCACCCCCGCCGGGCGTTACCCGGCACCGTGCCTGCATGGAGCCCGGACTTTCCTCGCGCTTCACTCTCCTGAGAAAGATCAACCCGCGACCGTCCAGCCTTCCGACACGCAAAGCTCTAGCGAAGACGGAGCGATCTAGCAATGACGGATAAGAACCGGAATATCCCGGTGGGGGGGCGCAAACACTCTAAGCAATTTCTTTCAAGCGCGGAGCTTCATCCACAAAATCATTTTTTTCGTCATACTCATTTGGCAAAATAACAATCACTTCTGTACCAACGCCTTTCGTCGACAGTATGCTTAAAACTCCGCCCTGCAATTCTACGAGACTTTTGGTCAAAGACAAACCAAGTCCGGTCCCCTCATAATGGCGCGTATGGGTATTATCGACTTGTCTGAAAGGTTTAATCGCCTCTTTGATTTCCGCAGATGTCATTCCAATGCCCGTATCGCGCACTGCAATCTCAACACCTTGTTTCGTTTGCTGCATTCCTATTGAGACAGCGCCTCCCTCAGGCGTGAACTTGATTGCGTTACTCACAAGGTTAATGATTACCTGCTTCAAACGCAGAGGATCAGCCTCCACCGAAATCGGCATTTTTGGTTTGATAAGGTTAAGCGCGACACCGTTATCACCTGCACTTGTTTGCAAAATCCGCATGACGGCAGCACAGACGGATTGTAAATCGACGTCCTCAGGGTAGAGCTTTACTTCACCTGCCTCGACTTTAGACACATCAAGAATGTCGTTGATAAGCTCTAGCAAGTGCTTACCACTATCATTGATATCCTTTGCATACCCCGCCGTTACGTCTGACACAGGCCCGCCTATCATTCCTGACGCAATAATATCCGAAAAACCGATAATGGCGTTCAGAGGAGTCCGAAGTTCATGACTCATATTCGCCAAAAATTCTGACTTGGCTCTATTGGCCGTAAGTGCCTCAAGGGTCTTTCTGTGCAAGGCATTTTTGTACTCAATCACGTCACTGACATCACGCACGACACAGATCGTCGCCGCATCCGGAGCATGTTCCATCGAAGCAACCGAAGTCATAACAGGAATGATGGAGCCATCAGGCAAGACGGCTTCCATGTAGGAAAAGCCTCCATCATCTGCAGCATTGCCCCGCGTGGACTGAAAAAGACTCAATATCGAAGCGCCAACAATGCCGTCGATTGGCCGCCCGAGCAACCGGGAGGCCGCGCGATTGGCCAGCGTTACTCTCATATCACGATTAACGACGAGCAAGGCATCCATCATACCGTCAAGAATGCGCGACAGCTTAGCACGCTCTCGTTGGATGAGAGCGGTTTTATCACTATCTCTAATTTGCATGTCATTAAAAGCGCGCATGACTGTACCAATTTCATCATGCGCCCTCACAACAACTCCAGCCGGCTTGCCCGATTTTTGATTACTCTCAATCGCGCGCCCTAAACGGCGTAGAGGCGTATTGATAAAAATTTGAAATCCAACCCAAGCCGCCATAATAGACAGCAACAAACCACCAAACAAAACAATAGCGGATAATCTGAGCATTTTCGCCCAAAGTTCGGAAACTTCAGCACGGCTATAATTGACTTCAAGTGTCGTTCTGACCCCTGTATCGAACACAACCTCAAACTGCTCATCAACAACTTGCCCGACACATCCCAACCCGCGCGGTGCAACCAGCTTTGTCTTCGCATCATCTTCGCGGGTCAGCACAACACAGCGCACGGCTTGATCCGCCAGCAGGCCGTTCATGACCTCTCTGGGCAAAGGCTGTGACCAAGGATCGGATGCGTCGTCTGCGCTGTAATGTGCATGACGCTCTAACGCCGAAGAAACTCTTCCTGCGGCATTTCCAAGTCTCGTCGAAACAATGTCGTCCGCTTCGGTCATAATGATAACCGACAACACCCATAGACCAAGCGACGCAATCAGTACAAAAACCGGAGCAATGACAAAACCCATCTTCGCAAACAGACCCACTGGTCGCGACGGTTTCAACTTGGAGGCTATGGAGGTCATGACCGTTAAATCAGACGTGTCATCGAAAACGCTTCACAGTGCCAGCTTTCATCAGCTTGCGTAACGGCTTGCGATTGTCAATCTCGGCGCGAAACATGATGTAACTGTCCCCGCGAGGCGCAAAATAATAATCTATCGTCGACTTATTTCCCTCAACGTCGCTGAGTGTCGCACACAGGACAAAATTTTCACCCAACGTCAGGATCATAGGGTGGGATTCAATCGGGTAAAGTTTGCGTATCTCGCCGGATTTCAAGTCCAAATCAAGAATGGCACCGTCAACAAGCTGCGAGTCCAAATATCGCTGCATCGCCGCTTGAAGCATTGCTTTTTCAGACGTGCTCGCTGTTACAGGGCCGATTGAAAACAGTGCTATAATGATTGCGAATATAATCTTCATATGATTACCATCGGTTGCGAAGTCAAACCTAATTATGACCCAGATGAATGATCGAGAAATTAATGACAGCGCACGAATCCGCGCGCCCATAGATTATTCGCGCCTAAGTATTCTTATGACGTGTAATCTGACACAGCCAAACAATCAAAAAAGGAAACCGTTAAATTGGGAGCACAAATAATACAAAAGAAGAAATATTCTACACACAAAAAATTCCACTTGAATACAATGTCTTAGAAAAGATTTTTACATTTTTAATTCTTAAACATTCGCAATACATTATTCAAAATGTTATCATTAAAATAATTTAAAAATTAAATACGTAATAAAAAACGATTATTTTATTTAACATTTTAATAAAAGTCAGATAAAAATAATAATTTAATTAAAACTCTATGTAAATTTTCACTACCAAGTACAGCTTCGAAATATAGCCAAAATTCTGAACTGCACGGCCTTTGCATTGCCTTTAAGAAAACGAGGCTCTCGGAGGCAGGCATGGACGGAATTGAGACGTATCGCGAGGATGCACATACAGTGCGTATCGTTACGGATAGACACAAATTCGCAAAATTCCGCAGACGGTGGAATGCTGCACTATCCCAGTATCCCGAAGCCTCGATGTATATGACCCATGAATGGCTGCAGGCGCTTTGGGACATCTACGAAGATGACATCAGTGGTCAGGTTATGATGATTGATGACAAAGAGGGGCCTTGTGCGATGGCACCTTTTATCTCGGTTAAATACCGCTATGGCGGCATGTCGATCCCTGCTGTCGGGCCTATTCCCGCCGCGCGAACGGATATACCGCTCATCCGCGATCAAATCGAATGTATGCGCCTGTTGGGTTCTTACACCAAAAGCTGGGGCGCGCAGCTTTGGCATTTGCATAATGTGCCGGAACGCTCCCCTGTTGTGCAATTATTGCACACCGAATGGGATGTCGGACGGACGGTCGAAGAATATGAGCATCAAGCCTTTCCAATCATCGACACCTCGACGTCGTGGCCGCAATTCCTGAACAGCCGCGATACCGCGTTCCATGAAGAAGTCGCGGGCATTCATGCAGGGATTGAAGGGCTGGAGCTTTATCCCGTGACAGAAGCCGCCCCGTTGTTGGCTATTATGAACCGGGTTAAAAAACGCAGCGGCGCAGATGAAGGAAGTGTTGATGACTTTCGCCGGATTGCCTTTACCGAGCGCGTAATCCGTGATGCCGCTGAAGCGGGCACGTTACGGAGCATCGTCGCGTTCGATGAAACCCTCTTTGCCAAGCCAGCCGTCGGCTTCACAATCGGCATCGAGTATAATGGCACGCTGCATATTCTCGATACCGGCGGCGATCAGAAATACCCGAGCGCCGGTATCGGCACTTTTGTAGAAATGCTTTGGGGCGCGTTCGACAAAGACCACATCAAGCGTTTTGACGTGAGCGAGCTTGACGAGAATGCGGTTATGGAACGGGCATGGGCAACAGATGTTGATCGCCATGTCAGCACGTTAATCCTGAACGGTGGATTAGGATCCGTTGCCGTGCGTGCCGGACGAACATTAGGCGGAATTAAGCGCGCTTTCGCTCTGCCAAAGCGCGGACGACGGGGAGAGGCGGCGTAAGCGTCTTAACGCCCCGGCCCTCCCCCATAAAGAAAAGCCCCGGAATGATCCGAGGCTTTTTAATTGTTTCAGCGGCGAGCCGCGCGGCTATCACCAAGAAATCAGAGTTCTGTTTCCAACTCTGGAACCGCGTCAAACAGATCCGCGACGAGGCCATAATCAGCAACCTGAAAGATCGGCGCTTCTTCATCTTTATTGATGGCGACGATGACTTTCGAGTCTTTCATACCGGCAAGGTGCTGGATCGCACCCGAGATGCCCACAGCAATGTAGAGATCGGGGGCCACGACTTTACCGGTCTGGCCGACTTGATAATCGTTCGGGGCATAACCGGAATCGACCGCCGCGCGGGATGCACCCACAGCCGCACCGAGCTTATCGGCCACTTTGTCGATAATCGCGAAGTTCTCTTTCGAGCCCATGCCGCGACCACCGGAAATGACGATCTTCGCCGAGGTCAGTTCAGGACGGTCACTGGAAACGACTTTATCTTCGACCCATTCGGAAAGGCCGGGATTGCCCGCCGCTTCAATTTCCTCAACCGCAGCAGAGCCGCCCTCGCCCGCCGCATCAAAAGATGCACCGCGCACGGTGATGACTTTCTTAGGGTCAGCCGATTTGACAACCGCCATCGCATTACCCGCATAGATCGGGCGCTCGAAAGTGTCAGCGGATTCCACAGCGGAAATGTCGGAGATCATGTTGGTATCCAGCAGTGCCGCAACACGGGGCATCACATTCTTGCCCGTGGTCGTTGCACCAGCAACAAGATGCTCATAATCGCCGGAAAGTTTGACAATCAGGTCCGCAAGCGGCTCGGCAAGGTCATTGCCATACGCAGCATCAGATGCGCAGAGCACTTTGGCCACGCCGTCGAGCTTTGCCGCCTGTTCAGCAACGCCTTTACACCCGTTACCAGCGCAAAGGATGTGAATGTCACCTCCCATTGCCTGTGCAGCGGTGACAGACTTTGCCGTCTGATCGTTGAGGTTGTCATTGTCGTGGTCTGCGAGAAGAAGAACAGCCATTAGATTACTCCCGCTTCAGTTTTGAGTTTCTCAACCAGTTCGCCTACGGAGCCAACAATCACACCGGCTTTACGCGCTGGCGGCTCGGTCACTTTTACAGTGGTAAGGCGCGGGGCGATGTCGACGCCGTAATCTGCAGGCGTCTTGGTATCCATCGGCTTTTTCTTCGCCTTCATGATGTTCGGCAAAGATGCATAGCGCGGCTCGTTCAAGCGCAGGTCCACCGTCACGATAGCAGGCATATTCACTTTGATGACTTGCAAGCCACCATCAACTTCACGGGTGACGGTTGCTTTATCGCCTTCGATTTCGAGGCCGGAAGCAAATGTTGCTTGGGACCATCCAAGCAATGCAGAGAGCATCTGACCCGTCGCATTGGCGTCGTTGTCAATGGCTTGTTTGCCGAGCAGAACAAGGCCGGGTTGCTCTTCTTCGACAACCCCTTTGAGGATTTTCGCGACAGTGAGTGGCTCGATGTCGTTTTCTACGTTATCCGTGGCTTCAATCAGGATCGCACGATCAGCACCCATCGCGAGCGCCGTCCGCAGCGTTTCTTGATTCTTCGCAACGCCAATGGAGACGACGACGATTTCGTCTGCCTGACCCGCTTCTTTCAAGCGAATGGCCTGTTCGACGGAAATCTCATCGAACGGGTTCATCGACATCTTTACATTGGCCAGATCAACACCGGTTTGGTCAGCTTTTACGCGGACTTTCACGTTATAATCGATCACCCGTTTGACGGGGACAAGTACCTTCATCTCGAGAGCCTTTCAAGAACCGTGGATCACGCAGCCTTACGCCACTTTCTACAGGCGCGGTAGCGCGGTTGAGACGCGACATAGCGCAAGAATGCGACTGAGTGCGAGAGAGAATCGTCACAGGGGGTAAATAAATGAAAAAAATTAGATAAATTTCATAATATACGCTGTTCAGACATGCTAGGTGTTAGAACACGTTGGGCCGGAGGGATTTTCCGGTTATGCGGTGCGTGGCTTGGCGGTGATTGCTTCAGTCCATAATAACTATCCGTAAGGGAAGTGCGACAATGACGCCTAAGGTGAGGTTATTTCTTTTTACGGCCCTTGCGTCGGTTATCCCCGCGAGTGCGAGTGCGGATATTTGGACTGAGACCACAGTCGCCGATGTGGACCTTTTTCTGAATGAACAGCACATTCGATCCGGAGAGAACATCACGAAGTTCAACTATGCGCGGGTAAGCTGTCGCGAGGACGAGAGCGCGGGCGACTTTCTCTGTGCCTTCGTCGTCAATGGTGCGGGAACCTTGGTGGCGAGCGGGCCGTCTTTGGAGGACGCGCCCGAATTGCTGATCCTGACGCTTGATCGCCCCGCCCCGGACAAACGTGCGCTCGCGGTTACATCCTTTATGGCCGCTGTCGCTCCGTTGGATATTGAAGACAACACGCAAAACAAGGCCGCAACATCAAGAGTTCTGGAAGCACTAGCGGGTAATACCCCAGTTTCGTTCAAACTGGGGGCAACCGCTTACGTCGTTCAAGTCTTTGACACGGGCGAGGCCATCATCAGCGCCGCCGCCTACGAATAATGGTTGAGTATCACCATCAGAATATAAAATCGTCCGGTCCGAGAATCGAGCCATCGGCGAATTCAAAACGCTCAATATGTTCGCCGCCCAAAGACAGGCGGAGTTCGCCGCTATCCGTTCCGTCATTCCACAAAATCCGCAAGGCTTCGCCAA
Organism: uncultured Neomegalonema sp.; assembly: GCA_937995735.1. Classification (GTDB taxonomy): domain Bacteria; phylum Pseudomonadota; class Alphaproteobacteria; order Rhodobacterales; family Rhodobacteraceae; genus JAHDDY01. Next base: position 82 of record CALKIZ010000044.1, on the reverse strand, counting down.
GCGCCGGTGTGCCGTAATCAAAGGTCGAGAAAGTCACATCCGAGAGATTTAAATCTCTGAACACGACGCGATCTGCCGTGCC
>CALKIZ010000043.1 GCA_937995735.1 uncultured Neomegalonema sp. | reverse complement strand
CCGTGCCGCCCAATCACCTTCGGCCTGCACATGCTGAAAGAACCGTTGTAGGCGGCGGTATGTCGAGGCGGGCTTCGCAGCCGCGCCACGTTCACTGGCAACGTGGCTGAGATTGACCGTCCGCGAGCCGATCATGCCGGTAATCAACATCACCAGCGTCTCCATACGGCTCTTGCTCAGACCGATATGCGACGATAATTTCTCGCCGAGCGCGTCGAAGGAAGTCGTGGTCATCGGATGATCCTGTTTGCAACGCAGAATCCTCCATAAAATCACCCTTCGACGCTCTCATTCAATCACTGTCGTGTAGTGTGACATCTGCCGCTGCGCCGTTTGTGCTGACGTTCAGGACGGACGCATTTGCTCTTGTAAATGCGTTTTGTTCGATATATGTTCTTTTTAGTTTTTTCTGAAAGGACGGCATGAACGACGAGGTAATCATTAAATATCAAGTGACGGCACTGATGCGTCTTGTTGCTTCGATGTTTGCTCTCGCCGGGTTGGTTCCGGGCGGGGCAGTAGTTGCCTCGATGTCTGCTGATGTTCGCCGCCGGGTTTTACGGGTTTTGCAACCGGCTGAATCTGCGCTGCGACGGGTGATCCTCGTGAAAGCGCGGGGGCTTGTGGTTTCCTTCCAGCCAAAACGCCCTGCTCCCAAGGGGGCGCTTCCGAAGGGGAAAGGTGCGGGAGATCGTATTCCGGCTTTTGTGTTGTTCGATCCGCGTAAATGGTTTCGTGAGTTGGCAAAACCACACCGGCCTCTACGCGGGGCTGGCCCTCGGATCAGTGGGTTTGATGAACAGCGCTTCGCCACGCCTACGCCGCGCTCTGCTGAGGTCAATCCGGCCAGCCTATGCAGACGGTTGCAGGCTTTGCAAAAAGCATTGGAAACCATACCAGCACAGGCAAAACGGCTGGCGCGATTACAGGCACGGCGACGCGCAGCGGGCGCACCGCTCAGACGGATCGAACCAAGACGTCCAGGATGGCCGCCGGGCTATCGACAGCGTCACTCTCATCCGGTTGATGTGATTTTACATGATTGCGATATTCTGGCGCGGCAAGACCCGCGACCGCCGGATAAATCTTGAGATTTGGGTTTTTACCCTCCCGCCGATGCCGGTTGGGAGGCGCTCGCCGTTGAGCCTCTCAGCGGCCTTCGCCGAACTTACCTGAGATCATCTCTTCCATCGCATCAACCATCGCGGCGGCATCATCGCCGCTAGCTTCAACTTCGATCACCGATCCTTTGGCCGCCGCCAGTGTCAGCAAATCCATAATCGAGCGCGCGTCCGCCTCTTCACCGTCAAACCGAACAACGGCATCTGACTCGAAAGTCTCACAAAGCTGCGACAACGCCCCAGACGCGCGGGCATGAAGCCCCCGCTCGTTCACGATGGTCATTTTTCGGATTATTGACGTGCCCATATCGCTGCTTTTTGCGATCCGTTTTTCGACGGCTCGGCAAAACCGATATAGTGGCGTCCGGCCTCTAATCCTGATTGAGCGACATGCAGCAAACCGCTTCTTTTGCGCGCTTTTATGACGGCGACAAGCATCGGCAGATTCACACCCGTCAGAACAGTTGCTTCAACCGATGACGCAACGCCAGCAGCAACATTACAAGGTGTTCCGCCAAAAATATCAGAGAGGATCAGCACACCATCCGAGCCATCAGCAACCTGATCGACCGCTTCCGATAGCGCTTCACGCATTTCAGTAACAGGAACATCCGGGGTAACCGAAACTGTTGCCATCTGATTTTGCCGACCCAGCATATTTTCTGCTGCAGCTCTGAGTTCCCGGCCTACGCCCCCGTGCGTTATGAGGACGATACCGATCATTCAGGAAAATGCCGCCACAGGTTTTTTCGCTGTCAAAGGCATGTCTCGATGGCGAACAACCGGCGTATATCCTGCGGCCTGAATTGACTCGCTTAGACGCTCGGAAACCATGACCGAGCGATGCTTGCCGCCGGTGCACCCGATGGCAATATTGAGATAGCTTTTTCCTTCAGCCGCATAATGAGGAAGCAAAGATACCACGAGATCATTCATCTTATCGAAAATCGACCTGAAATTCACATCTGCTTCAATATACGAACACACGTCAGGGTCCAGCCCTGTTTGCTCGCGAAGACTGGCCGACCAATAAGGATTGGCAAGAAACCGCACATCAAAAAGCAAATCCGCACCGCGCGGTGCGCCCTTTTTAAACCCGAACGAAATTACCGAGACCGTCATGCCTCCCGCATCATCGCCAAACCGCTCACCAATCTCCCGGCGCAAATCCGTCAGCGACAAATCGCTGGTATCAATGGAGACATCAGATTGCACGCGCAAAGGTTCAAGCATCGCGCGTTCATGCACAAGCGCCGCCTCGACAGGGGCGCCCTCCGCCATCGGATGCCGACGCCGCGTCTCCTGAAATCGCCGCAGCAATGTTTCATCTGCACATTCCAGAAAAACAAGGGTGACTTCTGTATCACCGCGCGCCCGCAATTTTGCGATAACATCCGCGCAAAGCCCTGTGGTAAATCCCCGGCTGCGCTCGTCTATGCCAATTGCCAGCCTCGCTCCCTCATCGACATAATCATCAACGATCGCCTCGATAAGTTTCACCGGAGGATTATCAATCGTCTCAAAGCCTTGATCCGCCAATGCAGCTAAGGCCGATGTCTTACCGGCCCCCGCAACGCCCGTTACGAGGATTAACTTGATTCTCGTCCCATCCACCTTGGGACTCAGGAAAGTGTCATGTGCGCCCATTTGGTAATCGTCTCTCATCCGAATCGGAACGTCAATGCACCGGATAGTCGCGCAAAGTATTTTTTATCAACTTAAGGATTGAAGCGAACCGGCTTTATCTTGGTAAACGCAGCACAAACCGGGCACCATCGGGTGCATTATTATCGCCGATATTTTCAGCCAAGATCGTACCGCCATGAGCATCTACGATTTGTTTGGAGATCGAGAGACCAAGCCCGGAATGGCGGCCAAAGGCCTCTTCTACAGGGCGTTCGGTGTAAAAGCGTTGGAAAATGCTCTCGAGATTATCCGCCGGAATCCCCGGCCCTTCGTCTTCGACAGTGAGCCAAGCCGAGCCATCTTCCGCCCTGCCAGCCGTCACTTTTATCTGCGCGCCGCTCTCACTGAACGATACCGCATTTTCGATCAAATTTGCGAGAACTTGCCCGATGCGGCTCTCCAATCCGCGCACCATCAAGGGTGTGGGCGGAACAAATGTCGATAGTTTAACCCCGTGTTCCTCTGCCGAAGAAATATCCGCCATCGTCTCAATCAATGCGCCCAACTCAAACGGCGCACGTTTTTCGCGGACCAGTTCGGCATCGAGGCGCGAAGCATTCGAGATGTCAGTCACCAGCCGATCCATCCGGGTTACGTCATCTTGAATGACCTCCATAAGGCGCGCGCGCGATGCATCGGTTTTTGCAAGGCTCATGGTTTCCACGGCTGACCGCAGAGATGTTAAGGGGTTCTTGATTTCATGGGCGACATCCGCCGCAAAGGATTCGATTGCATCAATGCGCGAGTAGAGCGCGTCCGTCATACGGCGCAGTGCGCCTGATAAGTCTCCGATTTCATCCGCCCGCGATGTATAGTCGGGAATCTCAACACGGTCGGGGTGGATTTGCATATCTTCCTTCACCCCGGCGGCTTCCGCTGCGACAGCCAATTTACGCAAAGGCCGCGCTATCCCTCTCGCAAGCAGGAAGGCCAATAGCAGGGAGACGAGCCCGGCCACGATCACAACGCGCAAAATCTCAATGCGACCAACACGGATTACACGGTCAATATCACCGCCTTCGGTCGAGAGGACCAGCACACCCATAACCACTTTGAGTCTTTGGATAGGCACCGCGACAGACACAATGAGTTCGCCGTCCGAATTAACCCGTAAGGCCGAAGCGACGTCGCCGCGTTGGGCTTGATAGACCTCGGCGTCTTCTGTGATCCCGGCCACCGGAGTTTCGATATAAAGCGGCAAATCATCGGCGAAGAAAATTTTCGCGATCCGGCTATAGGCCCGCTCGATCCACCCTAAAAATCCACCGGACTTACTCGACGGGGGAGCGAGCGACTCGGTCTGAACCGGCCTGCGCGCAAAATCAAAACTGCGCGTATCTCCGGTCAAGCGGCCACGGGTATAAAGCTGTGCCCGTTGCCCTGTCGGCAAGGTAAGCTGGCGAAGCACTTCATTCGCGGCATAAGCATCATATCGCGTTGCTTCAGGTGTGGCCGCCGCCAGTTCGGCCACCGCTGTCGCAACGATCTTGCCCTGCGTAATAAGAGAATTCACCCGCACTTGGACGAGTTCGGTTCTAAGCTGGTTGAGAAACAAAACACCCGCTACCAAGACCGCCAACCCGACCAGATTAATCGCGACAATCCGCTGAGTCAGGCTGCTAAGAGGGTGAAGAAATTTTAGGTTGCGCCAGAAAGAAAGGCGCTTTTCCGCGATTGAACTTAGTTTTTGTTGTTTTGGTCGGTCGTCAGAGACATCGGTATCGAGCGGCGGCGGAGAACCCGTGCCTTCAGACAGTTCCTCCGCAACCTCGCCATAGTCTAAGGCAGGGTCAGGTCTCGCGATATCGGTATCCGACGCCATATAATGTCTCAATAGAGGCGAATTCATCGTCGGTCATACGGAATTTTTTCCGAATGCGCTTGATGTGACTGTCGATCGTCCGATCATCAACATAAACTTGATCATCATAGGCAGCATCCATCAGACTATCGCGACTTTTGACAAAACCGGGGCGCTGGGCAAGAGCCATCAGGATGAGAAACTCAGTCACTGTCAGCGTGACCGGCTCGCCATCCCAAAGGCAGGAATGCCGCATCGGGTCCATGCTGAGCTTTCCGCGCGTCATGATCTTATCTTTTTCAGCGCGCTCCCCGCCTTCAGCTTGGACTTCCCGACGGCGCAATACCGCGCGGATACGCTCGATCAGTAAGCGCTGCGAAAACGGTTTGCGGATATAATCATCCGCGCCCATACGCAGGCCCAGAACTTCGTCGATCTCTTCGTCTTTCGACGTGAGAAAGATCACCGGCAAATCAGATTTCAGGCGCAACCGGCGCAGCACTTCCATGCCGTCCATACGCGGCATCTTAATATCGAGCACAGCGATGTCAGGGGGTTGCTGGCTAAGCGCCGCAAGCGCTGCCGCCGGGTCTGAATAGGTTTTTACGTCAAATCCTTCCGCCTCCAAAGCAATGGAAACCGAGGTTAAAATATTACGGTCATCATCGACCAAGGCAATTGTGGGCGTCGCCATCTGTGCCGCACTCCGAAAAATTTACTCTGACCATTCTTATGCGGGCTTACAAGGCGACACAATGGCGAGGAGATCAACGGAAAAACTTATAAACCGTCGTTTGGTTCACTTTTGGCTCGCCCATTATCCTTGAAAATAGCCGCTGCGACAATCTGGGCGGCTTGCATTTTAGAACATATCATGTACATATGCATCTCGTTGGATTAGGAGAGCTGTCAGAATGGCGTCCATTACCCGCTTGCAGAAGCTCGAGATTTTGGCGGATGCCGCCAAATACGATGCGTCATGCTCATCATCGGGGTCGACAAAGCGTGACTCACGGGGCGGAAAGGGGATGGGGTCATCTGAAGGGATGGGGATCTGCCATGCCTATACACCGGATGGCCGCTGTATCTCTTTACTGAAAGTGTTGATGACGAATGTCTGCATGTTTGACTGTCGGTTTTGTATCAACCGCTCCAGTTCAAATGTGCGGCGGGCAAGGTTCACGCCGGACGAACTCGCAACGCTCACCACTGATTTTTACAAGCGTAATTATATCGAAGGCTTGTTTCTCTCCTCCGGCATCATCCGATCCCCTGATTACACGATGGAACAGCTTGTCGAGACTGCGCGTATCCTGCGGCATAAACTGGATTTTCGGGGATATATTCATCTCAAGACGATCCCCGATGCCGATCCTGAGCTGATTGCAGAAGCTGGCCGCTTGGCGGATCGTGTTTCCATCAATGTCGAATTGCCGACGCGGGAAGGGCTGGCGAAATTTGCGCCTGAAAAGGACGACAAACGGATAAAGAGCGCGATGGCGGTTACGCGCTCGCAAATCGCGCAATGGAAAGACGAACGTAAAAAGTTCAAAAGCACGCCGCGCTTTGCGCCCGCAGGACAATCGACGCAAATGATTGTTGGTGCGGATGGCTCGAAGGACGCGCAAATTCTGCGCTCCAGCGCGGACCTTTACGGGTCGTACAAACTTAAACGGGTTTATTATTCTGCGTTTAGTCCCATTCCCGATGCCTCAAAAGACCTGCCCCCAACCCGTCCTCCGCTGATGCGCGAGCATAGGATTTATCAGGCGGATTGGCTTTGGCGGTTCTACGGCTTCGATCTCGAAGACCTCTCGCATAGTATGGAGGGCGGGATGCTTCCCCTCGACATTGATCCTAAACTCGCATGGGCATTGAATCAGCGGGCGCAGTTTCCGGTGGATGTGAACAAAGCCCCGAAAGAAATGTTGCTGCGTGTGCCCGGATTGGGAACGACATCGGTTGGCAAGATCGTGTCGGCGCGCCGTCACGGGCGGCTGCGCCTTGAGCATGTTGGGCGGCTTTGCCGGAATATCAAAAAAATCAGACCTTTTATCGAAGCCGCAGATTGGAGGCCAACCGCCCTGACAGATCGTTCGGATTTGCGCGATATGCTGACGCCGCCTGCAAAGCAATTATCGCTGGCTCTCTGATGCAGATTATACACCTTGATCACGAGACAGATTTTGACGGTTGGAGAGATCAGGCGCGCGACCTGCTCAGTAAAGGCGTCCGCCCAGAGGATACAGTTTGGCGGATAGGCAAAGCGGAAACCGATTTGTTCGACAGACTGACCGGCGAAGTCAAAGCAACGCCGCCACTTAAGAAGATCACCGTGCCGCGCGCCTTTTTATCCAATGCTCAGATGGCGATTTGTCACCGTGATCCGGCGCGCTTTGATTTGCTGTATCGCTTGCTTTGGCGGTTGCAGGCTACCCCCGGACTACTGGCCAATGCGGTGGATAATGACGTCTATCGCCTGAACACTTTAACCAAAGCCATTCGCCGCGACCGCCATAAAATGCACGCCTTCGTTCGGTTTCGGGAGGTTGCAGGCGAAGACGAAGAAACTTTTATCGCATGGTTTGAGCCGGAACATCGCATCACAGAACTGGCCGCGCCGTTTTTTATGCGGCGCTTTGCCAATATGCGCTGGTCGATCCTGACACCCGACCGTTGCGCTCACTGGGATAAAAAGACGCTGACCTTCACCGATGGCGCGACAGCATCGCAGGCTCCACAAGAAGACGAGCTGGAAGACCTGTGGCGCGGATATTACCGCAGCATCTTCAACCCTGCCCGCCTGAAGATAAAGGCGATGACGTCGGAGATGCCGAAGAAATACTGGAAGAACTTGCCCGAAGCCGAGTTGATCGAGCCGCTAATTGCCTCGGCCCGAGCCTTGGAGACTCAGATGGTCGAGGCCGCGCCAACGCCAGTCAAGCGCGCCGCTTCATATGAATTTACCGATGTGGATGCAGCCCCCGCTGATGCGTTCAAGACATTGCGGCGCGAGGCAGCCGCTTGCGCGCGCTGTGATCATGCTTGCCACGCCACGCAAACCGTCTTCGGTGAAGGCCCAATCAATGCACCTTTGATGATCGTTGGCGAACAACCCGGCGATCAGGAAGACATCGTGGGGCGGCCTTTTGTTGGACCGGCGGGAGAAATCTTTGATGCGGCGCTCGCGGAAGCTGGTCTCTCTCGCGATGAGATTTATCTGACGAACGCAGTGAAGCACTTTCGGTTCACACCCAAGGGCAAAACAAGACTGCATCAACCGCCGCGCGTTGCGCATATTGATCATTGCCGCTGGTGGCTCAAAGCCGAGCGCGCCTTGGTTCAGCCGCGCCTGACCCTCGCAATGGGCGCAACCGCCATCCGCGCTTTGCACGGCAAACCGTTAAAGGTCGCCGAAGCACGGCGGGGTTTCGAGTGTTTCGATGGCGGAGACGCTTTGGCGAGCCTGCATCCCGCAGCAGTCCTGCGGCAAACAACTCAGGCAGAGCGCGATGCTTGTTATCGCTCGCTGGTCGAGGACTTGAGCCGCGCGCAGCAACACGCACCCGCCGCTTGACCCGGTAATCTTCAGCCCCTATCCCCGCTCCCCTTATGGCAAGACGACGCAAAGGCAATCCGGTTCATGGCTGGCTGATCCTCGATAAACCATCGGGAATCGGATCGACGCCGCTTGTGGGCAAGACCAAATGGGCGTTGCAGGCGCAGAAATGCGGTCATGCAGGAACACTCGATCCCTTGGCGACCGGCGTGCTTGCGCTGGCATTGGGCGAGGCAACCAAGACAGTTCAATACGTCATGGATGGCGACAAATCCTATCGCTTCACCGTCCGCTGGGGCATCGCGACCAATACCGATGACAGCGAAGGCGAGCCGATTAGCACCTCAGACCTGCGCCCGACCCGCGAGCAGATAGAAGCAGCGATTCCGCAATTCATCGGTGAGATCCAGCAAATACCGCCCGCATATTCGGCCATCAAGATCAATGGCGAGCGCTCTTATGCCCTCGCCCGCAAAGGCGAGACGCCGGAACTCTCCGCCAGACCGATTCGCATGGACTCGCTCGCGCTGATTGATCAGCCCGACGCGGATACGGCAATTTTTGAGATGACCTGCGGAAAAGGCGGCTATGTGCGGGCTATCGGGCGCGATTTGGGAAAATCTTTGGGTTGTTTTGGCCACATCACGCAACTCAGACGAACCCGAACCGGTCCATTTACACTAGAGGACGCGATTTCACTGGAAACTCTGGAGGAAATGCGCCATACGCCCGTCTCTAGCGCACGGCTTATCTCCGCTGCGACAGGGCTGGACGGCGTCCCGGCCCTCGCCGTAACAGAGGCGCAGGCGAACCAGCTCAGAAATGGGCAGGCGGTTCCTGTGGCGGTGTCCGGTCTGGATTACGGATCAACGGCTTGGGCCTCCTTCAACGGAGTGCCGGTTGCCATCGGCCAATTCAGAAGCGGATTGCTGCACCCCGAGCGCGTTTTGCTTATGCCCGACGCCGAAGGAAACTGAATTATGTCGATTACTGCCGAACGCAAACAGGAACTGATGAAAGAGCACGCCATTAAAGAAGGCGATACCGGCTCTGCCCCCGTTCAAGTCGCAATCCTGACCGAGCGCATCACGAACCTGACCGAACACTTCAAGTCGAATAAAAAAGACAATCACAGCCGCCGTGGACTGCTGAAAATGGTCAGCACGCGCAGAAAGCTGTTGGATTATATTCGCAAGAATGACGACGAGGCCTACAAAGCCCTCATCGGAAAGCTCGGCATCCGCAAATAAGCGGGCCGATGATCACGCTTCACCATACAGATACGGCGTGTCGCACGTAAATTACGTGCGGTTTGACCCTCGCGTTTCTCGCGGGGGTGTTGGTGTTTCTAACTGAGGCGATTTGACCCGGCGCCCTTATATACCGATGGGTCTTCGCGCAATCCGGCGCGAACCGCGCGGCGTCTGATTACGCCGCACTGCGGATTGAGGAGAAGGCTCCGATCCGCTTACGTAAGGAAAAGAATAATGTTTGATATTGTCCGCAAGGAAATTGAATACGCAGGCGAAACGCTGTCCATGGAAACAGGCCGCGTCGCACGCCAAGCCGATGGCGCAGTGATCGTAACGCTCGGCGAAACTTCGGTGCTTGCCGCTGTCACTTTCGAAAAGAAACCAAAAGTGGGCTTCGATTTTTTCCCACTGACTGTTCACTACCAAGAAAAATTCTATGCAGCCGGTAAAATCCCCGGTGGATACCTGAAGCGCGAAGCACGCCCGTCTGAAAAAGAAACGCTGACATCGCGTCTTATCGACCGTCCGATCCGTCCGCTGTTCATCGACGGCTTTAAAAACGAAACACAGGTTATCTGTACCGTTCTCAGCCACGATCTTGAGAACGACCCCGATATGGTCGCCATGATCGCAGCCTCGGCTGCGCTGACGATTTCGGGTGCGCCTTTCATGGGGCCAATCGGCGGTTGCCGCGTTGGTTACATCAACGGTGAGTACAAGCTGAACCCAACGTCAGAAGACCTGGAAGACAGCAAGCTCGACCTCGTTATGGCGGGCACGCAAGACGCGGTTATGATGGTTGAGTCCGAAGCATCTGAACTGAGCGAAGACGTCATGCTCGGCGCGGTTATGTTTGGCCACAAATCAATCCAGCCTGTTATCGACCTGATTATCTCGCTGGCAGAAGAATGCGCTAAAGAGCCATTTGATGTTGAGCAAGCCGATAACTCGGCACTCTACGATAAAATCAAAGGCCTTGGCGAAAACGCAATGCGCGATGCCTTTGGCACGATTGATAAGTCCGAGCGTCAGGAGAAGGTGTCTGTCGCCCGCGATACGATCAAGGCTGGTCTGTCCGAAGAGGAACTTGAAGACAATAACGCCGTTGGCGGGTGCATTAAAAAGCTGGAGAAATCCATCGTTCGTGGCGACATCGTTAAGACCGGCAAGCGCATTGATGGCCGCGATCTTTCGACGGTCCGCGCGATTGAATCGCATGTTGGTGTTCTGCCCCGTACCCACGGTTCGGCGCTTTTCACACGCGGTGAAACGCAAGCGCTGTGTGTAACGACCCTCGGGACAGGGGATGATGAGCAACGCATCGACGCGCTGGACGGTGATTACCGCGAACGCTTTTTGCTGCACTACAACTTCCCGCCATATTCGGTTGGTGAAGCAGGTCGCTTTGGTCCTCCGGGCCGCCGTGAAATCGGTCACGGTAAATTGGCATGGCGTGCGCTGCGCGCTGTTTTGCCAGCGGCAACAGACTTCCCTTACACGATCCGTGTTGTATCAGAGATCACCGAGTCTAACGGTTCATCCTCGATGGCGTCGGTCTGTGGCGGCTCGCTGTCGATGATGGATGCCGGTGTTCCACTGACACGCCCTGTTGCTGGCGTTGCGATGGGTCTGATCCTTGAAGACAGCGGCGAATTCGCTGTTCTCACCGATATTCTCGGCGACGAAGATCACCTTGGCGACATGGACTTTAAAGTCGCTGGTACGTCCGAAGGCATCACATCGTTGCAAATGGATATTAAGGTCGCTGGCATCACCGAAGACATCATGAAGCAAGCACTTTCGCAGGCTCATGAAGGTCGGAATACGATCCTCACCGAAATGGGCAAAGCCCTGTCTTCGGGCCGTGAAGAGTTCTCCGCTCATGCACCGCGCATCGAAACCATGCAGATCAGCCCGGATAAAATCCGCGAAGTGATCGGTTCGGGCGGCAAAGTCATCCGTGGCATCGTTGAAGAATCCGGCGCTAAAGTCGACATCAACGATGAAGGCATTATCAAAATCGCTTCCTCGAATGCCGAGCAGATCGAGAAAGCAAAAGAGATGATCATGCACATCGCCGCCGAACCGGAAGTCGGCAAGATCTATGACGGTAAAGTCGTGAAGGTCATGGAGTTCGGCGCTTTCGTCAACTTCTTCGGCCCGAAAGACGGCCTCGTGCATATCTCCGAGATGTCAAATGACCGGGGCAGCAAGCCCTCGGATCATGTGAAAGAAGGGGATGTTGTAAAGGTCAAACTTCTCGGCTTTGCAGATCGCGGTAAGGTCAAACTGTCGATGAAAGCCGTTGATCAGACGACGGGCGAGGAAATCACTACTTAATAACCTTCGACCTAGTCACTTCTAAATCTCGCTTTGAACACCTCGCACTTTGCAGTGCGGGGTGCTCTTATGATCCATGCCTCACGAAGTCTAACCATAAGTCATTGAAATAAATACTTATCAATACTTTTAGCTCACTTTCGACCAGTTATGATCAACAAAGGGGTTTGAGTTTATTTGATTCATCGCAAACCAATTTGTCATTCATGTATATCAAAAATTGATCGACAAACTTTCCCAATGCAATTACATGCACATCATCAGTCTTTGCAGATCAAATGGAAGGTAATATGAACGACAAAGTGGATTTTGATCTCAATAATGCTGTTGATTATCACTACGGAGAATTTCCACCTCGGCAGCTTGACCTAGCAAAAATCATAGAACCGTTGACAGATGCTACTGGATCAATTGCTAGATACGATCAGATGCTTCGTGGAATGCTCAACAGAGAGGTCCTCCTTGCGCCTTTGAGGACACGAGACGCTGTTGTCTCATCGAGAATAGAAGGTACAATTTCAACTATCGACGAAGTGTTGCAATTGGAAGCAAATCAAGAGAGTGGGGAAAAAGATGCAAACCGAACAGCCCGCAGCGAGACCATCGAAGTTGCACTCTATTCACGCGCACTCCGGCAAGCCCAAGGGACGTTGACGGAAGGCTACCCGATCTCCGAGCACCTACTACGCGGAGCGCATCAAACGCTGCTTTCATTTGGTCGAGGAGCGTCTAAAAATCCAGGCTCTTATAAGACGCAACAAAATTATATTGGCGAACGCGGTCGGCGGGCCATACAATTTATTCCAATCAACCCTGAAAGCCTCCCAAGCGGCATGGAAAAACTGATAGCTTTCATACACGCGGACGAAACTGTCCCACTACTCAGAACGGCATTAGCGCATGTCGAATTTGAAGCCTTGCACCCTTTTGAAGATGGTAACGGACGCGTTGGTCGTATGTTAATAACCTTGATGTTGTGGGACCTAGGCCTCATCGGGCGTCCACATTTCTATGTCAGCGGATATTTTGAAGAAAACAAAGACGAATACCTCATGCGAATGCGCGATGTATCACAGCACGGAAACTGGAGCGATTGGTGCGTGTTTTTTCTAAAAGCAATAAATGCGCAGTCCCTCAGCAACTTGAACACCGCGCAAAAAATCCAAAATCTCTATGATGAAATGCGGGAACGATTTCGCGATTGTTTGAAGTCGCAATGGTCTAATCATGCACTAGATTTCATGTTCGCAAACCCAGTTTTCCGCAATAACAAATTTGTCGCTTCAAGCGGAATCCCAACTGCCACCGCAAACAGATTCACCCGGAAGTTAGTGGACGAGAGCCTGTTGCATACCGTGCTGCCATCATCAGGGCGAACTCCTGCGATGTATGCTTTTGAACCTCTTCTTCAGTTAGTTCGAGAACCCACATAATCTTTATCAGCATTGCCAAACATGCGACCTTCCGACAAACCTTGGCATCCGCTGATGACACTGGCAAAGTCAGTTCATGGCGGGAAAAACACTCAACACAAAAAACCTAACCACGCTTGGCCCGGAAAGGCTTGCGGAATTGGTTATGGATTTGGTGCAAGGCAGTGCGCCACTCAAGCGTGAAGCGCGGGCGGCTCTCTTGGAAGCGTCAGGCAGTGAAGCCCTGGCTGGTGAAGTTCGCAAACGCCTCGCGACAATCAAACGCTCGCAATCCCGAGTGAGTTGGCGAAAACGAAAAGCGTTTCTGCGCGATCTAACAAATCAACGCGATATCATCCTCACAAAAATTGCACCGCGTGATCCGGCCTCAGCGCATGATCTGTTATGGCAGTTTCTTGAAACCAGCGATCAGGTTCTGAGCCGAACCAGTGATGAGCAAGGAGATTTTGCGGAGATGTATAATACCGCCAGCGAGAATTTAGGCCCGATTGCTAGCGCAGCAAAAGTTGATCCTGCGGTATTGGCTGATTACGTGTTTTCTGTTGTCACCGACTATCACAACCACCGAGTTTTTGACAGCTTCATTGAGAAAATGGCAGCGGCGCTGAGCGAGACAGGTATCAGTGCCCTAAAAGCACGCCTCACCCACGCACTGGATGATCCCGAATGGAACGGTGATGCTGTTCTGCGCATTGGGTTGATGCAAGTCGCTGATGTTCAGAATGATCCGGATGCCTATGCCGAACAATATGATCCCCCGATGCGAACGATGCCTCGGGTTGCAGCGAAAATTGCACAAAGATTGTTGAAGGCAGAACGGGCAAACGAAGCACTGACCTTATTGGACTCCTCCGACGCTGACGAAAGATTGCCCCCGGACTGGGTTCGTGCCCGGATCGATGCGCTGGAAGCAGTTGGGCAAAAAGACGAAGCACAAGAAATGCGTTGGGAGGCATTCGAGGCATCGCTCGACCCGGAATACCTGAGAGAGCATCTAAAGCGCCTACCCGACTTCGAAGATGTCGAAGCCGAAGATCGCGCACTTGATCACGTTATAAAACGGTACAGCGTTCACCGCGCTCTATCGTTTCTGATCGCATGGCCTGCCCTTGACCGCGCCGCCGCGTTGGTCATTGCACAGCGCGGAATCATAGATGGGAATATCTATCATCACCTGGCCCCCGCAGCGGAAATATTGGAAGCAAGACACCCTCTGGCCGCGACTGTCCTGCGGCGCGTTATGATCGAGGATGTCTTAAACGGCGGGAAATCATCGCGCTATAAACACGCGGCTCGCCACCTACTGGAATGCGAAAGCGCCGATGCCGTCATCGAAGATTATGGGCAGTTAAGCAATCATGCCAACTTTGTGCAGGGTCTACACGAACGCCACGGACGGAAATTTGCTTTCTGGGATGCATTAGAGACATAGAACCTATACGCGGAGAGGCTTCGGCTAGAGCCTTCTGAATTTCATTCGGATCAACATTCCCACCATGATATGTACAAATGTTGATGCTCTTTGACTCATACAAAATTCAGAAGGCTCTAATTGAACCCGGCGGCTTCCAATCTCGTGACGGCTTCTGCTGCGCGCTCATCTCCAGCGCCCGCCGCCAACCGATACCAGATTAATGCCTCCGCCGGATTGCGCGCAACGCCGCTGCCTTGTTCATAAGACACACCGAGATTTGTTTGTGCATCTCTCACACCGCGTTCCGCAGCAATCGTGTAAAGACGAACGGCTTCGACGGTGTTACGCGAAACACCAATTCCGACATCATAGGCGTAACCGAGACTGTTATAAGCAGGCGCATAGTCCTGATTGATTGCCCGGCCCAGCCACTCAATTGCGGCTTTCTCATCTTTGGCAACACCAAGCCCGGACATCAATTTCAAAGCATAATTGAACTGCCCGGCAGCATCGCCCCGCTCTGCGCCCTTCCGATACCATTCAGCGGCCTTTACCGCGTCTCGTTCCGTGCCGATCCCCAAATCATAAGCATAGCCAAGATTTGTCACGGCAGAGAGATTACCTTGCTGCGCTGCCGCTTGATGCCAGCCGAAAGATTTCTCTAAGTCTCTCGCTGTGCCTCTCCCGGCAGCGTAAAACTCACCCAGTTCCTCTTGAGCGATATTGTCGCCCCCAAGCGCGGCACGCTCAAGCCACTCAAACGCTGTTTGATCACTTCGTGGCACGCCCGACCCATCACGATAAAGCAACCCTAGATTACGCTGTGCTACGGGATTTCCTGCGAGCGCTGCTTCTGATAGGAGTTGCACCGCTTGAGGGATATTTTTCTCGACCCCTGTTCCGGTAAATAATGCGACGGCTAGGGTAACTTTATCATCTTGGTTGGAAACCTTTGGAACAGGTGGAACTGAATGACTACCGGCTGACGCCGGTAGGATCATTGATATGCTTCTCAAGGTACTGAAGTACGATGTCTTCTGTGATGGCACCATTGGTCGTTGAGAAATACCCCCGCCCCCAGAACCTGCATCCCCAGTATCGTTTC
>CALKIZ010000042.1 GCA_937995735.1 uncultured Neomegalonema sp. | reverse complement strand
GCTCCGTCTTCCTCGAACGCGCCAGACCTTCCAGTTCAACGCGCTCCAACTCCGTCAGATGTATCGGAGTGGCTTCAGAAATGCTTTTTGACATCCCAACACTGAATCACGACTCAACATCCAGCGATAGTGGGTACTAGGGCTTACCTTTGAAAAACAAGCCAAACAGGCCGAATTTCTTTTTGGCAAACCCATGATGGTCGCCATGATGTTTGAAGCCGCCATGACCAAAGTTACGATGACCAAAACCCCGATGGCTGCGGAAACGTCTATGGCCAAATCCCCGGTGACCTCTAAAGCCGCGATGGCCTTTGAATCCACGGCGGCCAAAACCTTTATGGCCAAAGCTGCGATGGCGACGATGTCCATGATGGCCTTTTTTGAAACCATTAACCGAATGAAGCAGAGCACCGGAGTCAACGGCACCGTCAAAATCGGCGTGGACAGCAGTCTCTATATTGAAGGCAAGAGCATTAATCGGCGCGGCTTGCGCTGATTGCGGTGCTCCTGCGAAAACAAAACCGAGCAACAGAGTGGCGGCAAGGGCGGTGGTTTTCATGTCTATTTCCTAATCGCTTACAGTGTTCATTCGTAATTTCTCTTAAAACCAACCTGCCCTAAACGTTAACCAATTTAAAATATTAATTGCCTATCTCTTTCATAGCTACAGGCTATCGTTCTGTTAATTTCAGCTCAATACGCCGATTTCTGGCCAATGCTTGGGCTGTATCCCCGTTATCAAGCGGCTGAAACTCACCAAAACCGGTTGGAGCAAGACGTTCAGGGGATACGTCGTGCTCACGAATCAAGTATTGCGCAACTGACAGCGCCCGTGCCTGACTAAGCGCCCAGTTATCCCGATACAACGGACTGTTACGAAGCGGACGCTTATCCGTATGCCCGTCTATGCGAAGAATCCAATTCACTTCAGAAGGAATATCCGCTGCAATCTCATTCAAAATCCCTGCAAACTTGCCAAGCTCCTCCCTACCAGCATCGGCGAGAGCAGCAGAGGCCGGTTCAAATAAAACCTCGGACTGAAAAACAAAACGATCCCCCACAATCGCGACCTCATCACGTCCGCCGAGAATTTGTCGCACTTGCCCAAAAAACTCGGATCGGAAGTTTTCCAGTTCATCAACCTGTGCTTCGAGCAATTCCCTGTTCTTTTCCAACGCCGCATTGCGATCAGCCAGAGCAGCATTGAGACGGGTTCCAAGAAGAGCAATTTCCTCCCCGCGTTCTTCTAATGTCGATTCTGCGGTATCACGCGCCTCTTCAGTTATGGAAAGACGGCTTTCCAGCGACCTGAGTTGAGCACGTAATTCCCTTGTTTGTTCGTTTAAAAGCGCGACCTGTTGCTGTTCGCTTTCAGAAGACTGCTCAACTGTCGCAAGCTGGGCGCGGGCAACTTTGAGCAAGGCTTCACTGCGCGTCAGTTCTTCATCGCGCACGTCTAAATCTTCCGCCAATTTTTCTTGGGCAATATTCGCAGCGGCGAGCAATGTCAGCGTATCCTCGGCCTCGGCGCGCCGAGCATCAAGTTCAAGCTCCAGCGCCGTCATTTCAGTTTCAGACGATTGCAAACGCTCTCGCAGTGCTCGAGCGGCCTCTTGTTCGACAAGTTGTTGCACCTCGGCTTTTGTCAATGCCTCGGTGCGCTCAGCAAGTGACCCTTCGAGGATTTTTAACTGAGCAAGGTCTTTTTCGGCTTTAGCTTTCAAATCTGCGGTAAGCACTTCCAAGGCTTTAGTTTCCGCCCGCTCTTTTTCTAACGCAATACGTTCGGCACTGAGCGTTTCATCAAGTTCAGCGCGGCCCTCTTCTGAAACGGCCAAACTTGCAAGCAGCGACGCAATCCGACTATCAGCAACACTTTTTGCTTCTGTTGCATCCACAAGCGAAGCACGTAGCTCAGCGCCCTCACTAGCAAGGTTTTCTTTTTCAGTGCGCTCTAACGACAGCAGATCAGATAAGGAGTCTAGCCGGGAAGTCAGCGTATCAAGCGCCCGTTCTTTTTCTTCGATTGCTTCTTCTTGTTGTTCAATTTGAGTTTCCTGGCCAGTAATCGTCTCGCGCAGAAAATATTGCGTGATCATAAAGATCGACAAAACAAAGGTCAGCACCAGCAACATTGCGGTCATGGCATCAACAAAGCCGGGCCAGATTGCCCCGCCCAAGCCGTCATGAGAACGACGCCGAAGAGCCATTAGCTTTTACCATTCATATCAATGATCAAGCACGGCGGTTGAAATAAGCGTTCTTTACCCATCGAACATAAGATCAAGAACCTATTCACCGCCCAACTCCCCGCGCGCAGCCGCCTCAATTACACGACCAAGCTGTTGAATTTCTGTCCGCAGTTGCGCAGTTGATTCAGTACGCCCCGCCGTCAATTCTTCAACCAACCGCAGCATATGAGTGTCGATGCTTTGAATACGGGACCGCGTTGCCTCGTCCATACCACCAATAACGCCTTTGTTGCGTTCAGTAGCATCCAACAAGGCTAGACGCAGGGCATCTTGCGAACCGGATAAATGCATCGTTGCAGATTTTCCGGCTTCATAATGTTTGGTTACGGCGGCGAGCTGTGCCGCAGTCCCTTCCATCAATGAATGCGTTTGCGCGGCGCGCTCGTAATCCTCAGCCATCAAAGCCGCGAGGTCTTCCATCGCTTCAGCGGTGCGGCCAATCGAACCGGAAATGTGCTCTGGGCCGCTCTCACCACGCGCAACATGGGTGATTTGTGACAGGGCTTCTTCCAGCTCACGATAAAACCGGTTCTGTGCGTGACCCGCCATAATTTCGAGAAAACCCACGATCAGCGACCCCGCCAATCCCAACAGCGAAGAAGCAAAGGCTGTGCCCAACCCCTCAAGTTGATCGCCAAGGTTGTCTATCAACCGCGAAAACGTACTCGCACCGCTTTCATTCGCTCCGGGCGCAAGATCTTGCACGGTAGCAACAATAGCAGGGACCGTGATCGACAACCCCCAGAACGTACCCAAAAGACCCAGAAAAATAAGCAAATTAGCGGCATAGCGCGCGATGTCCCGCGCTTCATCCAGACGGGTTGCAATAGAATCAAGAATTGCCCGCACTGTCGTAGCACTAAGGCTACGCCTGCTTTCCCGGTCACGCAACATTCCAGCCATAGACGCAACCAGCCGAGGCGGTTCAATCGTCTCTAATCCGGGACGTTCAGCGATAAACGCTTCTATCCAATCAACACAGCGATTTAATCGACTTACCTGCCAGAATGTATATGCGATGCCGATCAGTAAGACGAAAAGGATCAATCCGTTCAACCACGGATTCGCCGTAAAAACAGTGCGGATTGATTGGAATAGAAGAAATCCTACAACGGCTACAATCAGCAGAAACCCGAACATAAATACAGCTGTACGCGATGGGCGCGTAACACTGACTGTATGTCTGAAATGACCTCCCATCCGTTCACTCATCGGCATCCCTATCTCTTCTTGAGCCATGGGCTTAGTGCCATAAACCTTAGCCAGCCTGCGGACTCTCAACTCTTTTCACCCGCTTCTTTGAAGCTAAGTGCGTGTTTTGTATTGCCCTCAGAGCAATTCAAACCGATACGATGTATAACCGATTTCCCAATCTTGTGATGAACAAAGACGGCAGAAGTTTGGAGTGACAAAAAACTTACAAACCGCAAGTTTTGTAGTATCAAAAGATACCAGATCAAAACTTTCGATACGCAGAGGTGAGATTCACCGGATTGCTGTAAATGATCTTCAGGTGAGCGATGCGACAAATAATTTATGCAAGTAGTGCTGTCGACGAAATGACGCCGGAGAAACTCGATATCATCTCCCAACAAGCTAAAAGAAATAACAGTATCAATAATCTGACCGGGATACTGATTTATGGCGATCAAATGTTTTTTCAGGTTTTAGAAGGGCCACCCGAAAAAATTACCGAGATGAAAGATCTGATCTGGAGCGATGAGCGTCACAATGGAATCTCGGAATTCAAAGACAGTTTAATTCATGAACGGTCCTTCCCTGATTGGTCAATGGGATGTTATCGTCTCAAAACGACTGTCACTAATGATAGCCAATGGCCTATCGTCGATCTAAATTCTATTACTGACCATCTGCCACCAACGACCACACCAGATGTGCGGGTATTGGTTGAAACCTTCTTTCAGATTATTTCCCCACGAAACCTGCGTCACGAAAAGCAGTCGGGATAACCTACTCCAACTCCAAACTTATTCCACAGCCCATCGCGCTGCTGCAGCATCATCAGTTTCCCGCGCATCAACCCATCGCGCACCGCTCGCTGTACTCTCTTTTTTCCAGAAAGGGGCACGGGTTTTAAGGAAATCCATCAAAAATTCAGCAGCTTCAAAAGCCGCCGCACGGTGTCGCGAAGCCGTAGCCACAAAAACAATACGCGCGCCCGGAGGCAAAGGCCCGACACGGTGAATGATTGTGACACCTTGTAAGGGCCAGCGTTTTATTGCCTCTTCTTCAATCTCTTCCAGCGCTTTTTCAGTCATGCCGGGATAATGCTCTAGCACCATCTCTGACACGTCGCCGCCCCGTACCAAGCCTGTAAAGCTGACCAACGCCCCTATATCGTCCCGCCCTGCCGATAACGCATCAAGCTCGGTGGTGGGGTCAAAGTCTTCTTCTTGAACGCGAACAGCCATTTAACCGCCCGTAACCGGAGGAAAGAGAGCAACTTCACGCGCACCGATAATCGACGCATTAAAGTCGGTTTGCTCTTGATCAACCGCGACTTTAATCGCTGCGGTTTGCGCAAAAGCCGCTTCGTAACGCGGTTCTCTCGTCTTGAGCCATTCAATTAACGCCCCAACAGTATCAACTCCTTGCGGTGGTGACACCTCTTCCGAACCGACCCCGATCCTCTCACGCAACCATGCGAAATAAAGCAGTTTCATTGGTGCAAACCTTTCTTACAGGACATGATCTTAGAACAGAGTTGAACAAAGGGAAATCACGGCTTTGCATCACATAGCTTAGAGAGCTATTTTCCCAGAATGAGTATAGATCCTGTCGCCTTGACCGCCGCATTAATCCAGTGCCGTTCTGTAACCCCAGCGGATGGAGGAGCGATCCCACTTCTGCAACAAACACTTGAAGATAAAGGGTTTATCTGTAACCGCCCGAATCGTGGCGGCATCCTCAACCTACATGCACGGTTTGGCACTAATGGGCCGGTCTTTGGATTCAACGGCCATACCGATGTCGTTCCAACCGGCGAAGGTTGGTCAATGGACCCCTTCTCCGGCGATATCCGCGACGGCAAAATCTGGGGACGCGGGGCGGCAGATATGAAATCCGGCGTGGCTGCTTTCGTTGCTGCGGCAATCTCTTTCGTTGAAGAAAACCCGAATTTTGATGGCTCCATCGCGATTATGATCACGGGTGATGAAGAAGCAGACGCAACCGACGGCACAATCGCAATTCTGGATTGGATGCGCGAAAATGGCGAGGCTCTTGACGCTTGTATCGTTGGCGAACCCACATGCCCCGAGCGTATGGGCGATATGATGAAAATAGGGAGACGAGGTTCACTCACGGCTAAATTCACCGCACAGGGTGTCCAAGGGCACAGTGCTTATCCACATCGCGCCAGGAACCCCCTGCCGCCTCTCGTCGCTCTTCTAAATCGGCTTGCGAATTGGGAGTTGGACACTGGGACCGCTCATTTTGATCCCTCTTCCCTTGCAATCACAACAATTGATGTGGGCAATCAAGCAACCAACGTGATCCCGGAATACGCAAAAGCGACGGTCAATATTCGGTTTAATGACAGTCACTCAAGGACATCTTTGATTGAGACTATGCAAGAATGGATGGATGAAACCGCTCAAGAAACCGGCGTCACACTCTCGATGAAGACTAAGATCAGCGGCGAAAGTTTTATCACAGAACCCGGCCCCTTGAGTAAAATTGTTGCAGACGTTGTTAAATCCGAAACAGGACTTTCACCGGAGTTATCGACAACAGGTGGCACATCTGACGCCAGATTTATTTGTCACATCTGTCCTGTCGTCGAGTTCGGCCTCGTAGGAAAAACACTCCACAAAGTCGATGAGCATGTCGAAGTAAAGGACATCACAACACTGACACAGATTTACCGTAATATCCTGAAAAGTTGGTTTTCGCAGACCCGATAGGGTCTTTTTCGCCAATACCGAAGCAACTCTAATTCACAACGCTCTGACCGGATCATGCCATTCCGCGCTTACCAAAGCCTTTTCGCCCTGAACCGCTTGAGACACGCCTTTCAACCCGCCGCGCGGTCTTTTTTTCATACACCGCCTCAGGGTCAACGCCGCGGGCGGTGTCTTTTTGCTGACGAAGGGCATTTTTATGCGCCTGCGCACGATCCGCCCAACTTTCATCGGTGCGGGCCACACCATCAAAAATACTGATCCGATCAGTTCCATATTTGTTTTCTCCAAAAGTTCCCGGAAAAAACCCGCACGCAAGGCCCAAACCAATCGGCATGAGCATAATAAACAGGGCAATAGGACCATTAGCAGGATCAGATGCAATGAGTGTTGAAGCAATCGGCACTGCCACAAAATTAATAAGCGTGAACCAGCCGCTCATATTCAGATCGTGGAGGCGTTTTACCTGTGCGGCAATTCCCATATAAAGGGACAGACCCATAACAAACACCATGAATATAATCGACGCTACTCCCACACCGCCCGCAAACGCAGATTCGCTCTCATTAAGGTCGGCAAGATTAACGTTCTCAGTCCCTTGGCTCAGATCAACACCAAATACACTAAAAGCTGCGGCCAAAGCGCTAGAAAAAGCAAAGAACAATCCGAGAAGAATTGTCCATTGGCCAATGATTGCAAGCCAGTAGTTTCTCCGGCCAATTCGTCCTTCAAATCCAAATAGAATACGAAACATGTTGCCACCCCCCAGTACTGTTCCGGGTTGAAGCATATGTCATGGGTGTAGCGTTTGGATTAATACTTTGAATTTTATATAATTTCTCAGCTAAGCTGAGAAAAATTCATCTCTAATCTCTCAATAGTTCATTGATTGATGTTTTCGAGCGTGTGCGTTCGTCAACACGCTTCACAATTACTGCGCAATAGAGGCTTGGCCCATAATCTTTCCCTGGAAGATTTGCTCCCGGCATTGAGCCGGAAACAACCACCGAATAAGGCGGCACTTCACCCATGAAGATTTCGCCGGTAGCACGATCAACAATCTTGGTCGATTGCCCGATGAAGACACCCATTCCAATGACCGCACCTTCGCGCACGATACAGCCTTCAACCACTTCAGACCGCGCTCCAATGAAGCAATTGTCTTCAATAATCACAGGACCCGCTTGTAGTGGTTCCAAAACCCCGCCGATGCCCGCGCCACCTGACAGGTGAACATTCTTGCCAATCTGTGCGCATGAACCAACCGTGGCCCATGTATCCACCATTGTCCCACTGTCAACAAATGCACCCAGATTCACAAAACTCGGCATCAGAACCACATTCGGTGCGATATGCGCACTGCGGCGAACTACGCAATTTGGAACAGCGCGGAATCCGGCTTTCGTAAACTCAGCATCGCCCCAGCCTTCGAATTTGGACGGCACTTTATCCCACCATGACGAACCGCCGGGGCCGCCCTCTATCGTGGTCATGTCATTGAGGCGGAAAGACAGGAGAACTGCCATCTTAGCCCATTGATTTACGGTCCAATCACCGTCTGCACCTTTTTCAGCAACACGCAGCACACCCGAATCGAGCAAATTCAGCGTCTCGTCAACCGCATCACGCACTTCGCCTTTTGTATCTGCATTCACCCCATCACGGGCTTCAAAGGCAGCTTCGATAACGGATTGCAGCTGTGCGCGGTCCATGAGACTCTCCTCGTGTCTAAACATTCACCGGCACACCTAGCGGACTCGCCTGCAAAAGAAAATCTTTCGATTCACTCTCCGTCATGCGAAGGGCTAAGAACAACCCGAGAAGGTCCAAAGATGAAGAAAAAACAATCACCACTCACGCATGTCGAAGAAGACCTCGAACGGTTCGGGGATATTCCACAGACACCTCAATCCGAATCCCCGACCTATCGGCTTGCGGTAGCAGATCAGGATTTCTTGCTACGTGAAGAACTACGCCCGATCCGGCTGCAATTAGAATTGCTCAAACCAGAAATGATTCTGAGCGAACACGGAATTGAATCGACAGTTGTTTTATTTGGTGGAGCGCGTTTGCCGGAACCGGGTGTCGAGCCATGGGCTGCTAAAAACGATACGCAGCGCAAAAATCTAAAAGAAAATTCGAAATATTACGAACAAGCCCGTCTTTTCGCCCAGCGCGTCAGTCAAGAATCCTTGAAACATGACAACAAAGAATATGTCGTCGTAACCGGCGGTGGCCCCGGTGTCATGGAGGCAGGTAATCGCGGCGCAAGCGAAGTGGGTGCGAAATCTATCGGCCTCAACATTGTCTTACGGCAAGAGCCTCTGCCGAACGCTTACACAACACCGGAGCTGTGTTTCAATTTCCACTATTTCGCGATCCGCAAGATGCACTTTTTACTCCGCGCAAAAGCGATTGCTGTATTCCCCGGCGGTTTCGGAACAATGGACGAGCTGTTCGAAACACTAACTTTGATCCAAACTGAACGCATGGAACCCGTTCCCGTTATCCTGTTCGGCGAATCGTTCTGGCGACGTGTCATCAACTTTGAAGCGCTCGCCGAAGAAGGCACGATCGGACCGAATGACACTGATCTTTTTTCCTTCGTGGACACAGCCGAAGACGGCTGGGCAGCAATCGCAAAATACTACGAGCTAGCGACGTAAACTATGCATTGCTGATTTTTTCTGAAATCACTTCATCAACCCAGCGTGTGACAATATCAGTCGCTGGGCCATACCGTCCGTCATCGAATAAAAATGCATTATCCGATGGTTCAAGATTTAATTCGAGTGTCGGAATGCCGAATTGTTTGCAAGCCGCTACATATCCGGCGGCAGGGTACACAGCACCACTCGTGCCGATAGACACAAACAAACTCGCGTCTGGTAAAACCTGTTCAATCCGCTCCATGTGATAGGGCATTTCTCCGAACCAAACCACATTGGGGCGGATAGAGCCGACAGCCTTACATTGTGGACAGACACTATCGGGCGTCATTTCTTCGCGCCACTCCAGAACATCAGAACATGACGTACAGAGCGACTCGACAAGAGAGCCATGCATGTGAATCACGTCATTTGAACCGCCGCGTTCGTGCAGATCATCAATGTTTTGGGTGATTAAAGTGACATCATGCTTGCTTGCCAAACGCGCCAGCGCCTCATGCGCTTTGTTCGGCATCGCTGACAGCAGATTAGCACGGCGGGCATTATAAAAATCCAAAACCAGTTTTGGATTACGCGCATATCCTTGTGGGGTCGCAACATCTTCGAGATCATATTCCGACCAAAGACCATCCACATCCCGGAAAGTTCCCAGACCAGATTCGGCTGAAACACCCGCACCCGTTAGAATCACAATCAGTGTTGCAACCTCCGACGCAACATCTCAACGTCTTCGCGGGTTCCTGAGTCATCCTTACAAAGCTGCGTCACACGCTTAACACCGTGCATGATGGTAGTATGGTCACGGTTCCCAAACTTACGGCCAATTTCGGGTAAAGACTTATCCGTAAGGTCTTTTGACAGGAACATAGCGATCTGACGCGGGCGAGCGATAGCACGAGCGCGCCGTGGTGACAGCAGATCGGAAAGTTTGATGTCATAATGCTCAGCCACAGAGCGCTGAATTTCATCAATGGTTATCTTACGATCATAAGCACGGAGCAGGTCTTGTAATAATTGTTCTGCAATATCGCAATCGACCCGACGCCCAAATAATGACGCATGGGCCACAAGCCGATTTAATGCCCCTTCGATGACCCGCATATTTGAAGAGACACGCTTGGCGATAAATCCCAGAACCTCAGGGTCAATGTCTAGAGTCGGTGATGTAGTAAACACCGCATCTAATTTTGATTGCAATACGCCGAGCCGCAGCTCGTAATCCGGTGCGCCGATATCAGCCACCAAACCCCAATTCAATCGAGATTTGATCCGGTCTTCAACACCATCAAGGTCGCTTGGCGATCTATCTGCACTGATAACGATCTGACGGTTTTGATCAATCAGCGCATTAAACGTATGGAAAAATTCTTCCTGCGTTGATTCCTTGCCGGCGATAAACTGGAAGTCATCAATCAAAAGCAAATCAACTGAGCGGAATTCTTCTTTAAACGAATGAGAGTTCTTATAACGCAGCGCACTAACGAAGCGGTGCATAAACTTTTCCGCTGAGACATAGAGCATTTTTTTGTGCGGATAAAGTTCTCTGGTTTCCCATGCGATGCTTTGCATGAGATGCGTTTTACCGATACCGACATCCCCGAACAGAAATAGGGGATTATAAGCGTTGCCGGGTCCATCGGACTCTGCCACCCGCCGTGCAGCGGCATGTGCCAACTCATTCGACTTTCCAACAACAAACGTATCGAACTTCAAACGCTCGTCTAAAGTGACATATGTCGACCCGTAATTATTTTCCGATTGTGGAACCGAAGACAGCGTAAGTCGATTACCTCCAATCGAACAGGCTTGTTGAGTGACAACAGGCTGTCTTATTTCGTTGGCGGTACTGAATTTGACATCCAAAACGCCAGTTGCCGCATTTGTCCAATATTCACGAAGTATGGAACCAAAACGATCTGAAACTTTATCACGAATAAATCGGTTGGGTGCGCAAATCCATATCGTTCCATCCTTAAATGAAAGTCCAGATAACACAGCAATCCAACTCAGATAAGATGCCTCGCCAATTTCGGCGCGCAAGGCATTACGGATTTGTGTCCAAATCGCATCCATTGATGGCGGTAAATTATCGGTCAAATACCAAGTGCTCCCCCAGAAACACGACCGCCCAAGTCGTAAAATCAAAGTTATTGGCAAACAAAAGCAAGTAAACCAATAGTAAATCTAGCACTTATCAAAGATAAATTTGCCAGAAAGCATTCAAAACCTTTTAAAACGACCCCTCAGCTGGCTCCACAGATGCGTTTTCATATTAGCATTGGAGCCGAGTCGCTCATTAACATTCAAAATACAGTTAACGAACGAGAGCCGAGTCGCGCAAGGCAAATAAATCAAAAATTTTTGGATTTTTATGGTAGTAAACACGAAAAAGCAGCGAATCTGTTGATACGCTGTTCAGAAGTTCGCAGTGATAAAGCGATTAGAGGCGCTAAACGCTTAATGCCTTAACACGAGAGGCTAAACGGGAGATTTTACGGCTTGCCGTATTCCTATGCACAATGCCTTTATTAGCGCTGCGCATAATTTCGGGCTGGGCCGCTTGCAGAGCCGCCTTAGCCGCAGCACCATCGCCAGAAGCAATCGCTTCTTCGACTTTACGAACAAAAGTACGCATACGACTGCGGCGCGCTGTATTGATCTCGGTACGACGCGCTGCTTGACGAATGCGTTTACGGGCTTGAGGCGAATTTGCCATTTGCTTTTACACGATCCTGTTTCATTAGAGGGGAGGGCTATACACTCGGCTAGTGGGTTTCGTCAACGGTTGCGGAACTGCGCTTTTCGTTTTTCTACAAAAGCCGCCATTCCTTCTTTTTGGTCTTCGGTGGAAAACAACGAATAGAATACTGTCCGCTCGTATTCTAAGCCTTCAGAAAGTGAACATTCATGAGCGCGTTCAACGGCTTTCTTGGCAACCATGACAGCAACACCTGACATATCTGCAATTTTCGCCGCAAGCGACATGACTTCATCCTTCAAGTCACCTTCAGGCACGACACGGCTCACGAGGCAAGCCCGCTCTGCTTCTTCTGCCGTCATAAAGCGTCCAGAGAGAATCATTTCCATGGCTTTGGCTTTGCCAACGGCGCGGGTTAATCGCTGTGTACCCCCCGCACCGGGAATAACACCTAAAGTAATTTCGGGTAGACCAAAACGTGCAGTATCTGCCGCAATGATAATATCGCATGCTAAGGCAATCTCACATCCGCCGCCCAACGCATATCCGGCAACAGCGGCAATCACAGGTTTACGGCACTTGGAAATCGCCTCCCAAGGTCCCCCGATGAAGTCGTCCAATAGGGTGCCGGGGTACGTCAGCTCTGCCATTTCTTTTATATCAGCACCTGCAGCGAAAGCCTTGTCGCTACCAGTGATAACAATCGCACCAATTGTTTCGTCAGCCTCGAATTTAGCAAGTGCCGTTGCCATTTCACCCAAAAGAGTCGCATTCAAAGCATTTAGAGACTCGGGTCGATCAAGTGTAATCAGGCCTACATGCCCTTGATTTTCCAGGACAATTGTTTCGAAAGCCATATATCAGCTCCGTTGATCTATATCACGGTAGAGCGAGACGGGTAACTGATTGAGTCCCGGCGCGCAACGGCATCTCGTAAATGATTTAAAAGTTCATCTCTGACATATTGCGCAAAAGTAGGTCGAACGACCACTTTGAACAATGCGATCAATCGTACCAGAACATTTTGATTTTGAACATTTTTTACCTTCCTGATCATAGACTTTAAAGGTATGTTGGAAATATCCGAGTTCGCCGCTCGCACCATGAAAATCGCGTAAGCTTGATCCGCCCGCATCAATGGCTCTTCGCAAGACGTCACGGATAACGTCCACAAGTCGGCTGCAATCTCTACTACTTAAGCTTCCAGCGCTGCGAGTTGGCGAAAGCCCGGCATCAAAGAGTGCTTCACAAACATAAATATTGCCCAGACCAGCAACACGTCTCTGATCCAACAATGCCGCTTTTAAAGGAACTTTGCGGTTTGCGAACGTTTTAGTGAGATACTCGCTATTGAAATGATTGGACAAAGGCTCCGGTCCCATACCGGACAAAAACTTGTGGTCCCCGATCAACGCTGTCTGCCAGAGATCCATCGCACCAAAGCGCCTAGCATCATTGAAAACTGCACGATTTCCGTCCTCGATCTCCAAAATTATATGATCATGTTTACTAGATTGGCTTCCGACAGATTGATGGAAGTCAGCACCCTTACGGATAATACCATCAGTATAAATCAAGAAACGTCCCGACATCCCTAGATGAACGATCAAAGTTTCCCCGCTATCGAGGTCTAAGAGCAGATATTTTCCGCGCCTGCCGATTCGCTCAATCGTTGTTCCTGTTAGGCGTTCGGCAAAGTTTTCTGGTAGCGGCCAACGTAAATCAGGGCGATTCTGAATAGCCTTCACAATCCGTCGGCCCTCCATTACCGGAATTAATCCTCGCCGAACCGTCTCAACCTCTGGCAACTCGGGCATGATAATCCTTCACTTTTGTACCTATAGTCCTTATAGACGCGCTTCTCATGCGCTCACACCCTTGGAGGGAGCGTAAGATTTTAAATCGGATTTTGGAGAAATAAGCGATGAGCGACATTGTGAAAATGTCCGTCGAAGCGCGTCCGGGAGTTGGCAAGGGGGCCGCCCGGGCTGCACGTCGCGCCGGTATGGTACCCGGCGTGATTTACGGCGACAAGAAAGACCCTGTAACCATTCAGCTTAAAGGCAATGAGTTGCTGAAAACGCTGAATAAAGGCGGGTTTTATCAAACAATTTTTGACATGGAAGTCAGCGGTGAATCTCATCGCGTCATTCCCAAAGACATTCAGAAAAATAAGCTGAATGGCCTACCGATTCACGTAGACTTCATGCGCTTGACGAAAGGTGCCAAGATTGTTCTCGAAATTCCGGTGGAGTTCCTGAACGAAGAGACCTGTCCTGGCTTGAAAGCGGGCGGTACGTTGAATGTTGTACGCCATGCGGTAGAGTTGTCGGTGGATCCGGGCAGTATTCCCGAGACGATTGTTATCGACCTTGCAGCGTTTGATTTGGGTGCGACAATCAACATCAGTGACGCGGCTCTACCAGAGGGCGCTTCACCGACGATTACGGATCGGGACTTTACAATTGCGACGATCATTGAACCGCGCGGTGCGAGCGAAGATGATGCCGCTGAAGGCGAAGAAGCGCCTGAAACCGAGGTTACCGGACAAAAAGATGACGCGGCAGGTGGCGGCGAAGAGTCTTAACGGAACTTGTGATCTAATCGCATATTACGTGTAATCATTCGCCCGCTCTCGCCAGAGCGGGCGTTGTTGTATGGAGCAATAGCGATGATTCTTCTGGTCGGCCTCGGCAATCCCGGTGACAAGTATATCCGCACCCGTCATAATATCGGATTCATGGCGGTTGATGAGATTGCGGATGCGTTTTCGCTTGGTCCGGAGAAGTCCAAACACCAAAGTTTGATGCGTGAGGGTACGATTGGCACGGAAAAAGTCATCGTCCTTAAACCCCAAACATATATGAATGAATCCGGCAGAGCGGTCGCTGCTGTGGCTCAATTTTATAAGCTGGACCCGGCGGAAATCATCGTCTTTCATGATGAGTTGGACCTCGCCCCAGGCAAGCTCAGAACAAAACTTGGGGGCGGCCATGCGGGGCATAACGGGTTGCGCTCGATCCACGCGCATATCGGGGAATCCTACCGGCGCGTGCGGTTAGGCATTGGACATCCGGGAGATAAATCAAAGGTTTCCGGTTATGTTCTCCATGACTTTGCGAAGTCTGACAATGACTGGCTTGGCCCGCTGCTTGCAACCGTTGCGAAAGAAGTAACATGGTTGGTGAAAGGTGAAGATCAGCGATTCCAGACGGCGGTCGGCCAAGTGCTCAACACCCCGAACAAGGGGGAAAAGCGATCAAAAACTGTGGCAAAATCCGCAATCGCACAGGCAAAACCCTTAAAAAACGATGCAAAACCCGTGAATCCCGCTGAAACCCCTGCTGATTCCGACGACGGCCCCTTCGCGGCTCTCAAAAGAATGATCAAGGGAACCTGATCCGACCCGTACATGGGTAACGATTATGACTGAAAAAGACCCCGGCGGCCCGACCACACGCATAACACATTACAGAAAAAATATATTACAATCTAAAGTTGATACCTCAAGAGCCAATCCCATTTCGGATGGTGATGAGATCTTTACAAGGCTGGCCGGCGATCACATGGCTGGCCAGAGTCGCACAAACAGTTCACCTGCCGAGGCGAATGATCCCCTCACGGATGAATTGTTAGGAGAAAAAGTATCCGACGATCCGATACAAGCGGCGGCACGGCGCGCAAGCGTTTTGAGTGACCTGCATCGTAATGCGCCGGACGATCCCCGCGTCATATCCGTCTTTAACAATGACCCGATTGTCGTTGAAAGCCCCCATAACGGGGCCATAGTCACGCGCCAAATGTTGTCCTCCCGGCTCGATCTTTTTGATACCGTTTTGACTTTACTGGGCAAACCGACCCTGCCACGGGGCGCACGAACACGGACGCTTTTGGCGCTTAAAAGCGCTTTTGCAATGCTCGATGATACCGCACAGCTTGAGTGGACACTCAGCGAGGTCCGCTTCGAAGAAACCAAAGCCTTTTTAGATCAATGCGCCTCGACAGATTTGAATGCTCTCGTTTCACACTTGAACGCGACGTTACAGAAACACGATATCTGGACCGCAGCCCGCGCCTTTTCCATGGCTGCTCATCTGAGCGTAGGCGCGTCAAAAGGCTCCGCCACCCTCGCTGATCTCTTGGAGATGCGGGACGTCAAAGACGCCTAAAAACTTGACGTCATTTTTTGAACGCTTATGGAATCTCTATCAACAAGAACATAAAAAGAACAAAATAGTTGACTTTGAGTACCAGTCAAGATATACTCAACTTGCAGCCTTTGCTCAGTGAATTGGCCCCTGGGCCTCTTTTAGATAGCTGAGATCGCCAATGAGGCAGGCTGCACTCAGTAGAAGCGATGTTTGCCGTGTTCCCACAGATCAAACTCTCTGGTAATCCTATTCTTAATTAGATCATACGACCTTTCGTCACCCCTTTCCCATTTTCGCTGTATGGCCCAAGCGCAATAATCGGCGATCTGCAAACAGGGGTCCGCTTGGCATGGCCTAAAATCAACGGTGTGACGCTTGCCCCCTAAATTTTGCCTCATCACATCCCCCAGAGCGTTCGTAAATGTGAGCCTCTCTTTCTTTGTACCCAATGAAGCTGCGGTGATGATAACTTCATCGGCGTCGCGAAATAGCGGAGCGAGACCAATTTTGCAGTGATAATACCAAGGTGTCTTGTAAAATCGTGCTTTTGACGATGTTATCTGCGGCTGCGCCTTGGCCTTTTCACAAATCGTCGCCTGAACGGAGTACTCGTACTGCACAATGTTTTCGTAAACCGCATCTCTGATTACTTGAGCGTCAGTTGTCGCATGAAAATAATCGTTAACAGGAGCGCCTTTCATAAGCAGATCATGACGTAGTTGCTGCAAACCGAAAGTTGGAGCCTGCCAATCCGGCATCACTACTGTAACGATTATAAAGTAGGTACTAACGTTGCGATTTCTGTTAAACGTGAAGCAGCCAGCTTCATCTGCATAAGCGAAGTGTTTGATCATGCAACCAATTACCAGCTAGCAAGATAAAGCGGAAGTCTCATTCTTGTTTCAGAGCGATAAACTCCAATTTTAGAAAAACCACAACACCGCGCGTGTTGACTCTCCCGCCCGCTCCCGTCATACAGCGCATTCCTGTGCCGCAGTCCGTCTGCGGCATCTTTATTATTTGACGCTGTTTGAGGCTGGCACATGCCGGAAAGCGCGCTGAAAAGCGCCGCCACAGGACGCGGGACATTGAGAGGCGAATATGTTCGCGGTCATCAAGACTGGCGGCAAGCAATATAAAGTTGCTGTCAACGACGTTATCAAAATCGAAAAACTGGCTGGTGAAGCCGGCGATACGCTGACTTTCGACAATGTGCTTATGCACGGCGCGAATGGCTCGGCAACCGTAGGAACACCGATGATTTCCGGCGCGGTTGTCACTGGAGAAATCCTTGAACAATTCCGCGACAAGAAAGTCATCGCATTCAAAAAGCGCCGCCGTAAGCACTCCTCGATGACCAAAAAGGGTCACCGCCAATATCTTACAGCGGTTCGCATTAAGGGAATTCCGGGCGACGAAGACGGATCGAAATCCAACGCTGCGCAAAAAGAAGCGCGCGACGCCGCTGCAAAAGCAAAAGCTGACGAGGATGCAGAATCGGCTGCTGCGTCCACAGTTAAAGAAGCACCTGCTGCAGCACCTGCCGATGAGGCTCCGGCAGCACCTGTGAAAAATATCGACGATTACACCCGTCCAAATAACTTCCTGGATGCGCCCGTCGAAGACGGTGATGATCTGACCAAACTGCCCGGCCTCGGCGTTGCATCGCAAAAGCAACTGAACGACATGGGCATCTATTACTACCGCCAGTTTAACGAATTTAGTGCGGCGGATTGGGATTATGTTGAGGCATACATTGAAACACAGCTGGAAGGCCGTGTTACGGTTGATCGTCCATCAATCATGGTTCAAATCAAGAAACTGCTCGAAGAGTAAGGAGAACAACCGATGGCACATAAAAAGGCAGGCGGTTCATCCCGCAACGGTCGCGACTCCGCAGGGCGTCGCCTTGGCGTGAAAAAATACGGCGGCGAGCTGGTCATTCCCGGCAACATCATCTGCCGTCAGCGCGGCACGAAATGGTGGCCCGGTGAAAACGTCGGCATGGGCAAGGATCATACGATCTTCGCAAAAGTCGAAGGCCATGTAAAATTCAGCAAAGGTCTGAAAGGCCGCACGTTCATCAATGTTGAACTGCCGGCGGAGGCTGCTGAGTAAGCCGCCACCTTCATCTTTGTGACTTTTGAAGGGGATCGGCGAAAGCCGGTCCCTTTTTCGTTTTCGGAGCCTTCGTGAGCCTAGACACCCTCATACCGTTCCTGATCTTTGCTGCGGCGATGGTCAGCACACCCGGACCGGCCAATATGGTCGCGCTCAGTGCGGGTGCGCGGTTTGGGCTGCGCGGGTGCGCCGGTCTGATTATCGGTCTGACAACCGGCAAGGTTTTGCTCAACATTGCGATGGGCGCGGGCTTGGTCGCCGCCATCCGCGCCTATCCGGTGGTCTTCGAAGCCGCGAAATTGGCGAGCGCCGCCTATATGATTTGGCTCGCATGGCGCATTGCGGGATCAAGCATGATGAGCCGCGATGTTCCAAACCGCCTCACCTTCAAAGACGGCGTGATTGTCCACCCGCTCAATCCTAAAGCATGGGCCATGACCCTCGGTGCGTTTACGCAATTCACCGATGCCGCCGCACCGTGGACTCCGCAAGTCCTTATGATTATTGCCGGATTCGCAACAATGCAGCTTATCTTTCACACGCTGTGGTGCGCTGCCGGAGATCGCATTGCCTCAGTGGTCGCGGGTACAAAGATCGAGCGCGGCTTGATGATAACCCTCGGCCTTGCAACACTTGCCACGATCATATGGGCGATGCTGCGATGAAACCAACCAAACTCTATGTCAGCGTTACAAAAGAAGACGGCTCGTTTTTGGTGCGCGGCATGGCGAGCCATCCGAAAACTTTAGAGGTCTTCCGTACGTTCTACGCAGAGCGCCCCGGCGGACGTGCCGTCTTTACCCTGCTCAGTCAACATGATGGCCGGTTGCGCGTCAGACCATCGCAGGATGATCTATTCGAAGCCGAAGTCATAGGCCGCGCTCCCCGCAACGCATCATTCTGGGGCTTGTTACCCGCGCAACCCGAAATCGCTCTCCGCAGCAAAACATTTTCAGGCCGCGACGCCGAAGCCGTCATCGAAGCTCTCTTCCACTATGGCCGGGGGCAATTCCTGCACATGGTCCGACAGGAACTCGGGCAATGACTGCGATTGCGCTTTAACGCACGGCGTGAGAAAGCACCGCTATGAAATTTTTAGACCAAGCAAAAATCTATATTCAGTCCGGTCACGGTGGGAATGGCTGCGTCTCGTTTCGGCGGGAAGCCTTTGTTGAATTTGGCGGACCGAATGGCGGCGATGGTGGCAAGGGCGGCGATGTCTGGGCCGAGGCAGTGGATGGCCTCAACACCCTCATCGACTTTCGATATCAACAGCACCACAAAGCCCAGCGCGGCATCAACGGCATGGGCAAAGACCGCACAGGAGCGGGCGGAGAAGACAAGATCATCCGGGTTCCGGTCGGTACTGAAATCTATGACATGGAAACCGAAGAGCTGATCTGCGACCTCAAGCGCCTCGGCCAAAAAGTGCTCATCGCCGAGGGCGGCAATGGCGGCTGGGGCAATGCCCGCTTTAAGACCTCGACCAATCGCGCGCCCCGCAATGCCAATCCTGGCGCACCTGGGATCGAGCGCACACTTATTTTGCGTCTGAAGCTCATTGCCGATAGCGGCTTGGTCGGCCTGCCCAATGCGGGTAAGTCCACCTTTCTCGCAGCGACCTCAAACGCAAGGCCCAAGATCGCAGACTATCCCTTTACCACCCTGCACCCCGGCCTCGGCGTGATAGCGGTCGATGGTGCTGAGCTGGTGATGGCGGATATCCCCGGCCTGATCGAGGGCGCATCCGATGGCGCAGGACTCGGGGATCGCTTTTTAGGTCATATCGAGCGCTGTGCCGTGAACCTGCATCTGGTCGATGGTACGTCAGAGGACGTTGCCTCGGATTACCTGGTTATTCGCGGAGAACTGGATGCCTATGCGAACGGGCTGGAAGAAAAACCCGTGATCGTCGGCCTCAATAAAGTCGATGCGCTCACAGATGAAGAAATCAAAGAAAAACGCGCCGCTCTTGAACACGCCAGCGGCTTTCCGGTTATGGAGCTCTCCGGCGCAACCGGCAAAGGCGTTCAAGACGTCCTCCGCGCTGTCCGTGCTGAAGTCGTCAAACTGAATGAAGCCAGCGAAGACGAGAACAAGAAGTGGACACCTTAAAGCACCTTTGTGTGATACCCACCCCACACTGTACAATTACAGACTTGACGCGGTGACAGAAAAAGCGACGATAATAAAACACACAAACTGGAATCTATGCGTGATTGCAATACTATAGCGCCAGTAAAGCAATTGGTCATTGTCATGACTTGCCTGATTTAACCGGATGAGATCATTGCGTAACGAAAAAAAGGATACTGCAATATGGAAACCGTAAGCCCTGCTTCATCCGCGTCTGCACCTGAAGCCAAAGACCCCGCTTCATTATTCGAGGACGAGTTGATCCTGTCCGCACCGGCCACAGGATCATCCGGCTCAGGCACAGCTCCGGCTACCGCACCGCTTGTTGCGACGGCCTCGCGCGGTGGCTCTCCCGTTGCCCGGCCCCAAAAGCAAACCCAATCATCCAATAAGTCGAGCGAAGACCGGAAACGGTATCACATTGATACGGTAAAATGATCCCAGACGCCCGCACGATTGTTGTCAAAATCGGTTCAGCTCTTTTGGTAGATCCCGGTACGGGCGGTCTACGGTCCGAATGGCTTAACGCCCTCGCAGAAGACGTTGCCGACCTTCGTCAACAGGGAAAGCGGGTTGTTCTCGTATCATCTGGTGCGATAGCGCTTGGTCGCGGAGTCCTCGGACTGCCCCGCACAGCGCTCGCCCTTGAGCAAGCCCAAGCCGCCGCCGCCGCCGGTCAAATTGCTCTCGCCCGTGCCTATGCAGAAGCTTTCGCGCCCCATAATATCACCGCTGCGCAAATCCTGCTTACCCTCGACGATACCAAGCACCGCCGCCGTTATCTGAACGGGCGCGCGACAATGGCGACCTTGCTGGACCTTGGCGCATTGCCCATCGTCAACGAGAATGACACCGTTGCCACCGATGAAATCCGCTACGGTGATAATGACCGCCTCGCTGCCCGCGTCGCTTTGATGGCCAGCGCTGACCGGTTGGTTTTGCTCTCGGATGTTGACGGGCTTTACACGGCCAACCCGATGCTCGACCCAAGCGCCAAACGCCTCGACCGTGTAGACGCCATCACCCCGGAAATCGAAGCCATGGCGGGCGGCGCAGCCTCCGCACTCAGCAAAGGTGGCATGACCACAAAAATCCTCGCCGCCAAAACCGCCATGCAGGGCGGCTGTGCCATGGCCATCGCAAAGGGAGAAGCGCTTAACCCGCTGCGTGCTTTGGCAGAAGGCGGTCCCTGCACATGGTTCATCCCGCCGAACGATCCCCCCAATGCCCGCAAGCAATGGATTGCGGGTCTTAAACCGGCGGGGACACTCGTCGTTGACCAAGGGGCTGCGGATGCCCTAGCGACGGGTCGCTCACTGCTGCCAGCGGGTGTGCGGACCGTCATTGGCGGCTTTGAACGCGGTGAAGCCGTAACGATCACCACGTTAGAAGGAACCACTCTCGGCGCAGCCTTATGCGCCTATACCGCCGAAGAAGCCCGCGCGATTGCCGGACGCCGCACGGATCAAATCGAAGAAATTCTCGGATACCCCCCCCGCCCAGCAATAGCCCACCGCGACGATCTTGTGCTATGGGATTAGCGGAGGAGTGGTACGATGAATATTGCTGTCAAAATCCAGAACCCGCCCGCGACCTATCAGGATGTCTTGGATGCTCCTGAAAACATGGTGGCCGAGATCATATATGGCAAGTTAAACATACATCCCCATCCGGCTTTCCAATATACGCGCGCTAGATCGGTACTTGGATCAAAGATCGGCGGGCCGTTTGATTATGACGATGAAGGGCCGAGAGGATGGGCTATTTTAAATAAACCTGAAGTGCACATTGACGGAAACATCGTCGTTCCGGATCTCACTGGCTGGCGGCGGGAGAGAATGCCTGTTATGCCTGAAGTCCC
This sequence comes from uncultured Neomegalonema sp., assembly GCA_937995735.1. Classification (GTDB taxonomy): domain Bacteria; phylum Pseudomonadota; class Alphaproteobacteria; order Rhodobacterales; family Rhodobacteraceae; genus JAHDDY01. Next base: position 39,279 of record CALKIZ010000042.1, on the reverse strand, counting down.
ATACTTTACTCTCGCACCCGACTGGATTTGCGAAGTGCTCTCGCCCTCAACAATGCGCCATGATCGCGTCGAGAAACGTCAAATCTATGCGGATGCAAAGGTTACATATCTCTGGCATATCGACCCGGATGCAAAGACCCTCGAAGCCTATGAGCTATCCGGCGATAGCTGGCTGCTCACCCATGTACGCAGTGAAGACAATACATGCGATGTCCCACCTTTCGAGGCCGCACCGTTTAACCTTGGCGTCCTCTGGTCGCGTTAGGAATCCAATTATGAACACGCATACCGACTTGGATTTTGCCGCCGTCATGCAACAGATTGGCGACGCTGCAAAAGATGCCGCCACCGAACTCGCCAGCGCCAACGCTGAACGCAAACACGCTGCATTAATTGCAGCGGCAGAGGCAATCCGCAACGACCGCGAAGCGATTATCGACGCCAATGCTCTGGATGTTGCCTATGCAACTGAAAAAGGCCTCAGCGCAGCAATGATTGACCGGCTTGTCTTAACCGATGATCGGATCGAAGGTATCGTCTCCGCACTAAAGGGTATTGCTGATCTACCCGATCCTGTGGGCGAGGTAACATCGGAATGGGACCGTCCAAACGGCCTTCATATCAAGCGCGTTCGAACACCGCTTGGCGTTATCGGCGTTATTTATGAAAGCCGCCCGAACGTCACCGCTGATGCCGGAGCGCTATGCCTGAAAGCAGGCAATGCAACAATTTTGCGCGGCGGGTCTGAAAGCTTCCATTCCGCCCGTGCCATTCACGCTTGTTTGGTGAAAGGCTTGCACGCGGCTGACCTTCCCGAAACAGCGATACAACTTGTACCCACGAGGGACCGAGCCGCAGTGGGCGCGATGCTGTCAGGTCTGAACGGCTGTGTAGATGTCATTATTCCGCGCGGCGGACGCGGCCTTGTCGAGCGCGTACAAACGGACGCCCGCGTTCCCGTCTTTGCTCATCTTGATGGCATTGTGCATCTTTATATTGACGGCGCTGCCGATATTAAAAAAGCCGTCGCCATTGCCGAAAATGCCAAGCTGCGCCGTACTGGAATTTGCGGGGCTGCCGAATGTCTGCTGTTCGACAAAGCAAAACCGGAGAACATTTCGCCTGTGGTTAAGACACTTCTCGACGGCGGATGTGCTGTACGCGGTGATGCCTCGGTACAAGCTGTCGACGCGCGTGTGGAGCCGGCCTCTGACGATGACTACGGTTTCGAGTTTCTCGATACCATCATCGCCGCAAAAACCGTGGATGGCATTGATGGCGCTATCAACCATATCCGCCAATTCAGTTCCAGCCACACCGAGAGCATCGTGACCGAAGATGACGCGATAGCGGATCGGTTCTTCACCCGATTGGATAGTGCGATTCTCATGCGCAATGCCTCGACACAATTTGCCGATGGCGGTGAATTTGGCATGGGTGCAGAGATCGGAATCGCCACCGGAAAAATGCACGCGCGCGGCCCTATCGGAGCAGAGCAACTAACCAGTTTCAAATACCTCGTTGAAGCGGAGTGCGCGCTACGTGACTAAATCTTTGCGCTTGGCTTTCATGGGCAGCCCTGATTTTGCTGTTCCCACACTCGACGCTTTGGTTGAAGCGGGACACGAGATTGCCGCCGTCTATGCACAGCCGCCACGCCCCGCTGGACGCGGAAAAAAAGACCGGCCCACCGCCGTTCACGCGCGTGCCGATGAACTCGGTCTTGAGGTTCGCACACCTAAATCGCTTCGTGATGGTTCAGAGCAAGAAGCCTTCGCCGCTCTCAATCCCGATGCTGCAATCGTTGCCGCTTATGGATTGATCTTGCCGCAGCCTATTCTCGGCGCCCCGAAATATGGTTGCCTCAACATCCACCCATCCGACCTTCCGCGCTGGCGCGGTGCAGCACCCATTCAACGCGCTGTTATGGCGGGCGACACGCAAACCGCAATTTGCATCATGCAGATGGAAGCAGGCTTGGATACCGGCCCTGTTCTTTTGCGCGAAGACACAAAAATTGATCCAACCGAAACCGCTGCGGACCTCCACGACCGTTTGGCCAAAGACGGCGCGAGATTGCTGGTTCAGGCACTCGCATCAATCGACACATTGACGGCAACGCCCCAATCTGAAGACGGCATCACTTACGCCAATAAAATCGACAAGGCAGAAGCACGCATTGACTGGTCGCGCTCTGCGGATGATTTGCGCGCTCATATTATGGGCCTCTCGCCTTTTCCCGGCGCATGGTATGAAGCAGATAAAGACCGCATCAAGATTTTACTCGCCACTGTCGAGGGCGCGAGCGGCACACCGGGAACAGTGCTGGACGACAACGGATTAATCGCCTGCGGCAGCGGCGCGCTCCGTCTTCAACGTGTGCAGCGCGCAGGCAAACCCGCAATGGATTTCGCAGATTTTGTGCGCGGCTTCCCGTTAAATGCCGGCATGACCCTCGAATAACCGGAGACGTTCGCCTATATAGGTGCGGCAAATGAAAAAGGACATGACAGCATGATCTATCTCCTCTTCATCGTCATTGGTGCAGCGCTCGGGTATTTTGCAGCACCGCGTCTTCAAGCCGACCCGGTGCTTGGCGGCATATTGGGCGCAGTAGGTGGCTTGTTAGGGGGAATCGTCGTGAAGCTGCTTTTCCAAATTATGATTGGACTGATTGGCGCAGCGATTGGGGCCTTAATCTTGCTCTTCGGGTATCGTGAATATCAAAAACGACAATAGAATATTTTCCACAACTTAAAAATTGGCGATGCGCGTGGCATCAATGCCTTTAAAGTAAAAAGTAATAAAGAAAAAGCCCTGCACAATGACAGGGCTTTCTGAAGACATATTCTGATTGTAGAGTTTAGCGCGTTCCGAACCCGATTACGATTCCAAAGCGCCCACACCTTGCAGCAGCTCCATAATACCGTCACGCGCACCTTCGGCGGCATAATAGGCATCCTCGCCCCATGCATTATCGAGCAGGCCGCGCGGAACTTCATTTTCCTGTGTCACTTGACCAACATTTGCACCATTAGCGTCCTGCACTTCCCAGACAATTGCAATGCGGTCAGAGTTTGCGCCCGGTGTTTTCGACACGCGCGCAGTCAGGAACAAAGCGCCCGGCTCCGGCGTTGTTGTCACACGTGCTCCGGATTGAGCGAGCAGCTTACCGACTTCACGGCCCAGTGCCTGATCTCCATCACCCGGTGCGCCTTGTACGCCGCGAAATACGAGTGGACGCGGACCCGAAGCGACAACGGCAGGCGCTGAAACTGGTTGCTGTGCATTTTGCGGACGCAACGTATCAAAGGCCGGAGGCGGCGCTACCGGGCGCGGCGCTTGCGTCACCACTTGCGGCGCAAGCGGTGTTACGCGAACCGGCGCAGGGGATGGCACGGCCGCCCGTATTGGCGCTTGTGTTACAGATTGCGTGGAAATCGGTTGCGAAATCGGTTGCGAAATCGCTTGTACCGGACGAGTAGCAATTTCGATGGGCGCGCTATAAGTCGTTGCAGTACGCGGCGAAATCCGGGGGAGCGGCGCTTCCGCCAAGGTTGCACCTTTGGTCAAAACAAAGGTTGAATTCGGTTGTGCCTGAACCGTTTCATACTGGATGCTTTGGGTCGCATCATACACGGTGTTCGCTGCAGTATAGAGGGTTGACTGACGCAACGCCCCATTTCGTGCAATCCGGTCTGCAACCCGCTGACCCAGCGCACGCAGCGCAGTGTCATTCATCTCTTTCCAGTTTCCGCCATCCTGACGTTCCGGGAAGACACCTATGACATTTTTGCCGGCATCAACCAAAGTCCATTCTACCGAGACATAGTCTTCGGTGTTACGCTCGGCACGGCCACGCAGGTTATAGGAAACTGCAGCATTACGCGCCGTCTCTTCATCCACCGGCGTACCGATTGTTGACACCACTGTGCGGGCCAGCACCGCCGAAGCGCCACCCGGCGCGCCAATCACCGGATGCACATTGACAACAGCACCATTAGGAAGACGCGAGCGCAAAACAGTGAGCGGCGAAAAATTCGTGGCAGCAGGTGCACTATAAGTTTCAATAGGCGCAGGCGGAGGCGCGGAAATTGAATACGTTTCAACGGGCGCTTGCGCAAACGTCTCAATCGCGGGAATCGAATAAGCTTCCGTTTGAATCGGAGCCGGCTCATAAGAACTCACCTCCGGTTGGGCAACAGTTCCTGCAACCGAATAGGTATCCAGAGGGGCTGATTCGTAGGATTGATAAGCAGGCGTCTCGGCCGTGGTATATGCGGGAGCGTCCGCACTGATCGGAGCATATGTCTGTGCCGCAACGTCGAGCGGAGCCGCGAAATCATTCGCTACCACGGTAGGTGCAATCGGCTCCGGCTGTAGAACCGGCTCAGCGGACTGGCCTATATTTTCAAACTCCAACGGCGCAAACGCAACTTGCTCGGCTTGTGCAGCTTGACCTGTAGGGATCGGCAGAGGAGGTGTATCAATAGGAGCTACGCCCCCCGCACCCGGCAGGGAAAGACTATTTTCCGGAGAGGATGTGAAAGCCTCGGCATTCGCCACCGCTTGATTGACAGGCGCTTGAACGGCATTCGCGATCCGGTCTTCAACCGGCGCCTTCAGCCGGGAAAATGCATCTGCCGGAGGCGGCGGCAACCGCGTTGCCTCGCCACGGCCGGTCACACTCGGTGGTTTTTGCGAGATGTCATAGCTGCCCAGACTACCGGGGGCATCAGGCAACTTACTTGCATAATCGCATCCGGCAAGCGCGCCCACCATAATCGGCAAGGCAAGAACACGCACGAGCGCAGTGGAAGATTGGGTCAGCTTTGGAGTGGTCATTGGGTCACCAGCGGCTATGTCACGACGAGGTCGAGGCTGGCGCGGGAAAGGCTTTCAGAACCGTCCTGAGTTACAAGCGAAGTACGGCCAAGGCATTGTGCCGTACCCGTCTCGCTGTCCATCAGGATCATATGCAAAAAGAAAGTCATATTTGGTTCGATTACCGTCTCTGCGCCTTCGAAAAACATTTGCGAATCCATCCACGAGGGAGTGAACCGTGCGCCGACGCTATATCCACAAGCGTTAAGACGGTGTTGCCGTAAACCATGTTTATCGAGAATTCTGGCATGTTCGCCGAATACGGTTCCCATCGTATTTCCAGGCTTTAGCGCAGTTTCACAGGCGATTAGTGCCTCAATACACGCCTCTCGCATCCGTAAATGTTCGGGTCGCGGTTTACCAATAATCAGCGTATTCATCATCGGTGCATGGTATCGACGCCACGCTCCGGACCATTCCAAAGTGAGTTGGTCAAGTGATTCGAGGATCCTGCGACCAGAATAATACCTACAAAGCAATGCACCTTCACCGGAGCCGATAATGAACTCGTTTCCGGCATAATCGCCGCCGCGCGCAAAAACCTCTCCCTGCATCGCTGCCAGAATAGCGCCTTCATCAACACCGGGACCGGTCATCGCAATGGCTGCATCTAAAGCAAGATCCGAGAGTTCAGCAGCTTTGCGGGCATAGTCTACTTCCGCATCCGATTTGACCAAACGCAATTCAGACACAAGCGAAGACGCATCCACAAGCTCAGGCCGTTGCTTACGACCTTTGACCAACGCGCCTTTCACCATGCGCCAGTTTTTTGCGGTCAGCCCTTGAGTATCCAATTCCACGCCAAGGCGTTTACCGGCAAAAAGACCCATATCTTCAAGAAGATTACGCAGGTCATCCGCCCCGTTTGCATCTTTCCGGTCTTTCCAAACATGGATTTCGTTCAGTATTGATGTGAACTCCGCTTGGCGCAGATCAGCCGAGCGCGTCAAAAGAACCGGCTCGCCTTTCATCGGCAAAATCAGGCATTGGAAAAAGCAAAAGCCGAACGTGTCATACCCTGTCAGCCAGTATTGGCTTTCCGGCGCAAACAAAAGCATCGCATCAAGGCCCGTTTGCTTCATCGACTTGCGGGTGCGGTCGATCCGGCTTTGAAATTCCGCGTCGGAAAAATGTGGCATGGTCTCTTCCTCTGTGTATGGCAGGGGCCACCATGTCATGCGGTTTCATTAATGAAAGGAAAGATTCGACCTGTTTTGCGACGCATTTACTGATGAAAAATCTATCTGTCCGGAGTGTCTGCTCAATACTGTTACCAATGGCTTTTGAGCGTTTGCATCTACTTTTATCCTACCCTTAGTGTGAAATCCGGGACAAGATCAGTAATTTATTTACAATGTTCGGAATTTTAGAGCCTTTATCCTACGCTGTAATGTAGCGTGCATTTGAACCAAAAAATTAATTTTATACCTTATACTTGTTAAAGCCAAGGTCGCCTGTATCAGCTTTTACAACATAACGTTTTATATACGTTTTAATTCCCGTAATTATTCATCTTTGGTTTTCTACAGTACATTATTTCTAACATTGATATCTTTGATAAAAATTATCATACAAATTTCTAAGTAAGATTTACTGTTCGGTAAATAAATAAATATTTTCTAAAATATATATAAGGTTGCATCCGTGATAAGAGTAATATAATTTTAGCAATAATTACATCACAACTTTGAGATTTTCTTTTTGACCATTCAATTTTTGCGTACTAGAAATGTATCTTGTTTACACCCCAGCTAGTGGTTGAAATTCAACCCCCTCACCCCCTCGGAGGAAACGTGACTAAATCCCCAAACCCAATCGATATTCATGTTGGAAGCAGAGTGCGTCTTAGACGCATGATGATCGGCATGTCTCAAGAACGACTTGGCGAAAAACTGAATTTAACTTTCCAGCAAGTTCAAAAATACGAAAAAGGTGCGAACCGCATCGGTGCAAGCAGATTGTTTACAATCGCAAGCATCCTTGATGTGCCGGTTCAATTCTTCTTCGAAGATATGCCAATCGCTGCAACGGAGAATTTACCCGGTGCATCGGAAGGAATGAAAGAGCCTGATCAGACAGAATATGTCATGGGCTTTGTCAGCAGCGCAGAAGGCCTGCAACTTAACACCGCGTTTAGCAAAATTGATAATATCGAAACCCGCAGAAAGCTGGTCGATCTTGTAAAAACTTTAGTCGATTAAGACTTTAAAATGCGGCTGCGCCTTCGGGCGCAGCCGCATATCAATTCGCAAAGCGGAAATGCATAATATCACCATCAACGACGGTGTAGTCTTTCCCCTCTAGGCGCATTTTCCCCGCATCTTTCGCGGGTTGTTCGCCGCCCAGCTCAACATAATCCGCATGAGCGATCGTTTCCGAACGAATGAAACCTTTTTCAAAATCAGTATGAATTGCCCCTGCCGCTTGCGGTGCGCGAAAGCCCGCCGGGATCGTCCAAGCCCGCGCTTCTTTAGGGCCGCAGGTAAAATATGTTATCAAATCAAGCATTTGATACCCGCTACGGATCAACCGATCCAATCCGGGTTCTTCCAGATTCATTTCTTCCAGAAACGCCATGCGGTCTTCATCGCCAAGCTGAGAGATTTCCGCCTCAATCGCTGCCGAAATCACAACGCTCGAAGCACCCTGTGCCGCTGCCATTTCTGCAACACGGGCAGAATGCTCATTTCCTTCCGCTGCGGCATCTTCATCGACATTACAAACAAAGAGAACAGGCTTAGCCGTAATAAGCTGAAGCATCCGCCACGCACGGGCATCCTCATCATCGACTTCCATCTCACGCGCGGGGCGTCCGTCTTCGAGCAGAACTTTGACTTTTTCCATCAAAGCCGCCTGTTGCGCAGCCTCTTTATCACCGCCCCGAATCCGTTTGGTGGTGTTGACCAAGCGTTTTTCAATGCTTTCGAGATCCGCAAGCATCAATTCCGTCTCGATAATCTCCGCATCCGCAATGGGATCAACCCGCCCTTCGACATGAGTGACATCGCCATCATCAAAACAGCGCAGCACATGCGCGATGGCATCAACCTCGCGAATATTGGCAAGGAACTGATTGCCCAAACCCTCGCCTTTGGAAGCGCCTTTGACCAATCCGGCAATATCCACAAATGTCATACGCGCTGGGATAATCTTTGCTGATCCGGCGATTTCCGCAATCGTATCAAGGCGCGGGTCCGGGACCGAGACCTCGCCAACATTCGGTTCAATCGTACAAAACGGAAAATTCGCCGCTTGCGCTGCCGCCGTGCGGGTCAATGCGTTGAAAAGCGTTGACTTGCCAACATTTGGCAGGCCGACAATGCCGGTCTTGAAGCCCATGGAGTCTCTCTCGGACAGGGGTGTAGAAAACGCCGCGCATGACAGGCGCACGCCAAAAAGTCAACGATTGCGAAGGGTAGGGATCGAATTCAGCCCTTATCGCGCAGCAATCTCGCTTTATCCCGTTGCCAATCGCGCTTTTTGGAATCCTGCCGCTTATCAGCGACGTTTTTACCTTTGGCGACGCCGATCTGTAATTTGGCGATGCCCCGGTCATTAAAGAACAAGCGCAGCGGGACGATTGTCATACCTTGCCGTTCTCGCGCTTGTTTCAGCTTTTCCATCTCGCGTTTTTTTAACAGCAATTTGCGCGGACGCCGCTCCGCGTGATTGAGCTTTTCATGAGCCTGCGGATAAGGCGGGATCGCCGCGTTGATCAGCCAAATCTCGCCTTTCTCCGGCGAAGCATAGCTTTCGGCAATATTTGCCTGCCCCGAACGAAGGGATTTCACCTCGGTTCCGGTCAGAACCAACCCGGCTTCAATCTTTTCCTCAATCGCATAATTGTGCCGCGCCTTGCGGTTTTCCGCAATCAGCTTGCCATTATCGCCGGGTTTTGCCTTGGATTTCGGGGCCACTGTTATTTGCCCCGTATAAAATACGGGGCCTCCTTCCAATCAATATGCCGCTTAATTCAATATACCGGCATGGACCATTGCATCTCTGATTACGAGCTTGGACTCTTCTGTCACCGGGCAGATCGGCATCCGGACATCTTCGGCACATTTTCCGAGTAGTGAGAGAGCATATTTCGTCGGTGCAGGGCTGGATTCAATGAAAACCGCCTGATGAAGCGGCAACAAGCGATCCTGCCATTGCAATGCCTCGGCGTAATCGCCGCGCAAGCACGCCGCCTGAAGTTTCGCACAAGCCGCAGGCGCAACATTAGCCGTGACAGAAACACAGCCGATCCCGCCCATCGCATTAAACCCGACCGCCGTCGGGTCTTCGGCAGAAAATTGGATAAACTCCGGTCCCATCGCCATGCGCTGCACCGCGACCTTGCCAACATCACCGCCCGCATCCTTGATGCCAACAATCCGGGGCAGCTTAAACAGCTCAACCATCGTTTCCGTGCTCATATCAACAACGGAGCGTCCGGGGATATTGTAGATAAAGATCGGCAGATCAGCCGCATCATGCAGCGCTTTATAATGCTCATACAGCATCCGCTGCGTCGGCTTGTTATAATAAGGCGTCACAACAAGCGCTGCATCCGCGCCGACATCCGCCGCGTGTTTCATAAACCGGATGGCTTCTGCGGTGTTGTTGGAGCCTGCACCGGCCATCACAGGCACACGTCCGGCAACCGTTTGAACCGTCAATTCAATGACGCGCTCATGTTCTTCATGGGTCAGCGTGGGCGACTCTCCGGTTGTCCCTACGGGAACAATGCCGTTACTCCCCTCGTCGATCTGCCAGTTAATCAACTGTTTGAGCGTATCCTCATCCACCATGCCGTTCTTAAACGGCGTAACCAAAGCAGGCATGGACCCACGGAAACGCTCGGACAATGGAAGAGAAGAGGACATCGGTCGAATCTTTCGTTATGTTTCTGGAAGCGGGACCGTAAGGGAACAACGCGGCAAAAGAAACCGCCAGTCGTGGTTGATAAAGTCGATACTTTCACGCATCGTCAATATTTGATACTGTAAGCCTAACAAACCACGAAACGTGGAACGAGCAGGCAGAAACATGATCCGACCGATATACCGAAATCGCTTTTCCGCGATAGTATTAGGGCTATGCGTTACTCTTGGCGCACAGACTGGAATGGCTTCAACGCAAGACAGCCCAAGGGCCGAAGCCATGAAGCGCGTTGTGTCCAAGGCAAAGGCCAGGGAATGGACTGCAGCTCTTAATGCCGCAAAATCACTACGCGATCCTGTTGCGCTTGAGGCGTATGAATGGCTGCGCTTGCGGCAACCCGGCATTGATAACTTTGAGCGCATGGCGGTTTGGGTCGAAGCCCATCCCGATTGGCCGGATGAAAGACGCATTCAAGCTCAGGGCGAAGCTGCCCTTCTACCGGGGGTGTTCCCGCCACAAAAACTCGTTAATTTCTTCGACCGCCATGCCCCGCATTCCGGGAAAGGCGCTGCGCTTTATGCCGAAGCGCTTCAAGCGACCGGCCAACGCCAGCGCGCGGATCAAGTCGCGATTGATGCTTGGCTGAACATGGACCTAACAGCGGAATATGAAGGCCGCTTGCTGTCGAGATTCGGTCATGTTCTCAATCGCTTGCATGATCAACGGCTTGATAATCTGATTTGGCGCACCCGCCTGACCCCTGCAAGACGGCAAATGCGCCGGGCATCCGGCCCCGCACGCGCCTTGGCGGATGCCCGCATTGCATTGCTTAAAAACGATGGCGGCGTTGACCGGCTAGTACGGGCAGTTCCGCGCTCGCTACAAAATGATCCGGGGCTTGCTTACGCCCGCATGGTATGGCGCAAGAAACGTGGCCTCCGTCGCGGCGCTGAAGACATGATGCTTGAGATGTCCCGCCAACGCAGACTCGGGAGAGCTGAAAAATGGGGCGACGAACGCGCGTTATTTGTCCGCGAATCCCTCGACGCAAAGCGCGATAAGCGCGCTTATGCCCTCGCCGCTGGTCATGGCCTCACCGAAGGCAAATATTTTGCCGATATGGAATGGATCGCGGGTTGGATCGCGCTCAGAAAACTAAACGATCCAAAAATGGCGCTGTCGCACTTTACCCAACTGCATGGCGGCGTTAAAACTCCGGTCAGCAAAGCCCGCGCCGCATTTTGGGCAGGCGAAGCCGCATCAGCAATTGGCAACCCCGCCCTCGCCTCTCAATGGCGCGAAGAAGGCGCGCGTTATCAAAGCGCGTTTTACGGTCAACTCGCGTCCGAGCGCCTGACCGGGCAAGCCACCCTAAAAATTCCGGGGCAAATCCAGCAATCCCCCGGGGCCTGTACCCAAGATCGCCGCGTCGCGGTTGGCGCAGCGCTCGCCTTAGGCGGGGCCATCGTGCCGGCACGGACGTTCTTTTATGATGCGGCTAAAACCTGCCAAAACGCCAATGAAGTCAAAGCCCTCGGATTGATCGCCGAAAAACAAGGCGCTTTTCGTATTTCAATCGGTCTCAGCCGGAAAGTCCGCGAGAAAGGGATTTTCGTCCCCGAAATCTCGCATCCGCTCGTTCGCCTTCCCGTCCAGGGCTGTCAGGGAATTGCCCCGCCGGAACGCGCTTTGACATTATCCATCGCCCGACAGGAAAGCGGCTTTGACCCGAGAGCGGGCAGTTCCGCAGGTGCACAAGGCGTCATGCAAGTGATGCCCGCCACCGCCAAACGCACCGTTGGCGATACCGGAATGCGCTATTCCCGCGCGCGGCTCGGGTCTGATCGGTCGTATAATGCGATTATAGGTCAGTGTTATTTGTCAAAAATGCTGGAACGATTTGACGGGTCTTATCCCCTCGCCATCGCCTCTTATAATGCAGGTCCGAGCCGCATTGATGAATGGGTAAGACGCAACGGCGACCCCCGACGGGGCGAAATCAACATGGTTGATTGGATCGAGCGCATTCCGTTCCATGAAACGCGAAACTACGTGCAGCGCGTTTTAGAGAATGTGGCGGTTTACCGCGCGCGAATGCGTTGAATTATCAATCAAAGGCACGCATGACTGAGTACTGAACAATAGGATAGTGCCCGATGCATCGAAAAGTCAGCAGCGACATTCAATCGCTTCTCGATCTGACCATCCAAAACCCGAAAGCTGAGGGCAGCTTTCGGGCTGCTCTGATTTTACTAGAGAATGTACCGGACAGCAGCATCGTGGTTGATGCCATCGCGCAGATTGACCCCGAGACCATCACTGATGAAAGCCTCCGCGACAAAGCGGCTGAATTGCTCATCGGCGCAGAAGCAGCAGAAGAAGCCGCGCGCTGGAAGCCTCAAGAACCCGAGGCTGCCTCAAACGTCTATAGCCTCACGAAAAAGCAAACCATTCTGCCGGCCAAAAAACCAACCGGCATCACCTTCAACGATATTGGCGGCTTGGAAGAAGTCAAAAAACAGGTTCGCCGAAAGATCATCAACCCGTTCCAGAACAAGAAAGCCTTGTTCGACAGGTTCAAGCGTAAAGCAGGCGGCGGCGTGTTGATGTATGGACCGCCGGGATGCGGCAAGACCATGCTGGCACGGGCTTTGGCGACAGAATGTAATGCGCATTTCTATGACGTGCGCGCAGCGGATGTCCTCGATCAATATATCGGTAATGCCGAAAAGCGCATCGCCCAAATCTTTGCAGACGCCCGCGCCTCGCGGCCCGTTGTGCTGTTCTTTGACGAGGTAGAAGCCCTCGCACAGCGCAGGCAGTTTGACGGCGCAGCCAAAATCAACACCACCGTCTCTGCCCTGTTGACCGAGATGGACGGCTTTAGCGAAAACAACGAGGGGATGCTGTTCCTCGGCGCAACGAACGTACCGTGGTCACTAGACTCGGCATTCCGCCGCCCCGGTCGATTTGATCGCGCAATCTTCGTACCGCCACCTGATAAAGTGGCGCGGAAGTTCATTCTCAAAACCCTACTCGATGATCGCCCCACGTCTCCCGATTTGAACATCGATAAAATCATCGACAAAAGCAGCGGCTTTTCCGGCGCTGACCTGTCCGCTTTGGTGGATACGGCCATCGACATTGCCATCGAGGACAGCGACTCGGTCGATACCCTGTCACCTCTGTCAAACGAGCAATTCGCTGAAGCCTTCAAGGAAATAAAATCTTCTGTCGGCGAGTGGCTCGGCCAAGCCCGCAGCTTTGCAGAATATGCCAATGAAAGCGGTATGTATGACGACCTCGCTGCGTTCCTGAAAAAATACGCAAAATGAGCAGCGCGTCTCTCAATACGGCGCGTGCGTTATTGAAAGCGGAAAACTTCGATGGCGCACGGCGTATTGTCAGAAAAGCGCTGGACGAAGACCCGAAAAACATCAATGCATGGCAGCTTCGCGTCGATATAGAAATCGAAGCCAAAAAGCCGAAAGAAGCCCTAAAACTCGTGCGGCAAATCCTAGCCGAAAACCCTCAAAACGCAGGGCTACGAAACTCGGAATTTGAAGCGTTAATGAAAGCGGGAAAAAAGCGCGAAGCCCGTAAAATTCGCGACCGCTTCAAAACAGACTTTCCATTTATGAGTCAGCGCATTGAGATGATGGACCTGCAAATAGATGCAGCATCCGGCAAAACCAAATCTGTCAGCAAAAAACTCCAAGAGTACGGCCACGGAAATGACAATCCGGCGATGCTCAAAGACCTCGGCATGGCTCATCACCGCATCGACGATATTTTTCGCGCCAGACGCTTGATGGAGCAGGCGCACCCGGAATTTCCGAATGATCCCGAGCTGAATGCAACGATGGCGACAAATTACTTCCAACTAGCCAGACCCGGAACCGCCAGAAAATACGCCCGCCTTGCGCTTGCTGCAGACCCGTCAAACCGCCGTATGGCTCTGCTCATCAAGGCAAGCTGGTTGATGTACTTTCCGCCGTTCTTCTTGCTGACCTTAATTCTTGCAATCTTTTATGGCTTTGACTCACTCGTGGGCAGGATAGGGGCTTGGGTAATTCTTATTCCCATCGTCCTGATTGGCTTGGATTTTTATAACATTGCCTTCAGCGTGGTGATTGTCCTTACAGGATTCGAATTAAATTCCATACGAACCCTGATCGTGATTGGATGGATTGCGCTATTAGTTTTTGTGACAGTCCCGGCAATTTACAATAAGTTTTCCCAACGGAAGAAGTCCGTTTCGTTGAAGAAATACTGAGGGAATAATGGCTTCTCTCATAGAAAAAGAGCAAAGCTGGCGCGCGAATGAAACGATACGGGGCCTAGTCCCGTACCTCCTGTTTTTCATTGTCTTGTTTCTCTTAAATCAGCGTGTTGATTACGTTCGAACAAATTTGACAAAAACAGCCGACGGTCTTGAGACACGCACTATGTATCTACGCCAAGTCGGTGCGGATTTTTGCGTTGGCGACATGGTTCGTTTCCGGTCAGCCAACCGTCGATCCGGCACTTACAGTGAGGTTATCGCCAAAGAAAATAGCGTCTTTTCATTGACGGATACCGGGTATCAGATTGATGAAAAAACGGAACCGATGACAGCCGAATGGCTCGTAAAGGCGCGTCTGGAGATGGGCGAAAACGAAACGCTCACCGTTCCTGCGGAGTATGTTCTTTTCACAAACTCCGAATTTGATACGACTAGAAAATCCAAGTTTTGGGCGTTTGAAATCGTACACCGCGAAAACGTCACAGACCGGGTGTCCCACATCCTGTTTTCCCGCGATCTCTCGCGGATTGGTGCTAAAGTAGGCAAAGCTGACCCCACCTGCCGTCGATAAAAATTTTCGACGCCGGTTGCGCCGCCTCCGCTGCACGGGCAAACTGTAATCCGTAAGTCGTTAGCTCTCCGGGGCTGACTCGCGCTTACAAACAGCGGGACGAGGGATACAAACTGGTGGAGACAGGTTTTCGAAACGGGACGCTCCGCACGAGTGACGGCCTTACACTGGCGTTTCGCGAGTATGGATCGCGGATTTCAAACGCAACGCCGGTTTTATGCCTTCCGGGGTTAACCCGAAACGCAAAAGATTTTCACGCGCTTGCAACTCTCCTCGCACCAACCCGGCGTGTCATTGCACTCGATGCGCGTGGACGCGGACGTTCGGACTACGATCCGGACTTCAAGAACTACAATCTCGTCATCGAAGTCGGCGACATTCTTTCGCTGATGTCAGCAGAGTTTGATCGCCCTTGTCTACTCCTCGGCACATCGCGCGGTGGTTTGGCTGCGATGATTCTTTGCAGTGTGCGGCCATCAATGATTGCTGGCGTTGTGCTCAATGATATTGGTCCAGTTTTAGAACCCAAGGGCTTAGAACGCATTACCGATTACCTCGGCATTGTGCCGGAACCGCTTGAAACTTGGGACGATGCAATCGCCGCTATGAAAGCTGGTAACGCAAAAGACTTTCCTCATTTGAGCGAGGCTGAATGGCGCGCATGGGCGGAACGCACGTTTAACGAAAAAGATGGAAAGCCGGTTCTCGATTATGATCTCGCTCTGCGGGATGCCGCTCTGGAAAATACCGAACCCGTCCCGGAAATGTGGCCACAATTTCGGGCAGTATTAGAGATACCAACGTTGGTATTACGCGGTGAAAACTCAGATTTACTCTCGGCAAAAACAGTAGATGAAATGCGCCGCGCCAAACCGGACCTAACAGCCGTAACGGTCAAAAATCGCGGCCATGTTCCTTTCCTTGATGAACCAGAATCGCTTGCAGCCATTCAAAAACTCATCAGCATATTAGATGTGAAGGCAGCATAAGAATGACCAACGCAAGCATTGCTCCTGACATCAACGACATCCGCGATGCGGCCCAGCGCCTCGACAGTGTTTCACGGCTCACGCCTCTGCTGGAAGCTCCTCAAATCAATCAGGTCGCCGGTCGCCGAGTCTTGGTAAAGGCTGAATGCCTGCAACGAACAGGGTCTTTCAAATTTCGCGGTGCATGGAGCCGGTTGTCTCTACTGAACGATGATGA
Organism: uncultured Neomegalonema sp.; assembly: GCA_937995735.1. Lineage (GTDB taxonomy): Bacteria > Pseudomonadota > Alphaproteobacteria > Rhodobacterales > Rhodobacteraceae > JAHDDY01. Next base: position 23,464 of record CALKIZ010000042.1, on the reverse strand, counting down.
GTTAAAGCGCGGCGTCGTCGCCTTTTCGTCCGGCAACCATGCCCAAGCCGTGGCTCATTCGGCCCAGCTACGCGGCACACCCGCTGTCATCATCATGCCAAAAGATGCACCCTCCGCAAAAATCGAAGCCACACGCGGGTACGGTGCTGAAGTCATCCTCTATGACCGCGATAATGAAAGCCGCGAAGAAATCGGCGCGACACTCTCCGAAGAGCGCGGTCTTACCCTCGTCAGGCCCTATGACGACCGCTACGTCATTTCGGGCCAAGGAACCATCGGCCTCGAAGTGGCGGACCAAGCCCGCGCTTTAGGCGTGGAAAAAGCTGATTTTATCGTCTGTTGTTCCGGTGGCGGATTGAGTGCCGGTGTTGCTTTGGCCGTTGAAGCCCACGCGCCGGGGCTTCGGGTGCGCCCCGCAGAACCGGAAAACTTCGATGATTTCGGACGCTCCCTCATCGCGGGAGAGCGCGTTGTCAACGAACAGATGTCCGGCTCGATCCAAGACGCAATCCTGACCCCCACTCCCGGCGATCTGACTTTTCCCATCGGCCAAAGACTGTTTGGACCCGGCTTGGCAGTGTCAGACGAAGAAGCCCTCTCCGCAATGGCCCTAGCATGGCGGTGGTTGCGTATTGTTGTTGAACCGGGCGGAGCCGCCGCCCTCGCCGCCGCTCTTTTTCGCAAAGAGGCTATCGACGGCGATGCAGTGATCGTGACAGCATCGGGCGGCAATGTGGACCGCACCATTTTCGAGCGCGCTCTGACCAAATTGGAAGACTAATATGCCTCTCACTCCTGTTGCCGTCGAATTCGGTATGGGTACCGACCTGCAAGGCGGTGATCACACCAAAGCAGCCATTCGCGCCTTGAAAGATGCCCTCTGGCATAACTCGCTCAATATGGCTGATGCTTTTGGTTTCCCGCGCGAAGCCATGCACGTGCATGTGAAAATCGGCGTCGCGCAACCGGATACCGTTGATAAAACCGCAGTCGCCGCCATCCTGCCTTATGGAACTGCCACCGTTGAAGCGGTCGAAGGCGGCTTGGACGTCCCAAGCGAAGACAGCACGAAATTTACAGTAATCGCCAATGCCGCCGTGACGGTCAGCTTTGATATGGAGGCCGCGTAATGGCTGATACCAAACTACGCCGCATTATCCTTGAAATGGGCACGGGCAACGATCTTTACGGCGAAGACTACACCAAAGCGGCAAACCGCGCCGTCCAAGACGCGCTGCATCATTCTTCTTTATTGCTGTTTCGCAGCTTGGACCTTGATCACAAAGATATGGAGGTCCGGGTTACAATCGGCGTTCAACACCCTGAGAAAGTCGACACAGAGGCGGTTGCGGCCTCCCTACCGCGCGGCATTGCGACCGTTACGGCTCGAAAAGGGGGCTTAAACGTCGATCATCCCTCCCTCGGACAGACAAACATCATCGCAACCGCAGCGGTTGAAGCATGGGTTCCCATTGCACCGGGACAATTCCGATTGTCGTGATTTGCGACTTAGAACACATTGCGTTAAGGCTGAATCGAGAGCCATGCCAAGAGTGCATGCCTTTCGATCCATTAATGCCTCGATGTAAACGCAAAGTGCTTTAGTTAAGGAATTGATAACCATACCAACGCACACTCACGAAAACTGTTCTGATTTAAGGGAAGCCCCTGTGTCGATTCTCCGAATGCTTACCGCCGCCGTCATTGCCATCGCAACTCTAATACCCGTTGCAAGCGCGCAGCAGGCGACTTTAGTCTCGACAATAGCGGGCGCTGACCGCCAAGGCCCATGGGGTCAGTCAAGTTACGATTATTCGCTGAGAGTCAGTAAATCCATTTTCAAGACGATTAATCTGCAACGTACGAATAAAGGCCTCAAGCCCTTGGAAGCGGATGCGTCTCTAGGTCTCGTAGCGGGATCCTATGCTGGAGATATGCTTACCGGTGATTTCTTTGGTCACTTCGCACCGGATGGACGCGACCTTCAGGCCCGTCTTGAAGAAGCCAATGTGCGCCAATTCTCTGAAGTGGCCGAGAACCTCTGGACCGCCGAAGGCGAAATCGAGTGGGAATATCAGGAAACTGTGCGCCGCGCTGTGCTCGATTGGCTCAATTCCAAAGAAGGCCACCGCGAAGCTATTTTAGACCCAAATCTTCGTCTTGCCGGTGTCGGAACCGCGATCCGCAATGAACGCATCGTTGTCGCAATGCTCTTCGGCAGACGTTAAAAGCGACTGCCTGACGTGAGCATCGTCTTTGGCGGTGTTCTTCTCTTGCAATTTCCCACCTGTCTCGCCACGGTCTATCCCCTGTAAAGCGGAGCATGACCCATGGCCAAAATGACCCTTGAAGAAATCTATGCCCTCAGTGAGAAGACACTGATGGATAATGGCTGTGATGCGCCCAACGCTGCCGCTGTTTCGCGCACGATAACCGCCGCCGAACGCGATGGCTCACAATCTCATGGCATTTTTCGCCTGCCCGCTTATATCAAAGGCTTGCGCGAGGGGGACGCAAACGGCGCGGCTGATCCAACCATTGAGCAAGTCGCCCCTTCCGTTATTAAAGTTCACGGACAGGAGGGTTTTGCCCCGCTCGCCTTAGAGCGCGCCAAAGACCCCCTCGTAAAGCTCGCCAAGGACCAAGGCATCGCCATGTGCGGTCTAACCCGCATTCGCCACTTCGCCGCGCTATGGCCCGAGGTGGAAATGTTGGCCGAGCAAGGACTTGTAGGCTTCGCTGTTACAGCCGCCGTTCCCTATGTCGCACCTGCCGGTGGCCGCGAGGCTCTGTTTGGCACGAACCCGATGGCGTTTGCTTGGCCGCGTGAAGGCGGCGGCGTGCTCGCCTTTGATCAGGCTGCATCTGTGATTGCGCGCGGCGATGTAATGATCCATGCCCGCGATGGGCATCCGGTTCCCGAAGGCACGGGTCTGGATAAAGACGGCAACCCGACGACAGACGGCACAGCAATCCTTGATGGCGGTGTTCAGCTTGCGTTCGGCGGCTATAAAGGCTCCGCGATTGCCCTGATGATCGAGCTAATGGCCGGTGCAATGATTGGCGAAGTTTTTAGCTTCGAAGCCAAAGAAACCGCTGTTCCCGGTTGCCCTTTCAACGGCGGCGAATTTCTCATGGCGATTGATCCCAGCAAAACGGCGGGCGCAGACTTCCTCGCCCATGGTGAGAAGCTGCTCGGTAAGATCGAAAATATGGAGGGCGCACGCCTCCCCGGAGCACGCCGCCATGCCAACCGCGCCAAAGGCGGCCCCGTCGATGTTTCAGACAAAATCCTCGAAGCAGTGGCCGCGTTATAGCGCACTCATTGCTGCTCGGTTCAAAAAGCGTGGCGCTGAAAAAATTCGATACCAATTTTTGGATGTGCGGCAGCAAGGCCAAACATCCATGTTGAAAAATCAACACCTTCAACCCGTGTTACCCTCTTGTCAGGGGCGCGGGGCGCACAGCGCCACATGAACCTAAGACCCCGATACACATAGCGGCACTGTTTCGCGTCCCAAAGGCTTGTCAAATCCGACAGAATATCTGTCCGGCCCCTGTCTTCATCAACTGCAAGAAACCCCGCCATAATCGCAGGAGACGCCGTACCCTGTTCGTTTTTCTTGAGACGGGAGACAGCATAGCGTTGACCTACAATCACATCATCCTTATTGAACACCAACTCCGTCCCGGCCCCAAGACCCCACAGCGCCTCCGGGCCACCAGACTTAGCAAATGACAGCTTATCCGCCGCCATCAACTCTTCTAATTCATCAAGAAAAACTGGATCGCTGGCATATGTTCCACAAAGATGAAACGCGAATTGATGCGTGAAATGCGAAGGGATCGACCCTCTTGGCTTTCCGAGTAATGTGAAATTTTCGTAAGCGCTCATCGGCAAATCTTCAGCCGTATCGAACCGCTTTTTCCAAGCCTTTGTTGCCTCGCCGCTAACGCCTAATATCTTTTCGTAACTCGCCGCCATGCAGGGTAAAATTGCATATTCATCAAATGGGATCGCAGCAACATTCTCTGTCGGGCGCTCATTAAGTCCATAGAAAACCAAATGGATCGAACCACGTTTCGGATTGCGTATCGCCGTTGTCCAATCAACGGACATGATCAGTTCTCGGGCAAGCTCTGCGGCGCGCGGAAGCGGCTCACCAGCCTCCTCAGCTTTTTTCGATAGATAGCTGTGTAAGATCGCAGCCCCTGCCCCGAGGATTGCAGTATCTATCGTCGAAAATTTATCCTGGTTCCAAGCCGCCGCAGTACCAGTTCTGCTATCGAACCAATGACGGAACCACCCATTCTTCGAACGGTCGACGGAAAAGCGTTTTGTGTCTCCGCGACCCAGCAGATGTAAAAGTGTTGTCTTCGCTTTCGCCTCCGCATCTTCAACCACCCCAAGCGCGTCCCCTATTGCCAGAGCAATCAGGCCCATTCCGGTCGACGCAGTTGAAGACATTGGATCTTGAAAAAATCCATGCAGGTGAAGGGCATCAAGATACTGGCCGGTTTCATCCACTCTAAATTGTTGATCATAAAGCAAAACCGCATCAACCAACCGATCATGAACGAAATCACGTAACTCGGTTTCCGTATCAGCGGCTTTTGAAAGCGGCACAACAGGCAACGACATTACCGCAGCCAGAAATAATAACCGAAGCACGTTCACCAAGTAGATCACGGCCATATCTCTCATTCGTTGGATGAAACAACGAATAAATATTTAGTACGATTTTAGATATTGTCCGGTAATGGCCAAAAAATGTGATTATGACCAAGCTTGGCTCAGTCTTGTTGTTCATTGATTTTCATTATACGAAAATGTTTTTAGCATCTGTTTTCTATACTGATCAAAGAGTCTACGAATCTAACATTTGCAATCCTTAAATGATTCATTACTTTCCCAAATTGACACAACTATATGGTGATATGTTACAATCTAAATCTCTTTAAAGGAATATTTTGTGCCGTATACATCACAATAACTGAACCAGATGTCCTAATACGCGAATAGTTTGTCATAAATGTAAAGTTTTCCTTGAGAGCTACCCGCCGACTGGCACAGTCGATGCTGATGTCGATTGAGTAGCGTTAGATCGGCATGCGCTTGGGATTTGGGGAGGCTACCTGTGAATGCAATTATACCGGACGGTTCGGTTGCACTTAAATTACAAGAGAATCAGCGGAAAGTAAAAAATTCCGAACTGTTCAATATACTCGACGGATTTGAAAAAATTATACTTAAAGGTGGTCCTGATGTTTCAGATTATGGGAACATAACCAACTCTCTCGATGGCTTACATGATGCAATGTATCGGGAAGAAAACGGTTTATCAGTTAAGAAAATCGACATTGATCTTTTAAAGTCCTTAAAGTCCAAGTATCGCGAATTTTTTTACGATGTTTCATCAATGCAAGGCCTTGCACTCGCAAAACCGCATGGATACGCGGGAGATTTCGAAATTATCGAGCGCATTTATGGACACAATGTTTCACAACGGGACGAATTTATTAAATGGGATAAATTCTTCCACACCGCTGATGCCGTAAGCGCGGTCCGTAACCGCTCAAAAATAATTCTCGATTACATTGCTGCCGAAAATCCTAAAAGTGTCTTCTCCGTCGGCTGCGGATCCGGTCAGGACATCAGAAAAGCTGTTTATAACAGTCCTGATACAACGTTTACTCTCCTCGACAATGATGCAAAAGCGATTGAACGGGCAAAATGTAACCTTCATGGTTTTGATGATCGCGTAAGTTTCGTTCAGCGAAATGCAATCCGTACGAAATTCGACGATTATAATGTCTCTCTTATTTGGAGCGCCGGTCTTTTTGATTATTTGAATGACCGCGTAGCAATAGCCTTACTTAAACGTCTCCACGCAGGTTTAGCGAATGACGGCAAGGTCTTTATCGGTAATTTTGCCAAAGGACAGACGTCTCGTTCTTATATGGAATTAGTCGGAGAATGGTTCCTCATTCACAGAACCCCTGATGAGATGAAAAATCTACTCGAAATGGCGGGATACAAAAATATCAAAGTCCGTTCAGATGAAACTGGGGTGAATCTGTTTGCAATTGGGGAAAAATAACTGGATAGCGAAAGCCGAAAATATACATCAATTAATAATCAATAGAGATTTAGAATAAATTTATAATAATAAATATTTTTAATAAAATTATATAATTTATCAAATAAGGCTGCATCTAAATATAAAATTTTAATGTAATTATGTAAATTTGATAATAAATGCTTATTTATTTTATTAATTTAAATCGGCATTAATTGTATACGCCGTAATATCCCGCAGGAATTGTTTAATCAAATGAAACCTGCGGAGTTATCATGGTCAGTTGCTATAAATACATCGCAAAAATTGCGTCCTTCGCCGTTGTGTTTGCGCCAACGGTTGCGTTTGCCGAGCTTGAAAGCCAGATAACGGCGTTTGTTGTGACAACAGATGCAACAGGCGTCGAGCAATATGCACCTGCAGATCAGGTTAAACCCGGTCAAATGATCGAGTACCGGATAAGACACACAAACACATTTGATAACGCAATCAGCGGTGTTGCAGTAACCGGCCCCGTCCCTGAAGGTGGTGAGTTGGTTGTCGAACGCTCCACAAGTGATGTTGCAGCCACCCTTGAAGTAAGTGGCGAATTTGATCCTGATCGGCCAGGAGAAGAATGGTCAACGCTTCCGGCACAACGCATTGTTGTTCAAGCTGACGGGTCGCGCTTAATCGAAACAGCAAAACCCGAGCACTTCACCGCTGTTCGCTGGATTCTGAGTAATTCAATGCCACAGGATGTATCCGTCAATCATGCGTATCGCGTCTTGATAAAGTAGAGCTTCTGTCAGTACCAAATCAGCTAATTATACATAAATAACAAAGACATACGCAGTCTCCAGCTTTGGTGGCAATGGATATGTCATGTCTTGAATCACGAGGAAACTACACCAATGACGATCCAAAAGCGTTCAATTCGATTTGGCTTGTTGCTTACCGCAGCATCCCTCACTGCTGTTACGAGTTACGCAGCAGCACCGACTGCCGGCTCCAGAATCGGTAACCAAGCATCAGCAACCTATCTTAACGCGGCTGGCGATACGATTAGCGTTACTTCTAACCGTGTTGAGACGATCGTTCAGCAAGTTGCCGGCGTGACTCTCGTTACGGATAATGTAGAAGATGCCAGCCCAGGCGGTTTGGTATTTTTGCCGCATACCATCACCAACGATGGCAATGGCATCGATACATTCACTCTCACGGCAACAGAAGATGTGGGCGGACCATTTGACTTTACGAGCATTCAAATTTTTGCAGATGCAAACTTCGATGGTGTTGCTGACACCACCACGCCCATCACCGCAACGCCATCACTATCAGCTGGCGAGTCATTTGGTTTTGTTATTGAAGCTGCCATCCCAAGTACCGCACCTACAAACGCAACCGAAGAAATCGACGTTGTAGCGACAAGCCAGTTCAGTTCGACAACAGCAACAACCCTGACGGCAACGAACACCGATACAATTACGGTTTCTGTTGGGGCGATTACCGAAATCGTCAAAGCAATGTCCGTTCAGGATACGAACGGTGATGGCATAACAAGTCCGGGTGACACCGTTACCGTGACATTGACTTATTCCAGTACCGGTCTGGCTCCGGCAAACAACTTGGTTGTCACCGATCAGCTGGATACGCTTTTAAACTATGTTCCCGGTTCGGCGATTTGGTCAGATTCTGCAACAGGATTGACAGATACCGACTCCGACGGATTTGAAGTGTCAAACGGCAACGGTTTCCAGATCGACTATAACTTCACGACCGGAACTAATTCTGTTGAGTTTACAGTTGACAATGTTCCAAGCGGCAGGACTGCTACAGTAACATTCCAAGCAATCATTGATGCCGCCGCACCCGCAGGTGACATTGCAAACGTGGCAACGCAAACCGTCGCTGGCACAGATTTTCCACCATCGAACCAAGCCGTCGTAACGGTTGCACCTGCATTTCAAGTTACCGCAGCGGACGCAGCGGCGACTACATTTGCAGGCGATCCCGACGGTACAAACCTTGACGGCACTAACACATCGGCAACCGATGATGACGGAGCGCTCAACGATATCGTCACAGAAAACGGAGATGTATTCCAAGGTGGTACAATTACCATGGAATTCGTCATCACCAATAGCTCGAATATTTCAGATACGATTGATCTCAATGTAGCAAATGCTGTTACCGGTGGTGGGATCACTGGTTTCCCGAGTGGGACAACTTTCCAATTGGTAGGAGCCGATGGTGCGACTCCAATTGTTGGGCCATTGGGTCCGCTCGCATCCGGTGCATCACAAAGAGTCAATGTTATCGCGACACTACCAGCAAATGCACCGGCGACAGCGGCAGGTGCTACGAATTATCAACTATCACTAACCGCTCAATCAACAAATGGTGGTTTAGCAAACTCTGTTACAGGTCTATTCACCGGAGCAGTTCAAGGCGCATCCATCGACTTAACAAATACTGGCGCTGCCGGAGCATTGGCCGGAACCGGACCTGATAGTGGTGCAGCGTTGATTACAAATAACACTGATCCGGGAGTCACGACTACTTTCCCACTAACCATCACAAATGGTGGCCCAACCTCGGATACGTTTGACGTGTCATTAGACGTACCATTGCCTGCCGGCTTTACAGTTGAATTCCAACTGCCCGATGGCACACCAATCAATAATACTGGTGTTATTCCCGGCGGTGGAAGTCAGGATATTCTTGTCATTGTCACACCGCCAGCAGGTCAAGCGCCGGGAGACACACCGGTAACGGTCGCGGTCACATCACCGACTTCAGGTCAAAGCGACTCAATCGTTAATACCGTGTCGGTGAACCAAATCGTTGATGTAGCACTGACGACGGATCAAACAGTGCAAGTCGCACCAGGTGGCGTAGTCGATATACCTCATGTTTTGACGAACGAAGGTAATATCGCAATTACAGAAGGCTCGATCACACCGAGCGCGACGGGAGGTTTCAGTACCTTTGTAGGGACCGTATTCTTCGATGCAAATAGCGATGGTGCTGTGGATGCCGGAGATGTTGTCTTGGATAACATCAACGATATCCCAGGGGGTATCGCGCCGGGAGCTTCAGTTCCTTTGATCCATCGTGTTCAAGTCCCATCAAACGGTGCAATTGGCTTAAGCGAAGCCGAAACTCTAACATTGTCAACATCACTCAACGGCGGGTCCGTTGTTGATGCTGATGCGTCTGACAATGCTGTAACGGATACGGTCGTTATCACATCGGGCGACTTGACACTGATAAAACTGCAAGCCGTTGACCCTGCCTGTAACGGCACAATTGTCGGATCTTTTGTAGCAACTGATATCCAGGCGGCTCCCGGTCAATGTATCAGGTATCAGATCACTGCAAACAACACTGGTACAGCGGACGCAAACGCCGTGACAATTCAGGATACTGTTCCTGGTTTCACAACGTTGACCGAGTGTGGGGGCAGTTGTTCGATTGCGCTTACACCAACGGCAGGCTCATCCATCGTCACCCGACCTCTTGAAGGTCAAGGCGGCGCGCTCGAAAGTACGCATGGCACGCTAATCCCCGGCGCACCAGCATCGCTCACCTTCACCGTCAGAATTGACGAATAAAAACATAGATCGGGCCGCGCAAGCGGTCCGATCCCAACACCCGTTTACCCTAACGCATTTGCCGCGATCTGCTTATTTTGGCTACCGCCCTAGGAATAATCACAATGATCCAACAAACAGGAAGGGAGAGCAGATCACGCTGGCAGATTGCTTTTACCTGTGGATCATTCATTGTCGGTCTATTAAGTGCAAGCGCGAGTTTTGCGGGACCACCTGCATCCGGTTCTCACATCACCAACCAAGCCGAAGCAACTTTCTTGAACACCCGCCTCGGTATCACTGAAAGAATACAATCCAATACCGGACTTACAGAGGTACTGCCCAGCCCAAGACTAGAAGTGAGTGGCGGCCAAGAAGTATTTGTGCCACGGGCGAGTTCAAGCCAATATAATTTTCGTGCCGAAAATACTGGGAACGTCCCTCTAGAGACTAATTTTGCCATAACTGAATTGGCAAACGATGATTTCAACAACAGCGGTCAACTATTTATTGATTCAAACAACAATGGCATCATTGACAGAAGCGACATTGTAGTCGACCCCAACCAACCCATTCGAATTGAACCCGATGATCAGCTCGCCTTAATTTACACGTTCATCACGCCTGGCGATGTAAATATTGATGACATTGCAGATTCTGAACTCAATGCTACAGCTGTTCCCCCACAAGAAGTGATCGTAGACCCAGCCGCAACGAACCCGATAAACTTAACTTCTCGAGGGCGGACAGTCATTACAACTGCAAATTTGTCTTTGCAGAAATCTGCGGTCCTCCTCACCGGGGATCAACAAATCAGGTATACAATCAATGCACGCAATAACTCTTCTGAAGAGATTGCACTTTATAATTCTGTAGAACGCGAGCCACTGATAGTCGATGGTCGCCAGTTTAATGGCGTCTTAATACGTGATCAAATTCCGCTTAATACAGTATTTCATTCGGCAGTAGATGGACCAAATTTCGATGTTGTTTATCATCTGCATGGTCAATCAGCACAGAGTTATACACGTTCACTCCCCGAGGATTTAAGGGATGTCGAAGCTGTTGGATTTTTACGTGACACTCCATTTGGTGCAGGCCAGTCTAGTACTTTAAGTTTCACCGTTTCAGTCTCGCCGACCATCACTCAACTCAACGTCGTGAATACTGCACTCGGTTATTCTGATGATGGCAACAATGTGCGCGCATCTAACGACGTGACAACTCCGGTCCGTGGGGGCGGGCAAAGCATCAATTTTCTTACGGGTCTAGATAACAGCCCAATCAATAGCACACCTTTTGACCGTAATATTCTGGTGTCTGTCGGCGCAGCAGCGTGTAATATTACCAATGCTGTCGATGAGATTTCCATTCTCATAACGACGGCAAATTCCGGTGACCAGGAACTGCTCACTGCTCGGGAGACAGGGCCAAACACCGGAGAGTTTATAACAGCTCAGATCGGTTTGCTCCGTTCAAACAACGCCACTCAGCTTAATAATGTTATCGAGGGAATGGCCGGAGATAGAATCAATGCCACAGCCGATACCATTTGTTTGGGTGAAACACTAACATCCGATATCGGATTGCAACCGGGCGGCTTTGTATTTGATAGCACTGATAACGCACCCATCGCTGGTGCAGAAGTGCTCATCTTCGAGCAAGGTAACAATAACGATCCGTTCAATCAGACTATAAGCGACGCAGAAGGATACTTTGATCTTGGCCTGCTTCCAGCAGGGGATTACCGACTCGACGTTATTCCTCCGTTTGGTTACAGCTTTTCATCTATCCGCGAATTTTTCCCCAGCTTTAATCGTCGAATTGATCCCCAAATTTCTTTTGGGGATGCCTTCACTTTCGATGAACAATCCATTGTAAATTTCGACGTACCACTCGATCCAAACGGGCCGATACCCTTAACAATTGATAAAACGTCAGATCGAACAACGGTTCGACGTGGTGGCTTCGTGGTCTATACTTTGACCGCTACGAACGAGACCGATCAAGCATTGCTCAACGCCGAAATCATTGACCAGTTGCCTCCAGGTCTTCTTTATATCGAAGGATCCGCCCGCCATGACGGCCAACCTTTTGCCGATGCCCCAGTCTTAACAAATGACGGTATATTAACATTCGATTTGGGCACTCTTACGCCAACGAACACGACAGAAGTAACTTACGGCGTTCGCATCGGAACGGCGACAAGGCAAAGCAAGAAAACCAACATTGCAACATTAAGCGGTGAACGCGCGGGAACGGGTGTCAGACTCACATCACAAGAGGCTCGGTCGACAATCACTATTGATGATCGCGGCGGCGTATTTTCTGATGAAGCTGTCGTTATAGGGCGGGTTTTTCTCGACAAAAACGGCGATGGTATTCAGACAGAAAAAGACGATAAGGGAAACAAGCACCACGAACCCGGTGTACCCGGTGTAAAAATTGTCACTTCGAATGGCCTATCGGTGGTGACAGATGAAAATGGCCGATATTCTTTATTCGGTTTGCGCCCAACCACGGGCGTCCTCGCGCTGCAAAAAAGTACATTGCCGAAGTCATCTACGCCAATAGTTACCGATGTTGACGATGTTGAAGCCGCCGGATCACGCTTAATAGACTTAAAGCGCGGTGAATTACGCGCCGAAGATTTTCCATTATCATGGACACCCAAAGCCGCCGCAGATGTCGAAGCCCGCCTAGAACGTTTTGAGGGGTTAGATAATCGCGAGTCCCGCTTACGTGACGATTTACCCCTAACGTTTGAAGCGACAACAAGAAACGCCTCGCGCAATGAATCCGGCATTGATACCGCGACTGAACTTTTGACAGTCGCCGATCAAAGAGAGGAAATCGACACCGACGGTGATCTCGCAATTATCAAAACGCCAATTGAAGATTTGGTAGCAAATCTCGATCCGAAACTTGGTTTTGTAGGAATCACCAATGGCCATGAAACAAGCAGGCCATCGCTTACTTTGCGCGTCAAAGGACCGGGCGAAGCAAAATTACGTCTCGAAGTAAACGGAGAGGCAATTTCCAATTCGCAAATCGGCGCAAAAGTCACTCACACTGAGCGCGGTGTGCAGGCAATAGAATATGTTGCTCTCCGCTTACAGTCTGGTGAGAATAAAATCTCCGTTATTCTAACCGACCGGTTTGGAAATGATCGCGGCAACGAGACAATTACTGTTTATGCTCCGGGCAAACCAACCGGTATCGTCTTTGTCGTTCCTGAAAATGCACCAGCGGATTCCCGTGCGCGGATTCCCGTTGCAATGCGTATTGTTGATGATGCGGGCCGATTGGTGCGTGTTCCAGCCGAGGTGACCTTAACTGCTCAGAATGGCACTTGGGATGTACAGGATATTCGCGATGCTACACACGGCCTGCAAGCGTATATTGATAACGGTGAAGCAACATTCGATTTCATTCCTCCGGATCTGGTCGGTAACGAAACCATAGGAATTGAAGCCGACTTTGCAACGGTCAAAACCCAAATCGCGTTTTCGCCAGACCTAAATGAACGTGTATTCGCAGGTGTAATTGAAGGCGCAATCCGGTTTGGCGAAGATGGAAGTGATCTTGAAGGCCTTATCGAAGACGATGAGATTTCTTCTTTCGAAGAAACTACGGAAGGTGTACGCGGTCAGCTTTATTTAAAAGGAAAAATTCTTGGCCAGAACCTTTTGACGCTTCGTTATGACAGCGATCAAGATACTGAAGAGCGTCTGTTCCGGGACATTCGTAGAGATGAATTCTATCCAGTCTACGGTGATAATTCGGAACGGGGATTTGATGCACACTCAAACTCGAAGATATATGTCAAAGTTGAACGAGAACAATCATTCATTCTCTATGGTGACATTGCTGTTGAACCGCAAGCAGATACAATTCGCTTGGGTGCATTACGCCGATCCCTAACTGGTGGTCGCGCACATATCGAAAAAGGTCCGGTCACAGTCGATTTATTTATAGCAGAAACCGATGACAATCAGCGTGTCTTAGAGCAACGTGGGCGCGGCGTTTCCGGTCCTTATGATTTCGATTTAGATGGAATCGTCGAGGGTAGCGAAATCATTGAAATCATCACACGTGACCGCGATCAACCAAGCGTCATTATCTCCGAGCAACGTCAAACACGTTTCTCAGATTATACACTCGACTTCTTCCGTGGTGCATTGATCTTTAACCGACCAATTCCGTTAATTGACGAAGATCTAAACCCTGTTTCTATCCGAGTAACTTTTGAAACAGAAGAAGGGTCCAGCGACAACTACTTGATCTATGGCGGCGAAGTCCGTGTTGAACCTTTTGAGGGTCTAGCCGTCGGTTATCGTGAAGTTCATTCGAATGCGGCTGCTGAGTCTGATGAACGCCGTAAAGTGCGTTCGGCCTACGTCGAAGCCGGGCGCGGGGGCTTCGGTAATGTACAAGTTGAATTATCTCAAACAGAAAACCGCTTTGACGAAACCGGCTACGCTGGACGGATATCTTATGAGTATCGTAGTGATAGAAATAACATTCGAGCCGAAGCTGCTCGTACTGATGAAGATTTCGATATCCCAAACTCTTCTCTTGCGCCGGGCCGCGAAGAAGTACGTGTTACCACAGACCATTTTGTTACCGAACGATTTAGTATTAACACAGACTCCTTATACACACGCGACTTAGAAACCAATGATCGTAGATTTGGCACAGAAGTGCTAGGGCGGTATTCGTTTGATCAATCCTTTGACTTAAAGTTTGGAACTAGAGCTGTCGAAACACGCCAAAGTGACGATACGACCAATGAAGTCTATAGCGGGATCATTGGCGCTACTTGGCGTCCACATTTCCTTCCCAATAGTTCGCTGAACCTAGAATTCGAACAAGACTTCACCGAGACAAATAACTGGCGTTTGAGCACAGGTGGAGAATATCAATGGAATCCGACTTTGCGTCTTTACGCATTAAACGAGATCTCCAGCACAAATACCGGTTTTTTCGGCCTCGGTGATGGAGCGAGCACAAATTTTATAACTCGAATTGGCGCAGAGTACGAAGTTACGAGCAACATCGAAAGTTTTTCAGAGTATCGTCAGGGTGCGAATGGCGGCGGGAATAGTGGTGCTGCGAATGGGATCAAAGCGAAATGGGATTTAACCGAAAATTTGGCGATGCGGGTAACCGCTGAACATGTCGAGCCACTTAACGAAGGTGAAAATCGATCCTCTGCTGCCACACTCGGTTTTGCTTATGAAAATAACGAACAAGGCCTGATCTTGCGTAATGATATCGAAGTCGAACGTGACGAGCGTGGTCTTGGTATCAACACGAATACCGCCATTGGTTATGAACTGAACGAAGATTTAACATTGCTCTTCCGTAATCGTTTTGCGACCGATTTACGAAGTAATGATCGGCTGCGGGATCGGTTACGTTTCGGAGCCGCCTACCGGCCTGAACATGATACGCGGCTTAGAGGCTTGGGCCTGTACGAGCTGGAAGTTGATGATGATTCTACGCAGCGCGAAGTAACACATCGCTGGAGTTTTGGAGGAGCATATCATCCAAGCAATGATATCCGCTTGAACGCAAGATATTCTGGCGAACATGTGGATTTCGATAGTGACAACTTCTCTGCAGATTCGACATTACACTTGATGCGTGCCGGAGCAGAAGTTGACTTTGGTTTTGATTTTACCAAAGGGCGCTTTGGCGGAGATCGCTTCGCGCTTGGCGGTAATGTCTCCGCCTTCACAGATAATGACGGTGACAATGTGACCCTCGGCGTTGGAGTCGAATTGAAAGCAAACATTATTCAAAATGTACAAATCGGCATTGGATATAATCACATTGATATCGAAGAAGAGCGCCTCCGGGATCTTTATCAGTCCGGTTTCTACGCGCGATTAAGAATCAAACTAGACGACTCTATCTGGGATGAATTTGATCGGGTTGGCTTCACTTCCGGCTTTCGCCCGACTGAATAGATAGACGCATACATAGATTTTATCTCGTAACCCCACCGGATTTTCAGCCTAACCCTCTGACAAATTTTCAGCCCCGGCTTTGTAGGAGGGCATATAAAATCATGACCATATTTAAACTAAGCCGTTGACCAACTTTGACCCGGAACCGCTGCCAATAGTTCTTTTGTGTAAGCAGCCTGCGGATTAGCGAATATTTCCGCTGTTGGCCCTGTTTCAACGACTTCGCCGTAACGCATGACGGCAAGGCGGTCGCAAACCTGCGCTGCGACGCGCAAGTCGTGCGTGATAAAGATCATCGAAAGCGTCATCCGTTCGCGGATCTTATCGAGCAGCTTTAATATCTGCGCCTGTATTGAAACATCCAGAGCGGAAACCGGTTCATCTGCCACTAAAACATCCGGGTTCAACGCCAAAGCCCGCGCGATGCCAATTCGTTGTCGCTGGCCACCGGAAAACTCGTGCGGATAACGGTCGTAAGCGCGCTTATCAAGACCAACAATCGAGAGTAACTCGCGCGCTTTCGCTTGAGCTTCTTTGATAGGAACACCCTGAATCAACGGTCCTTGCGAGATAATTTTGCCCACACGGGTACGCGGGTTTAGCGACGCAAACGGGTCTTGGAACACCATCTGGATATTTGCACGCAAAGGCCGCATTTCTGCGCGGCTTAATGGTCTTAGATCGGTTCCGTTGAGTAAAATCTTTCCATCATCGGCATCGACCAGACGCACAATGCACCTTGCGACTGTAGATTTTCCCGAGCCACTCTCACCAACAATACCAAGCGTTTCGCCTTTGCGAAGTTCCAGCGTTACATCGCTCGCGGCCTTGACCATACGCTCTTCGCCGCCAAAGCCGAAAAAACCACCGCCGCTTCGAAATACTTTGGTCAATGCCTCTACTTGTAAAACGGGTTCGGCAGATTGATCCCGGGGTTGTCGCGGGGAGAGGCTGGGAACGGCAGCTATCAGCGCTTGCGTATAAGGATGTTGCGGATTGTTCAAAACCTCGTCTGTCGTACCGGATTCGACGAGCTTACCTTGCTGCATCACGGCAACCCGGTCAGCAATATCAGCAACGACACCAAAATCATGAGTGATAAAGAGAACGCCCGTATTGTGCGACGCCTGCATCTCTTTGATCAGTTTTAAGATTTGAGCTTGGGTCGTAACATCGAGGGCTGTTGTCGGCTCATCAGCAATTAGAATTTTCGGGTCAAGCGCAAGCGCCATTGCAATCATCGCCCGCTGTCTCTGACCACCCGAGAGTTCATGTGGATAAGCGAGCATGATTTGTAATGGATCGGGAAGATGAACGTCACTCAGTAGGGCAAGCGCCTTTTGGCGGCGTTCTTTTTTCTTCATCGAGACGTGAAAACGAAATACTTCATCAATCTGATCGCCGATGGTCATAACAGGATTCAAGGCCGTCATCGGTTCCTGAAAGATCATTGAAATATCGCTGCCGCGAATCTCACGCATTCTCGCATCGGATACATTGACGAGATCTTCGCCATCCATCTTGATGCTGCCATGGGTAACGCGAACATGAGGCTTTGGAAGCAATCCCATAACCGCCCGTGCTGTTAGGGATTTCCCTGATCCACTTTCACCAACGATACAAAGGATTTCATTCGGGGCCAGATCAAGATTAACCGCCTCAACCGCAAAGGGCCGCTCTGACCCCTCAGGCAAGCAAATGTGCAGATTACGAATTTCCAACAGACTCATTGGCGTTCCCGCAGGCGTGGATTCAAAGCATCATTTAGACCCTCTCCGACCAGATTAATTGCAAGGACAGTGATCAAAATTGCAAGGCCGGGGAACGTTACGATCCACCATGCCGAACGCAGCAAAGTACGTCCTGCTCCAACTTGGAAACCCCAACTCATGATATTGGGGTCACCTAAACCCAAAAATGCAAGACCGCTCTCAATAAGAATTGCAGTTGCAACCATCAATGACCCAATAACGATGATGGGCGACAGACAGTTTGGCAAAATTTCTCCCAGCATAATCCGGATGTCGCTCATACCCAGCGTATGGCAGGCTTGCACAAATTCTCGATTTTTTAGGGATAGAAATTCACCACGCACAAGACGGGCAACAGCGGGCCAAGAAACAACGGCAATGGCGATAACGATACTTTCAATAGATGGCTTCATAATCGCCACCAGCAAAATCGCAAAAACAAAAGAAGGAATAGTTTGAAACATCTCAGTAATGCGCATCAATAAGTCATCAATGATACCTCCATAATATCCGGCCAACCCGCCCATGATGGTTCCAAACCCGACCGCTACGATTGTCGCGAGCAATCCGATAAGTAAGGATGTCTTCGCACCATGAGCAATACCGGAGGCAACATCGCGACCAAGAGAGTCGCTACCAAGAAGAAATCCATTTGTTCCCGGAGCAGACATTGACCGACCAACAAGTCTGAATGGATCTTCTGGGAAAAAAAGATGCGCCGTTGCCGCCATCACAATAATGAAGAGGAGTATGACCAGCCCGGCAACAGCGGAACGGTTTCTTTTGAATAGCTTCCAAAAGTTCCGCATCAGCCTACCTCGATACGCGGGTCAAGCGACGAATAAATAATGTCAACAATCAGATTCACCGCAACCACCAGCAAAGCGGAAAGAAGAAAAATTCCGAGCAGTAAATTTAGATCACGGGCAAACAGGGCTTCAAATGCAAGCATCCCCAAACCCGGCCATGCAAAGACCGACTCAACGATAACTGATCCACCAATCAATGCACCGACCTGTACGCCGGCCATTGTCACCACCGGTAATAAGGCGTTCCGCAGAACATGGACAAACATAATGCGGCGTTCGGTCAGACCTTTGGCACGGGCAGTGGTGACATAATCCATCCCGGCTTGTTCAAGCATAGATGCCCGCATCAACCGTGTGTAAAGCGCGAGATAGAAAAGCGATAGTGTGATTGTCGGCAAGACAAGATGATGCGCAACATCCTTAATGTTCGCCCAACTCCATGGATCATTGAATGCCGCGACGTTTTTCATACCACTGGTCGGAAACCAACCGAGGTTCAACGAAAAGATCACGATAAACATCAACCCGACCCAGAACAGCGGCGTCGCGTACGTCACCAAAGCAAACACTGAAATCATTGTATCGCGCCATGTGTTCAAGCCCGATGCAGCGAGTAGTCCGAGAACAATACCGACACCAACGGCGAGAATGATAGTGCTGATCATCAACAAAAGCGTCGGAATAAAACGATCAAGTACAAGGTCGAGAACCGGCATTTCATGCCGGAAAGAATAACCAAGATCGAATGTAAAAACGTTCTTAAGATACACCAAAAGCTGCACGGGCAGAGGTTGGTCTAATCCAAACTTTTTACGCAATTCCGCCATATATTCCGGCGTAGCTGACCCTGCCTCCCCCGCGAGTACATCGACAGCATCTCCTTCTGCCATATGCAGCAAAAAGAAGTTCACAACGACGATCGCAAGAACGATGGGGAACGCCTGCAATAGTCTTTTGAGGACATAGCGCAGGCGCTTTGAAGCGTGGCTCATGTCTGTACTAACCGACGTGAGCCGTTTCGCATGAGGTTCATTTTACTCATCAAACCATGTGCGCTCAAAAGAACCATAAGCGCCCAATCCAGAAAGTTCATGACCCTTAAGTTTTGAATTGAAGACCGTAAGGAACTTCATTTCATGCAAATTTACCACCGGCATATCATCTGCAAGGATCTCTTGAATTTCTTTATATGCGGCACTCCGCTTTTTCGCATCAGGCTCTTTCGAAGCATCTGCCATCAGCCCATCAAGTTTAGGGTTTTTATACCGGGATGAATTTACGAAATGCGTGCCCTGCCTGATCTGATCGGAACTATAATGGCGGTGTACACCGAGCACCGGATCAGGCAATTGATAGAAGTAATTCACATTCATACCGAAATCGTAATCGGCATAAACGCGCTTCAACCAAGAAGGAACATCCTCATAGCGTAGATCAAGTTCGATCCCGACATCACCGAGAGCCTGCTTCATGTACTCTCCCGTACGGCGCCAATCTTCCCCATAAGGAATAAGATCAAGCGTTGCCTTGGCGCGAACGCCATCCGCATCTGGCTTAAAACCAGCTTCATCAAGAAGTTTGTTTGCGGCTTCAACATTGGGCCTGCCGGGATAGTTTGGCATTCCTTCCGCGTAAAGACCCGTCGCCGAATAACTGCTCGACAAAGCACTTGTCGCAGGCTTGCCATAACCGAACCATATATTGTCGATCAGGAATTGCCGGTCGAGAGTCAGCGAAATAGCCTTACGAATCGCCGGATTATTGAATGGTTCTACCGTTGTATTAAACTCGATCAACGAAACCGGATTGATCATTGCATAGCCGTCGGTGGTGACACCGATGCTGTCAAGTTCGCGCAAACGCACGACATCAACATTCGGGATTGCACCGTAAGCACCGTAATGCACTTCACCATTTTCCATCGCGGCTGTGCGCGTCGATGCATCAGGAATGAAGCGCCCAACGATGCGGTCGAGATAAGGCAAACCTTCTTTCCAATAGTCTTCGTTCTTATCGAGACGAATATACTGACCCTTTTTCCATTCTACGAATTTAAAAGGACCAGTTCCGACAGGCTTGTTGGCAATATCGGAACTCTTAATATCCTGCCCTTCAAGCAAATGCTTAGGAACCATTGGCGATTCATAAGCGCTTAGAGCACGCATCATATAAGGCGCTGGATTAGCTAGATTGAACACAGCAGTATGATCATCCGGCGTATCAATGCTGGTGACTTCTTTGAAGGAGTTCGGGCCACGCGGATGCACTTTGCTCAATACATTCATAATCGAGAACTGCACATCGGCAGAGGTAAACGGTTCGCCGTCATGCCATTTCACACCTTTATTCAAGTTGAACGTGACAGTCTTACCATCCTCGCTCACGTCCCAACTTTTGGCGAGTGCCGGGACAGCCTTCAGGTCTTTGTCATAGTCGAGAAGACCTTCGTAAATCTTCGGTGCCATCAAGCCGATTGGTCCCGATGTCGAAACAAAGGACGCGAGCGATGGCGGCTCCGGCTGCACGATCATAACGAGCGTGCCGCCCTCTTTCTCAGCTTGGGCAAATGTAGTGCCCAAAATACTCGTAGCAGCGACCACAGCACTGCTGATCCACTTCTTGATCATCACAATATCCTCCCACGGATTTTGAAAGCAGCTTTTTATTTTTTTGCGCTGCCAAGATAACAGCCTGCATCGGATCTCGAATATGCTCAACCCTATTGTGAATAAGAATCGTTCTGCTATCCAATAGTATGCGCTGCCTGAGGCTTAATTTAATGAAAGCAAGAGCGTGATAAACGAAAACGACGATATCGCGTTGCTTGGATATTCGAATCGTTTGTCGGTGCGGCCCGGCGAAGCCATCGAATATAAGTTGTCTTCTAAAACTAACTTGCCCGTTCAGGCTTGGCTTACACGATCTATTTGCGCTGACCCTAATCCCGACAGCCCGGGTATTATCGAGGAAAGTGCAGAGCATTGGTTCGCGGCACGGACAATCGATGCAGGGCATCAGCCATTTCATCCCGGCTCATATGCCGTAACCAATAGCACCCTTACACTTGGCAGATCATTTCGCCTTTGCGCAATCGTGTTTCCAATGCTTGCAAAAGAAACTGCGCAAACGGTTTTGAGCATTGGAAATGTATCTTTGGTCATCGACGAAACCGGCGCTGCTGCTCTGCGTGTAGAGGGAAATTCATACAGCACAAATGAGCCGTTAGAGCTTCGCAGTTGGTATCAACTCGAAGCGCTCTGTGAAAACGGAGCAATCTCTGTGCGGCAATCTCCGCTCAATAGCACCACACCAGAGACAGTAATAGAGACAGATGTGCAGCATCAAAGCAATGCCGCTGGCCGGGCTGTCATTGGAGCGCGCTTGTCGCAAGGTCTCTACTGCGATCATTTCAACGGTAAAATCGAAGCACCGGAAATTTATAACGAAGGCAAGATACTTGCTGCGTGGGATTTTTCTCAAGATATTCCAACAACAACCGTCACGGATACAGGTCCACTGGGTCATCATGCATCCCTGATAAATTATCCCACACGCGCCATGACCAGCTCTAAATGGGATGGTAGCGAGATGTGTTGGCGACACGCACCAGATCATTATGCGGCAATACACTTCCACGAAGACGACATCTATGATTTCAACTGGGAGACAAATTTCACCTTTGACATTCCTGCTGATATGCCTTCCGGCGTTTATGTCATGCGGATCAAGTCTGGTGACCATGAAGATGCAATGCCGTTTTGGGTATGCGCTCCGAAGGGAAAACCAAAAGCCAAAGTATGTGTGTTGATCCCTACTTTCACTTATACAGTTTATGGCAATCACGCGCGCCCGGATTTCAAGCCCTCTTGGAAAGATCGTATCTCAGCTTGGGATGCCTATCCGCATAATCCGGCAGAACATCCAAAATATGGACGCTCAACTTATAATTTTCACCCCGATGGCTCAGGAATTTGTCATGCCTCTCACTGCAGGCCGCTCTTCAATCTTCGCCCCGGTTATATCACTTTTGGCAGCGGTAAAGGTTCGGGACTTCGACACTTTCAAGCCGACAGTCACTTGATCACGTGGCTACATGCAAAAGACATCGACTATGACGTAATTACAGATCAAGAACTGCATGACGATGGCGTCTCATCCATCGCCGGATACGATGCCGTGATGACGACAACACACCCAGAATATCATACGCTCGAGACATTAGATGCCCTTCAGAACTATCGTGATAATGGAGGAAATCTTTTATACCTCGGTGGCAACGGATTCTACTGGCGTGTCGCAATTCATTCTGAAAATGACGGCATAATCGAAATTCGCCGTGCTGAAGACGGCATTCGCGCTTGGGCTGCCGAACCGGGCGAATATTACAATGCATTTGATGGTGCATATGGCGGGTTATGGCGGCGCAGTGGTCGCCCCCCTCAAATGTTAGCTGGGGTCGGGTTTACGGCGCAAGGAGAGTTCAACGGCTCTTATTACCGCCGCACTTGCCACGACCCAAAATACCATTGGGTATTCGATGGAGTTGACGATGACATTATCGGTGATTTTGGACTCTGCGGTGGCGGTGCAGCAGGGTTCGAATTAGACCGTCATGATCTCCGCCTCGGCTCACCCAAAGATGCTGTTATTCTTGCACGCTCCGAAGGCCATGGAAAAGATTTTGTCCTCGTACCGGAAGAGCAACTGACTCACATTACCAATTGGCCCGGTGAACCTCTGAACGATCTCCTACGCGCCGACATGATCTATTTTGAATTACCGAAAGGCGGTGCGGTTTTCTCGGTTGGATCAATTACGTTTTGCGGAAGTCTATTAGAGAACGACTGCGATAATTCTGTATCGCAAATTTTGCGGAATGTTGTCGCGCATATGACGAAATAGGGGCTTGTCGCAAAGAGCTGAGTTGGACAGGTTTATCCGATTGTGAATCTCGGAGTAAAATAGGTCATCAGAAACGGTCATGTGATTTGGCCGTAGCGGAGTAAAATTCCGCAGTCTGGACGCTGGAAGTAAAGAGCTGAAGGCGGGGAGATGTATTCTGTGGATTTGTATGCTCGTGTACGACGCGCGTGCCATGTTGATGGTTTGAGCAAAAGCGCTGCGGGTCGGTTGTGACGTTGCCCCCTAAAACCGGACCATGTGCTGATTTGATCACGCCGCGATATTGGTTCGCGATGTGAAGTTCCGTCTCGCCTGCCCGGGTGTGGTGTAGCCGGGCGAAGAATGTCGTCGCTGTCGGTTGTACCGGACTTC
>CALKIZ010000041.1 GCA_937995735.1 uncultured Neomegalonema sp. | reverse complement strand
CAGATGATCCCGGATCCGCGCATCATCTATCCGAATGACGTCTCCCATTGGCTTGCCTTCTCTCTCATCCATTCTCTGTTCCTCTCAGTCTGAAAGAAACCGCCTGCAAATTCAAATGTGCGAAAGATTGTGTACGTTATCACTTTTTTCGGTGAATATATCGAAAACTTGCGGAAAGAACCTCTAATTATTCAGCGAAAAGTCTTAAAAATACGTATAAAACAGAGGGATAGAAGGTTTCATGAGATGTTAAAAACAAGTCAAAGTTCAACTTGAACAGAACTCATTTTTCTTTGTTTCCGCTAATCGCGAAGAACAAATCTAGTAGTTTTTCGGTCGTAAACATAGTTCTGGATTTGATTGCTTTTTATCAATTCAACAGCTTTTTCGACCGCTTCAACCGTTGTGAAGAACCATTCTTTTGGCTGTACCGGATTACCGAACCTATCTTTAATTTTCACCATGACTTGTGCATCTGAAAATATGCGATGAAGTAACCGTTCGAGCTTATTGCGGTTAATATTTATAAGCTTGTAATCCACCACGAGTTTGACCTCGCCAAGCAAATAAGTCGCTTCGTTCTTGGAGTTAGCAGTGCGCTTTTCAACAGAAGACCCTGTGACCCCAATTTTCAAGATTGCATCTCTTATGGGGACAATCTCGGGCAGTTCTGACAAAGAGCGGAGGACATATATCGTCCCCGTCTCATCCTCTGGACCATCGACATCGCTAAACAGTGGTCCGGCTTCTATATCCGCTATCGTTCGAGCGGTTTTGTCGGTGTTGGCGCTGCGAAGTAATGAGCGCCAAAGCAGATTGCTCTCAGTGCCATTGTCAAAGATAACTCGAAGCCTGGCATCCCAATGCTGCTCGTTGGGGGCTTTAAACTCTTCGCCCTTCTCAGCGATGTACAATGTCTGCCCGTTGAGAATGAAAAAAGAGCCGAACTTTACATCTTCGCTTTTGATGCCTTTACGGGTCTCGCGAACACCCAATTCGAGATCGGCCTTAACCTGTTCAAAAAGGGCGCTATACCTCTCAAAGTCCCTACAGACCTCTCGGTTCGCAATCTCTTCTGCTGCCCTTCGGTGTTCCATGGGGCTGACATGGCGCAGCTTGGTGATGTCTTCTTCATCCGCGGCGTCCACGTCGATATCGAAGGCTGCAAGGATTTCAGCATCTTCGAGTGGTGCATCATCTTGATTATTTCCCGCTAACAGCCCGTAAGTATCCAATCTCTCCAAATAGGGCGGGGTTGGCGATATCTTCCGCAACTGGTCCAGGCGAACAGCATAGATGCGTTCAAAAATATCATTCTCGATGCCGTGCTGGGGCGCGCGGTGGTTCTCGTCATAGAACTTGATGATGTCTTCAAAACCTGCGATCAGTCGTGCCTCTAGTGGCGAATACTGAACAGCCTTTTCAGGTTCAGGCTCAAGTCCGTGGGCTTTGAGAATATCTTCGTCGCTTAGATCACTCATGCGTTCTTCTTCGCAACGTGTCTCGCAAGCGCGGCAAGCCCTTCGGCCATCCTGCGTTCCCAAGGGTCTTTGGACGTGGGAGATGGCGAATGCCCGCGTTCCTTTTTAAATTCAGTGGCGCGGATCGCTAATGTTCTGGCCTCTTCATAAGGGATATTGAGCTTCTTGTTCGAAATGACAGACTGGAGCTGCCGTAGCACTTTTTCATCCATCGTTTTGGACAGTATCGCATAGGCAGTCTGAAACGGATTGATCGAGTCGATCAGGTCAACATTCAAATCCCGAACGTCCATGGTGAATTTCCGAATACCGTCGAGAAGCCGCGTGTTTGCTTTGAGTTCAATACCATCGGCTTCAAGCGCGCTTGCACCGGTGTTTGCCGCTTCAATCATGGCCATCGCCGCAACAACGCGTTGACGCGCCGCTTCTTGATCTTCGCTCGGTAGGTTTGGGTAGCGCTCGCGGACGATATTCATCGTGCGCACAACCGTCGTTTCCTCTGGAATAGCCTCGGTATTAAACAAAGCCTGTTCAACGGTTGGCTTATCTTGAAGGACGGCGGCAACAAGCTCTTTGATATCTTCGTCGCAAACCCGTTTACCTTCCTCACTGGTTGGTTCTTTCAGCCCCGCGATTTCGATATGAAATTCCGCGTGACCACCTTCGCGGACCCCAATATTTGTGCCGCCCTTGTCGTAACCGCTCTCTCCATAGTGAAAACCATCTTCCGATTGGGCCTGTTCAATCGGGCGCTTTGGCGTGAATTTGAAGTTTGGAACAAGAACCTGCTCCATCAACAAAGACGCCGCAACCGCTTTGAGCGTGTCATTTATCGCGTCCGTTACAGCGCCCTCGGTAGCATCCGGTTCCGCAATAAGGTTCGTAAAGCGGGCATGGGTCTTGTCTTTCGCGTCCCGTGTGGCGCGACCAATTATTTGCACAATCTCGGTCAAAGAGGACCGATACCCAACCGTCAGCGCATGTTCACACCAAACCCAGTCAAATCCCTCTTTGGCCATGCCGAGCGCAATAATAATATCCACCCAGTCCCGATCAGAATTGGCCCGTTCGTCTTTTAGCGACGCCATAACCCGCTCGCGCTCGCGCTCGTCTTCAACCAAGTCTGCGACCTTCAGGGTGCGCCCGTCCGCTGTCTTGATAAGATGAAAGCCGGTGTCCGGGTCTTGCATCTGCCAAGTGCCCAGATGCTCCATAATCGCGCTGACTTCTTTGTTCTTATCCTTCGTGCTTTCACGCGCATTGACGCTCGGAATATGCACAATCGTCTTAAGCGCCGGATCGAGCACATCGGACACCGCGTCGAGATAGCGCCCTGAATAAAAGAAATACCCAAGTGAAAGCGACTTCAAATAGTCATAGCCATTGAGTTGTTCGTAATACGTATAAGTGACCGTCTCGAACTTTTCTTCGTCGCCAGGGGAGAGGACAGGAACCGCGTCCCCCCGAAAGTAACTGCCGGTCATCGCCACAACATGAACTTTGTCGCGCGTAATGATTTCCGCCAATTGCCGCCCGAGAACATTCTCCTCAGACATCGACACATGGTGGAACTCGTCTATCGCGATCAGGCAATCGTCAAAGCGTTCCACGCCAAGCTCCTCAAAAGCAAAGCGGAACGTTGCATGCGTACAGATCAATATCCGGTCTTCGGACTCCAGAAACTCGCCAACCGCTTTCACCGTCGATTTATTCGCGCGTGGATCATCCGCCCCCGGCGCATTACAGAGGTTCCATTTCGGTTCGACTTCAAAATCCGTCCAGAAGCCATAATCAGATAGCGCCGTATTGGAAAAGCTCCCCCCGATAGACCGCTCCGGCACCACGATGATCGCCTTTTTCACGCCTTGCCTATGCAGCTTATCAAGCGCAATAAACATCAGCGCGCGCGACTTGCCCGATGCAGGCGGCGACTTGATTAGCAAATATTGATACCCGCGCTTGGCATAAGCCCGCGCCTGCATCTCCCGCATGCCCATCTCATCCGACTTCGTAGACGCACCAGATTGGGCAAAACTAACATGCGTGGAGGGGAGGTTAGACTGGGTCATTTATTTCAACCCGTAATCGCCGATGATCGGTAGCACTTTAGCAACAGCATCAAATTCAGGTTTGAAGAGTAGCAGCAGATCTTGAATTTCTTTTGCTAGCTGATCTGTATCTGTAACATCCGCGACGTATCTCTTATTCCCTTTGAAGAATCTAGAATAAGAGGTGTTGGGATTAGCAGCGTCTTGTCTGAAGCCTAGCCTAAGATCAACTTGTTCATTCTTGCACTCCATTATTGCGTTCACTAACTCGGAACGTTTGCTCCTATCTTGTACAGGACCGACTTGCGCATGCAGCCATAATTGCCCTTCATTGTCGGTAGAGTTCTCTTTTAATTCAATCCAGCAGCTTACTGGGTAACCCATGCCGTAATTCTCGCAACCCGGGTAGTCCTCACGATCCTTCCCAAGTGCGTTGTACCAACTAAGAGGCAAAAACGAGACATAACTTTTACCGATACTGCCATGAATAAATTGCTCCCCTTCGACTTTATACGGCTCCCACCGTTCAACCCCACCTGTTATCGCCTCTGCGGCGAACCCAAAATCTGTATTTTGTCCATGTTCGACAATGAAGTCGATGACGCGTCGGTGTTCTCGGTAAAGCGATTTAGCGACTTGCTTAATATCCTTGCTGTCTTGGCTCATCCCCGTCTCATCCTCCAAAAGTGCGATATATTGATTTATGAATGGCGTTACGTCACTCGATTGTACATCTCTGTGTAGGACTTGCTGCTCCTTGAGTAGCTTGGAGACGCATTCGTAAGACAAAGGCGCGTAACTTTCATCGTCTGGATCTTCTTCATTAAGTGTCAAAAAAATGTACCCTGTCTTGTATTGCAAGTTCTCTTTGGCTACCCGCTCTTCGATACGTTTCCGATACCGTTTCAGCTGGTCGGTACTCTGTTTACTGTAAAATTTGTTCTCGACGACAAAGAACCATCTGTTTACGGGGCATTCTATCAGCAAGTCGATATTCTGCTTTTCTCGGAAAACTTGAGCTTGTGAGAGATCAGCCAAGTGAATATCGAGCGCTGACGGAGCGCCCGGACTATCTCGGTCTCGAAACGTCTCGCTCATTACGGCCTTTAGGAACTTGTCACCAAATCCATGCGTTTCGGACGGGTCAAGTAACCAAGCGAGCATCGAAGAATGCCGAATTTCATACTTCTCAACATTCAATACCGAGAACGGGTTGAAGCGGCCCAAATGTCTTTCAATATCTTGGAGTTCAGAGTTATTGATGAACAAGCTTGTTAGTTGTTGCCTGCCGATGTCGTCGCCCATGGCGGCTTCTCCTTATAGGTCCTGATTATCTGAATTGAACGTCGAGAGGCGGCTTGGGTAAGTCATTCTGGTATCGCGCCTTCGCAAAGCGCTATCATATCCGCATGAATTAGCGCTGCCCGCTTTTTCAGGAAGTCGTCGTAATCATCCGATATCAACGCGTCGTATGGAATAAGTTGGCTTTGCAGGCGGTTCTTCACCACCTTCTCTCCAAGCGACGCCGCCTCTGCTCGCTCGTTTATGTATTTACTTGGAGATTTGGCCCCAACGCGTCGGTTTGTTGTCCATGAAATCAGTGAACAATTAAGAGCGCAGTTCACATAATCATCTCCTCGCTCGCGTTCTAAGTATCCATAAGGATAAAGATGGTGATATTCTCGGTTTCCAAAATCCTTGTTTGTAATGGGAGAACCATCGGCGAAATCAAGTGCCCCACGCCTTAAGCTTACCGACAGGATCGCGCGGGCAAGACGATCTTTACGCCCGGGCCATCCTGCATCGTGAAGTTCATCAACTTCCGGAAGTGGCGCAGCAAACAAATCACAATTTTCGTCGTCGTCTCCGGCTACGTGTTTCTTCAATATTTTGTAGTCCGCATACGCTCTTGTTGCAGAAGTCTTGCCGTAACGATCAGTAAAGCTCCCGCGCCAGAATGCTTTGCGAATTAGGCTTCGGGCGTTCCCGCTGACGTCGCCCCCATTGAGCGGCACATCAGCCCATAATGCCAGCGTGAGATAAAGGGCGGCGTCACTCGGCACACATTTCTCGTTCAAAACGCCTTCAACTCTCAAAAATTCCGTGCCGTGCTGCATACCGCGCTTAAGGCGTTCCCAGACGTCCTTAAAGTCATCACCGAAGGATTTGTCCAGATAGGTCTTTTTCAGTGGAGGGCGTTCCATAAGCAGCGCAGCAACAGACAATATCAGATCTTCTTTGTTGCCATAGGCTGCGAGGGCAGGGGTCGCGGCGACCAACTCGTCTACTAATTCGTGCAAAGATTCCCCAGTTGCGCTTTCTAGCTGCGCCACAACAATGTCGAAGTCTTTCAGCGGTGTGGCAGACGTGTTGAGTTTAATGAAAACGTCGAGTGCGGTCTCGCGTCCGGTCTTTGCATCAAGAGAGAGAAAGGGTATTTGATAATTGGCGACTTGCTGGCGCAGCGCCGCGACTTGTTCGATAACTTCATCTTCAAGCTCGCCTTCGTCCTTGATGGCGTTTTTCCACGCTTTGTACTTGGCTTCCCCCTCACTTCCCGGGCAGAGGATCGTCACGGGAATTAGCCCGCGCTCGAGCACATCTATCGGCCTGTTCGCCCATACAGGCTGCATGACGCCTTTCCGATCCCAGCGTTTAACGGCTGAAACGGCGTGCGTGGTCGCGTCAGAATCATCTTCGCTTTCGACTTCAAGGGCTACATAGAAATTTAGGTTCTCATAGTTCCCGTTGAGGCTTCTCCAGAGTGCCGTGAGGCGCTGCTGTCCGTCCAGAACGTGAAGTTGGGGTAAGCCGTCAGGCTCGGGCGCGCCAACCAAGGGGCGTGAATGGAATAGTTCCGTCGCGCCAACTTCAAGCGTTAGAAGGACACCAATAGGGAGCGAGGGTTTGCGAAGCACGTTTTCAAGCAGGCCAATAATCTGGGCCGTCTTCCAAGCTTCGCGCCGTTGAAAGCGCGGCAACACCGCTTGGGCTTGTTTGATCATGGAGAACCAGTCTTCAATTCTTTTATTGCGTGCTTCCATCGATTTTCTCTCTGTTCCTACTGCGCCCAATTTCAGGCAAATTTAATGAATTCAAAGTGAGGGAATTTCTTCTCAAACCAGTCTCTGTCATAATCACGACGGATAGCGACTTGCTCAATATGTCTAGTTTCTATTCCGCCAAAAACGTGTACTTCCGCACTTTCGTAAGTCGTAAGGTTTGAAGCGAGTTCAACGCCATCTTTCAAAATACGCATTTCATCAGCGGCAAACATCTCTTCGAACCGATCCATCATTTTCCAATAACTCAGCGCCTTAAATCTGAATTCTCTATTGGATGCGTTTTGAGGATAGAAGGCGCACGCTTTGCAAAAGAGAACATCCAGAGATACGAACAGAACAGCTGCCTCATCGAAACTTCCGCATATCCGCCGTAAGTGTTGAAAGCTGGGTTCTTGGATTGAAAAGCAACTTGCGTCCAAGTTTTCATCTAGGCGCAAAGCATCGGTTCGAAATGCATGAATCTCGTCACTACCCCCAATAAACGAGGCAGGAAGAATCCCATTGCGTAAAATGCTAGCTAAATTTTCTAAAGGCGTGCAATGGACGATATGATCTATCCTGCGTCTCGCTATGATATCTGACAGGCGGTTGGCACTAGTTTGTCTCACTTGCGTCCTCCTTCGTCATCTCGGTGTACATTTCGAAGAGTTTTTCTAGGCGTTCGGTGTCGTTGTTGAATTTTCGGCCTATGTAGATTTCTTCAAGGATGCGGTCGTTCTCGGCGTGGGCGGCGCGTAGGTTATCGGGCATGGCGTCTGGTTTGTAGAGGTCGGCGATGGTGGCGGGGAAGTGGGCCTCGCGGGCGAGCAATATGTTCTCTGCGGTGCGGGTCAGCTCTTCCTTATGGCGCTTGGTGAGCGGCGGCACGGGGAAAGTGTTCCAGCCGAGGGTGTTGGAGTAGCGGTAATCTGTTTTCAATTTGCCGCAAACCGTGGCGATCCAGACAAGGTGAAGCTTTGAGGCAATCAGCGCCATGTTCCACAGCGGGGCATCGTATAGGGCGAAGGCTGCGTCTGAAACAGTTATGAACGGTGGGACTATACCAGTAGGGAGGAAGTTACGAGATTCTGAGCTCACCCGCGGAATTACAATGGTGTATATTTTTGATTCCTGCATTGACTTGAACTGATGAGGTTTCTCCGCAAGACCACGCGCGTAAGCATCGCTGCTTGCAAGACGCTTTTCTCGAACGATTTCTATTCGAGATGCGACTTCGGGGAAACTCATAGCAGTGTCAAGGTGCCTATCGGGGATCCATAGGCAATAGCGCGGAGTTTCTTTGATAAACTCGCTGCTGCCTACGATGCCTCTCAGCAAGTTGTCTTTGACCCAGCGATTTTTTACTACTTGGTGGCGCTCATTAAAGTCGAATATTAGTGCGCCCGCACTGTCGGATTTATTGCCAAAATCAATTGGTGGCAATCCTTGTATCGGCTTCATCGCCCGCTCGATAATAACATTTTCAGCGGCAACCAAGTAGGCGTTAATATTATGAACGGTTTGATTTTGTTCAGATCCGTCTGCAAAAATGCTTATCAAGTGTGGGGCTGTGACTTGTCGTGAAAGGGCTATTATCGCAACTGTAACGCCAGCGTTATGACTAGCTAGGTTTTGCCATTTGAATGAAGTGTGAGCAAAAGCAATTGAGTTTCCGGTTGCAAAGATCAGTGGCCATATTGTTGGCACAGCTTGCCCCTGACAAATAGAATTGGTTGACACAAAGGCACAGATACCATCCGTATGCGTTAAATAGTCTGCGCCCTTCATAAACCAGCCCGCGACATAATCCAGCGACTTCCATTTTGTCGTGCGGCCATCGAATATTTGTTTCAAATCGTCTTTCTGGGATTTGCTTTGCCATGTGCTGCCCAAATACGGCGGGTTCCCGCAAATATACGTTTCGCCACCTTCATTCTCGAAATCGATCTCGCTTTGGTCGAGCGGCGTTTCGAGCAGATCGTCTGACACGAGTTTCACATTGGTTTCACCAGCGGGCGGGCAGACTGATAGCCAATCGAGCCGTAGGGCATTGCCGCATGTGATCCAGTTTGTCTTCTCCAGCGGCAAGAAGAGGGCAAGGGCTTCGCGTTGGCCCATATAAATTTCGTCGCACTGGAACTCGGCAATGATCAAAGCAAGCCGCGCAATCTCTGCGGCAAAGCTCTTAATCTCGATGCCGCGAAAATTCGTCAGGGGAATGACGGATTTGTCGCTCTCCCATCTGGCGGCAAGATTGGCCTTATGCTCAATCTCGCGCATCCGCTTATAGGCGATCACCAGAAAATTCCCCGACCCACAGGCCGGATCAAAAACGCGGATGCGCGACAGTCGTTTTTTCAACTTGCCAAGCTGCTGTTTATTGCTTCCCGCGCGCTCAAGGTCTGCATTCAGACTGTCGAGGAAAAGCGGGTTCAGCACTTTCAAAATATTCGGCACGGAGGTGTAGTGCATCCCCAACTCGCCGCGTTCCTCATCGTCGGCGACGGCTTGGATCATAGAGCCGAAAATATCTGGGTTAATCGCCGTCCAGTCGAGGTCGCCCGCGCGCAATAAATATGTCCGCGCCATTTTGGAGAACACCGGAACGGCAATCTCCTCCCCTGAATGCTTGAACAAGCCGCCATTTACATAAGGGAACTGGTCGGCATAGGGACGCATGCCGTCCCGCTCGCCTTTGATACGCGGGTCGAGGTTCATCGCGGCGAAAATATTCGTGATGATCTCTTGCGTGTTGGTGTCGTCGCCCATCTGTTGGACTGTGGCGGTGAACAGGTTGTCGCCCAAAAAGATGCCGGTATCTTCGGCGAAGAAACAGAAGATGAGCTGCGCCATGAAGTGATTAAATCGGGTGCGGTTTTTCTCCTCGGCCCAGTCGGTGTTGCGCTCATCTTCAAGCAGGGCGACATAAAGCTTATCAAGGCGGCTGGTGGCTTTGATGTCGATGGGGTTATTTTTAATCTCGGCAACGGTGGTGATGCCCGCAAGGGGCAGTAGAAAGCCGAAATGATTGGGCAGGTCTTGGTAAGGGCAGGCGAGGGTTTCGCCGGAGTTCAGGTCTTCCGCCTGTATCTCCGCCCCGTCCGTTGCAAGGATGAATTTTGCTTTTTGCTGGGCGGTCTTCGGGCTCTCGCGCAGGGTCTTTAGGCCCGCCTCAACCCCCTCGGCTCCCTTGGCGGGGTCTGTCGCGAGGAGATGAATATTCCGGTTTAGAAGGACCGCGCCGTCTATATCTGTGCGGTTGAGCGCCCCTTTACGCAGGCGTTTGATCTCCGTGTCATTCTTGCCGAAGGCTTTGAGGAACGCATAGGCAAACTCCTCCGGTTCAAATGCTTCCAGAACGAGCTTTGAGATAGCTTCTTCGATTTCAACAGCGTTCATGACGTCCCCAAGCTCTGAGCAATTCATACATGTATTTGGCAGGTCGGCAATCTGCAAATGAGCGGTCGAGGGCGGCGCTTTGGGGGCCAAGATTCGGGTCGTTTTAGCTTGGATTCACGGTGCCTCTGCAATTTTTTCTGACGCGGTTTTACCGATGAAATCGTCCGCCACTATTACAGATCGTGGTCGTTTTCAGCACCGCACCGAAAATAACAAAAATATTTATTTTTGCCTTGAAAACATTGAAGAAACCGGAATTTTTAAAATGCCCATTCAGCAAAATATACAATGAATACCGGCGCTTACAAATCATGAAAAATTAACAATAACAGGGTGTTGACGGGTATGCCGATCTTTGCCGACAATTAGGGCGAAAGAGACAGCCATGCACCCAAGCGTTTTGAACATGCTATTTGGCGAACACACCGACGCCGTGCTCGGCTACGGGCTGCCGATTGACGCGTTCTGCCGATTGGATACCCCCAAGCGCCACGCACTGGCCGCTTCCGTGACAACGGCGCGGTCGCAACGCCAGAAGCTTGAGGTTTCGAAGGTGTGCGGTTTGCTTGCGAAGAAGGGGGATGGGGTGTCCCTGAGGTCTCTGCTACACCCTGGTGCAGTAGATATTCCGTATTCGGTGTTTAATCGCATAAGTGACCAATCCCTCTGGTCGGCAAAGGATTACCGGCAAATATTGAAGCTGTCCAAATGCTCCGAGGCGCGCGCCATTTTGCGGCACTGTCGGCAGATCAATAGATCGGATATTACCATTCTCAACGAACTATCCGCGCCATGGCGGAAGCGCGGCATCTTCGAGGCGTTGGAGACACTTCAGCAAGCGCGGGCGCTCATGTGTTTGGGTGAGGCGGTTCGGTTCGTCGCGGATGCTGACAGAGAACGGGCCTTTGTTGCGGCGATCGGTTCTAGCGGCAGCTTCAGCGGAATAGAAGAACGCTTCTGGCGTATCCTCTACAAAAACCAGACTTCCCCTCCAGCCCCCTTGAATAGCACGCAGAGCTTCGAGCGTATCAATTCTGAAAAGCAATGCAGGAAGCTCGCAAAAGCAGGGCATTGTTTTGGCGATCTTTCAATGATTGAGGCGGTGTTTACATCGGAGTCGCTGTTTTATTCATGGACGGGGGCGAAGGACGCTGTGGTTGAGCTGATCAGAGATTCCGGCCCGTTTGGCTGGTACATTGGCGAAACGTGCCGCCCGAAAGCAAAATCTCTGACCCGCTTGCAGTTCAAGGCGCTGGAGGAAGACCTGCTCCAGCTGCGCGCGCCCGTTTCATCAAACCAGTGGACCCGAAAGATACAGAGCGCTTTTCGGGCTTTACGAGGATAGAACATATGCCAGCGATTTATTTACGTGGCGCAGAGCTTTTCGATGCGCGGCTCATGAGCGAGGCCGGATCAATACCAAGGGCGTCGCACCAGCGAATAAATTCCAGAACGTCAAGCCGCCGGTCGAGGCGTTCGGTTTTTGTAATGAAGGATTGCGGGCGTTTGAGCTTCGCCGCCAGCGAGGTTTGAGTCTCACCTTGGTCGAGCCGCGCAGTCTTGAGCTGCCGGATAAGCCGTTTGTAAGTTGCCGACTCCAAAGTGCGGGACATGATTTTTCGCCGTTGCTTTTATGACGGCTAGTGTTTAGTCCTTTTTGGAATATAACCCATTTTAGACTAGAGAACGAGGATGTACAATTATGTTGCTAGATAGAATTT
>CALKIZ010000040.1 GCA_937995735.1 uncultured Neomegalonema sp. | reverse complement strand
CGTCTTCCTCGAACGCGCCAGACCTTCCAGTTCAACGCGCTCCAACTCCGTCAGATGTATCGGAGTGGCTTCAGAAATGCTTTTTGACATCCCAACACTGAATCACGACTCAACATCCAGCGATAGTGGGTACTAGGGCATTCTGAATTTCATTCGGATCAACATTCCCACCAAGATATGTGCGAATCTTGATGCTCTTTGACTCATACAGAATTCAGAAGGCTCTAGGTGTGAGCGTCAGCGGATATCATGCGTGGCGACACCGAGGGCCGAGTCAACGGCAGTTGGATGACATGGTGATCCTTGCGCATATCAAGGCACAATTCTCAGCATCAAACGACAGCTACGGTTCTCCACGCATGCATGCCGAACTGAGCGAAGATGGCGTCAAAGCAGGTCGCAACCGGATCGCCCGGCTGATACGGAAGAACGACCTCAAGGCTCGGCAAGGGCGGCGTTTCCGCAAGACGACGGACAGCGATCACGGTGGTCTTGTCGCTCCCGATATCCCCGATCCATTGTACGGCAATCGAATGAGTTCATTCGATGAGAGTAAGGATTTCAACTGTGACGGCCCGGATGAGAAATGGGGCGTGGGTATCAGCTATATCCGGACCAACGAAGGATGGTTGTATCCGGCAATCGTTGTCGATCTTTACTCCCGCCACATCGTAGGGTGGGTAGCAAGCGACCGCATGAAGAAAGCCCCCGCACTCAAGGCGTTGCGCCGCGCAATTATCCTGTGGAACCCGCCCGCCGGATTGATCCACCACCCGGATCGCGGAAGTCAGTATTGCTCCGAAGACTACCGCAGCGAACTCAGGAAATACGGGTTCATCGCTTCAATGAGTAGCAAGGGAAACTGTTACGACAACGCCATGGTTGAAACGGTCTCCAAGACCATCAAGGCAGAACTCGTCTGGACCACCATTTTCCAAACACGACGTGATGCTGAAAAAGCCATTGGCACTGACATCGATGGATTCTACAATCTCCGAAAACGACATTCAACACTCGGCTACATGGCCACGACCACATTCGAGGCAATCCGAAACTGACAGAAAAACTGTCCCTCCATTTTCGCAGGGCAGGACCAACCTAAAAGTCGTCCGGTTTATAAAACCGTCATACCCCAAAAACAAAAACGGCGCCCCGAGGGACGCCGCTGATTTTTTTCGGAGCCGGACTTGTTACCAAGTTGGGCGGTAAGCGCTTGGTGCATATCCAACAAAGTCTTGACCAAATTCAGAACGCAGGGTTGCTGAAAGTGATCGGCCTTGTGGGGCTTTTGTATAGCCCGAGACGAAGAACTCAGCCGAGCCTTTACCGCGACATGCATCCGGATCCGTATCACAGATCAAGCGAACGTCGTCGATCCAATTGCGATAGGCGGCGATTGGCGTGAAGTACATTTCGTAACCGGACTTCATGCATGGCTCACCTGCAGAGTTTTCCGTGCCTGTTTCAATGCCGGATAAGACACCCGCAAGTTGGCGCTGCCCCCCGGAGAAGCCCACAATCGGACCGCCACTCTCGCCGCGACAAACACCGTCAATACCACCCGACGGGCTGGTGACTGTAATATATCCGGGCCACTCAACTTTTTTGACCGCCAAAGGAATAGCCTGAAGGGTCTGCTGACCCGCCTTACTTCCCGTGACAGGCCATCCGGCTGCGAGCGCAATGCCACCAGCCGAAACTGAAGGACGACGATATTCATCGAGTTTGGCCGGCTTGATCTCCGCCGGAAGCGGTTCATCAAGGCGGATCAACGCAATATCATTGGATAGATAAGAATAATCAAACCCGGCATGACAAACGACATCTGTTGCAACCCGAGGAATTGTCGTTGTGCCTTGCAGGTTTTTATCTCCGGCAGTCACTTCAATGCGGGTCCATTTGCTGTCATCGCCTTCCGGCCCCTGAACACAGTGTGCTGCTGTCACAACCCAGCGACTGCTGATTGCCGTACCACCACAATGCTCGGTTTCCGTGAAATCACCGTGGTCATAGACCATACGGAGTTTCACCATGGACTCAAATTGAGGATTGACCCCTTGTGCATGATGCGCTTGCTGACCCCGTTTGTAGCGCGAGCCTGTCGCCGTCGAAGCATTATGTTGATAACCGCTCGGAGCGCCACACGCATAAGCGTTCGCCGCAGAAAGATCAGCAGCCCCCGCAGCTGTCGGTGCAAACATACATATCGCTGCAAGAGCGACTGCCTTCCTGATCGATGACATAACCTGTCCCCTAAATAAATACATTGAGGCCCCCCGGCCTTGGAGACAGAATGACTGTCAGGAGTAAATAAAAGCCTTTAATACAACCCGTTCAGTGTATGTATTACCTTGTAAAATATGATGTTTTTCAAATACACTGTACAAAATCCCAGAAAAACCGCTTTTTACGCCGTATCATTTTCGCGGGTATTACAAATTATACAGTGAATTTTTTAATACCCCCGCGCATTCAACGATCAAGAAGGTCATCTAACTGTGTGTCTTTACTGCTAAACTCTCACAAAGCCCCATATGGCGACGGCATGAAGAAACGGCATATTTAGAGAAGCGTACTCTCGAAATCGAACGAGCGCCGATACACCACGGTCGGGAAACATTGCGTACAGACCGCGCCTTTAAGGTCTTAGCCTTTTGTTAGTATCGACAAGGTGCTGCAGTCACATTAAAAGCCCCCCGAATTATCTTTTCACGTTTTGGAAAGATTGAGTTGATTCTGCGTTTCCCGTTGGGGATACGCGCCGACGCCCGCTTTAGTGGGCATAAGAAAATGGGATGGGAAGCATCGTGGACTTTTTACCACCACTTATCGGCATCGTAGGGATGGGCGTCGCCTATGTCCTCTACGGCATGGTCATGAAATACGACGAAGGAACGGACGCCATCAAAAAAATCGGCGACCAAATCCATGAAGGCGCTATGGTCTTCATGAAGCGCGAATATTCTATTCTTATTATGTTCCTGATCGCGCAGATCATTATTACGTTCATTTTCCTTGGCGGCAGCGTCGCCTTTGCCGTGCTTGTCGGCGCTTTGTCGTCCTCGATTGCCGGTTGGATCGGCATGTATGCCGCGACCAAAGCAAACGTGCGGACTGCAACAGCGGCGCAAACCGACGGCGCATCAAGCGCGCTGACGGTCGCGTTCTTCGGCGGTTCAATCATGGGTCTGAGCGTTGGTGCGCTCGGCTTGATCGGCCTCGGCGGGCTTTATGTTATTGTCGGCGGTGACGCGCACTCGCTCGAAGGTTTCGGCATGGGCGGGTCTACTGTTGCGCTGTTTAGCCGTATTGGTGGCGGTATCTTCACGAAAGCCGCTGATGTTGGCGCTGACCTTGTTGGTAAGGTGGAAGCCGGTATCCCTGAAGATGATCCCCGCAACCCCGGCGTTATCGCGGATAACGTGGGCGACAACGTTGGTGACGTTGCCGGTATGGGCTCGGATATCTTCGAATCCTATTGCGGGGCGATGATCGCCTCCATCGCAATTGCCTCAACGCTGTCATTCGCATCATACAATGCGGCCTTCGGTGAAGGTCTTGACGAAGCGGGCTTTGAAAGCGCGCGCGGCGCAATGATGTCGCTGCCTTTGTTGCTGGCGGCTGTTGGCTTGCTCGCATCCATTGCGATGATCTTTGTGGTTAAGTCACGCTCTTCTGCCGAGCCTGCTTCGGCTCTGCGGACCGGTACACTTGGTGCGCCGGTCCTGTTCCTCGCGGCGGCGGCGGCTGTGGTTGCCATGCTGGGTGTCGACTTTAATGTCTGGTGGGCTGTTGTTGCCGGAGCTGTCGGCGGTGTCATCATCGGCTTGATTACCGAGTATTACACGGCGGCCGGCCCAGTTAAGCGCATCGCGAATTCCGGTGAGACCGGACCGGCGACCGTCATCATCACCGGCCTCGCGGTTGGTATGGAATCCGTCGTCCTGCCTTTGCTGACGATTGCAGGGATTGTGTGGATTTCCACATCGCTTGCCGGTCTTTACGGTGTTGGTATCGCGGCTGTTGGTATGCTCGCGACGGTTGGCATCACCATGGCCATCGACGCCTACGGCCCTGTTGCGGATAACGCAGGCGGTATCGCCGAAATGGGCGGCATGGGTGAGGACGTTCGCGAAATCACCGACAGCCTCGACGAGCTTGGCAATACCACAGCGGCCATCGGTAAAGGCTTTGCAATCGGCGCAGCGGCGCTGGCGGCATTGGCGATTATCGCTGCATTCGTTGCGACGGTTAAAAAGAACAACCCTGAATTCTCGCTCGAGTTGTCAGAGCCGATGGTGATTGTCGGCTTGTTTATCGGTGGAACAATTCCGTTCCTTGTCGCTGCACTTACCATGACCGCCGTTGGGGATGCAGCCTTTGCGATGATTAACGAAATCCGCCGTCAGTTCAAAGAAATCCCCGGATTGATGGAAGGCACTGCCGACCCTGACTCGGCCAAGTGTGTGGATATCGCGACAACCGCAGCGCTCAAGAAAATGATCCTGCCGGGTATCATCGCGGTTTGTACGCCTCCGGCTGTCGGCTTAATTATCGGTGCGGAAGCCCTGGGCGGAATGCTCGGTGGCGCGCTTCTGGGCTGTGTTCTCATGGCACTGATGATGGCTAACGCGGGCGGTGCTTGGGATAACGCCAAGAAATACGTCGAAAAAGGCAATCTCGGCGGCAAAGGCACGGATACGCACGCGGCTGTTGTCGTGGGTGATACTGTTGGCGACCCGTTCAAGGATACCTCCGGCCCGAGCATGAACATCCTCATCAACGTGATGGCGATTGTCTCGCTGGTTATCGCACCGCTGCTCTAAAGCCCGCGATATAACGATTTTAAAGCCCGCCGGAGACGGTGGGCTTTTTTTATGGGCGATGCTGGTGACTTCTATGCTGCACTGCGGTATCGACAGGCAGAACCAGTATAACGGAGCTTTTCATGCGCATTGAAGCCATCTCCATCGGAGACAACCCGCCCGAAGACATCAATGTCATCATCGAGGTTCCTGTCGGCGGAGAACCCATCAAATACGAGATGGATAAAGAGGCCGGCACGATGATTGTGGACCGCTTTCTCTACACGCCGATGCGCTATCCGGGGAATTACGGCTTTGTGCCGCATACCCTGTCGGATGATGGCGACCCGATTGATGTGCTGGTCCCGAACCAGCGCCCGATTATCCCCGGCGCAGTAATGAATTGCCGCCCCATTGGTGTGCTGAAAATGGAAGACGAATCCGGCGAAGATGAAAAGATCATCGCAGTCCCCTCTTCCCACCTGACAAAACGCTATATCGGTATTCAGGATTATTCAGACCTGCCGGACATTACGACCTATCAGATCGAACATTTCTTCGAGCATTATAAAGACCTTGAGACGGAGAAATGGGTCAAGATCGCCGGTTGGGGCAATGCCGATGAAGCGAAGCGACTGATCAGTGAGGCGATTGAGCGCGCTAAAGGGTGAGGCCGGGACTTCGCCCCGGCACGGTATTGGAGTTGGAGTTCCCCCGGTTTGATGGACACTTTTTCATTGATGAAGGAGAGTGTTTTTCATGCCGAGAACGAGGAACCCGTACCCGACGGAATTCAGGGAACAATTGGTTGCGCTGGCGCGAGCCGGTCGCAGTGT
>CALKIZ010000039.1 GCA_937995735.1 uncultured Neomegalonema sp. | reverse complement strand
ATGTCCAACTGAGGCGGATGAATTGATCCATCATAGTGATCGCGGCAGCCAATATCTGTCTATAAAATACACTGAGAGATTGGCGGATGCAGGTATCGACGGCTCGGTCGGCAGCGTCGGAGATTCCTATGACAATGCGCTCGCCGAAAGCATCATTGGATTATTCAAGACCGAAGTCATCAAGCGGCTCGGTCCTTGGAAATCAACCTGCGCCGTCGAATGGGAAACCATGAAATGGATCGATTGGTACAACAACACTCGTCTTCTCGAGCCTATCGGTTATATCACACCAAATGAAGCGGAGATCGCATTCTATGATACCTTGAAGCAAAATGAAAAAGCAGCATGACTTTTGATCCAATCACTCTCCGGTAAACCCGGGGCGGCTCAGTCTACGGGTTTACCGGAGGGTGTTCATTTCATCTCATCATGCAAAGGTCTTTTGGATTGTAGAATCTTAAAAAAGCCTCAAAGGTCATCAGCTGTATCGACATCGCGAAGAGCTTCTAACAAGCCGATACGGGTATCATTTGGTAATGTTGCCATCGTATCATTGAGGGCATGTTTACTGGACCAGCGCACGTTTTGCATGAATGAAATCGGCACGCGCGGGCCTTTCAAGCCAACGAGCCAATACCCGCCATCCGGCGCTGGACCAAATACCGCATCGTGAGAGCGCAAACTCTCTATCGCCTCGGCAATATGACGGGTCTCGATTGCCGGTATATCCGCGCCGATTATCAGTACCGGTGCTGGGCCGAATTGCTTCAGCGCACGCGCCATTCTCGCACCGAGATCGCCCGAACCCTGCGGCCAGCAAACGGCATTCTCCGGCCATACACGGCTGTTTACAGCGTTGTCGGGCGCAACGGCGAGGACGGTTCGCCAGCGGGGATCACGAGACAACCGACGGATCAACGCCCCACTTTGCATCCGAAACCATTGGGCAGCAGCAGCCATCCCAATCCCCGCGCCCAACCGCGTTTTCACACGCCCCGGACGGGGGTCCTTCACAAAGATAACGAGCGTTGGTTTCACTCGACTGCCAAGCCTTGTTCAGACAGCATAGGGACATGAGCATAATTGCTATGATGTAAACCGGAATGATTATCCATGCCGGGCTTCGTCAAAAGGCGTTTTCGGTCAATCCAGTTTTCAATTCTACGAGTCGGTTTGTCCCGCCACCCAATATTAAAAGCGCACAGCTGCATGAAAAAACACATTTCATGATAATCAACGTGGTCATGTAACCACCATGCTAATGGTTTCCACTCACCTGTTTGTTCGTAATGTTCCAAGTAAGCGGGAATGACGATAGTTGCTGAAGCGCCCAACAATCCTTCATCCACGGTACGATAATCCCAAATATGGGCAGCGTAATTCTTCTCGTTTGCGGCACAGGTTCCATACCGTACACGTCCGTAATCATTGACTTCCGGCGAACGGTAAGCAGACCGAATTACGATGCGTCCAAACGTCTTTTGAAGCGGTTCAAGAATTGTTTTGCAGAACTTACTGCCAGCCTCAATAAAGGTTTCAGGATCATCCGGTAAATTCCTGAAACCATGATGGGTAGCTATCGTACTGTATAGAAAGTCCCGGACAAAAAACGTTTCCGACAATCGGTAGCGCCCAAATTCTTCTATACCATTGACGCTTCCAAGCGAGAATCGGGTTTTCATTCTGCGTAATCCGAGCCTTCTTCATCAAGGATCATCCGTAATTCGGCAAGGTGCATATCGTGCGAGACAGGATAGCTCTCGATCTCTTTCGCAACTTTCTCCGCGACTGCATCCGTTAACATCTTAAGGGGTTGGCCCGTCGAGAGTGCCGTAATATAATTACGGCAAGCACGCTCAAACAAATACAGTCTGTTGAAAGTGTCACCCACGGTTTCGCCAATAACCATGATACCGTGATTGCCCATGACCATTACTTTTTTGCGGGGGTCCGAAAACATCGCGGCGCAGCGTTCTCCCTCATCTTCAAACGCGAGGCCGCCATATTCACCATCAATGATTTGACGGTCGAAAAACATGCAGGCATTTTGATCGAGAGGCGGAAGGACAGGATTTTCGAGGCACGCCAACACAGTGGCGTAATGCGAGTGGATATGCATCGCACATTTTGCATGAGGCACGCGCCGGTGCAGCGCGCCATGCAAACCCCATGTCGTCGGGTCCGGTGCATTCGGTCCTTTCAAAACATCAGGATCATCGGCGTCAAGCAAAAGCAATTCCGACGCACATATCCGACTGAAATGACGCTGATTAGGATTGCAAAGGAACTGTTTTCCATCATCCGACACCGCAAAGGAAAAATGGTTCGCGACGCCTTCATGCAGGTCATAGCGCTCTGCCCAGCGAAACGCCGCCGCAAGATCACAGCGCGCTTCCCAGTGCGGATCTCCTGAACGGTCAATGATCAGGTCTTCTTCTACGATAGCATCCATGGCGTTTTCCCTGAAATATCTTGCGTCATTTATAGACTATTGTGCGTGATCTGCAAAGCATCCGCACGGTAAAGCCTCTAAAGTTCGCGCAACAACCAAACCTCTTCCATTGCCGGGCAAAGTCCTTTTAAGCCACCTTCAACGGAACCACTTGTCAAAGGTGCAATATCATATTTCGCATCATACAACCGGCGCACTTCACGGAGCGGTACAGAAAATGGCGGGCCTTGCATCTCGGTTTGAATATAATCAAATGTGATCAACAGTTGCGGTGCTGTCTTGGTTAGTTCCGGCAAATGCGCCGCATACCGCGTCCGCATATCTTCAGGCAACGCAACCAATGCGGCACGATCATAAATAGCGTCCACCGCGCCAAGCATCTCTTGCGAAAGCTCGAAAACATCGCCCGCATAAATATCAAGTCTCTCTGCGCTATAGCGCGTAAGCTGCCCAATTTGTGTCTTCTCAGGCGATATACCCATTGACTGAAACAGCGCCTCAACCGCAATCTCACTTAATTCAGCGCCGAGAACGTGATACCCGCGCTCATGTAGCCACGCAATATCAAGCGTTTTTCCACATAGCGGCAGAAAAATCCGTGCGCCCTTTGTTAGTGACACATCATCCAAATGAGCAACCAGCATCGGATGTGCTTCGCTTTTGTGAAAACCGATTTCGTTCTTGTGCCAT
Source organism: uncultured Neomegalonema sp. (assembly GCA_937995735.1). Taxonomy (GTDB): domain Bacteria; phylum Pseudomonadota; class Alphaproteobacteria; order Rhodobacterales; family Rhodobacteraceae; genus JAHDDY01. Next base: position 34,808 of record CALKIZ010000039.1, on the reverse strand, counting down.
TTATCGCGCCAAAATTGATGGTCCAAGTTTTCCTCCTACCGACGGTAACGCTCAGCCAAGACATGCGGTGACACGCCTAAACGATAAGCGGTCAAGTATCCCCAATTTCGCCAACCCCGTTTCCAGTACCCGTCGCGCTCGTAACGTACCGCATCGGTTATGGCGACCGCCGGTAATTTTCTCAAACGCCGCCGACCGATGGCCAGAATAATAGCAACATCTTCCATCAATGGAATGTCTTCAAAGCCGCCGATTTGATCATAAAGCGTGCGTGATATTAGCAAGCCCTGATCACCGAATGGCAGCTTAAACCAATCAGCGCGAATATTTGTCCAGCCCTCCGTCCACCGCGCATAGGGTCGCTCGCTATCAAACCGAATGCGAAAATACCCGGCCTTTGATCGATGCAATTCGATGTGCCGCCGCGCGGCCCTGATCCAATCCCCATCAAGAACGGTGTCTGCATGAAGAAACAACAGCCACTCTCCGCGCGCTGCTTTTGCACCCGCGCGCAACTGAGGCCCGCGTCCTTGTTTTGCAGTGATAAGCTCCGCACCAACCTCGTCTGCTATCGCCGCAATTCCATCGTTTGAGCCAGCATCGGCAATGATAAGCTGACCGATTAAACCATCCGCCGCCCCTTCAACGAGACAAGCAAGCGTTGGCATTATGGTATCAGCCGCGTTCAAAGTCGGAATAACAACGGAGACAGGCGCGTTCATTTAACCTGCCCATCCACCACGCTACGAACTTTTCGCACACGTTCTTTCGCGCCCCAACGAAGCGCGATCAGCGCACAAGCGCCGCATATGACATACCCCAACGCAACAGGTTGTGCCGTCCCATCATAAGACCGCGCGATCTGCGAACCGACCGTTACAGAAATCAAAGATGATAAAGCACCGACAACCGCGGCTCCTACCCCTGCAATGTGCCCAAGCGGTTCCATCGCCATCGCATTGAGATTGCCAAAAACAACTCCGATGCTGCCAACCGAACACGCCAGCCATATCAGTGCAATTGGCAACGGAGGGAAGCCAAACAGCACCGACCAAAGTGTAAACAGGCTCGACGCGCCAATCACCATCCAAATGCCAATCGTTGCCATTCGTTGCATTCCGTATCGCAACACCAGCTTTGAATTAAACGCTGAACTGATCCCAACGACCGTGGCAAGGCAACTGAATGTTATAGGGAACCAGTCTCCGAGTTGATACGCCTCGCCTAAGATTTGTTGCGCCGAACTCAGAAATGCGAGGAAAGAAGCAAAGATCAAACCCATGCATACTGTACAGCCGAGCGACAGCCTGTTGTTCACGACCTCGCGCATCGCTCGAAAAATCGGCACGATCCGAAACGGCTTGCGCGCTTCTACGGGTAAAGTCTCACTCAGACGTAGTTGTGACCACACGCACAATCCTGCCGCCAATGCCGCCAAGAACCAAAAGATCATACGCCAGTTTGACAGCGCCATAATCCCCTGCCCCACTAATGGAGCAAAAACAGGCACAACAATAAACACACTCATGACCAGCGACGTGACGCTCGCCATCGGCCTGCCCTCATAGCGATCTCTGATAATCGCATTAGCAACAATTCGCGGCCCTGCAGCACCGATTCCTTGAACGATGCGACCGGTGATCAAAGCAGGCAATGACTCCGAGAATAAGCAAAGCGCGCTTCCGATCAGGTAAATGATCAAGCCCAAAAAGATCGTAGGCTTACGCCCAAAGCTGTCGGATAGCGGTCCATACACCAACTGCGCCACGGCCATGCCGAGAAAAAACAAACCGATAACAAGCTGAGGATCATTTGGATTCACCGCACCAAGGTCTTCGCCGATACTCGTCAGAGCGGGCAACATGGCGTCAATGCTGAGGGCAACCATTGCAATCAAGGATGCCATCAGCGCGACAAACTCCCGAAAACCAATGCCGGTTGTGCGTTCTGTCACAAAAACTCCGCCGCACCATTATTAACTCCATCAAGAGAATGAGGCGCTGTCACCCAACCCATCCTTCTTGAAAGCGCACGGGCGCTCCGGCAGCTTCGCCGAGAATTTCATCATCCCACATGACTCGGCGTCCACGGATAATTGTGCCTCTCGGCCAACCCATCACATGCTTGCCGTTGTAAGGCGTCCATCCGGGTTTAGATTCGATCCAGTTATCCTTGATTTCACGCTTAGCCTTCAGGTCTACTATGGTGAAATCCGCATCATATCCATTCGCAATCCGTCCTTTTCCAGCAATGCCAAAAATTCGGTTCGGGCCATGCGATGTCAGGTCAACAAACCGCTCAAGGCTCAGCCGTCCAGCGTTCACATGATCCAACATAATCGGAACCAGCGTCTGCACACCTGTCATCCCAGACGGAGAGTCAGGATATGGTTGATCTTTTTCTTCGCGGGTATGGGGCGCGTGGTCAGAGCCAAGCACATCAATCGTACTGTCAGAAATCCCCGCCCATATCCGATCACGATGCGACGCATCACGCACTGGCGGATTCATCTGTATATATGTCCCGAGCCTTTCGTAATCATCTGAACTCAGCGTCAAATGATGCGGTGTTGCCTCTGCTGTGATTAAATCCTTATTCTCCGCAAGGATTGGTATCTCGTCGCCCGTCGAGATATGCAGCACATGTACACGTCTGTTTGTCTCGCGCGCCAAGCCGATTAAGCGTTTGGTACAAAGCACAGCCGCTTCAACATCCCGCCACTCAGGATGGGAAGACGGATCACCAACACGCCGAATATCCATCCGTTCAATAAGACGGCTCTCTTCTTCAGAATGCACAGCAACCCGCCGCCGACCCGAGGCCAGCACCCGCCGCACATGCTCGGTTTGATCAACCAACAAATCCCCTGTTGAAGACCCCATGAACATTTTGATCCCTGCCGAACCTAGCAAGCGTTCAGCATCGGGCAGTTGATCGATATTTTCTGCCGTCGCACCAAAGTAAAACGCGAAATCGCAGAACATACGCCCTGTTGCACGGTTGATCTTATCGGCCAGAGCGTTCGCATCCGTCGTCAGCGGTTTCGTGTTCGGCATTTCAAAAACAGCCGTCACACCACCCATCACCGCCGCAAGAGAGCCGCTGGCAAGGTCTTCTTTGTGCTCCATGCCCGGTTCACGAAAATGAACTTGAGAATCAATCACTCCCGGTAAAACATGCAAGCCGGTCGCATCTATCGTCTCTCCCGCATCGCGGGTCGAAAGATCGCCAATCTCGACTATATTGCCATCTAAGACGCCAATATCGGCTTTGCCGGTTCCATCCTGATTGACGATAGTGCCGTTCTGTATCAACAGATCAAAGGGTGCGGTCATGTGAGGTCCTCTCGTAAGCCACACCCGCGTAACACGGAGAAACGACCATGGCGAGCCAGCAAACCTTCGGCGCTATAATCCAACGTGAAAGCGTCATATTTGACGGCCCCCAAGAGGAGCAAAAAGAGTTCCTGCAATCGCTTGTCACAAATGACGTGGCGGCGGCAACCGCTGATACTTTGATCTACGCTGCGCTACTGACCCCGCAAGGCAAGTATCTCAGTGATTTTTTTGTTCGCCTAGATGCAAAAGATAATTTCGTTTTAGATGTCGTGCCATCTCAAGCCGAAGCGCTCGTAAAGCGGCTGGCGATGTACAAACTTCGTCGCCCAATCAGGATCACTCGCGAACCTCTAACAGTCGCAGTGATTTGGGGCGAAGATATTCCAAAAAGCGGATTAATCGACCCCAGAGACCCGAAACTAGGTTGGCGGGTTTATGATGATGCAGAAACAATCATAGCTTCAGTTGAATCAAGCGATTATGACTTTCATCGCCTTAAACTCGCAATTCCGGAAAGCGAAACCGATCTCATCCCCAACGATACATACATTCTCGAAGCCGGCTTTGAGAAAATGAACGGTGTGGATTTCAAAAAAGGCTGTTACGTCGGCCAAGAAATCGTTGCGCGGATGAAGCATAAAACCGAACTGCGCAAAGGCTATGTTTTGGTTTCAGTCTCCGGCACGACACAACCGGGAGAGCAAATACTCACATCCGAGAAAAAACCTGTTGGGACTCTTCATTCTACAAAAAACGGGGTTGGCCTTGCATTCATTAGATTTGACAAAGTAAAAAATTTAAAATTATTCAATGCATCCGGCGGAACTATAAACATTATCAAGTAAAAAAGATTACCTATTTATTTTATTTAGTATTTTTATTTTTTTTAGTAAATTGAGTAGTATTATTCCAACTCTAAATAGGTTGATGCCCGTTTACTGCGGCAATCAAAATAGAGGTAATATTATGAAGCTACGTTCTTTATTGAAGAGGTTTTCAAAGGATAAGAGAGGCTCTACGTCAATCAGCCTTAGTCTCGTATTTACAATGCTCATCGGCGCTACGATTGGCTCAATTGAAATTGGGCGTCTACAAAAAGCACGTAGTATTATGCAAGATCGGCTTGATGCTGCCGTTCTCTATCTCGGGAATTCAGATTATGTAACGTCACCGCAGGAAGCTGGCGAAGCATATTTTAGAAACACGGTTGGCCTGACCGATCTTGATATAGTTTCAATGGTACCAAAATTTGAATATGACAACGCCACCGGTGCAGTGAATGCAAATGTTCGCTTCAAACTAAGAAGCCTTCTGACCGGCGGTTTAGTGCCAGAGCGCGAGCAATCTTTGGAAGCCATGGCTACGCCAAAGACATCCGGGACAGTCGAAATCGCTATGGTCTTGGATGTTTCCGGGTCAATGAACTGGTCGTTTAACAGTGAAGATAACGCTGCCATTGGGGAACGCCGAATTGACGGATTGTTTGAGGCGGCCGAGGGTATGTTCGACGTAATTGATCAAAACCCCACCGCATCACCGTCCGTAGCGGTTATCCCTTACGCAACGTCAGTTGACATTACTGATCTTTATGCTGCGACCTCGCAAGATGATCGGATCCAAGGTTACACAGTTCATGATACCGGCCTTTTGGGCAATAATGCAGGCAATCTTCGTCTTGACGATGTAGGGATGCGGAATAATGGTCCAACTTTGCTATCAGTAACCTCTGATGATGTGACTGAACGCGACCATGCAAATACAATGGCGATTTATCCTGCAGAGCGTTTTGTTCGCAAAAATACCAACGGATATCAAGTATCTCTCAGAGCTCCGGACTCAAATAACCAGCTTCCAATTTACACAGAGACGAGATCCGGGCTCTATTCGTTTAATGTCGGCACTCGTAAAGTCTCGTTTTATCGTGACCGGTTCGGAATTTCTCGTCCGCGACTTGGCGGTTATGAACGTCCATATATGGGTGTTCTTCCAATGACAAAGAACATTGATGACGTTCGCAAGTACGTTAAGAGCTTTACGCCTGGCGGCGGCACTGCGGGGCATATCGGAGCGGCTTGGGGACTTTACGCGCTTTCCCCGCATTGGGCAGATATTTTTGATCATCCAGCGGGACCACCGCAACGATTTAAAGATACGACCGAAAAATACCTCGTGATTATGACGGACGGTCAGTTTAACTCGCAAAAGACTGAGGGAATGACGACGGAAGATATGTACGCATACTTTCAATCAGTTTGCGCAAGAGCGCGAGGTAGAGGTGTTCGTGTATTCACAGTGGGCTTGCTTGTCGATAAAAATACAGATTCTCAATTAAGCCGTTGTTCTGGTGACTCCGGATCGTATTATCCAGCTGATGATCGCTTGCAGCTTATAGACGCATTCCGTTCAATTGGTCGAGAAACCGGCGAACTTCGCCTCAGCAGTTAATTTAAAGTATACTATGCGCCGCCCCTTTGGGCGGCGCATTTTTTGCCTGGATATGCAGTAATTTTTCTTCATCATTCATTACGATCATGTGCGTCACTGGCATGTAGCTCAACACCAGATGAACGAGATACGCGACAGAATTGAATTTAACCTAAGCGCCGCGCTGCATTCATGAGAAAAAATTAACTTAGTCCGCTTATCGAGAAGGTTCGAAAGCCCTGACAAATCAGGATTATTGCAGCCCGCTAGATAACGGATTTGATTTTCTCATGTCAGCTTCACATGCATCTGCTCCTCGTCAGACGTTAAGTTCCATCGAAACGGGACGCGGCGTTGCAGCAATCTTGGTCGTCCTCTATCACGCAAGTGTGCATATGAAGAAAGAAACGGGAGAGATGCCGTTCTCCTCGGCTTTTCTCTTTGGTCACGCAGGCGTCGATTTCTTTTTCGTTATCAGTGGCTTCATCATCTGTTACGTCCACCATGCCCATATAGGACAGCCCTCGCGCCTTCCGCGATACCTGATGCGCCGCATTAGCCGGATTTATCCATTGTTTTGGGTTGCTTTGCTCTTTTCTGCTCTCCTAATCCTGCTCAAAGGAGAAGTGCTGCCGACAAGCCAAGCATTATCAATCGACGCTCTACTCCTTCCGGGGGAAAGCCTTGTCGGGGTATCTTGGACGTTGCGTTTTGAAATGATGTTTTATGCGCTCTTTGCCCTGCTTTTCTTGGTCGGGCAAAGAACCGGCTTTATCCTCTGGGCCGTATGGAGCAGTGCCATTATCGCGTTTTTACTTTTTGGTAATGGCAAAGCTCCAATCATTCTCGACAGTTATAACCTGCAATTCTTAATGGGCACAGCGGTCGCCTATATAGCGCTGAAACACGCATTTTCGAAGCAAGCCTCTGTTATAACATTGCTTTTGGGTATTGGTCTTTTCATGGGAGTTGGCGTTCTTGAGAATACCGGAGTTTTGGACGGCTATGGCAGCAACGCGCGCATATATTACGGCCTTCCCGCCGCACTAATAATTCTAGGGTCAGCGCAACTTGATCGTAATCACGCGATCAAACCTGTAAAAATGGGCGTTTTTCTCGGGTCGTTATCCTATTCGATTTACTTGATGCATTTATTCGGGATTGGGTTTGGCAATCAATTTATTGGTGTGCTGGGACTAAATTCTTTCTTAAGTAGCGAAAGCAAACTTCTTTTACTCTCAGCTTCAGGATTAATATTCGGCATTATTGTAGGATTATGCATAGAGCGGCCCTTGCAAAAATGCTTTAAACCGCGCCCTGCTAAAGGGCACAGCAACGCACCAACCACAGTATAGCCATGGCAAAACTGCTCAAAATCTCTGGTATTTGTCTGGGACTCGTTTTCGCTGCCGAGATCGGTGCGGGGTATCTCAATTTTCAACGTGGCAGCGAGAGAGGATTTGGTCTGGCATGGCTCGCGGATCGTGTGCAGAGCCAGATGCATAAACCGGACCCACGTGTAATTGCAATGAGTGCAGTTTACGAACCGCGCTCTACTGCTTTGCGGCAGGTTTTGGAAAAAAGCTACACGGCGGAATTTGATGCCTTTATGCAGACGGCGCGAGAGCGGGCTTGTAATGTGGCAATGCTCTATATTCCTACAGATCCGACTTTTGAGGTTGCACGGGACTTTTATGCCGGCCTCGCGGAACACGCCGACATTCCATTCATTGATATGGAACCGGTTAAACAGAATTTCGGCCCTGAATTATTATATTTGACGCCGGGTGATACTCATCCGTCCCGGTTGCTTGCTCACCTTACCGCCAATGTGGTTGCAGAGCATGTCAGAACTACTGGAACGGATTCCTGTGAAGGCAACAATTCCGCAGAAAAATCCCTTGTTGGACCGTGGGTCAAAAACCTATCAGAAATTCGCGAAACAGCGAAGGGTCTGGCTTTCCGCTTTACCAGCGACGCATTCGGATTCCGTGCAACAGGAATACAGACGGAAAGCGAGACGGCTCCGTCAATCCTGCTCATCGGCGACTCTTTCACCTACGGAACATCGCTCGCCGATCAGGATACATGGCCCGCGTTATTACAAAGTCGTTTGCCAGAGTATCAGGTATTTAATGCGGGCGTTGGGGGCATCTCTATCCTTCGTCAACATGAAATCCTCAAAAAAGCGACACAGGACACCCGCGCTGATCTCGTCATTCTGCAGGTCAACGAGACCGATCTACAGGGGCTTTTACCGGCTTATTGGACAGAGATGAAACGTCCGCCCACTCATTCAGAAGAAATAGCAGGCTTCTTTCCCTAACGATCCCCTTCAAACCCCGGCAGGGTTTTCAAGATCATGGCCAAGAGCGGCAAGGTCGGAATAACGATCACCGATACGGTGGTGAGGCCGTCCGCCCGTCGCTGCGCCAAGAGCAACTACCAACTCGTCATGTGCGGGGGCATCATAAATCGAGAACTGCACGGTCAGGTAATGCGAACGCCGCCCGGTGTCGTGCTTATCCATCAAAGGAATCTGTATCTGCGTATTCGCAGGACCGCGCGTATTAGTGAAACCAAGATAGCTTTTCGCACCCACGGCTTCGCGGTAAAAGTTCCCGAATTGCAATGTGTGGATCAAGGCGGAGGCGTGCTCGATCTCGCAATCCGTTCCTGAAATACACGCCTTGCCATAGGCTTCGATAGCATCCCCCGACCCTGCCAAAGCAATCAAACGTTCGGTCAGCATTTTGCCCAACGGTGGAGCAAGACGGCGAATATCCGGCTGCAAATCTTCGACGTGACCTTTCCCGTACCACGGATTTTTGACAACTGCGGCAACCCCAATCATGCGCAATGCGGGATTGGCGGCCTTCGCGCCCTCACGGTGAATATCTTCGTCGAAGGTCACGATTTTGCGCAGTTCAGGTTCCATGGGATTCTCCTAATAGGTCGATGGTTCACGGGATGCGATGCGATTAACGGTCCCGCGTGTTTCATCCCCTTGATAAATACCGAACGCGCCTTCGCGATGTTCAGCGGCGTAACGGGTCAACATACTACGTTCAGTAGCACTCCGAACCCGGCTTAGAGGCAGATCGTCAAGCGGATAAAACTGATGACCTTGCGGTAACGCGCCAGCGGCGCTTCCATGATAAAAAATGCCATGCTGACCCGTCGCAGTGTCACGAAAGACGGCATAAAGAAAATCTAAATCCACACTCATACCAGCTTGCCTCAATCGGCGCGTTAACACATCAATGTCAGGTGTTTCATGCGGCGCTTTGGGGACTTCCAATCCTCCATCATCAGAGTCAGCGAGCAACAGCGACCCTTCCGAAGCAATCAAAGCGCCGATCTCGATATCGCCCCCTTGCGACGCGGCATCGATCAATTCTTGCTCTGTGCCGGCAGAGAAATATGTCCCACGAAAATATCCGAGAGGTTGGCCATGCCCTATCGTATGATCAATGACGCGGCCCAATAGAATGACATGATCACCCGCATCAATGACTTTTTCCCGTGAGCAAACGAGATGTGCCAGCGCATCATCAAAGACCGGCATCTCAGCCATACCGGATCGCCATTGCGTTTGTTCGAACTTATCAGCGACCCGCGAAGCAAAAATGCCGGACAGTTCTTTTTGTCCCTGCTCCAGAATATTCACCGCAAAATGCGGTGCCTCAGTAAAGACAGGGCAGCTATGCGCAGTCTTGGCCACACAGACCAAAAGCATGGGCGGATCAAGCGAAACAGACGTGAAAGAATTGGCTGTAAACCCCCGCGGTGTTCCGTCCTCCTGCCGAGTGGTAACAACCGTCACTCCCGTTGCAAAACAACCAAAGGCATCACGCAATGCACGGCGGTCGGCATCAGACATCGGCTTGGATAAAGTTGCGGTGCTTGACGGATGATGACGATCCAGAAAAGCGCGGAGCGGCGCATTCACCGCATTGGGATTTTCCGCAAGCGCCATATGCCTTAACCCCTGCAGAATGACAGTCTCCGCTCCTTCTACTTCAGCGGCGATTGCCTCCGTCATCTCAGGACCATTGCCGTAATCTTCATCGCCGGTCAACGCCAGTACGGGCAAAGCAAGCGGCGGATCGGGTTGGATGATTTCCTCTACACCCTCTGCCAGCACAGAATAGATCGTGTGATAGACAGTGATGTCATTAGCCAAGACCCAATCGCGCACTCTGTCCATAATCGCAGGATTTTCTCTGCGATAGTCAGTCGTGAACCAACGTTCCAATGCGGCCTCAACCGTCGCAGCACTGCCTTCACTACGGGCTTGCTCCACACGGGCGAGGATTGCTGCTTGAGCATCGGAGCTACGCCGGTGCGGAGAATGTAGAATCGCAAGAGCGCTCGCGTGGGAAGGGAAATCCTGTGCAAACCGCCGCGCGATCATTCCACCCAATGAAAACCCGACAATGGCGGCTTTCTCGATCTCCAAAGATGCCAACAGACCTGAAAGCTGACGCGCGAACAAAGAAAGCGAAGGCGTCTCCGGTGGATTGGCGCTCTCGCCATGACCATAAAGATCATAGGTGACGATGCGATAGCGATCCGCCAGCGCAGGAACCGTCCATTCCCAGCATTCACGGTTGAGTCCAAGGCCGTGAATCAGGACGACAACCGGGCCGTCCTCAACCCCATATGTCTCGTAAACCGTGCCATCGGCTATTGTACCACGCATCAGTTGTCGCTCTCAGGACGATAAGCAACGACTTCGACTTCGACGCGGCAATCAACCAAAAGGTCACTCACAACAGCCGAACGTGTAGGAGGTTCAGACGGAAAATATTCGGCATAGACAGCGTTAAACCCCGGAAAATCGGCCCTATCGCGCAACCAAACCATTGCCTTGATCACATCGGCCCGCTCGCATCCGGCCTCCGATAATGTAACCGTGATGTCATCCAGTACGGCTCGAGTCTGATCCTCAATAGTTCCAGTCGTTAGAGGCGCGCCGTCTTTCATGGGGATCTGTCCCGTGAGAAACACGAAATCACCTGCTCGAATGGCTTTCGACAGCGACAGGACACGGCCACCAATTTCCAGCGGCCCTCCGATAACGGTTTTTCTATTACCCATCGCGTTTCTCCCAAAGCTGACGCATGAATGCACAGAATAGACGATGGAATTCGGTATTTTGCGACATGAATTGTCGGATAATCGCAAACACCACGCTAAAATCAGGAACAGAATAAATTCCGACAAAAGAAGGACCCGTCATGGCTGAGATCGAACATTACACAATGCTGATAGACGGTGATTGGACGGGAGCGTCCGATGGAAAAGTGTTCGACAGCATCAATCCAACCACAGGTAAGGTTTGGAGCCAAATTCCGGAAGCCACTGCCGAAGATGTAAACCGCGCTGTAGAGGCTGCTCATCGCGCCTTTACGACGGGTCCATGGGCAAGCATGACACCGACTGAACGCGGGAAATGCCTGCGCCGCCTCGCTGAATTACTGGCGGATCAATCTGAAGAATTGGGCCGGATAGAGAGCGTCGATACCGGTAAGATGCTCAAAGAAACGAAATGGCAGGCGAAATACATCGCTGAATTTTTCCAGTTCTACGCAGGCTGTGCCGATAAAATCTCCGGCGAGACTTTGCCCATCGACAAGCCTGATATGTTCGTTTTCACCAAGCGTGAACCACTGGGCGTCGTCGCGGCGGTTGTGCCGTGGAACTCGCAACTTTTCCTTGTCGCTGTAAAACTTGGACCCGCGCTTGCCGCCGGAAATACGGTGGTCCTAAAGGCCAGCGAGCACGCCTCCGCCGCCATGCTTGCTTTCGGGCGTTTGATCGAGAAAGCCGGTTTTCCGCCGGGTGTCGTCAATATCGTCACAGGCCACGGTGATCCATGTGGCAAAGTGCTGACGGCACATCCGCTGGTCGCGCGCATCTCTTTCACGGGTGGTCCGGGCGCGGCGCGGCATGTCTTGGAAAACTCCAAGAATAATTTCGCCGAAGTCTCTCTCGAACTCGGTGGTAAATCGCCCTTTATTGTGTTCGACGATGCCAATATCGAGAGCGCTGTTAATGCCTCCATTGCCGGTATCTTCGGGGCAACGGGTCAAAGTTGCGTCGCCGGTTCGCGCCTTTATTTACATGAAGACATTGCCGATGAATTTTTGGGCCGCATGACGCGACTTGCCAAAGAAATTTGCATTGGTGATCCACTGGCTGACGAGACTCAGATGGGGCCGCTCTGCACGGCGAGGCAGCGCGACGCAATCGAACGTGAAATCGACCATGCTGTTTCTGAAGGCGCAGAAGTGCTGACGGGTGGCAAGCGCCCCGATGGAATGGATGGGTTATTTTTTGAACCGACGATCCTAGCGTGCCCGCATCAGGATTTACGGATTGTCGATACGGAACTCTTCGGCCCTGTCCTTTGTGTTCAACGTTTCAAAACCGAGGATGAAGTCATTGCGCTCGCCAATGATACAGAACACGGATTGGCGGCAGGCATCTTCACCCGCGACAGCGCTCGCTCGCTGCGGATGGCAAATGCTGTGCGCGCTGGTATCGTCTGGGTCAACACTTACCGAGTCGTCTCGCCGATTGCAGAGTTCGGCGGTGTCAAAGGGTCCGGTTATGGCCGTGAAAGCGGGTTTCAGGCAATGTATGACTACACCCGCCCTAAGACGATTTGGATGAACACGTCCGACGAGCCAATGGCTAATCCCTTTGTGATGCGTTGAGTATGAACGCGCTTGATTCTTGGCTATCGCTTTGCGTCGCCCCGAAGGAGAAGGGATGGTCAATCCCGCCTGTCTGCTACACGGATGATGGTATCGCGTCTGCGGAGATAAACACTTTATTCCGCTCAGGTTGGATCGGTGTGGGCCGCGCAGACCATGTGGCGGAGCCGGGAGATTTTGCGGCACTGGATATTGCTGGACAATCCATCATTCTACTGCGCGATCATGAAGGTATCTTGCGTGCCTTTGCCAATACTTGCCGTCATCGCGGCGCGAGGTTGCTGGACGGTGATGGAAACTGTCGGGGTATCCGTTGTCCGTTTCATTCATGGGCTTACAAACTCGATGGTTCACTAGCCGCTGCTCCACATATGCAAGATGTGCAGGGCTTTAACCGTGCTGACAATGGTCTGATCGCTTATCGCGCGGAAGAACGCCTCGGCTTTGCTTTTATCTGCCTCGATCCCATTGCCCCCGATCTGGACGAGACTTTAGGCGATTTCAACGCCATCCATTCGCCGTGGCCAATGGACTCGCTAGTCTCGACACGGCGGACAGCGATAACAGTCGACTGCAACTGGAAAGCCTTTATCGAGGTCTTCAACGAATATTACCACTTACCCTTCGTTCATCCTGATTCCGTTGATGCGATCTACAACCGCCCTGATACACCGGATTCCGCCAAAGGCGCATTTGCCACTCAATTTGGCAGCACGGAGGGAACCGGCGCTGTGCTACAAACCGAACAGGATCGTGCTTTACCCCCGATGCCAAATCTAACGGGGCGTGAGGCGGCGGGTGTCCGTTACACGTGGGTTTTTCCGAATATGACCTTCGCCGCCGGAACCGATGCGGTATGGGTTTATGAAGCATATCCGCTCGGGGCAAATCGTTGTCAGGTTTTTCAAACCGCTTGCTTTCCACCGGAAACAGTCGCTCTACCGGATTTTGACACTCGAGTTAGCGCTTATTATGAGCGCCTTGATGCAGCTCTTGCCGAAGATATTCCCGCCCTTATCAATCAACAACGCGGGTTGTCCTGTCCTGACGCTCGACAAGGGCGCTTTCAACCTGATCTCGAACCAAATGTCGCCGCCTTTGCCTGCTGGTATGCAGAGCAAATGCGCGGCGGAAAGGCCACCACATGAAGTTTCAACTCGCCGTCAATCTCGAACGCCTCGACGATTCCATTCCGATGGAGAAAGTCGCACGCCATACTCTCGATATGGTTCAGATGGCGGATCAAGGCGGGTTCGATATTGTCTGGGCTGCTGAGCATCACGCGCTCGAAATGACCATCGCGCCGAACCCGTTTTCTATACTCGCATGGTGGGCGGGTGAAACAGACCGCATCCGCATGGGGCCAGCGGTGGTCAACGCCGCCTATTGGCATCCGATCAAACTTGCCGGAGAAGCCGCATTCTTCGACCTCATCAGCGGAGGACGATTAGAATTTGGCATTGGATCAGGTGCGTATCAGCGCGAGTTCGACCGAATGGCTCCGGGTGTCAAGCAAACCGATGGTTGGCGTTATATGCAGGAAATGCTGCCTGCGCTCCATGCGCTTTGGGCGGGTGATTACGCGCATGATGGCGAGTTCTGGCAATTCCCAACTTCAACATCGGTTCCTAAACCCGTGCAAGAAAATGTCCCTGTCTGGGTCGCGGCCCGCTCTCCGATCACGTATGATTATGCGGTAAAATCGAAGGCCAACGTGATGTGTTGGCCCTTCACCCGCCCTCATGCGGAAGCAGAGCTATATAAAAGCCACCTCGAAGCCTCCATCGAGAAATTCGGCGGCGATTTCCGGCCTATCTTTGCCTTGATGCGCCATACTGCGTTGTATGAAAACGCGGCAGGGCGAGATCAGGCGATTGGAGCGATTACGCGCGTGCTTGGTCAATTTGAGAATCTCTACCGCAATCTTGGTGACGTGAAGAACGGCTTCCCAAAAGAAATCCCGCTCGCCGAATTGGAAGGACGTGAGCAATACGACCCCGTGATGCTGGAAGAAAATCTCATGTTTGGTTCACCTGATACGGTGATCGAAAAACTACGTATTTACGAGAACCTCGGCGTGGACGAATACATCTACTACGCCAGCATGGGCCTCGACATGGACGCCCAAAAACGCTCGCTACAGCTTTTTATCAATGAGGTCATGCCAGCCTTTAAATAACGATTGAGGACGCGGCGGGGCTTTTTATATACCCTTGAGAATAGTCGTAAGCTCGTTGGTTATGGCTGTTGTGCCCATATCGCCGCCAAACTCCATGGGGCGCAGTCGGTTATCACGAAAACCGTCATCGACTGCGGTATGAATTGCTTGAGCCGCCTCCGCCATCTGAGAAACGCTAAGTTTCTCGGACAGGTAATCCAACATCAACGCCCCGGACAAGATTGCCGCGAGCGGGTTAGCTTTGTCTTGTCCCATAATGTCAGGGGCCGACCCGTGAGCGCCTTGGAATAAGCCGTGATTGTCACCAATCTCACCGCAACTTGCCATGCCCATGCCGCCGACCAACCCGCCCGCAAGATCAGACAGAATGTCACCGAACATGTTTTCCATCACGAGGACGTCAAACTCCCAAGGTTTCCTTACCAAATCCAGCGCCATTGCATCGACGTAGTTATATCCATGATCGATGTCTGGGAATGCGCTGCGACGCTCATCAAATATTTTTCGGAAGAAAGCCATGGATACAAAAACGTTGGCTTTATCCACACAGGTTACGTGCCCTTTTCCGCCGCGCGATTTGCGTTTTTGAGCCAGCTTGAAAGCAAAATCGTGCAGCTTCTCGGTGGTTTTGCGCGTGATACGCATCGTATCGCGAGCCTCGTCGTCACCGATCAATTCACCACCGCCATTTGCAGCAGCCGTAAAAAACAATCCTTCGGTAGACTCGCGCAAAATAACGAGATCGAGTGTCGCCGCTCTCGGATCAGAAAGCCGCTGTGGAGCATTCGGATAAGCCTTTACAGGCCGGACTCCTGCATAAAGCCCATAGCGATCCCGCAAGCGCAAATGCGGTGAAATCTCTGTCCCGTCATCATGCCGTATGGAGGGTAATCCGATTGCACCAAGCAAGATAGCATCGGCCTCCCCTGCCCGTTCCTCGCCGCCGGGTTCAATGTCAAACTTGGTCTTTTCGAAATACGCAGCGCCTGCGTCGATATGATCTACTTCGATCTCAAACCCGCCGGTCTTGATCCGCGCTGCATCCATAACCGCAAAAGCAGAGTCGATCACATCTGGGCCAATGCCATCGCCGGGGATCGAAGCAATTTTTGCCGTTGCGTTCGTCATATAATGCTCTGAGTTCCAGAGATGAAATTCACTCGATTTACTGCGCCAAACGTCGCGCAATCACCACTTCTGTCAGGTCAAGGAAATCTGCTTCGTCGCGCACCGCCGTAATTTCGGCCATTGTCGCCGTATATCCCCAACGTTCAGCAATCTTACGATAGCGTGGACCGCGCCATGCCAACAATTCGCGGTATGCCCATCGAATGAACGCATCGGGATCGACTTCATCAGGTTCAACGGCAGCTTCGCAAAGATACCTATGCCAGACGCCTTGCAGGAAACCGGCATTGTAATACATCGGTTTTGGATCACTATCAAAGCGTCGTGCTAATTCATCGGAGTGGTCCGCTTCCTCACGAATATAAAGGATCATGGATTTCTCAGACAACGCGCTCATAACCGCATCGTCAGGATCATTCGGCTCAACAACCTCACATAGAGAACCGGATGTATCGCATAAAAAATGATTATAACCGTAGACCCGCTTGGCACGGTCGATGAAGTCATTCGTATCCAACATCGCGGCAGTTTCTGCCGCACGGTGTTCAGATTGCCGGCGAAGGTATTCGCCAAATGGAATCCCGCCTTTTTCGGGATTACCGGGTTTACCGAGATACGTCGAAAGCGGTGCAAGGTTGTGAAAAGTAATATTGCTGCCAATGTAAATCGAGTCGCTCATTAGTAATTCACGCAGCAAAGGCGACTTCATTGCTTCACGTTTGAAATTGTCGACGATATGCTCGCCCATATAACGTGTGCCAATGCGATAATCGACCGAGTAATGGAACCATCCATCTTCGCGAACCATCGAGGCAATACGTGTCTTGCCAACCCCCGACATTCCGAACAGAGCAATCGAACGGTTACTCTGAGAGCGAAAAGCGGTTTTAGTGTCGAAAAGCATAGCGTTCCCCCATTACTGCCCTTAATAGCAGTAAAGGATTTGTCAGAGCTTCGTCCAGACTCTTGCGACGGGCTTACAATATAGAGTGCAAATCTTTATGTCGGCCTGCAATCTGAGTTGATTAAAAGTAATCTTGCAAAGGGGTTACCGTGAGATCCCCAGTACGAAGACCATCAATGGCGCGAGTTGACGCGAGAGCACCTGCCGCAGTGGTATAATAAGAAATCTTCATTTTCAGTGCAGTAGCACGGATTTCAAAACTATCCTGTATTGCCTGAGCGCCATCGGTTGTATTGATGACCATCTGAACGCCGCCGTCTTTCATGAGATCGACGATGTGCGGACGCCCTTCGTAAACCTTGTTGACACGCTCAACTGAAATTCCTTGCCCTGTCAGAAAATCTGCCGTGCCGCCGGTCGCAACCAATGAAAAGCCGTTGTCAGACAGATTTCGTGCGGCCTCCACTATCGTATTTTTATCCGCGTCACGGACGGAAACAAAGGCGGTTCCATGCGTAGGCGGGGTCGCACTTGCTGCAATTTGACTTTTAAGGAAAGCACGGTTGAAATCTCGGTCCAATCCCATGACCTCGCCAGTCGAACGCATTTCAGGGCCAAGCAAAGTATCAACCCCCGGAAAGCGCGCAAACGGGAACACAGCTTCTTTAACGGCGATATGCTTGATCTGAGCGCGCGAAATCGGAAGGTCCGCCAGCTTTTCGCCCGCCATCACCCGCGCTGCAAATTTGGCAATGGGTTGGCCAATCGCTTTTGCAACAAAAGGCACTGTACGGGAAGCGCGAGGATTAACTTCAAGGATATAAATATCCTCGCCCTTGATCGCGAATTGCACATTCATGAGGCCGCGAACATTGAGGCCATGCGCCAACAACTCAGTTTGTCTCGTTAATTCTGCAATGGTCACCTCATCGAGAGTATAGGGCGGGATAGAACAGGCAGAGTCGCCGGAATGAATTCCCGCTTGTTCAATATGTTCCATTATCCCCGCAACAAAGACTTCATCTCCGTCAGAGATTGCATCGACATCAACTTCGACAGCACCTGTCAAATAGCTGTCGAGCAACAGCGCTTTACCGGCAGAAACTTTCATCGCCTCATCAATAAAGCGATCGAGATGCGCCTCATCACGAACAATTTCCATCGCGCGGCCACCAAGAACATTCGATGGACGTAACACAACAGGATAGCCAATTGTTGCAGCTTTAGCCCGCGCTTCTTCATGCGTTAGTGCCGTGTCGTTGACAGGCTGTTTCAGTCCCAAATTCTGGAGCAGTTTTTTGAATCTGTCCCTGTCTTCAGCCAGATCAATTGCATCAGGTGATGTCCCGAGGATAGGGATGCCCGCCTTCTCCAAAGCCGGGGCTAGTTTCAATGGTGTTTGCCCGCCGAACTGCACAATCGCCCCAAGCAGAGTTCCGTTTTCTTGTTCTTTCAAGAGAACTTCTACGACGTCCTCGCCCGTCATCGGTTCAAAATACAAACGATCTGAGGTGTCATAATCCGTCGATACAGTCTCGGGGTTACAATTCACCATGATTGTTTCGTAACCCTGTGCCTCAAGCGCAAAGGCAGCGTGACAACAGCAATAATCAAACTCGATTCCTTGGCCAATCCTGTTGGGGCCGCCACCTAAGATCGCGACCTTCTTGCGATCAGTCGGCTCGGATTCGCATTCGGCAAAACCCATATGATCGGTTTCGTAAGTCGAGTACATGTATGGCGTAATCGCTTTAAATTCGGCAGCACAGGTATCAATGCGCTTATAAACCGGTCGTATATTCAGTTTACGCCGGGCAATAGTCACTTCGGCCTCAGCCGTGCCGGTAAGTTTTGCAATACGGAGGTCAGAGAAACCCATGCGCTTCAGTTTAGGAAGTTCCGTAATAACGTCATCAATCTCATCGTTCAGCAACCTGCGTTCAACATCTACAATTTCTGCCATCTGTCGCAGGAACCAAGGGTCAAACATGGTGACCCGCTGGATTTCATCTAAAGTCAGCCCTTCACGCATGGCTTGGGCAATGACGCGCAATCTGTCCGGCGATGCCTCGCCCAATGCCCGCAGCATAGCCGCCTTACGATCAGAAGGAGATTCTGCCTTCTCGACATCAGGAATGGAAATTTCATCGAGACCGGATAATCCGGTTTCCAGCGAGCGCAGAGCTTTTTGCAAACTTTCCTGAAACGAGCGCCCGATTGCCATCGCTTCGCCCACTGACTTCATAGCGGTTGTCAGTTCCGGTTTTGCGCCCGGAAATTTCTCGAATGCAAACCGGGGAATTTTCGTGACAACATAATCAATCGTCGGCTCAAAGCTCGCAGGAGTGGCCTTAGTGATGTCATTATCAAGTTCATCCAGCGTATAGCCAACCGCCAGTTTTGCAGCGATTTTCGCAATCGGAAATCCGGTCGCTTTAGATGCGAGTGCCGAAGATCGCGATACGCGCGGGTTCATCTCGATCACGACCATGCGTCCATCAGCAGGATTGATAGCCCATTGAACGTTGGAACCGCCCGTCTCGACGCCTATCTCACGCAACACAGCAATAGAAGCATCCCGCATCCGTTGATATTCTTTATCCGTCAACGTTAATGCAGGCGCGACAGTTATAGAGTCGCCTGTATGCACACCCATTGGATCAACGTTTTCAATCGCACAGACGATGATTGCGTTATCCGCTTTGTCGCGGACAACCTCCATCTCGTATTCTTTCCAACCGAGAAGGCTTTCGTCGATCAGAATTTGGCTCATCGGCGACGCATCCAAGCCGGATAAGCAGATGCGTTCGTAATCTTCTTTATTATAGGCAACCCCGCCACCCGTGCCGCCGAGCGTAAAAGCCGGACGAATAATCGCAGGCAAACCAAGCGTATCAAAGGCGGCCCACGCCTCGTCCAGTGTTGTAGCAATGGCCGATTTCGGGTTTTCGAGGCCAATTTTCTCCATTGCCTCAGCAAACAACTTCCGGTCTTCCGCCTTGGCAATCGACTTACCATTCGCACCGATCAACTCGACGCCCAGTCGTTCCAGTGACCCGTCTTCATCGAGAGCCAGTGCGGTATTAAGCGCAGTCTGTCCGCCCATAGTAGGCAACAACGCATCAGGTTTTTCTTTTTCGATGATTTTACGAACAAAGTCGGGAGTGATTGGCTCAATATAGGTCGCATCGGCCAAATCAGGATCGGTCATAATCGTCGCAGGGTTAGAGTTTACGAGAATAACTCTATACCCTTCTTCACGAAGGGCTTTGACCGCTTGCGCCCCGGAATAATCGAACTCACATGCTTGGCCGATAACGATTGGCCCGGCCCCGATAATGAGGATAGAAGCGATATCTTCGCGTTTCGGCATTTGTGGCGTCCCGACTCTGCTTTTAGGTAAACGTCCGCGTTCTATGACATGGCGCGCATCTAGGGAAGCCGTGATATCCGTTCTTTAGAAAATAGCTCGTGGTAAAGTCCGCAAATAAAAGACGGCGCACTGGACCAAAGGTCAGCGCGCCGCAACTATCGTTTCTCGATCCGTTATATTCTGATCAATGCTCTATGTAACATTTAAAGAATACAACGTGCAGAACCAACCTTGAAACGATATTTCCGGAAAGGAGGCATCACTCTCCGGAAACTCCAACAATTATTACCCTGTCAGACGGATCGCACCCAAGCGGCGGGCAATACTTTCAAATGCTTCGATCAGGTCACTCGCGTTATTGGCCGGGAAGAAAGCACCATTTCCTCCAACACAATTTTGTAGTTTTGAAGCATTTACAACATCAAGATCGAGGGCAATTGTATAGATCGTAATATTGCGGTCTTGAGCAAACTCACATACTTCCTGAAAGTAAGCGTCAGAATGAGCTCCATCAATTTTGGTACGATTGCCAATATCAAATGTCCGGTTAAATTGCCCATCACTCAGCATAACGATAATCTTGTTCGCCTGATTAGCTGGCAGTGGATCTTGTGGCCAAACATTTCCCCAACGCTCGGATAATGTATAGACGCCCCATTCCATTCCAAGATGGCCGGCAGTGAATCCATTAGGCGTCAATGCATTCACGGCAGTACGTACACTGGGAATATCATCCGTTAATGCTGTTAGACGCGGAAAAGTTGGCGCTTCCGGAAACGGAGGTGAAAGATCGAAGTGATCCTGGGTAACGAGCGGAATTGGGCTTCCAATCGGCGACGCATCTGTGAGCGTGAAGTTGGTACCACTTTGGGTCTGAGGCCGCTCAGCTACCCAAGCGTTTGCACCAGCAGGCGGCAAAGGTTGGCCTGTCAACGAAACGGATTGAAGTACTTGAGGATAATTTCCCAGATTCACCGATGAAGAATACGGAACCAGAGCAGTCGAAAGTTCTGCATCGTCTGGTAAAACCCTATCAAGCGTGTCGAACATTGCGTTCACGCTATTTTTCAAAAGGTCAATCTTGGGTGTACCATTCAGAGGATTTCCCATCGAACCACTGACATCAAGAACCAGCGCAATTTCAATCGGCTCAACGGTCGCCGGAACAGCAACAGACTCAACTCTGCCTCTAAAATTATTCATACCGATTAAACCAAGAAAAAACGTCTGACTCTCAACAAAACCACTGCCAGTAATAACATCGTCGTCCAGCGTAAATACCACACCCGACGGATCCGAACCTATCGCTTGACTCTCGAGGACTGATCGGAACAGACGTTCACCCTCTGCCTGAATATCAATAGTTTCCAAGTCACGGCCTGCGAGCGCTAACACTGTAGAATCTAACGCACGTTGCGCTTTTTGCGTGGTCGTGATCGCGTTGTTATAATCAACCGCACCACCCATACCCACGAAAACGATTGGAAATGCCAATCCCGTCATAAGGGCAATGCCTCCCTTACGGTCAGCTTTGAAATTCCGGAATACCTCAGTTGTCTTGTGGATTCTTTTGAGCAAATTCATGATCCATCTCCTATATCTAACGCTGCGGCTGATGCGCCATTGCGGTTGACAGAGACGGGTTCAAGTTTCAGACCGATTCGAAAATCAGCCTAATTCCAAAATTATTGAAGTATTTCAATCATAGTTTCTCAGAAATTAATGCGTCCGAATACCCCTGAAAATACAGTGCCGTTCTCAGACCTGTATGGTTGATGTGCAGGTTAGTAACGGTTTTGAGAGCGGGCTTTGCTTGATATGCTATGCCCATCCCTGCCTGTTCTACCATGAGACAATCATTGGCTCCGTCTCCAATAACGAGACATTCGGACAATGCTATTCCCAACATTTCGGCACGCTCACACAACGTTGCCCGTTTCGTTTCAGCGTCAACAACTGGTTTTTGCACACGCCCGGTCAATTTCCCATCGCTATCAATTTCAAGAATGTTTGATTTATCGTAATTAAATCCGAGGTGATCCCGAACAACACTCGTTACTCTGTTGAAACCGCCAGACACAAGAATACACTCGGCTCCGTGCTTTCTCATTGTTGCGACCAAAGCCGCTGCTCCGGGCATGTACATTAAAGAGGAGGCAATCCTGTCAACCTCAGTAGCGACCAACCCCGTCATCATCTCCACCCGAGCGTCAAGAGCTTGTTCGAAGTCGAGTTCGCCGCGCATCGCACGTTCGGTAATTGTAGCAACTTTATCTTTTATCCCGGCTGCATCCGCCAGTTCGTCGATGGTTTCTCCGACGACCATAGTGGCATCCATATCGGCACATAAGAGCTTTTTGCACCTGTTTTCACTAGGCATCAAAGCAATGTCGATTTCAGGTAGAGCCTCACGTAGCGCAGCAATGATATTTGACTCGCGATCCCCGACACCCTCTATAATCAACTCGGAAGCTCGCCCAACGGAGAGAACCCGCCCGTCAACCGGCGAAACGTCCAGTGCTGATAATATTGTTGTCGCGCTCGCTTCAGTGCCTTCCGGCAAAGGCTGTCCGACGAGAACAAGTGTATGTGTCATAGTAGGATGCTCCGCTGTAAGCCGCGCTGCAAAATATGCAAGGCGGCAAGACTTACTGTGCTGGCGTCAAAACTTAAGCGGAACGACCCTATCAAGGTAATCAAGCGTTCTCAGTTCTGCGACAACCTCTTCAGGAACTGGAGCATCAACCTTCACCAATGCTATTGCATCGCCACCCGGTACGGTTCTGCCCAAGTGAAACGTCGCAATATTGATGCCTTTTGTTGCGAAGATCGTCCCGACTGCACCAATCAAGCCCGGTTTATCTTGGTTGGTTACGTATAGCATATCGCCTTCGAGGTCACTTTCGACGGCAATCCCTTTCACCTCGATAATGCGGGGCAACTTACCGGCAATCAGAGTTCCTTTAATATCGCGGGTCATTGTCGGCGTTTTTAGCGAAACCGAAATCCGTGTGTGATAGTCACTATCTGCTTCATTCTTTGTATGCGAGATTTCTATACCCCGCTCTTTCGCTATCTCCAATGCATTGACCATATTGATACTACTGAGACGCGGTGCGAGCACTGCTTGTACAGCAGTTTGCAGTAATGGTGCATGGGGTAAATTTTTCGCATCACCCTCAAATGTCAGTTGGATTGATTGGACCTCCTCATCCGTAACCTGACCGGCGAAACTGGAGATTTGCTTCACGAGTGTAATATACGGATCAAGCGTCTTCGCCTCTTCAGCCGTCAAAGACGGTGCATTAATCGCATTGGCAACAGCACCATCCAGTAAATAGTCTGACATTTGTTCGGCAACCTGAAGTGCCACTTTCTCTTGTGCTTCAGTCGTCGCCGCACCGAGGTGAGGGGTCACCACAACATTCGGATGCCCGAATAATGGGTTCTCCTTTGCGGGTTCCTCTGCAAAGACATCGAACGCAGCACCACCGACCCTACCTTCATCCAGAGCCACGCGCAGAGCCTCTTCATCAACCAAACCACCACGCGCACAGTTAATCAGGAACGCGCCTTTTTTCATGCGGGCAATCGCATCGACATCGAGCATGTTTACGGTCTCTTTTGTCTTCGGCACATGCATCGTGATGAAATCTGCCCGCGCGAGCAGGTCGTTCAACTCGACCTTTTCCATGCCGAGGCGTTCTGCACGTTCTTGCGAGAGGAACGGGTCAAACGCGATAACCCGCATCCGTAAACCATGGGCGCGCGCCGCGACAATCGATCCGATATTTCCTGCACCAATAAGTCCCAGGGTCTTGCCTGTAATCTCCGCTCCCATAAACTTGGATTTTTCCCATTTGCCCGCATGTGTGGATGCAGAAGCTGCAGGGATTTGACGGGCAACGGCGAACAGCATAGCCAGCGCATGTTCCGCAGTCGTAATGGCATTGCCGAAAGGTGTGTTCATGACGATCACGCCTTGCTTGGTGGCGAAAGGAACGTCGACATTATCTACGCCGATACCAGCGCGACCAATGACTTTCAGATTTGTTGCGGATTGCAAAAGATCAGCCGTTGCTTTCGTCGAAGACCGGATTGCAAGTCCATGGTATTCGCCAATTGCGTCTTTTAGCTCATCCGGTGACATTTTTGGCGAAACGGTCACGTCGATTCCGCGATCCCGGAAAATATCAGCAGCTTTGGAAGACATAGAGTCAGAGATCAGCACTTTTGGTGCGGTCATAAGTTCAATCCTTAAATTTTGTATACCCGCTACCGATCAGCTCAGGCGTCATGCGGGAAAAAGCGTCACTTTCAGCAAGGGACGCGAAGATCAATTTCAGGCAGCGTGGGATTGTTCGGCCTTCACACTGGCAAATGCCCAATCGAGCCACAGAAGTAATGCAGCGATATCTGACGATTCGACTGTCCCACCGCCCCATATACGAATAGAAGGCGGTGCATCGCGATACCCATCAATGTCATAAGCGACACCTTCGGCATCGAGCATGGCAGTCATCCGCTTCACGAATGCCCATTTAGCCTTATCGTCCGGTAGTGCATCAAACTCAGGGTCTGAGATTTTCACACAAATCGCAGTCGAAGAACGGTTTGCGGGATCAGCGCACATGAACTCCGCCCACGACGTTCGATTTATCCACTCTTCTACCGTCGAAAGATTCGCCAAAGAACGCGCCTTTAGAGCGGGTAAACCACCTATGCTCTCCGCCCAACCCAGTGCGGAAAGTTGATCCTCGACGGCAAGAAGAGATGGCGTATTTAAGGTAGCGCCCTCAAAGACACCTTCATTCACACCATCGCCCTTGCGAATGCGGTAAATTTTTGGAATGGGCCATGAGGGTTTATACTCTGCCATGCGAGCAACAGCTTGAGGCGAAAGCGCCAACATTCCATGCGCCGCTTCGCCGCCAAGAACTTTCTGCCAAGACCAGGTGACAATATCAACTTTGTCCCAAGGTATATCCATTGCAAAAGCTGCAGAGGTCGCGTCTGCGAGTACCAATCCTCCTCGATCCGACGGGATCGCCTCACCAGAAGGCATTTTTACACCTGATGTCGTCCCGTTCCACGTGAGGCAGACGTCTTTGTTCCAGTCGACGGCAGCTAGGTCAGGTAATTCGCCATAAGGTGTTTTAGTGACAGTGGCATCTATTTTCAGCTGTTCCACAGCATCAGTTGCCCAATCTTTGCCAAAACTTTCCCAAACGAGAAATTCTGCAGGCCTTGCGCCAAACAAATTCCATAATGCGATCTCAACGGCTCCCGTGTCCGAACCGGGGACAATCCCGAGGCGCCAATTGTCAGGCATTTCTAAAATCGTCTTAGAGCGATCAATCACGTCTTTAATTTTTGCTTTTCCCGGTTTTGAACGGTGAGATCGTCCCAGTTCTGCGCCAGCTAGTGACTCGAGCGTCCAACCTTCGAATTTTCTGGTAGGACCAGGGGAAAAGCGCGCGTCCGCAGGACGCGACACAGGCTTATCGCCTGCAATCGTAGTTTTCATCGTCGTATCTCCAACCTCTAGTCGTCGGCGTGTTGTGACACCGGGCACATGAGCTTGGTAACTGAGGCAGGTCGGAAATGAAAGAAAAAGAGTCGCGCGAAATCTCAGATATCAGGCACTGTCGCCTCCACGCATTCGAATATCATATTCAGACAGCGATTCTTTATTTCAGTTTAGTGATCCCAAATTACTTACCCCGAACCAAAAATTGCCTGAATGGCATTCAGGCCAAATTAAATTATTGATTTCAAAGGATAATTTATAAAATCGCAATGCGATTTTGCTCAAAAAATAATTTTATCAATCAGTTTGAAGAAAACAATTTCAATGCTGATGGTTCGCTCCGAATTTGAATGCTGTTTCAGCGAAAAAGATTTATATAATTCAACTAAAAAATTATTTTAACTTATTCTTAAGGTACAGGGAGCGCATTTAACTATCGTACAAATTGAAAAAACCCTATGAGTTGGTACGATGCCCTCATGCCGCCATACTTCATTATGAAGTCATTTTGGGGGCTATCACAACAGGGTGAATGCATGTATGCTAGTGCCCGCAATTAAATAGTACATAGGTGAAGAATGACCCAACGTCCCATAGTGGCATCGCTTGCAATCGCTGGCTACGCAGTCAGCATGATTGCGTTTGGTGCGATGCCGACTACAGCGAATGCTCAGACGGCCCTGTCAGGATGTGATCCAGCTACAGGACTTGGCATTAACGGTCAGCCGTGCGTCGAATTAACGCCTCTTGACCCTAACAGAATTTCAAATGTTTCATTTGATGCAGACGGCAGTTCGCGGTTTCGCCCATTAGACACGTCTACACTTGGCCAAACGTACGAGTGTCGTGAGCTTAACTCTGCTGGCCAAGGTTTGGGAGGCGGCACTCTTCTTATCGAAGACTGCGGAACGCCGTTGACCTCTGCTGAACTGGGGGAGTTGATGCCATTTTACGGCACGACAGCCCCGCCGGCTCCGGCTCCCACTCCGGCTCCACCGCCACCTCCGCAGGTGGTCTACACACCACCACCGCCACCAGCACCTGTGCCGGTAGCTCCGGTCGTTCCTCCTCCACTGCCTCCTATTCCCCCTGTTGCTGCTCCCGTGGCAATTGCCTCATCAGGTTTGGGTAATGCAGGTCTGATCGCAGCGGGTATTGGTGCGGCAGCAGTTATCGGCATCGCGGCAATTGCCCTTTCAGATGACGATGATGACAATAACGTATCTGCTACAACTACAACGAATTAAACAAGCAGTCTCTAGCTTTTGAAGACGTTTAAAACACCCCGTTCATCCGGGGTGTTTTTTTATGAATCAGCTTGCTTCTTGTGTTTCTTTTTCTTCGGTTTGCTTGGAGCACGGCGCATAACGTCATCAGCACCACGCCCACCTTTCGCTTTGAAAGATTTTTTGCTTGTCGAAGGTTTTTCTGCCTCGATGTCTTTCTTTTTCTGTCTGTCTGGCGGAGTTGACTTCGGTTTATCGCTCGCAGACTTCTTCTTATAAGCAGGCTTTTTGCCACCGCCCTCTTCCTTCTTCGGATATCCCTCTTTTTTCACTTTTCCCTTACGGGGGTGCTTTTTAAATTGAGCGTCCGGTGATGGCTCAGTGGCGTTTAAATCCGGTAAGCCATTTAATCGTTTGACCGTAACCGTTTTTTCTAACATCGAATTTTCAAGCGACCCCATGAATCCTTCAATGGCATCTTTATGAATTTCGACGAATGTTTCCGTATATTGAGCGCGGATTGCGCCAATTTCTTTGCTTGTCAACGTCGTCGTCTTGCACAGCATTGGGATTAACCATCGCGGTTCCGCCTGTTGCTTACGCCCGACCGACAAAGAAACCCAAACGCCACCGTCGAAATCGGCACGAGGTCGCGCAGGCTTTCGATCTTCCCGTATCGCGGTTTCATGAAGTTCTTCTGGTGCTGAACGCCCGGCGCGGTATTGACGCACAAGTGCCGCAGCAATCCTTTCACCGCCGAACTTAGCGAGCAGTGCATTTGCGAACTCACGTTCTTCTTCCTCGACTTCATTTTGAAGCCAAGGCATCGCAAGCAACCGCTCATCGTCTTTGCGCAGCACATCGTCTGCAGAAGGAGGCCGCGCCCATTCAGCGGTGATCTTCGCGTTCTGAAGCAGGCGCTCCGCCTTACGCCGCATATTACCGGGCACTATAAGTGCAGAAACACCTTTTCGCCCCGCCCTTCCAGTTCGACCTGAACGGTGAAGCAAAGTCTCAGACGTTTTTGGCAACTCGGCGTGGATAACCAATTCAAGATCAGGCAAATCAATGCCCCGCGCCGCAACATCAGTTGCAATACAGACTTGTGCGCGCCCGTCCCGCATCGCCTGTAAAGCATGGGTTCTCTCGTTTTGACTCAACTCACCAGACAGTGCGACGACGGAGAATCCACGATTATTAAAGCGCGCGGTCATATGGTTGACCATTGCCCGCGTTCCGCAAAACACCAGAGCGTTCTTAGGTTCATAGTACCGCAACATATTTACAATGGCATTGTCGCGGTCGTTTGAAGCAACATGCAGCGCCCGGTATTCAATATCACCATGCTGAGATTTTTCGGCGACCGTCTCTACGCGGACAGCATTGCGTTGAAATTTCTTTGCAAGACTTGCAATACCGCGTGGAACAGTTGCGGAAAACATCAAGCTCCTGCGATCTTCCGGGGCTTCACCGAGAATAAATTCAAGGTCTTCGCGAAAGCCAAGGTCGAGCATCTCGTCGGCTTCATCCAATACGGTTGCGCGTATCCCACTCAAGTCCAGCGCATTGCGCTCAATATGATCACGTAACCGACCCGGCGTCCCGACAACGATATGAGCGCCGCGCTGCAAGGAACGGCGTTCAGCGCGTGCGTCCATGCCGCCAACGCATGACGCGATCTGAGCGCCGGTTTCTTTATAAAGCCAATCAAGCTCGCCTTTCACCTGCATTGCAAGTTCGCGCGTCGGGGCGATTGCTAAGGCCATAGGTGGAGAAATCACAGGCAATCGCTCTTCTTTCTCAAGAAGGGTAGGCGCAATCGCCAGTCCGAACGCCACAGTTTTCCCTGAACCTGTCTGTGCGGAAACCAGTAAGTCAGCATCGGCCAGCTCTGGCGCAAGGACAGCGTTTTGTACCGGCGTTAATTTGTCATATCCGCGTTTTGACAACGCTATTTGCAACGCGGGAACCACGCCGTCGAAATCGCTCATGTGATCACTTTCGGAGGAGGAGCGAAAACGCTCTTTGCCCGCGTTTATGCTGTATCTACAGGTTTGTACAGCTGTGGCGTAAGAATGCGCTGTACGAAGACATATTTTGCATGATTAAAGCCGCTCAACACCGCTTGCGCAGATCGTTTGCATCGTTATGGTCGCGCCGGAACAATGGACCACCCAATACAGGAGATACGGATGCGTTTCATGACCATAGCACCCTTTCTTGCAATAGCTGCCGGGGCGGTAATTTACTGGCAATATGCCTCTGAAAACCAAGGCTTTTCTGCATTAGCGCAGGAACAAAACACAACAAGGACACTGACTCCGATGGAATATTTGGACGAGAACGCGAAAAAAGAGGGCGTCACCGTAACGGCGAGTGGCCTTCAATACAAAGTTCTGGAAGAAGGCACAGGACGTCAACCCGTCGCCACGGATACCGTCGAGGTCCATTACACAGGGACATTGACGGACGGCACAAAATTCGACAGTTCCCGTGATCGGGGCCAAACAATCGAATTCCCTCTTAATGGCGTCATAGCGGGCTGGACCGAAGGCGTTCAGCTTATGAAAGAAGGCGCTCGATACGAATTCACAATACCCTCGGAGCTTGGCTACGGGGCGCGTGGCGCGGGTGGCGTTATCCCGCCAAATGCAACATTAATTTTTGATGTAGAGTTGATTGCAGTCAAGTGACAAACTCGGCTGAAAAAGCATTTCATGTCTCATGGGATCAAATGCATCGAGACGCCAGAGCCTTGGCTTGGCGTCTCGACGGACAAGGACCAAGTGGGGACGGGACATGGAAAGCTGTCGTCGCAATCACCCGTGGCGGTATGGTTCCCGGATGCATCGTCGCGCGCGAATTAAACATCCGTGTTGTCGATACGATTAGCGTAAAATCATACTCGCATCAAGATCAGGCTGACAGCGCACAAATTCTCAAATCGCCGGACCCCGAAATTGTTGGCGATGGTGAGGGTATCTTGATCGTCGACGACCTCGTGGACAGTGGAAAGACGCTTGATGCTGTACGCAAACTTTATCCGGCGGCACATTTTGCCACCGTCTACGCAAAACCAAAAGGCCGCCCGCTGGTTCAAACCTTCATCACTGAGGTTTCCCAAGACACATGGATTTATTTCCCTTGGGACTTAGAGCTGGCCTACGCAAAACCCCTCAGAGGGGATGCCTAAATTTAGGATTATGCTTTCCGCCTAGTTTGCAAAGCCGCTGTCAGACACTTTGGACCAGCGGATCATAGACGAATTATCCAAATGCCGACTTTGCGGCTTCACCGAGAGCCGACATCATTTTTTTGTATGGCACAGGACCGTAGCTAATCCGGCCAACACCTAACTCCGCAAGCCTGTCATTCGGCGGCGTCCCCGGCAAAGCGATAATATTGACGGGTATGGACACTTCGCGGCACAAACGCTCGATCATCGTTTCGTCGTTCAAACCCGGAGCAAAAAAGCCATCCGCACCTGCACCCGCATAGGCTTTAGCTCTAATAATCGCATCATCTAACATCGCACTAGAGTGCGTATCCGGCTTGGCCTTCAAGAAAATATCGGTTCGCGCGTTTATGAATGCAGGAATCCCAAAATCATCCGATGCTTTGCGAACTGCTGCCACACGCTTTTCTTGAACATTAATGGTGTGAAGTCCTTCGCCGCCAACAATCTGATCTTCAAAATTGAAGCCAACCGCACCTGCCTTTAAGCCGGCCGTGACAGATGCCATAATAGTGACTTCATCCACACCATATCCGCCCTCAAGGTCCATGGTGACCGGCAGGTCTGTGACAGAAATTATACGCTCGAAGTTTTCACAAGCGAGTTTGAGTGGAATTTTCTCACCATCGGTAAACCCGAACGCCATTGCAACCGGCGCTGATCCCGTCGCAAGCGCTTTTGCGCCTTGCGCTGCAACAGTCTTTGCACTCCCAGCATCCCAGACATTGAACAAGATAACAGGGTCGCCTTTGACATGGAGAGCACGAAAGGCATTGGCTTTATCAGCTTGGGTCATGTTGATCTCACAATCCGAAAGAAGAATACGGGATGTAGTCTACCGTCTCTCCCGCTTCTACGCGATCCCGATTATGTGAGAGTTCAATAAGACCGTCAGACCACCGCAAACCGGAAATAAGTCCTGATCCTTCGGAGCGAAATTTTTCCACTTTGCCATCGCCGATATAGCGACCACGCAAGTATTCTGTTCTGCCTGATCGTTTTTTAGCGGGGCCTGTGATTTTGACAGGAAATCTCGGCAGTTCCGGCCAATCCCCTCCCGCAAGGCGCAATAATGCCGGGCGCGCAAATATCAAAAAACAAACAAAGGCAGCCACAGGATTGCCGGGCAACCCGAAGACCGGCACACCATCTAATTGCCCCATCGCGATGGGGCGTCCGGGTTTCATGGCAATGCGCCATTCCGTCATCGCTCCTAAAGCGGTTAGCTCACGCGCAATATGATCTTCATCCCCCCCCGACGCACCCCCAGAGGTCACAATTGCATCAGCCTTCGTCGAAGCGTCGATCAATGCGGCCCGAACAGCTTCGGGTCGATCAGGGACCCGCCCCATATCGACAACAGCAAAGCCTTGAGCGCGCGCCAGTCCTGAAAGCATGGGCCTATTGGCATCGTAAATTTCGCCCGATTTCGGTATCTCGGTCGGTTCGCATAATTCGTCACCGGTCGAAAAAATCGCAACCCGTAACGGTCGATACACGGATAATGCCGAAACGCCGACCGACGCGGCCTGAGCAAGGTCAGTCCCAATCAGTCTGCGACCTTTAATTATTGCAATATCGCCCGCACTGACATCTTCACCCATCTTCCTCCGATTGGCCCCTGCTTTCAGGCCCGACCCAAAAGTAATCGTACCATTTCCGGTTTCGACATCTTCTTGCATGACCACAGAGTCTGTCCCGTCAGGCATTACTGCACCAGTCAAAGTCCGCACCGCACCTCCAATCGCAACATTTCCGATAAAGGGCGCTCCGGCGGCGGCACGACC
This sequence comes from uncultured Neomegalonema sp., assembly GCA_937995735.1. Taxonomy (GTDB): domain Bacteria; phylum Pseudomonadota; class Alphaproteobacteria; order Rhodobacterales; family Rhodobacteraceae; genus JAHDDY01. The sequence continues at coordinate 2,959 of CALKIZ010000039.1, read as the reverse complement.
ACCCAACAACTTTAAGACTTGATCCCCCTCAGGGGTCAGCGCGGCATGAGCGACGGCGTAACCATCGACGGCAGCGTTATCGTGAGGTGGTGTGCTTCGTTTCGCAATAGCATCGGCGGCAAGAATACGGCCCAATGAAGCGTCAAGCGAAACAGTTTCGGCCTTTGCAATGGGATCAATCCGTTGGCGCAAAGTTTCCAGTGCGTCAGGAACAGGTGTCCAATCGACTCCCGGCGGCAGAGCAAAACAATCATTCTTGAGCATCTAGGCCAGCCCTACTTCGCATAGGATGAAATCGGCAATCCCGGAAACATCATTCAAGTCCCTTTGAGGACGATCAATGTCGAGCGGCGTATCAGTTGCAATCAATTTAATCGAGTTGTCGTCAGTGGCGATCAATTCTTTACCTGCCTCCAGCCGGTACGCCTCGATTTTCGGGTGAGTGTCACGTTTATAGCCTTCTATCAAAACGAGGTCACATGGTGATAATTTGCTAATCAACGCCTCCAAGGTTGGTTCCGGCTCATCTCGTAATTCGTGTATCAACGCCCAGCGAGCGCCGGACCCGACAAGCACTTCATGAGCGCCCGCTTCCCGATGGCGATAGCTATCCCTGCCTTTATGGTCGACATCAAACGCATGATGGGCGTGCTTGATTGTTGATACAGAGAACCCTCGGCTGGAAATCTCGGTTACCAGCCGTTCAACTAAAGTCGTCTTGCCGTTGTTCTTCCAGCCTGTCACGCCGTAGAGTTTCACAGCAGCAACCTTTCCGCTTCAATCAAATCTTCCGGCGTGTTGACATTGAAAAAAGGATCGAACGGTTCTGCCTCAAACACTGCCTCGGCACATCCATGCTTTGCCGTCCAACGATCTACCTTTCGCATCCCATCGTCCATTGCCACCCGCAGGTCATCGAACAAAGTGACCGGCCAAAATCCGAACACCGGATGGGTCCGGTCACCCGTTTTCGCACAAGCAAGAGGAGTACCCTGTGTGTTAGCAGATTCTTCTAATCGTGAGACGAGATTGCTTGGGAAAAATGGGGTATCGACTGCAACCGTTACAATATGGCTTGCACCTTCGCGTTTTGCGTATTCTAGCCCCGCTAACACTCCCGCCAACGGCCCGGATCTGCTGTCATTAAGGTCAGGAATAACCGGTAATTTTGTGCCAAACCGCCCACCATCTCCATTCGCATTAATGACAATAGCACTTATCTGGGGAGCCAAACGCTCAATCACGCGATCAAGCAAAGTCTGTCCATCAAGCATGATCAATGCTTTATCACCCGGAGCTTCCGCACCTCCACCCATGCGCCGCGCTAAACCACCCGCTAGTATTACTCCGTAAATTTTCATCCCAGCGGTGATACTCCAATTAACCAGGCGTGACCGGCGAAAAACAAAATCCAAGCCCCCAATCCGATGGGAATTGCCGCCCAAGCGATCACAGCATTTTCGGATGCAAGCGGCAAATCCGGTTTTCCAGAAGCACGATTGAGAACAACTACCTCAACCACAGACCATGCCAATAATCCACCAAACAACACTAGTACCCGGAATCATTGTTCAGCGAAACATGGTTTGAGTCGTGTCTGATGGACTTCTGACGTTGTCCAGACGAAGGGCGCGGCGTCTTCGTTGTAGATTTTGATGAAATCGTCGATATGGGCGATGAGCTGTTTTCGCGATGAGAACGATGCCCCTGCGAGGGCTTTTGCCGAGAGGATGGAGAACCAGATTTCGACCTGATTGAGCCATGAGGCCCGTGTGGGCGTGAAATGGAAATGAACATTTCTGTTTCGCGCCAACCAGCGGTCGTTCTTTGGCTTGTGGGTGTTGAGATTATCGAGAATGATGTGGATTTCACGCCCCGGATTGGCCTTGACAATACGGTTCATGAAATCGAGAAATTCTATACGGCGGCGGCGCTTGTATTGTTTGCCAGTGACCTCGCCGGTGGCAATATTGAGCGCAGCAAACAGCGTGCTGGTTCCGTGACGGGTGTAGGTATGCGACTGTCCGGTCAGGGCGCGTCCGTCGGGCAGTTTCAGGTAACCCTGCCTGCGTTCGAGCGCCTGGATCGAGGGTTCTCATCGACACAGATGACCAGCGCGTTCTCCGGCGGACCCATATAGAGCCCAACAATCTGTGCCGCCTTGGAGGCGAACTCCGGATCGTTGCTTTCGCACCAGCTTTTGCGGCCTGCAAGATCGACTTTCTGTGCCCGCAGCACCCGCCACACATGCTGTACATCGACATCGCCGAGGGCTTTGGCGATCAGCGGCCCCGTCCAGCGACCGTGACCCGGTGGCGGTGCGAGATCGAGCACTCGCAGAATGCGCCGCGTCGTTTCCTCAGTGTATTTCGGTGCCGCACCGCGATTGCCGCTTTCGCCCAAACCCGCCAGCCGATCCGCCGCATAGCGTACCCGCCACTTCGACGCCGTACCTGTCGTGCAACCCACCTCGCGACCGATGGCGCGCGTCGCAACACCGGATGCCGCAAGAAGCACAATCCGTGCTCGTTGCCGCAGACGGTGCTCCGTCTTCCTCGAACGCGCCAGACCTTCCAGTTCAACGCGCTCCAACTCCGTCAGATGTATCGGAGTGGCTTCAGAAATGCTTTTTGACATCCCAACACTGAATCACGACGCAACATCCAGCGATAGTGGGTACTAGCCGCAAGCAAACGAGCATCATCCATGTCGCCAAAAAACAGCTCGGTTTGGATGATGATACTTACCGCGATATCCTACAATTACACTGCGGCGTCTCATCTTCGAAGGATCTGACACAAGCAGGCGTAAAGCGTCTCATGTGGAGTTCCCCCGGTTTGGTGGACACTTTTTCATTGATGAAGGAGAGTGTTTTTCATGCCGAGAACGAGGAACCCGTACCCGACGGAATTCAGGGAACAATTGGTTGCGCTGGCGCGAGCCGGTCGCAGTGTTGAAA
>CALKIZ010000038.1 GCA_937995735.1 uncultured Neomegalonema sp. | reverse complement strand
TGATCGAAAACTACTTCCAGAAACTCAAGGAATTCAAACGCATCGCCATGCGAGCCTGCAAGACCGACACGTCATTCGCGGCGATGATCTACCTCTGCGCGGGCGTCATAAACTCAAAATAACTGTCAACACGCCCTAATTCAATAAGCAAAAAGATATAATTTATCCGTTGGATTGTAGCTACAACAACAACCCAACAGCTCTCTTACAAAGATTGAGTAACGATATGCAAAAAAAGCAATAGATGGATCACGCAGCTTCAATGTTGTCAACATCACGCAGCAAGCGCTCGGTTTTAGCGTCCTCGATTTTGTTCACCAAGCGATCAGCCTCATGGTTGTCACGCATGGTTTTGGTCAAGTTCACAGTTGTCTGAATCACCATTACGGCGGCCATTGCGATATAACCCTTCATAGCAAGATCAATAGGCGCAAGGATGAGACCACCTGCCATCATCACACAAGATACAACGAAACTGATATAGCTAAATTTCACCCAAGCATCGGAATGACGTTGCATAACATTCATGATTTTAGTCCTTTAATTGAAATAAGATTACGCGGGTTTGACGGCTCTGGCGCGCAAACGTTCCAACACCGCATCCGCAGTAGTTTTAAGTGGCGCACCGTAACCGGCAGCGGCGAGTTTTTCGCGCAGTGTGTGAGGATCGTTTGCTTTATCCATCTCATCCAGAACAGCATTCATTGCATCCGTTTGGCTTTGACGGGATCGCAAACGCGCGAGTGTCGCCTCTGCATCACGTAAAACGGTGGCTGCGCCGCCGGATTTAGCCGCACCCAAGCGCTGCGTTCTCTCCGTTACTGCTGCCATACGCGCACCACGTTTCAATGCTCGCAGTCGATCTTCGGAAGCAGTAACAGAGTCCTTTAACCGGCCAAGATCATTCTCCAAAGAGTCCAAGACCGTAAGATTATTGTCTTGATCAGTCTGCAAACGGGCAATGGTTTCAGCGGCTTCTTGGGCAAGCGCAGTCTCGCCGTTTTCCAATGCAGAAATAGTGCGCTCTTCAAAATCAACGATCCGGGCGGCTAACTTTTGCGATTGCACCTGTTCTTTTTCGTATTGAGCAATGGCTAATGCCAACGCTTTTCGTGCTGCGCTGACAGCCTGCGCACATTCGCGTAATTGTTGCCTGAGAATAGGCAAGGCATGAGCGTCCGAAAACGCTTCATCTGCCTCAGAGGCTGCACCCTTCATCAAAGTTATCAGAGATTGAAACATCCTCTTGCTCCTATTTTGAACATCGTTCATAAAGAACAATATACACAGAATTGAACACCGTTCAATACAATTATGAACGGTGTTCATGGTAAAATTGCACAAGGATCCGTAAATCTCACAGGCAAACCACTAACACACTGAAAAATATCAATAACTTTTGGATGATAAAATATGAGCGCAAAACGCGATGCCTTACGAACAAAATTGATTGATGCAGCCGAACGAAGGATGCGGGCAAACGGTCTTACCGGATTGCGTGCGCGCGATATTACGAAAGATGCCGGATGCGCTCTTGGAGGATTATATAACGCCTTTGGCGACCTCAACGAGTTGGTACTGCATGTCAATGCACGGACACTCGATCATCTCAGCGACAAAATTGTCAATGCACGCGAAGGACTTGCGCCGAAAGATGCTTTACTGGCAATTGCGCTCACTTACGCACGATTTGCTCAAGAAAATCGAACATTGTGGGATGCTCTCTACGATCACAAGATGCCGGATAATACTGATATCCCGGATTGGTTCCGCACACACCAAAGCAACGTTATGGCTCATGTTGTCGGTGATCTCGCTGCTCTGCAACCAGATTTACCCTCAAAAAAAGTCCACATACGTGCGAGCACATACTTTTCCGCAGTCCACGGCATTGTTGCGGTTAGCTTACAAGGACGTTTCCTTGGCTTGCCAAGCGACCATTTGCACGAAGAGATCGAGCGTTTTGTTGGATATATTTTATCAGGTAGCCTCGGTGCTTCCGAGAAAAAGTCGGCACATTAAATGTCGATTTGGACCCGGTTGATTGAAAGCCTCTCGGCTCTTAACCCTCGTAGTCTTATTGAATTTTTTACAGGAAACCGTCGTCCGGAAGCAACGGAAGGCTTTGCTATCGCCGTGGTTGCTTTGGGAGCTAAAATGGCCAAAGCAGATGGCCTGGTGACGCGCGATGAGGTGATTGCCTTTCGGGAGATTTTTCGAATCACAGACGCAGATTTGCCCGCCGTCGGCCATTTCTTCGATTTGGCACGCCAAGATGTTGCAGGATTTGATCTTTACGCATCAAAGGTTGCAAAAATGTTTAACCATGACACTGACGTTCTGGAAACTCTATTGGATGCACTTTTCCACATTGCAAGAGCTGATAGCGCATTTCATGACGCTGAAATTGAATTTTTACACATCGTTTCAACAACTTTCGGTTTCGATGACCTTGTGTTTGACGCAATGCTGAAGCGTCATTCACTTGACAGAGATGATTCGCCTTATGTCATTCTAGGCGTTGCGGAAAATGCTTCCGACGAAACAATTAAAGAGGCATGGAAAAATTTAGCCCGTCGCTATCACCCTGATAGATTACGGGCGCGCGGAGTTCCAGACGAAGCAGCCCGCCTGTCGGAACGCCGTATGGCAGAAATCAATGCAGCATATGATAGTTTGCGACGTCAAAGCCCGCTTCGCGCTTCTGCATTGTAACCCCCTTCACTGCACCTTAACGCATACGCGGTATCAGTATATCAGCGAACCAATTTCGTTCGCGGGTGTGGGCTACGGAGAAATCAAATGGCTGATACGAGCAGCATTGCAAGCCGGATGGAAAAACTGGCAGAGCTAAAACGTTTGAAAATCGAAAGAGCTGCAGCTAAAGGCCAACCAGAAAGCGCCCCGGTTCAAGCCGACTCCATGGCAGAAATTCCCCTAGACACGACAAGCCACATAGAAGCAAAAGCTCTGATTTCAGCAAGTGATGAACAGAATATTCCAGAGCCGGAAACACCCTCAGTTGACGTGCCAGTATCTGAAACGCCAGCACTTGATGAGTCTGCATCTGAAACTCTAACGAATGATTTGCCTTTACTTGAAACGCCATCAGCAGACAACGCGACTAGCGCTGGGTTAGAGACGGTTGGGCCATCTGTTAAAGTACCCAACGAAATTACTGATACAGCCTATGATCATAGTGTATGTGAAGATGATGCTGACAAGACTGCAACCACTGCTGCAGAGTTTGAAACAGATGATCCTTTTGAGGTGAATGACCAGGATTTAGGTACTGAGTTGCCAGCTGACTTACTCGACGTTGAAGAAGTATCAGAAAAAATTGAAAACGAAGAGATTAATACAACCGATTTAGATGACGAAGCTCTCAGCGAAGATGCACTAAACACCAATAATTTAGAACTGAGCGCACCCGACGAAAACGCAGATGTTGAGCAATTCAACGAAAGCACTCAGGAAGTCGAAACCCCTGATTTCGCTGAGGCCGAAATTGATCCAGAAGTTCTCGAGCGCGAATTCGAACACGAGGCGGAGCAAGCCGCCGCTGTTCCGACAGCAATAATAGCAAACGATGGTCTGATTACTCTGACCTTCGATAACAGCCGCTCAACGCTTCTTAATCACGTCTCTCATAAGATGGATTGCTCCCCGGAAGATATAGTCGTGACTGCCCTCGATTGGTATCTGGACGCACTCTTTGGTGAAGAGAAGGGCGAGGCACAATCGGCTTAGCGAGTTGAGACAGCATTTTGACACGCTCAGATCAGCCTATCTGCTCATTCTTATAAATATAGTTGGCAAGGCCATCGACGATAGCGGTGAAAATTGGTGCATCCACCATTGACGCATTCGGAACGACTCGCGAAATCGCAATTTGTACCAATCGCATCAGACTGGAGCCTCCCACAGGCACCACATGCGAGACATCCCTACCGCAAACTTCCGCTCGAGCAAGTGCATCACACATCGCATGGATAAGCGTGTTTGCGAATGGCTGGAGCAGAGAATTCAGCGCTTCGGTTTTAACCCGAACTTTCAGTTCTGACTCGATCAAGCTAAGATCAATCGTTGTTTGCTCATTTTCAGTATTCGAGGCGATCTTTGTTCGCTCTGCTAGAAATGCAATTTCATGGCCGAGCTGCAACTCCAGAACACGTTGTAAACGCTTAAACAAAACCGGCTCAACAGCATCCCTCACAAGCTCTTTTACAAGTATTTGCGTTTTCTTATCATATAGAAAAGAGATCTTCTGCCACGTCGCCAAATCCACAAATATTGCATTTGGCGCTGTGAGCGTTTCACTGCTCATCTTCGGGCGGATGGGATGTCTGTATCCGAGATGCGGCATGATAAATTCTAAATTCACAGCCCGGTCAAAATTAGTTCCTCCGAGCCGAAAACCGCTTGAAGAAAGAATACGCATTTCGGATTTTTTCTTTTGAAACACGGAAAAGTCGGACGTGCCGCCACCTATATCGACGACAATTCCTGCGTCGATGGACTCAAGAGTTGTGCCCATCGAAAGCGCAGCCGCTTCCGGCTCGGGCAAGAATACGATCTCGTCAAACCCAGCCATTTTGTAGCATTGTTCAAGATCAGACTTTGCGCGGGCATCTTTCTCTAAATTTTCACTGTCAAAAAAAACCGGGCGACCGGCAACAACCTTGCTAAAGCTATGACCACACTGAGACTCAGAACGCTTTTTGACGGCCCCTAGAAATTCGGAAATGATTTCATAGAAGTCTAATTTTCGACCTGAAATCATGCGTCTCTCAGACATCAAAGGCTGACCGAGCACACTTTTCAATGAACGCATGTAACGGCCTTCCAGCCCATCAATCATTGCTGTCGTTGCGACGGACCCGATCATCATATCACGGCGCTCCGCCGGAAAGAAAACAGCGGTCGGAATCGTATCGGCAGCACATTCAAGTTGGACATGTTTAATGCAACCATCCTCGACATAGGCCGCAGCGGAATTAGAAGTGCCGAAATCTATGGCGAGCGATCCGCCCATGCCGTCTTCTCCCAAAATGTCGGGCTAATCGTGAGACCCGGATTGAACGCACAGATCCTGCTCATAGATGGATAGATATTCCAAACGAAATTAAATAACCGCCGACGGGTCGCGTGCACCGAAAAGAGCAGACCCAACACGTATCATTGTTGCACCGTAAGCTATTGCGGTTTCGAAATCGGCGCTCATACCCATACTAATCTCTTCAACGCCATTACGATGGGCAATATCAGCAAGGGTTTCAAAATATGGTTCAGGCGGTTTATCAAATGGCGGAATGGCCATGACGCCGATGATAGGCAAATCATACTCACCCCGACATGCAGCGATAAATGCATCGGCCTTTGCAGGGTCAATCCCGGCTTTTTGGGCTTCTTCTCCCACATTCACCTGAACCAATAATTTCGGAGCCACACCGCGCGCTTGAATTTCATCCGCGAGTTTGCGCGCCAAGCGATCACGGTCAACGGTGTGAACGGCGTCAAACAAATCAAGCGCAGCTTTGACCTTATTCGTCTGTAAAGGCCCGATAAGGTGAAGATCTATATCAGTGTATTGTTCTCGAAAGGGCTCCCATCGCGTTTTGGCTTCTTGCACACGATTTTCACCAAAAATACGGTGACCTTGCTCTAAGACTGCAGCAACGCGCTCACGCGGTTGCACCTTTGAAACTGCGAGTAATTTCACACTTTCACGCGGACGGCTGGCATCCTTTAGCGCGGCACTTACCCGCGTCTCTATATCAGTAAGCGCGCTCATGCGCGCGCGGCGATAGGTGCCGTTTCATCTGCGATTTCAGGATAATATTTGCGAAGGGCCGGTTCGAAAGTGTTGTGTATTTTTGCGATCTGCATATCCGTGAGGGCCTCGCGCCAACCACCGGCTTTTCCGCTATGGAAAAATTGTCTCATTTGCTGAGGCCGTTCTATGAAACCGTCGCGTTCTTCTTGTTTTTGTAAATTTTCAAATCGCGTCGCTTCGATTGTGCGCTTTAAGTTGGCAGTGTTAAGCGGCGTTCTTAGAAATTCAAATAATGTAGAGAACGCTCGCTTCGGGTCGGCATGAATATCTTCATAACGCATCACATGACGTGGCAGGCCCGGCGCTTCGATCCATGATGCAATGTGCTCATCCCAACGCCCGAGATAGTCGAAAATACCACTTGGGGATGCCAAGATATTTTCGCGCTCTGCGATAACTTCGATCGTCTTGTCGATGCTTAATCCAACATGGCGGGAATAAGAGGGAACAAGATCGAAGGGATTCCTCATAATATAAATTGCCGCTGCAGTGACTTCAGGATCAATCAGGGCTACATTGCCGATGCGATCTATAACGCTATGGGTCTTGACGAAATGCGTTCCCTCTTTTTCCATTGCGACCAATCGCTGAACCTTAGTACGCAGCGCGAGCGCATCATCAAAGGTTTCACCGCGAAACACACCGCCGGCTGCGCGATCATAGAAATCCTGCCGCGTTTCACTCAATGTGAATTTACGCAACTCATTAATACCAATTTGCTTGCGCCTTCCGAGGAAGTAATTGGCGAGAAAGGTTCTTACCCAAGTATTTCCGGACTTCGGGTATGATGAGAGCCATATAATGCGTCGAAGGTTTTGAGATTGCATCAGAGTGCCCTTCGTATCAATTAAGTCCGGTATATTTGTAACGGGGTCGTGCTAAAGCTGATTGCCGATCATCAATGTGAAACGCACGCCGCTTTAGTCAAGATAACCGAACTTTCGCATGATATCACCATGGTCGGCAGTGATTTTATCAATTGCGGATTGTGGAAGAGACTTACGGCCTTCGCCGGCTTTGCCGGAACGAAAGAATGTTTTGGTATGTCGTGATTGTTCAAGGAATCCGTGCTCTTGTTCTTGCTTTTTGGACTCAGCGAAACTGGAAAATTTTACAGCCCGTTTTAATCGCTCCGGATCGTTTGGCGCACCAATTGATTTCAGAGCTTTGCCAAAACTGGCTTCCGGATCGGCCAGCATATCTTCATAACGCAATGTGCAAACTTTGAATTTCTTCGTCTTCGTCCAAGACTTTACGTGCTTACTCCAATTTCCGATGAATTGGTGGACAAGACTGTCGTCGCCATAGATGGCATGATCCGAATTACCAATGGCTTCAGCCGTTTTATCCATCGTTAGTCCGTAATGATGAGCAAAAGACACCGCCATATCTAATGGATTGCGGAGGATATAAATCGCACTACGGGTAAACTCGACGGGTATCATAGGGCGGCCAAAAGCAAGCGTATTGGCGTTGTGCGTCTTCATGAAGTTTACATCTGCGCCATTATCAGAATATGCGCTTATGACCATAGGACGTAGTGTTAATATATCAGCGGTATTGGTCGTATCAAGTATTCGCTTGGAAATCTTTTTGTATAGCGCTGCAGTTGAATCGCTTTGACCAATTCGATGAGCCTGATTAATCGGAGCAGGTTCACTAGGGTTAAAGAGATAATTATAAAAAAAAAGCCGAACCCATGTGTTCCCCGATTTCGGGTAAGAAGCGAGCCAGACAATATTTTTCGCCATGAAATACTCCAAAAAAAGGGAGGACATAAGTCCTCCCTTTCCTAAGTACTGCCATCTAATCTCAAATAGATTAGAAGTTTAGTGTAAAGCCGGTTTCAATGATGAAGGCCTCTTCATGGTTTGAACCGCCAGCCGCAGCACGGGCAGAATCTTGCTCGATATAAGCAGCAGTTAACCCAGCTTTAACGCCCGGCCCAAGTTTGTAGGTCACACCAGCGATGAATTGATCCAATTCACCGGTCGCATCAATATCGGAATTTGCGTAGGTTACAGACGCGGCCCAAGGTCCGGTTGCATAGCTTACTCCTACGTCAAAAAACTCACCATCGTTGGCTACGAGACCACCGTCTTCCTGCGCGAACGAGCCACCAACGGTGAAGCCAGCAAAGCCAAGATTGATACCAATTGCATAAACTTCAGGATCACCATCAACGATTTGAGCGCCGCCAGGATCTGCTGCAACAGGTGCGACAATCTGAGTTGAACCTGCAGGTGCAGCAGCAGCAGCTACAAGATTTCCGGCAGCATCTTGGAATACACCAGGAACGGCAGCTACAGCCGGTGTTACTGCATCATTGCTTTCTCCGATACCGTAACGACCCGAAACCGCTACATCAACGCCACCGAAGCTGTTTACGTAGTTGACGCCGAAATCAAAGATATTACCGAGGTTGCTGTCAAGATCGACCGGAGCAAACGTATCCTGCTCAGCGTCACGGGCATAGGAAGCGCCGAGCTGGAAACCGGCAAAGCGCGGCGTAAAATATGTAATACGTTGAGAATCGTTTACGAGATTACCGTCAACTTCAACGAATGAAGAGCGGCCGGGCGCACGGAATTGATTGCTGCCAACATTAATATAAGCGCTGATCGAACCCGAGTTCACACCGAGAGCCGTCACATCAGGTGCAGCAAAGGTCATTTTATAGCCGGCGGAGTTCTCCGAACCGATCAAAACCTCACCGAAGGAACCTTTCACGAAGATAAATGATTCGTCGATCTGATCGCCGCCCGTGTTACCTTCAAGCTGAATATCAGCTCCGAATTGCAACCCGTTGTCGAGTGTAATCTTCGGTTTAAAGATGATCTCAGAATCTTGACGTACATCGACGCCATCAAAATCACCGTCACCATCTACGGTAACAAAACCAACATAAGCCTCGAAGAAACCACCCCAGTTAAGCTCCCATTTAGCAGCATTCGCACTTGTTGCGACCATGCTGGACAGGGCTACGGCGCTTGTGCCCAAAAGAATTTTTTTCATGCGTTCACCTGTTCCTCTACGCAGCTATCCGACCTCAGATAGGATAAATCACCGCGCGTGTATTCGGATTGGGCGATGTGCCCCTCCTGAAAATCAAAATCAGTTGAAACGGGTCTCCGGTCAACCTCGCTGCTGAAAGAACATCAGCAACACCGAGCGTTGTATCAATTACGTCACAGATTCCTGAATGAAGAAGTTATGAGACACTTTTCGCCGGTACAGTTTAGCGATAGGATGTCGCTGAAAATAGTTTGTTAACTTTTCCATCTTCGGAGAATCATGTGTTCATATCTAAATCATCAATTTTTTTTCCGGCAGCTGTTCTTTCGATCAGTGTAGCCGGCTGCAATGTTTTGGAAAAAGGGGTGGTTGAAGACACGCCGCAGAACAGAGTTGAAAATCGGGGTTTTGGCGGGCCTTTCGATAAATCCAACGACAGTATTACCGGTGAAAACGGCTTTTTATCGAATGTTTTTGGCGGCGGAAATGGATCAGCCTCCGGAAGTGTACTGCCTGTAAACAAGTACCTCTGGCGCGCATCGCTTGATACATTGAGCTTTCTGCCACTTGCATCAACAGACCCGTTTTCCGGTGTAATCGCGACAGAATGGGGTGCGTCTCCCGAATCGCAGAATGAGCGTGTTCGCGTCACAGCGCGCGTAGACGGTAAAGAGCTTACGGCTCGTGCTTTAGACGTTGCAGTTTTCCGAGAAACACTGACGCCTGCAGGAGCTTGGGTCACCGCATCAGTTAATCCCGCGACAGCACAACAGGTTAAAGACAATATCCTTCAACGCGCCCGGGAACTGCGAATAAACGACATCGACGGTCCCAAAATCTGAGAATTTACACTCGACGGCTGTCTAATTAAATGCATGATCCGAGGATGATCAGCTTTCGGGCATTGAACTAACGTCTCTACGCTGTCAGAACGTCTCAAATCACTGAGACTTCTGGAGTGTAGCGCGAATGGCGCGATATGAAGCGAATATAGCCGAACCGAAATGGCGCGCGGTATGGGAAGATCGCGCTTGTTTCGCCGCCGGCGATGATCCCGAAAAGCCCAAATACTATGTGCTGGAGATGTTCCCTTATCCATCCGGGCGCATTCACATGGGACATGTCCGTAATTATGCGATGGGCGATGTGGTCGCGCGGGTAAAACGTGCGCAAGGCTTTGATGTTTTGCATCCTATGGGCTGGGATGCCTTTGGAATGCCTGCAGAAAATGCCGCGATGGAGCGGAACACACACCCCGGCACTTGGACTTATGCCAATATCGATGCGATGCGCAGCCAACTCAAGCTGATGGGTCTATCGCTCGACTGGGAACGGGAATTCGCCACTTGCGACCCGGAATATTATGCACAACAGCAAGCGATGTTCATCGACTTTCTCGATGCGGGCTTGCTGACGCGCAAAAATGCGACGGTGAACTGGGACCCTGTTGACATGACGGTGCTTGCCAATGAGCAAGTCATCGATGGAAAGGGATGGCGCTCAGGCGCGGTTGTGGAGAAGCGCGATCTCACGCAGTGGTTTTTTCGCATCACTGATGTTGCAGACGAGTTGCTTTCTGCGATTGAGACACTGGAAGGATGGCCTGAGAAAGTTCGTACGATGCAGCGGAACTGGATCGGCAAATCTCACGGTCTACAGATGCGTTTCGACATCGTAGAAAACACATTATTACCTGATTACAGAGAGTTAGAGGTCTACACCACGCGCCCGGATACCTTATTCGGCATGGGTTTCGCTGCGATATCACCGTATCACCCGCTGGCTAAGACACTGGAAGATAAAGTTGATGGCTTGTCGGCGTTCCGCGCGGAGTGCAAAGCAACCGGTACGTCAGAAGAAGCACTGGAGAAGGCGGAAAAGAAAGGCTTCGACACAGGATTGCAAGTCCGCCACCCGTTTACGGATGAACTTTTTCCCATCTATGTCGCGAATTTCATTCTTATGGACTACGGGACAGGTGCGATTTTCGGGTGCGCAGCACACGATCAACGTGACTTGGATTTTGCGCGTAAATACGGACTGAAAGTCCTTCCGGTAGTTGCTCCCGATGGCGACTCGGAGTTTCAGGTCGCAAATGTGGCATATACCGGCCCCGGCACAATCATCAATTCTGATTTTCTGGACGGGATGGAGATTGAAGCCGCAAAAGAACTTGTGGCCGATAAGATTGCAGCGCTGGGCAAAGGCAAAAAGAAGACAAACTACCGTTTGCGGGACTGGGGCATCTCACGACAACGCTATTGGGGGTGTCCGATTCCTGTGGTTCACTGCACAGATTGTGGTGTCGTCCCCGAGAAAAAAGAGAACCTACCTGTCAAACTGCCGGAAGATGTCACTTTCGACAAACCCGGCAATCCGCTTGAGCGGCACGACGCATGGAAAGCAACGCCGTGCCCTCAATGCGGCAAACCGGCATCCCGTGAAACCGACACTATGGATACGTTCGTTGATTCGTCATGGTATTTTGCGCGTTTCACAGCCCCGCGCCACGAAACACCAACTGATCGAACTGTCGTAGATCGCTGGTTGCCAGTTGATCAGTATATCGGCGGTATCGAACATGCGATTCTGCACTTGCTCTATTCCCGGTTTTTTGCGCGGGCGATGGCAAAGACGGGCCATTTATCCAAAGCGAGCGTGGAGCCTTTCAAAGCGCTGTTCACGCAGGGCATGGTCACGCACGAGACCTATTCACGAGTTGAAACCAGCAAAGACGGCATAGAACGCGATGTTTTCTTCACACCGGATGAAGTCGAGCGCATCGGTGAGGGCAAATACACGTTGAAAGCCGATGGTAACCCGGTCAAGACCGGCGCAATCATCAAGATGTCGAAGTCGAAGCGTAATACCGTGGATCCTGAAGCAATCATCGCCGGATACGGTGCAGATTGCGCGCGCTGGTTCATGCTGTCCGATTCGCCACCCGATAGAGATGTTGAATGGACCGAGGCCGGTGTTGAAGGAGCTGCCCGCCATATTCAGCGCGTCTGGCGTATAACCGAGGAAGCGCTGAACCGTCTTCCCGCTGTCGGAAGCCCTGAACCTGAAATGGACGATACGGCAAGCGCTTTACGGAAGCTAACGCATAAAACCATCAAATCAGCGACAGACGATATCGAAGGCTTTCGCTTCAATAAGGCTGTTGCACGGCTTTACGAATTGACCAATGCCACCGCCAGCTTCAAAGGCAAAGGGCCGGCGTCTGACTGGGCATTGCGCGAAGCCTTAGAGACACTCGCAAAATTGATGGCTCCAATGACGCCACATTTGGCAGAGGAATGCTGGACCACCCTCGGGCAAACCGTAATTCTTGCGGAGACTGCTTGGCCGGTTGCTGATGATGCTCTAACTGTGGATGATCTCGTCACACTGCCCATTCAGGTCAACGGCAAGCGCCGTGCTGAAATTCAAGTGACCATGGATGCTGATAAAGCAACCGTAGAAGCCATTGCGTTGGCCGAACCTGAGGTGATCAAGTTTCTGGACGGCGCGACACCGAAGAAAATCATCGTCGTGCCGGGACGGATCGTCAATGTCGTCATTTGAATCTTCAATCACTCGCAGGGCTTTCATGCTTTCGCTCGCTGCGTTGGGCGGATGCGGCTTTCGTCCGCTTTACGGCGGTGGAACAACAAGCGGGCCGGGGAGATTGCTGGGTAAAGTTCGCATCATCGCGGCGCGTGGCGAACTAAGTTTTCGGCTGCGTGAGGCTCTCATCGAAAATCTGCGTCCAGCTCCGTCAAGCGCACCTCTTACATTGACGGTTGAAGCCAATGTGACACGTGATGCCCTTCTTATTGAGGAAGACGATGAGATCACGCGCTTCAACCTGACCCTCGATGTCGATTATGTTCTGCGTCGGGCCAATGAAAAAACGCCCTTATTCAGCAACGAGGCCCGCAGTATTGCAGCCTTTAACGCCACTGCATCGCAATTTGCCACGCTCGTTTCCGAGCGCGAAGTCCAAGCGCGAGCTGCAGAAGACGTTGCTGATAAAATATCGCGGCGACTGGCGGCGGCATATGATCCTGCGTGGCTCGGTTGATCCTGCCTTCGTTTGAGGTTCTTTGTTATCCGCCCAGAGCGGCGAATGGCTCTTAGGAAGGAGCGAGGCGCAATATCATGGCGAAACTCTCCGCAAACCGCAGTGCAGGATACGTCTCAAACCCGAACCCTCAGCATTGCGCAATTCTTCTTTACGGTCCCGATCCAACAAGGGTTTCCGACAAACGGGAAACTCTCGTCAAAACATTACTTGGCGCAAATGATGATCCCTTTCGTCTTGCCCGTCTGACAGCGGATACAATCAAAAAAGATCCTGCCGCTTTAAGCGATGAATGCAATGCAATCAGCTTTGGGGGTGGCGATCGGGTAATTGTACTTACCGGGGCAACCGACGCACTGGCCCCGGCAATTCAGAGCGCGATCAATCAAATGGCAGGCCGCGCGGTCCTGGTCATCACGGCAGATGCACTTTCGGGTGGCTCCAAACTCCGGAAGATGATTGAGAATGAAGACCGCGCAATAGCGTTGCCATTTTACCCGGCTGAAGGTTCCGCGCTTGAAGGGGAGGTCACGTCGGCCCTTCGTACGCTTAACGCACCGCCACTGGACGGAGATGCAGCCCGCGCCCTTGGCGATGTTTTGCAAGGCGTCCAACACGGCGAAGCAATGCGCTTTGCAGAAGTTCTTGCGCTTGCGGTTGCGGACAGCGATGTCATCACTGCAGAGGATGTGATTGCCGCCGCGCCTCCAGCAGCGGAAGCTGATTTCGAAGCCGGTATTCAAGCCATTACTCAAGGCCGCGTTCGGGACTTACCGGATCTTTTCGATCGTTTTGAAGCGCAAGCCGCGAGCCTTCCCGGACTGGTCCGGGTCCTCACGATGCACATTGCAAGATTGCATCGCGCCCAGTCACTAATGGCTAATGGAATGGACGCACAAACCGCGATGGGTAAACTGCGCCCCCCGGTCTTCTGGAAAACACGCGATAGCTTTGCATCACAGCTTCGCGCATGGCCCCGATCTGCGATAGAAGAGGCTTTCGCTCAATTAGCCCGGCTTGAAGGCACTTTGCGCAGCGGTGCGACCGTGCCGGAACGCGCCCTCATCGAACGGACTTTGATGCGCATAGCAATGACTGCACCGGGCGCTCGCCGATGATTACTATTGGATGACAACCTTACTCCGTGACATCTCCCAGCGTGCCAATATCCAAAGCAAATCTTTCGGTGTAAAAGCGAGACAACCCGCTGTCGGATAACGCGGAGCGCGCCAGCAATGGACGAAGATTGCACTGCCTTTTCCGGGTTCAGACGGATGACGATTGTGGTCCAGAACGATCACAATATCATACAGCCCGTCACCGCGCCGCATCCGTTCATGCGAACAGGAAGCGGGTATTCGTATCAGCTGATTATAAGCGGTTTCCGCTATGTCGTCACACCAACCGTCACGGGCACTTATAGGAATTAGGGGAACGTCAGTTCTCGGGCGCACCATTCTATCTGCCCGATAATACCCGCTCTCCATGTGCCAAACACCGACGGGAGTCCCGCCGTCGCCTTCACGTTTTTCGCCTGTAATGCCGCCTTTACCAATAGCGCAGGGAATGAGCCGCCCGCGAAAACGAGCAACCCCTCTCCGGTCAACGACTAAATCCAAAAAACCAGCGCGCGCTTCCCGTGTCACAGCAAGTGCCCGCTCCGCCGTGCTTTGGTCGCGAGGTAGGCTGCGTTCTGGACTGTTTGGCCAACTGCGATAGGCTCCCGCCCGGCGACTTCGAAACCGTGACGCTCAAAAGCGGCCAACTTTCGCGGGTTATTTGTCATGACCCGAACCGCCGAAAATCCGAGCGATTGCAGCATCAAAGCCGCAACCCGAAAATCGCGTTCATCGTCTTCAAAACCCAGGCGGTGATTGGCGTCTACGGTGTCAAAACCCTCGTCCTGCAAGGAGTATGCGCGCAGTTTATTGGCCATGCCAATGCCTCGACCTTCCTGAGCGAGGTACAGCAATACCCCGGACCCGTTCGCCGAAATCTGGGCCAGCGCGGTACGCAGTTGCGGCCCGCAATCGCACTTCAAAGAGCCCAGCAAATCCCCGGTAAAGCACTCGGAATGAGCGCGAACCAGCACGGGTTCTGCGCGCGAGGGGTCTCCGACGACAACGGCAAAATGATCCGGCCCGCCATCGGAGGGACGAAATCCGTAAAGCTGTGCATCCGGAGCGAGCGATAAAGGCACACGCGCATGAGCAAATCGGGCCAGAGAAAACGCCTGAGAATCCATGGCAATATCCAGAATTGCCTTTTCAAAACTCTGAAGATCCGTTGCAAAACCCTCGCAAATCACCGCCGCCGGCAGCAATCCGGCGCGTTTACACAACCTAACCGCTGTTGTCGCCAGCCCCGCTTCGCCCTCTGCGCCCTCTTCCGCGCGCCGGGTGACAAACGGTCCCTTCATCGGGTTCGACATGTCCTGCGAAGGGTCGGCCAATGCTTGTACAAGGGACAACCCTGCATCGGCATCCAGAGCGACCCGCGCCACCTCTCCGTCATAGGCGCGCAGCTTCAGCACGGCAGCGCGGCGGTCGGTAAGAACCAGCGTGACCGGACCAACCGCCTGCATCGCGGCAAAGCGTTCGGGCGAAATCGCCTCGGCGCTCGCGATCAGCATACCATCAACATTCATCACAGAACCGCGCCGCAATTCGCCGACCGCACGCTCTAAATGGTCTGTGGGAGTCGCAACAAAAGCACTCATAACGAGGCTAACAGGGTTAACTTATGAAACATATCCGCTCATTGACTGACAGTTGCGTGAAACAGGTGACATAGACTTGCAGAATGGCCCTGCCCAACAAATTCTACAGGGGATCAAGCCCACGAGGAATCAAAACGATGTCAACGCTCAAGAAAATTCTCCTCATCGATGACGACGATGATCTGCGCGAAGCCCTCGCCGATCAGTTGGTCTTAACCGAAGAGTTCGACGTTTTCGAGGGCGCAAATGGCGCCGAAGGCATGGAAAAAGCCAAAGGCGCGCATCACGATCTGATTATCCTCGATGTTGCGATGCCGGATATGGACGGGCGCGAGGTTTGCCGCCTGATGCGTAAACAAGGCATCAAGACGCCGATTTTGATGCTCACAGGGCAAGATTCCGACGCGGACACCATCCTCGGGCTGGATTCGGGTGCGAACGACTACATCACCAAGCCGTTCAAGTTTGCCGTCCTTTTGGCCCGCATCCGCGCACAGCTTCGCCAGCATGAGCAATCCGAAGATGCAGTCTTCTCGATTGGGCCGTACACCTTCCAGCCTTCGATGAAGCTGTTGACCGATGAAGCGGCCAAGAAAATCCGCCTCACCGAAAAAGAATGCAACATCCTCAAATTCCTCTACCGCGCTGGGGGAACCGTCGTGGGCCGCGATGTCCTCTTGCACGAGGTCTGGGGCTATAACGCAGGCGTCACCACGCACACGCTGGAAACGCACATCTACCGCCTGCGCCAAAAGATCGAACCCGATCCAGCCTCCGCCCGCCTTCTGGTGACAGAGCAAGGCGGATATAGACTGGCAACCTAAACGCTTTTGCAAAGCAAAAGCGTCCGCCGTTTACATTAAGCATCCCCGCCCCGGTCGCAAGAACCGGGGCCTCGAAATTTGAAGTGCAAACCTAACTGCGCGGGGTCCCGGGTCTTACGCCCGGGACGGAAATAACCCCAAACATCCCACCACCCACTCCCTGTCATCCCCGCGAAAGCGGGGACCTCACACCTCAAATCCAAACCGCTATCAAGCGGGAAAAACAGATGCCCGCCGTCGCGGGCATGACACCAAACACTCACCCCACCTTCCCCCCGTCATCCCCGCGAAAGCGGGGACCTCCCACCCCAACAGAAACGCATCACCAAAGTGGAAATCCCGCATCGCGAACAGCTTGAAAGCTGAGTTGGAGCGAAACGGCGTGACATACGCATAAATGGTTGAAAGGCTCGCAGAGAACGGAATCAGCGAGAAAGAGGCGAACATTGCAAACCAGCTTGCACGCGGCAAGTTTAGCGCGGTGTTCTTGGTATAATGTCTGAAAGCAATAGGGGTAAAAGAATTAAGGATTTAGCCGACTGTAAGCCTGATATCTACGTCTACTCTATGCTTACAGGATTAGTCGGTTTGATGGCGTTGTTTTGGGCGATCCGTTCAGAATACCCCTACACCGACAAGAGCGCCCAAGCCCGCTATTATCAAACCCAGTGCAACAAGAGCTCCGCCGCCGGATACGTCCCCTTCGACCGCGATATTATCGCCGCGAAACGCGAGCTTGAAGCCGCCGAACACTATCGCAAGTCCTATAAGAAGGCGGATTATCCCGACTACTGTGATCTTGCCGCTCAATATCGAGCTGCTTCCGCCGCTGAATCCAGCAGCTACGGTTCGTGGACCTCTGCGATCTTGACTCTCATCGGTGTAATCTTCCTGTGGAGAACACTCGTTTACACCCGAAGAACCATCGAGCAAACTAGACTGATGGGCGGTGCCCAGACTAGGGCATATCTTTCAATTGAAAATATTAAATTGATAACCGGAATTAAACCTAAAGAAATCGTTGACGCGCCTAGATCCATAGCGCTGCACTTTGACATTCAGAATACAGGTCTTTCGCCTGCAAAAAACGTTCTCACAAATGCCAACTTGAAGTTCATGTATGCGCGGAACATACAGTTCAGCTCTGGAAAAATTGTAGAACCAATCGACCCCACCCCGATTAGTGTGAGTGATGGAACAGACATCAAACAGTTCCGACTGGGCGCGATTAACAACGGACCGTTGAATGTCAAACGCTCGGTTCCAGATTGCTTCCGATCCTGCGCAGAGGAGCCGATCATTTCCAGCCTGATCGTCATGGCTCAGATAGACATCACAATTACTTTCGAAGATGTCTTTGGAGAAAAATTTTGGGTTTTTGAAAGATTTACTACCAACGGAATCCAAGCTGACTGTGTTTCCAACAAGACAGTTTCCGAGTACGTCCATCTTGGTAGCGATGCCAGTAAGTCCTAACCCCACCATCAACGCACACAGCAGGTTAAACATCACGCACCCCATTAAGTGTCGTGTAATGATTTAAATTGCGATTTCTGAGGTTTGGCGCTTCCTGCGTTTGCTACGCAATACCACAAATCATCTGGACCCCGGCTCTAAAGGCCGGGGTGGGGAGTACACACTGCATCCCCGTCATCACCGCGAAAGCGGAGACCTCACACCCCCAAATCCAACCCTCCATCAAGCGGGAAAAACAGATGCCCGCCTACGCGGGCATGACACCAAAAAACACCACCGCCCCGGTCGCAAGAACCGGGGCCTCGAAATTTAAAGCACAAACCTAACAGCACGAGGTCCAGCTTCGCCCGGCACGGAAATAACACCCCGCCGCGCGCTCTCTTGCCGCCGCGCGGCACAGCCCTTATTTCTCTTATGTCGCCACCAAACAAAGATTGATCTTTCCGCCCTCTGCGTATTGGCTGACATCAATCAACCCAATCGCAACAGGTGCATCTCATGGCTCTCAGCACCCTTTTCACAGACCTCGCCGCCGTCTTTACGGGCGAAGCCGCTATTGAAGCCCATGCGCGCGAAGCCCTACTCGCCGCTGCGCCCGACGCGGTGACACCCGGCACCGGAACCCCTTTGCCGCAGATTTTTCTCGACATCATGCAACAATCCGATGCCCATCCGGTCTGCACATTAATCGCGCAAACACCCTTCGACTGGTCGCCGCCGCGCACTTCTGACGATCCGCTTTATGCCGATCACAGTCTGTCGAAGGTCCATGTAGAGCTTCTTGGGCCGGGGGGACTTGTGAAATCTGAGACGGTGCGCCTCGGTCTTTATGGGATGCATCCCCATTCTGAATACGGCATCCGAACGCACCCCGCCGAAGAGATTTACGTCATGCTGGCAGGTGAAGTGTATTGGAAGCGGGATGATGCGCCCTACACGCTTCACCGCGCGAATGAACGCTCGCACCATCCCTCCATGATGCCGCACGCAAACAAAACCGGCGAGAGCGCCTTCATGTCGATTTACGTATGGCACGGTGACATCTCGACCGAGAACTACGCCTATGCGGGCCTTCCTGACGGTTGACGCTTACGCCTCGCGCTGGGTGGAATGCGGTGGCCGGCCTGTCATGCGTCCTCTGCTGTCTCGCGGCGCACGCGCACCCATCGGCAGCAGATAAAACCCGAACAGAAACAACAGGACAGCAGGGACAGCAAAATAAGCGGCGGCTCCGTAGAGGCTGTAAAAGCCGGCAAACCGCACATGATCTGCACCGGCAGGATCATAAAGCACCGGGACTTCAGACCCGATTTTCGCGGCATCATTCTTTGACGCCAGGTTCGCGGCAACCTCCGCCCAAACACCCTCCTCAAGCTCAAACAGAACCATAGGAACGAAAGACCTGCCCGTAATGCGACCTTTAAGGCCCGGATACCCCTGATAGCGCGTGATCGTTCCAGTCGCTTCAACGGCCCGGGCTTCAAACCCCCGCGCCTCGATGAAAGCCGCGAATCCGACCCAAGCGGGCACGAGAGCCAGGATCATCAAAACCACAGCAATCGGGTAACTCTTACGCATACGATACTCCTATTCGTTGCAGTACTCTTGCTGAGCATGGTTAAAACCGCCTTTACAGCGTATTTTGATGGCAGTTTCGGCAGAAACTCGCCCTGAAAATCTCAAAACTTGTCGCAATTTGCGAGGCAATTCGCGTGTATCGGGTTTATGAAAATGAACCTAGGCGTTTCAAAAATTACAGATACTGCCTGTATATTACGGATTATTAACGGATTTTCGTCTCTAGGGAGAATGCGCCAAAACCGAAATCCTAAATGGCATTCCCGTTGCTAACCTTAACGTAAGCGTTCAGTGGAGGCGCTTTTAGTTATTAGGAAGGGTTACTGACCATGGCGCATTATGTAGACGTTCATGTCGGTCAAAAAATTCGTCGTCGTCGTTGGATGACGGATATGACTCAGAAGCAACTGGCAGATGCAGTCGGAATTAAATTCCAACAAATTCAGAAATACGAGACCGGATCAAACCGCGTTTCAGCCAGCAGATTGTTTGAAATTGCACAGGCATTAAGCGTCCCGGTTTCTTTCTTCTTCGAGGCAATCGAAGAAAACGGCGACACGACAGTGACGTCAATTGAACCGGCAACGGACGAAAATGTGGTTTCTGCAGAGTTGTTTCAGGGCAAGGAAGCCATTGAGCTGCTCAATTGCTACTACCGCTGGCCCGAAGAGCAACGTCGCCGCCTTTTTGAGTTGACGAAATCGCTTACAAAAGAGGCGTTTGCCGACGCCGCTTAACAGCAAATGAATAAAAAGACCGTGGATTGAGGCATTTCCGCAGGGCCTGCACATTCGGATCGTATGGAGCGCGCACAGAACGCATTCCATATATGAGGGACACGCAAAGCATCCGGGTGCGCTAATGGCATCAAAAGGAATTGGTCAGAGCGTCGACACAGAGCGACCCGGCCTCTCCTTGTGGGATTAACACGGCAAAACATCTCTCCTGAACTTGTTCACCTGGGTTCAGGAGGGAATGTTCTCTCTGCCTTTCTTCCCTGTTAAAATCAGAAGGGTCTTCGTGTAGGGTAACGCGCACCTGGAATGAGACCATTACAATGAATGCAACGGCAATCCGGGCGGGCAACCTTTCAGATGCCTCCGGCATCGCCGCGCTCATCAATCATGAAATCCGCACCGGCCTCGCGATCTGGCGCTATGCCGAACGCAGCGGGCAAGACATCGAAGAGATGCTTTCCAGCCGGATAACAGCAGGATACGCGCTTTATGTCGCCGAAGCCAATGGCGAGATTGTCGGTTGGGCAGGGTATGGTCCCTTTCGCACCGGCGAAGGATATGCGCGAACGATGGAACATTCCGTTCACGTCACACCGGATTATCGGCGACAGGGCATCGCCGGCCACCTTCTCTCAAAAGTCATAGATCACGCGGACCAAGCTGGAATCCATTGTTTAATCGGCGCAATCGACGCCACCAATACCGCCAGCCTTGAGCTACACAAAAGGTTCGGATTTACCGAAGCAGGTCGTCTGCCTGAAATCGGATGGAAGTTCGAAAAATGGCTGACCTTAGTCCTGATGCAAAGGATACTTCGTTCCTAAAATTCGCATTTAGAGACTCAAATAGTGTTAATAAACTAAGAATTACATCCGAAACTTTGGACAACAGAAAATCAGATTTCGTCAGAAGGCTTAATAATTAAAGGTGGATTATCGCCTTCAATGGGTAAATTTTTTTCATTTTTTCTGGCCGCAAGCCTATCAATCCGCGCAAGTATTTTCGCGTAATCTTGGGTCATCGCTTCTATTTTAGACCTTAGCTCAGGTGCGAGCACGCCGTCATTCTGCGCCTCTAAAACACTGTCCACAGCGAGATTTAAAACCGTTTCTTCCGGCTGTACTCCATTCCTCAAAGCAATTTCAGCGACATCGCCGCTCCGGTAAACAGACGCGGAGAAATCCGCGACTGCGTTAATTTTCTGAGGTTTAGGAGAGCGCATGGTCGATCCTTCAGCCCGTTAATGCACTCACCCCTACGATTTTCGTGCCATGCCAAAAAAAACCGATTGAAATTTCTACTACGACAAGCGGCATGATAGTCTACAGCAATGCTCGGATCATTGAGTTCAGGTATGAACTTTGAAGGCATTCACATTTGGCGCTACTGCCAATTCCCATTTCTCAAAAACCGCTGTAAGCACACCGGAAATCATGTGAGGACGCCGGATGGTAGGACGTTTAGAAGGCAAGACGGCAATCGTGACCGGCGCGGCGCGCGGGGTGGGTCTTGCTATCGCACGCCAATTTTACGAAGCAGGCGCAAATGTCACTCTCGCCGATGCCGACGAAGAGGCCATCCAGAAAGAGGCTCTCGCACTGGATGAAACAAGAGAGCGCGCGATCAGCTTTCGCTGTGATCAAACAAAGCGCCTTGATCTCAACAACCTTATGGCTGCTGCCGTCGATGCATTTGATAGTGTCGATATTCTGATCCACACGGCGTCAGTGGTTGCGGCAGGCGATGCACTGGAACTCGAAGAGTCGGAATTTCAGCGCGCATTCGACGTCAATGTGAAATCGTCTTTCATTCTCACACAAATTGTCGCTAAACATATGATTCAACGCGCAAAAGAGCATGAGAAAAAGCGAGCGAACGGCGCTATCGTGAATGTATCCGCGCTTAACAGTTATTCAGTCATACCAAACCGCTTCGCCCTTGGCGTCTCCATGGCGGCGCTTGATCAATTAACCCGTGGCTTTGCAGTCGCCTTTGCAGAAGAAGGTATACGGGTAAACGGCATTGCTCCGGGTGGCATTTCCGGGCGTTTTTCGGGCCTGAGTGACCCCGAAGCGCGCAAAGCCATCGTAGACCGCACCCCAATGCATCGCTTGGGTGAGCCGAGCGAAATCGCCGATGCAGCACTCTTTTTGGCTTCAGATCAGGCGAGCTTTATAACGGGACAGGTCATCGTGGCCGATGGCGGACGGTCCATTTTCGATATGCCGATGCCCGAGCCGGAGGCCGACAAATGAAAATTGCTACATGGAACATCAACTCGGTCCGTCTGCGCGAACCAATCGTTCTCAAATTTCTGACCGAACAAAACCCCGATGTGCTGTGTTTGCAGGAAACCAAATCCCCGGATGATAAATTCCCCCATGATGGCTTTGAGGGGCTTGGATATACCCATCGGGTGATCCGGGGCGAAAAGGGATATAACGGCGTCGCAATCCTATCCAAGCTGCCGATAGAAAACAGCACCCATCACGACTTTTGTAAAAAGGGCGATTGCCGTCATCTCTCCGCAAAGATTAATGGCATCACGATCCACAATTTCTATGTCCCGGCGGGCGGCGATATTCCTGATCGGGAGAAGAACGAAAAATTCGGCCATAAGCTCGATTTCGTCGATGAGATGACGACTTGGTTTGGCAAAAAGGGAAAAGCACCTGCCGGTCCGTCTATCCTTGTTGGTGATTTGAACATCGCTCCGCTGGAACACGATGTCTGGTCACATAAACAACTTTTAAAAGTCGTCAGTCATACACCGATTGAGGTTGAAAAGCTGCTCGCTGCTCAGGCCAGCCGCGCATGGATCGACGTCGCCCGCCATTTCGTTCCGGAGGATGAAAAGCTCTATTCTTGGTGGAGCTATCGCGCGAAAGACTGGGAGAAGGCCAACAAAGGCCGCCGTCTCGATCATATCTGGGCCACACCAGACCTAAAAGATGCCCTGAAACAATGCGAGACACTCAAACCGGCACGCGGATGGGAAAAACCATCAGATCACGCGCCGGTAACCGCCACGCTCAAAGTTTAACACGCAGGCATCGCGTAACAGGGTTGCTATCCCCTGTTGCCTTCGCCAAATCGTGTCTCACTGTCGCCGCTCGGATCTTCGATCACGAACTTGCGCGGGTCAATGTATTGGCCGCGTGTGACATTGCGCAACGAGATCACACTGGACCGTCCTTGCTCATCGGTAATCACCCATTTGAGCAACTGTACCGGCGTTGTTGAAAACACCATAGTAATCGACCCCTGACCGGGATTGCTCGGGTCAATCGCCAGAGCATTCACAATGCCGGGTGCGCGCTCGATTGATTGGATCGCGCCACTGGCCGTTAAATCAATGTTATCATCCAACAACAGGTAAAGCGGTGTCTTCGAAAGCGGCACTTGGCTGAGGGTCTTGGTTTGGCGGTTAATCACACCGGCCCACGTCCCATCGGCAATCATTACGGTAGGGTAAGGGTCGAAATACTCAAAGCGCAACCGCCCCGGCCGCCGCATGAAAAATTCACCTTCGGCAATCTGCTGGCCATCAGACGCTTGCTGGGTGAAAGTACCTTGCATTGTCGTAATCGTATTCAAATACCGCGACAAAGCATCTACAACCTGAGGATCATAATTTTGCGCCGAAGCAAGTGTCGGAGCAGTCGCTATAGCCGCCATAGCGGCAATGAAAGAACGGCGGTTCATAATTCATTTTCCTCTGCTCAAGCGCCTTAACCGTGAACGCCTTACACTTAATTCATTCACAGCTTTAACGCCGCGCCCATCACATTCCGTCGTCTCACGTATCGTGCCAATACCCGTGCCTTGTAAATCTCAAACATGAATAGTCGCTTCACATGCTCGATGATCCCGGCAGTCTCTCACACAAATGCTCAAAACAGCACTTTTTACGATAAAACCACGAACCTTATAACCTAAATCATAGAGGCCGAATGGGGCAGAAAACAGGTTCAGTCCGGGCCGATGTCTGTTTTTTGATCATCGCGTTATGTTCAAATACTGACTGAACCCGGTAAAGACTATCTCTCTCCAATCAAAATCTCACGCTTGCCGGCATTGTTGGCGGGCGTGACGACGCCATTCTCTTCCATCTGTTCAATCAGGCCAGCAGCTTTGTTATAACCGATTTGCAAGCGACGCTGGATATAGCTGATGGTCGCGCGTTGATCCTTTGCGACAATGGCAACAGCTTGGTCATAAAGCGCATCGTCACCGCCTTTGCCTCCCTGTGGTGCAAGGCCAAGAATTTCATCAATATCCGAGCGCCCGCCCTCAAGTTCTTCGAACTCGACCTGATCGCTTGCTTCGCCGCCCATCGCGCGCAGCTCATCTGCGACAGAACGAACTTCTTCATCGGACACAAACGGACCGTGGACACGCATCGAACGCTTGCCCGCCGATTGGAACAACATATCCCCCATACCGAGCAGTTGCTCTGCGCCCATCTCATTGAGGATCGTGCGGCTATCGATTGCGGACGTCACCTGGAAAGACATGCGGGTCGGGAAGTTTGCTTTAATCGCACCCGTGATAATATCGGTCGAAGGCCGCTGCGTCGCCATCACAATATGGATACCCGAAGCGCGCGCCATCTGCGCGAGGCGCATGATACAGGCTTCAACTTCTTTGCCCGCTGTCATCATCAGATCGGCCATCTCGTCAACGATGACGACGATGAAAGGCAGCTTCTCCGGTTCGTATTCTACGATCGTCGGATTGCCAACCTCATCCATGCCGTTACGTTTGAGTGTTTCATTCCCTGCAATCGCTTCTTCCATGCGCGCATTATACCCGGCAAGGTTTCGCACGTTCATATCCGCCATTTTTCGATAGCGGTCTTCCATCTCGCGCACGACCCATTTCAGCGCCATCACCGCTTTTTTCGGGTCCGTCACAACGGGCGATAGCAGGTGCGGAATGCCGTCATAGACGCTGAGTTCCAGCATCTTCGGATCAATCATAATCATCCGGCATTCAGATGGCGGATGCTTGTAGAGCAGCGACAGGATCATCGCGTTGATACCCACCGATTTACCGGACCCCGTTGTACCGGCAACCAGCAAGTGGGGCATCTTCGCCAGCGAAGCAATCCGAATGGTTCCGTCAATCGCTTTGCCCAATGCTACCGGCAATGGATCAGGGTGATTGAGCAACGGCTCCATGATTTCTTTAAGAAAGATCGTCTCGCGGCGGCTGTTGGGCAGCTCGATCCCGATAACCGAGCGTTCCTTGACCGGAGCGACGCGCACAGCCTGCGCCCCGAGGTTCAACGCGATATCTTCGGCAAGACTGACGACGCGCGATACTTTTACGCCGGGCGCAGGTTCAAACTCGTGAAGCGTAATAACCGGACCTTGACTGACACCCTTCATCACCCCTTTAACGCCAAAATCATTCAGCACCGTCAACAGGCGTTCGCTCTCGTCTTTGAGTTCGGCTTCGCTCATGGGCCGCGCAGGACGTTGCGGGATACTCAACAAATTCAGATCCGGGGCCAACTCCTGAGAGCCGGGCCGCTTGGTTGCGGCTTTCGCCCGTTTGACCTTTTTCGCGGCTTTCGCCACGACCGCTTTAGCCGGTGTCGTTCTGCCGGCTTTATCAAGCGGTGTTCCTCTCAGGCTTTCACTCCGCGCAGCATCATCAAAGCTATCGCCGCGCAAACTCATCGGGCGCTCTGGCGTGACGGTGCGGGTGCGCAAGCGCTTGGTCAACTCGCTGGTTCGGTTCATCACCCCGTCGGTTAGCGCCTTCCGGCGTTCCCGCGACACAGTGCGCTGTACTTTATGAGCGGTTTGCCGCCCTAAAATGGTCGTCTCCCGCTTGGTCATCCCACAAGCGACACCCAACCCGATCAGCGCACCAATTGCCATCAGCAAACCGGGAATTTGGTAAGGCGCGTCAAAATCCATCCGGTCGAAAATACGCGCGAAAGGCAGGATCAGACGATCCCCTAAAAATCCGCCAAAGCCCGTTCCGGTAATCATTTTCCCCGGAACAGCCGACAGGAAAGCCGAGGCTGCAAGCATTCCAAGAACACTTGCACCGCCCAAACGAAACAGCGAGACAACACGAGACTCAACCCGCCCGCTCCAGAGACGCCAGCACCAAACCGCCAACGCCAACGGGATCAAAAACGATGCATTCCCCAGCGCATAAAACAAAGCACAGGACAAGTTCGCCCCGAACGCACCAAGCCAATTGCTCGTCGCATCACTTGTTGCGTTCCAAAAATTTCCATCGCGGGGAGAATGACTAAACAGCGACGCCCAAATAACGAAAGCCAACGTTCCAAGACCCAAGGCAACAGGCCGTGCGCCCATCGACGCAAAGGAAGCCATCGAAAACCGCGAAGCATCTCTATCGTCGGGAGTTTCAGTCGTAGTCGTCACGTTTCAACTCCCGCATTTTCTTTCAGAAGGCGTGCAATCGCTTCCAGCCCCGGTTTGATAATCTCAGGACTTTCAACCAAAGCCGCCCGCATATAGCGCGCACCCGGATTTTCGCCGTTGTTAAAGCGCGCATCGCCGCGCCCGAGATAAGCCCCCGGCAAACATTTCACCCCGGCCTCTTTCCACAGCTTCACGACACCGGCTTCGCCATCGCCAACATCGAGCCACAGGAAAAACCCGGCTTCAGGCGCGATATACCCCGGCAACCCGCCGAGGATTTCATCGGCAAGTGCGAACTTTTCCTGATAAAGACGGCGGTTCTCGATCACATGATCCTCGTCCCGCCACAGCGCCTCGGCTGCATAAAGCGCCGGAATGGGGTTGGGCGAACCGGAATACGCCCGTAGGCGCTTAATCGCCGCGATACTGTTTGCACCGCCCGCAACAAAAGCCGAGCGCAAACCCGCTGCATTCGATCTTTTCGAGAGGGTATTGAACACCAACACCCGATCAGGATTTACCCCTTGAGCTGCGGCGGCAGCCAATGCGCCGGGAGGCGGCGTATCGCGATATATCTCTGAGTAAGGCTCATCAAAAGCGATGATGAAATCATACGTTTCGGCCAATGCCGCAAGCCGCCCGAGAATCTCCGTATCAGCAACCGCCCCTTGCGGGTTCGTTGGCGAGCAATAATATGCGAATGTCGCCCGCTCCAAAACATCAACCGGCAGTGCGGAGAAATCCGGCAACCATCCGTTCTCCGGCGTCGCAGGCACAAACACCGGCTCCGCCCCAATCGCCAAAGCCGCCGCCGCATAGACTTGATAGAAGGGATTGGGCAGCAAAAACGTCGCCTGCTTGCCGTTCTTCTCACCCGGCGCAAGCGCCAGTGCAGCACTAAACAACCCTTCGCGAGAACCATTGAGAGGCAAAACCTGCGTATCAGGATCAAGCGCGCCTTTTAGGTCATAGCGCTTATCCAACCACGCGCCGACGGCCTCGCGCCAACCGGGTGTGCCATCAATCGGAGGATACTTATTATAAAGATGCCCGTACTTCGCCAGCGTCTCGCCCAGCAAAGACGGCAAAGCATGTTGCGGCTCGCCAATCGACATGGCGATTTCATCACCGCCGGGTTCATGACGGTCTAACAGCGCCCGAAGACGCGGAAATGCGTATTCGGGCAGATCGGAAAATCTGCGCGTTGTCATCGGTTTAACTGCCTCAATGCCCGATCTTTCGCCGGGCGTTCTGCGGAGATTACTCTGTAAAACCTATGTTCGTCCAGTCCGACTATCAACAAAATGTTAAGGTTAACGATAGGTTAACAGATCATCCTAAAACGGCTTTTAAATCATGACAGACGCATATTTTGCCCCGCGACGATTGAATCCTTGGCACAGCCCAAAGGAAGCCTATGTTCGCAGCCATGAATACAGAGACTGATATCGCGATCATCGGCGGGGGTCTAAACGGAGCGGCGCTTGCGCTTGCGCTTGGCTCAACCGGCTTGACCGTTACCCTCTTTGATGCCGCCCCGCGCAGCGTCCACACCGACGATGCCTTTGACGGCAGAGCAACCGCCATTGCCGCCGGATCACGCAATATGCTGCGCGCTCTAGGTGTCTGGGACAGGCTCGACGGAAAGGCACAGCCGATCCACGATATTCTTGTCACCGATGGGCGTGTCTCAGAGGGCGCGGGCACATCTTTCCTGCACTTTGATCACCGCGAAGTCGGAGACGAACCCTTCGGGCATCTTGTCGAAAACCGCCATATCCGCCGCGCGTTGTTTGAGGCGCTTGATGATGCGGAGGCCGTGACTCACAGGCAGCCTTTGAAAGTCCTCAACCTGAACCGCGAAACTGCAAAAGCGGTTCTCGAGCTGGAAGACGGCACATCGACAGCGCGTCTCGCAATCGCTTGTGACGGTCGCAGTTCTCCCACGGCACAAGCCGCCGGGATCAGATACGCCGGATGGAGCTATCCACAAAAGGGCGTTGTCTGCACCGTAGAACACGCCGAGCCTCATGGCGGTGTCGCCCATGAATATTTCCTGCCGTCGGGTCCGTTTGCAATTTTGCCCCTCACCGGCAATCGGTCTTCTTTGGTTTGGACAGAGAAAACAGCGGTCGCTGACGCGGCAATGAGTCTGAATGATGCAGGCTTTGAGAGCGAAGTCGTGCGCCGGTTCGGTCACTTCCTTGGCGATGTCAAAGTCACCGGCCCGCGCTGGTCTTATCCGCTCAATCTTTCCTTGGCTTATAACTACTGCGCGCACCGTCTTGCGGTCGTCGGCGATGCCGCCCATGGCGTCCATCCGATTGCCGGTCAAGGATTGAACTTAGGCTTCAAAGACGCCGCAGCTCTGACGCAAGTTCTGGCAGAAGCGGCACGGCGCGGCGAAGACATCGGCACGGAAGACGTTCTCAAGCGCTACGAGCGCTGGCGGCGCTTTGACAACACGGCAATGGGCCTTAGCATGGATGCAATCAACCGATTGTTCTCCAACGATCTTTCCCCGGTCAGAGCACTCAGAGGCATGGGCCTCGACATCGTCAATCGCATGGGTCCAGCGCGCCGCTTCTTCATGCGCCAAGCCGCTGGACTATCCGGCGAAATACCCCGCCTCCTACAAGGAAAACCTGCCTAACATCCGCGAAAACACCCTCAAATCCCAAGATGCAGCTTTGGTTTCCAGAAAGGCCGGAACAGTTCAATTTTGGGGCAGCGGTCCATAACGACTTTCATACCGGCCTCTTCCGCCAGCTTCGCCGCCTCGTGATCGACAACCCCGATTTGCCCCCACAGCACTTTTGCACCAATGGCAATGGCCTCTTTAGTAATCTCCATCAGGTCTTCGGGACGGCGAAAGACGTCGACCATATCAACAGGACGATCAATCGACTCCAGAGACGGATAGACTTTGATCCCGCGTATTTCCTCCAGACCGGGGCGCGGATTAACCGGGATCATGTCATACCCCGTCTCGTGCAGCACCCGCAGAACACCATAAGAAAATCTGGTCTTATTCGGACTCGCGCCCACCATCGCAATCGTCTTCACCGATTTCAGAATGTCTTGCAGATAGTCTTCGGAATACGGTTTGGTATGGTCCATCTCAAGCATCC
Organism: uncultured Neomegalonema sp.; assembly: GCA_937995735.1. Classification (GTDB taxonomy): domain Bacteria; phylum Pseudomonadota; class Alphaproteobacteria; order Rhodobacterales; family Rhodobacteraceae; genus JAHDDY01. The sequence goes on along the minus strand of CALKIZ010000038.1, from coordinate 45,105 downwards.
TTCGGCGTGGCAATATCGGCCTTTAATTCGTGAGGTTGCAGCGGGTCAAGGAACGGATTGCGGTAAAGGTCATCATGGCTTTCGACCCCAATCTCGAGGGTAATATCCGTCACCGGCCTCGCCACACACAGGATCACATACCCGCTCGCAATCTGGCGGTTGTTCAATGCGACTTGCGCCGATTGATTAATCTCGCCCGCTGTCAGCTTGGCCGCACAAGTTATGCACCCGCCATATTTACAGCCATAGGGCAGGTCCACGCCCTGCTCCCGCAACGAGTCGAGCAAAGGCCGCCGCGCATCAACCTCATACGTCGCACCCTCGCGGTTCGCGATGGTAATTGTGCGGGTCAAATCCATATGTCGCTCGTGCAATCCCCGCCCGGATAGCGGGTCTCGTGACAGCGGCTCGGCCCGTTCGGTTCCTTGCCGAAATCAACGACGAAATCAGGATCAATCTCCATACCGCCATTTTCGGTGTCGCAATTCACCATCAACATACAGCCGCCATTGGTGCGGATTTCAGGATAGAACTGATTATCCCATGTGCTGAACAGCGAAGTCGTCACATAAAGGCGTTTGCCATCAAGCGAGAGCTGAATCATCTGCGGCCCGCCGGTGACTTTGACGCCGTTGACCTCCGGCGCTTTGCCGAGCAATCCGCCCATCCAAACCTGTCCGGTCAGCTTGGCATTATGCGGATCGGAAATATCGTATTGGCGAATATCCCCATGCAGCCAGTTACACAGGTAGAGGTATTTATCGTCCATACTCAGCAAGATCACAGAGATCACACCCGGAACCGGAATCGGCCAATCGGGGTGCGGCTCGTTCTCTACATCAACGATTTTCTCCCATTGCCACTCTCCGGCATCGTCTTTCCACCAGTGAATAATATTCGCCGACAGCGCCGCCCCGACAAACCCGTGCGAGCTGTCAGGGTCATGATGAAATCGCACCTCCAACGGGATAAGCCCATCTTCACCGAGGTAGAATGTCTGCTTCGGTTCTTTCTTCTCAAAGTCCCAAAGGTGAATCTCGCGCCCGTATTTCAGATGCCCGACTTCTTCGAGGTCAAAGCCCGGCATAAACGTATTCGGCGCGGCCCATTCACTGGAGACCATGACGTTATGACGGGGCTGATACCAAAAATCATAGCCGAACTTGATGTCTCCCATCGAGTTTTCCCAGCGACCGACAATGTTGAAATCCTTGTCGAGGTGCAGATACCCGCCGGGAGCATTGCCTTGGGCATCCCCGAGCATCGAGATAATAATCTCGGAACCGAGGCAATGGATCGTATGCGGCGCTGATAGATTAGTTTTCGCTTTGATTTCCGCGCCGTCGATCACTTTAACCAGCGTCGGATTACGCGGGTCAGTGGCACAATCAACGATATGCAAATTGCTTGACCGGACACCCGGCACAATCAGGTATTTCCGGCTCATCGACGCATCATCAAAACACGACGAGCAAGCATTCCATCCCATATGGTGCAGCTCATCACCAATACCCGGCATCTCACAACGGGAGATCACCTGAGAATACGTCGGGCTGTCGGGATCATTGTCGATTGTGGCAAGGTAATCAGGCTTTTGAATGCCCGTTCCGGTATAGATCGCGATTGTGTAGAGCAGCTTTTCTCGCGGAGCACGCATCGCATCCGCCGGTGAAGCATAACCCGGTCCACAACATTCCATGCCGTCACTCCTATCCCATTCGCGATCAACGCAGAATCGCGTATATCACGAGACAAAACGTTATCTATATGAACCTCATTTAGAGGTAAGCTAATTTCAGGAGTGGCTCGGCGCGTGAGCATTACAATCAAACATCTGGAAGCCTTCGTGCAAGTTGCTGATCTGGGCGCATTTAACCGCGCGGCGGAAAGGCTTCGGACGACACAACCGAACATATCTTCTCGGATAGCGTCATTGGAGGCACTACTTGGTATCACTCTGATGGAGCGTGATCCGGGATCGGTGCGTCTGACCCCCCAAGGCCAAGACCTCCTCACCCGCGCTCGCCGTATTTTGGCGGCAATGGATGATTTCAAGATCGCCGCAGACAACGCAGCACTCATCGACGGTGTGCTCCGGCTCGGCGTAACCGAGATGATCGCGGATACATGGCTCGGGAGCTATTTGAAAAAGATGCACTCCCAATATCCGAATATCGCCGTCGAGCTATCAGTTGATTTGTCGGTGAATATCGAGAGGGAACTGGCAAGGCGCTCTCTTGATCTCGCCTTCCACAATGCACCTTTTATGGAAGAAGGAATGGCCTCCGTTGACCTCGGCGAATGGCCGCTGATCTGGATCGCCGCGCCGGAACTTGATGTCCCGAGTGAAAAGCCCTTGCCCGTTGGCGCGTTGAATGAGCAAACCATCATCACTCACGCAAGAGGCGGACGGCTCCACGACGAGATTGCCGCACATTTCGCCGCAGTGGGCCACCCCTCACCGGGACTGGTCAGCTCAAGCAACCTCACCGTCTGCCTTCATCTGGCGCAGGCCGGTTTTGGTATAGCGGCGGTTCCGCGTGTCATGGCAAAAGAGGCTTTGAGAAACAAGTCACTCGTCGAAGTCCCCTATAGTTGGACCCCTGATCCTTTGCACTTCAAAGCACGGTACGACGAAACCCGCGCGCCGTTTTACATCCGCGCCGTCGCGGAAATCGGTGCCGAAATGTCTCGGGATTACCATCTAGCGAATAATCAATAAAATTGATTATCTACATAGAATAAAATAATTTGAATTAATTTTAAACCTGCCCTTAGCTCAACTCCAGCGCTTACCTGTGGAGAAGAACGATGTCAGATCAACCTGCCCGCATCGGTGTCGATATTGGCGGCACATTCACCGATGTTGTCCTTGAGATTGGCGAAAAGCGATTTTCCACCAAAGTTCTGACAACATATTCCGCCCCGGAAGACGCCATTTTGGATGGCATTGAGCAAGTATGCGGCAAGTCCGGCGTCACGCCAGCGCAAGTCGGGCGGATCGTTCACGGCACGACCCTCGCGACAAATGCTCTGATCGAACGGCGCGGCGCAAAGACTGCTTTGATTACCACCCAAGGCTTTCGCGATGTCATCGAAATGCGCACCGAAAGCCGTTTCGAGCAATATGACCTCAACCTTGTGATGCCCGAGCCGCTCCTGCCGCGTCAGCGCCGCTATACCCTCAACGAGCGCGTGGGCGCATCCGGCGATGTTCTTATCCCGTTAGAGAGATCCGATGTGGAGGCGCTCGCCGATACGCTGAAAGCCGCCGGATATGAAAGCATCGCGGTCGGCCTTTTGCACTCCTATGCCAATCCCGACCATGAACAGATGGTCCGCGATGTTCTGGCGGCAAAGATGCCAGATGCGTTAGTGTCTCTATCTTCGGAAGTCTCCCCGCAGATGCGCGAATATGAGCGCTTTAACACGACCATCGCCAACGCTTTTATCCAACCGTTGATGAAGACATATCTCGACCGACTGTTAGGACGCCTTCAAACCGTTGGTTTCGATTGCCCGGTCTTCCTGATGCATTCCGGCGGCGGGGTGATTTCTATCACCGATGCCGCTGCATTCCCAGTGCGCTTGGTTGAGAGCGGTCCGGCAGGAGGCGCCGTCTTCGCCGCCAATATCGCGGCACAGCACGGTCTGGATAAAGTGCTCAGTTTCGATATGGGCGGGACAACGGCAAAAATTTGCCTGATCAAGAACTACACGCCAAAGACCGCGCGCGTCTTTGAAGTCGCCCGCTCTTATCGGTTCAAAAAAGGCTCAGGGATGCCAATCTCGATCCCTGTGATTGATATGGTGGAGATCGGCGCAGGCGGCGGCTCGATTGCTCATGTGGATTCCATGCGGCAAATTCGTGTTGGCCCTGAAAGCGCAGGTTCCGAACCCGGTCCCGCTTGTTACGGACGAAGCGGTGAAAGACCAGCAGTAACCGATGCCGACCTCATCCTCGGCAAACTGGATGCAAACAATTTCGCGGGTGGCTCAATCACCCTCTACCCTGAAGCATCAGAAAAAGCCCTCACAACACATCTCGGCGCAACACTCGACATGGACGCAGAGACGACGGCCTTCGGCGTAGCCGAAGTCGTCGATGAAAACATGGCAAATGCCGCGCGCGTTCATGCGGTCGAAAATGGTGAAGACCTTTCAGAATACACCATGATCGCCTTTGGCGGTGCTGCGCCGCTTCACGCGGGGCGGCTTTGCGAGAAACTCGGGATTGACCGAATGCTTGTACCCCCCGGCGCGGGTGTCGGATCAGCCATCGGATTTCTCCGCGCACCGTTCAGCTTTGAAGCCACGCGCAGCATCTACATGCGGCTCTCAGAATTTAACGCTGAAACCGCAGGCGGTTTATTCCGTGATCTCGAAAACGAAGCATCCAGCTTTGTCCGCTCCTGCGATGCCGACTCCGACATCCTCGCAGAGCATAAAGTCTACATGCGCTACACGGGTCAGGGTTGGGAAATCCCCGTCACGCTGACGGCGGCCCAAGCCAAAGAGTCAAACGCAGAAACTTACGCGCGTTTGTTCGAGGAAAACTACATTGCCCTCTTTGGCCGTGCCGTTGAAGGCTTAGACGTCGAAATCACCGTCTGGGCCGTCAACGCGACAACGCCACCTGCGCCCGTTAACCCTGTTGCACAAGCAGACACCAAAGGCGCGGCGACAGCAGACGGCAAGCGCAGCTTATTCGATCCGGCGCTCGGCAAGCGGGTCGAAGGTCCGATCATTCAGCGCGACACCTATGAGACGGGACAAACCGTAAATGGTCCCGCCGTCATCGTTGAGGAGGAGACAACAATCATCCTCCCAACCAGCCGCACCGCAATCCGTGCCGCCGATGGCTGCATCGACATCCGCAAAGCGTGAGGAGCACCACAATGACAAGCACGATTTCCAATCAGGTTATGTGGAACCGCCTTATCTCGGTTGTCGAAGAGCAAGCCCAAGCCCTCGTCCGCACCGCCTTTTCAACATCCGTTCGCGAAGCGGGCGACTTGTCGGCAGGTGTCTATGACATGAAGGGCAACATGCTCGCCCAAGCCGTCACTGGCACACCGGGGCATGTCAACGCAATGGCCGATGCCGTCGCACATTTCATCCGCGAGATTGGCGAAGAAAATATCTTCGAACAAGATGTCTACATCACCAACGATCCGTGGAAGGGAACCGGCCATCGCCACGACATCACGGTTGTCTCTCCCGCTTTTCATCACGGAAAGCATGTCGGCTTTTTCGGGTGTACCGCCCATATCACCGACATCGGCGGGCGCGGTTTCGGCGCGGATGCAAACGATGTTTTTGAAGAGGGTCTAGCGATCCCGATTATGAAATTCGCAGAACGGGGCGACGTCGATAAAACCCTCGTCAAGATCATCCGCGAGAACGTCAGAGAACCAGACCAACTCGTCGGCGATGTCTATGCACTGGCAACCTGTAACGAAGTCGGTCAGCGCCGCCTTGTCGAGATGATGACGGAATTCAACCTCAGCGCCCTAGATGATGTGGCGACTTTCATCCTCGAAAACTCACGCCGCGCGACCATTGAACGGATTGCCGCGCTGACAAACGGAACAGCGACCGGCGAAATGACCATCGACGGTTTCGATAAACCGATCACCCTGAAAGTGCGCCTCGACATTGAAAACGAGCGCATCGTTTGTGATTTTGACGGATCATCGGGGCTGGACAAAAAAGGCATCAATGTCCCGCTTGTCTATACGAAGGCTTATGCCTGTTACGCCCTCAAATGCGCCATTGCACCGGAAATCCCGAACAATGCCGCGTCGCTCGCGCCGTTTGAAATATCCGCACCAGAGGGAAGCATCGTCAATGCACCGCCCCCGGCTCCGGTCGCACTGCGCCATGTCATCGGGCATATGCTGCCCGATACAGTCTATGATGCACTTGATAAACTGCTGCCCGAGACCGTCCCCGCCGAAGGCGCGGGGTCGCTCTGTAATTTCCAAGTCAGTTTACGCCCCCGCATGGACGCCCCCGCCCCGCCCCATGCACGGCGCTCGGAAGTCCTGACATTCAACTCAGGCGGAGCCGGAGCACGCCCTGCCTATGACGGATTAAATGCAACCGCCTTTCCGTCCGGCGTAATGACCATGCCGGTTGAAGCGACCGAACATGCCGGTCCCGTCATCATTTGGCGCAAAGAGTTACGCCCCGACTCCGGCGGTGCAGGAGCGCATCGCGGCGGCCTCGGACAGTTCATGGAAGTCGGTGCGGTTGAAGGCCACGAATTCGATTTCTCCGCAATGTTTGATCGCGTCAATCATCCGGCGCGCGGACGACGCGGCGGTTTAAGCGGAGCGCCAACAACAATCGCCCGCTCCGACGGTGAACCGATGCGCGGCAAGGGAAAACAGTTCGTCCCTCATGGCGAAAAAGTCATGCTCGCCTTTCCGGGGGGCGCTGGGTACGGCGAACCGAAAAACCGCGATACTGCCTCCGTAAAACGCGACCTCGCACGGGGATATATCTCTGCAGAGACCGCCAGAAACGAATACGCGCTTTCTGAAAGTGACATTGAATCCGTATTGGCGGGTGCGAAAAACGGAGAGGACATTAAATGACAACGACAGTCGATTTCGGAAAACCAACACGCGACAACTATGATGTCATCATCGTTGGCGGCGCGATCATGGGATCATCCACCGCTTGGTTTTTGACGGATAATCCAGACTTTGACGGCACTGTCCTAATCGTCGAGCGCGACCCGAGTTACGAAAATTCATCAACCGCCCATACCAACTCCTGTATGCGCCAACAATTTTCGACCGAGCTAAATGTCCGCATCTCTCAGTTCGCCGCTGATTACGTGAAAAATCTGCGCCAACATATGGGCAATGATGAACGTGTCCCTGAACTCTCAATTCGCAGTTTCGGATACATGTACCTCGCCGATACCGAAGACTTCGCAGCGGTTTTGCGTGAGAGCTTAGAGGTGCAGCACGGCGCGGGCGCAAAAACACAACTGATGACACCCGAAGAAATCAAAGCCGCTTATCCGTTCTACAATGTCGACGACATCGTACTCGGATCAATCAACCTCCATGATGAAGGCTTCTGGGATGCGACTGCCGTCTTCGATTGGTGGCGGCGGCAAGCACGCGAACGCGGCGTCGAGTATATCGCAAACGAAGTCGTAGCCATGACCAAGAACGCGGCAGGCACGCGCGTCGAATCCGTTACGCTTTCAACCGGCGATACTGTGGCTTGCGGACAGGTTCTCAATGCCTCCGGTCCCCGCGCCGCACGCACTGCAAAAATGGCGGGAATTGACGTTCCGGTAGAGCCGCGCAAGCGTTTTTCGTGGATCTTCTCCGCTGAACAACCCCTTGACCGGGACTTGCCATTGACCATTGATCCCTCCGGTGTCCATGTTCGCGAGAACGGCGGCGGCACGTATCAGTGCGGCGGACATTCCGACATTGATCCGGCAGTTGAGTATGATGATTTCGAGATGGATCATTCCATCTGGGAAAATCACGTCTGGCCAATTCTGGCGACCCGCGTTCCTCAATTCGAAGCCATCAAAATTCAAAGCGAATGGGGCGGCCATTACGCTTATAATGTATTCGACCACAACGCGATTATGGGGCCGCATACCGAAGTGGAAAACTTCATCTTCCTAAACGGTTTCTCCGGTCACGGGCTACAGCAATCTCCGGCAATGGGTCGCGGAACTGCCGAATGGCTAACCTACGGAGAATACCGCTCGCTGGATATGACGCCCTTCAACTATGCCCGTATCGTTGAGAACCGTCCGATTATTGAAAAGGCGATTATCTAATGAAAATGCGCCCCAACGAATTTAAACGTGCCCTCAAAGCTGGCGATGAGCAGATCGGTTTGTGGATCAGCCTTGCAAATAACTTCGCAGCAGAAGTCGTGGCGTCGGCTGGCTATGACTGGGCGCTGATCGACATGGAGCATAGCCCGAATGACTATTTCAGTGTTCTGGCACAGCTTCAAACATTTGCCGCTTATTCGACAACAGCAATCGTTCGCGCCGAGTGGAATGATCCTGTCGCTGTAAAGCGTTTACTCGACCTCGGCGCACCGGGTCTCCTCTTTCCGATGATCCAAACCGTCGAAGAAGCCGAACGCGCCGTTGCCGCAACGCGCTATCCTCCAAAGGGCATCAGAGGCGTCAGCGGCTCGACCCGCGCAACAATGTTCGGACGCGCCACAGATTACATTGCCCAAGTTGAAGACGAAACGGCGGTCCTCCTACAAATAGAAAGCCGCGCAGCAGTCGAACGCGCAGAAGACATCGCCGCCGTAGATGGCGTAGATGGCATTTTCTTCGGTCCGGGAGACATCGCCGCCGACATCGGCAAAGTCGGCAATCCAATGGACCCTGCGGTTTGGGAACTCATCGAACCAGCGGCAAAAGCGCTCATTGCCAAAGGCGTTCCCGTTGGAACTCTCGTTCTTGATCCAACTTTTGCCGCCAAGCTGCTCAAAGACGGCTTCACCTTCGTCGCCTGCGGCACAGATACCGCCATTCTGTCAAAAGGCGCGGATGCTTTGCTTGCAAATGTAAAAGGCGCAAAAACATGACCTATGCCTCCTCAAGATTAGCGCCGGTAAAACCATCCGCTTCGGCTTGGGTCAGCCAAGCCGCGAAAGAGGCTAAAGCGCGCGGCGAAGACGTCATTGACCTCGGCCTTGGCGAGCCCGATTTCGACACGCCCGATCATATCAAACAAGCCGCCCACGAAGCCGCCCTTGCCGGAGAAACCAAATATCCGGCGACCGGCGGAACCGCACAATTAAAGGCTGCCGTCAGCGCAAAATTCCTTAAAGAAAACAATCTGACATATCAGGCCGATGAGATCATCGTCAGCAACGGCGCAAAACAAGTCATCTTCAATGCTCTGATGGCGACATTAGAACCGGGCGATGAAGTCATCCTCGCCGCCCCTTATTTCGGGCAATACAAAGACATCGTGTTGATCCTCGGTGGAACGCCAATCTCCGTAACCTGCCCCGCTGAAGAAGGCTTTTGCCTCAGCACAGCACGGCTTGAAGAGGCAATCACAGATAAAAGCCGCTGGCTGTTTCTGAACATGCCTTCCAATCCTGCCGGCGCGCTTTGTTCAGTCGACGATTTATATGCCCTCGGTGCAGTCTTAGAAAAGCACCCGCGCATTCTCACATTGTCGGATGAAATCTACGAACATATCCTGTTTGATGGTCGTCAATTCACATCCTTCGCCGCCGCTTGTCCGAATTTGAAGGACCGTATTCTCACGGTCAACGGAGTCTCCAAAGCCTACGCGATGACAGGATGGCGCATCGGCTATGGCGCGGGACATCGCGACTTGATCGCGGCAATGACGAAAGTTCAAAGCCAAATTTGCTCTGGCGCATGTTCCATTGCCCAAGCCGCCGCCGCCGCAGCTTTAACCGGCCCCCAAGATGAGGTCAGACGATTCAGCGCCGCGTTTGAACGCCGCCGCAATCTTGTTGTCGAGCGTGTGGCGAGCATTCCCGGATTAACTCTCGATCCCCCCGAAGGCGCGTTTTATGCCTATATCGGCTGCGAAGATTTAATCGGCGCGACGACGCCCGATGGCGATAAAATCGAAACCGATGCGGATGTCACCGGCTATTTGCTAAAAGCAGCGGGGATCGCGTCTGTACCGGGCAGCGCCTATGATCTTTCGCCATTCTTCAGAATTTCCACGGCGGCCTCTGAAGAGGTTCTCTCGAATGCCATGGACCGCATCGCGAAGGCGGTTAAACAGCTAAACTTTCTCTAAGGAACAACCTCCATGAAATTGAAAAAGATCGTCCTCACGGGGGCCGCCGGTCGTCTCGGGTCTTACCTGCGCGAGCCTTTGGCGAAATTGGCGGATGAGTTTGTGTCGTCCGATATTATGGAGGATGTCGGCAATCTTTACGAAGGCGAGCGTTATGTCCGTGCCGATATTACAAACCTCGCAGAGATGGAAGCGCTGCTGGACGGCGCGGATATGGTCATCCATTTCGGCGCAATCGGCGATGAACGGGATTTTGAAACCCTGCTTCAACCGAACTTCATCGGCGCATATAATGTCTGGGAAGCCGCCCACCGCAAAGGCTTGCGCCGCGTGGTCTATGCCAGCTCAATCCACGCTGTCGGCATGTACCCGAAAACACAAGCAATCGGCATCGATGTTCCACATCGCCCCGACACATTCTATGGTTTGGCGAAATGCTTCGCCGAAGACCTTGGCCGGATGTACTGGGAGAAGCGCGGCTTGGAGAGCGTTTGCCTGCGCATTTGTTCATGCGCTCAGGTTACGAACACACGCGCGTTAGGAACATGGCTTAGCTATGATGATCTCATCCAACTGGTCGAACGGTCCATCGACACACCCGTAACCGAATTTACAGTTGTTTACGGCGTCTCGGACAATGATCGCTCAGCACTGGACAATACGGGGGCAAAGCATCTCGGTTTCCGGCCAAAAGACAACGCTGAGCAATTCGCAAAAGACGTGCTTGCGGATGCACCGGAACCAGACCCGCAAGATCTCGCCCTCGCGCGCCACGGCGGACCCTTTGCCTCCACCCCGCTAGGCTCCAGCGGCCTCGCCACGATGAACATTGTTGATGATACCAAAAAGACCTGACGTCAGAGGCCGTCGCGTTTATTGCGTGACGGTCAATCCATCATAAGCAACGATGACATTTTCAGGCACTTCCGCACATAGCGTCGCATAGTCGAGATCGTTATGCAGATTGGTAATCACCGCTTGGCGCGGGTCTACCCGTTTGATCCATTCCAATGTTTGCTCAAGATGCGAATGGGTCGGGTGCGGATCGCGGCGCAAAGCATCGACAATCCATGTATCAACGCCGCTCAGCGCCGCCCATGCATCATCATCCAATGCGCTAACATCAGGCGTATAGGCAATCCCATCAAAGCGAAACCCCCGTGCATTAAACCCCGGACCATGCTCGATCACATGAGCAACCGCTGTGACAGCCCCCCCTGCCCCCTCAATCGTCAGCTCGCTCCCCATTTCCTGCAAATTCAAAATAGGCGGGTAATTGCTGCCTTCGGGTTGAACAAAGACATATGAAAACCGGTCCCGCAAAGCGGCGGCGGTATCAGGATCGGCCCAAACATCAAGGCGCTGTTTCCGGCTAATCACGATGGGCCGTAAATCGTCGATGCCGTGAACATGGTCCGCATGTTCATGTGTGATCAACACCGCATCAAGATCAGGAACTTGTGCATCAAGCAACTGAGCGCGCAGATCAGGACCAGCATCTACCAGAACGCGCGTCGTGCCAGCATCAGCAATCCGCTCCACAAGCACAGAACACCGGCGGCGACGGTTCCTCGGCTCGTTAGGATCGCACGCACCCCATTGCGCGCCATCAACACCGCCAACGCGCGGAACCCCGCCCGATGATCCACAGCCAAGAATGGTGAGGCGCAATGTCATAGAGCCACCTCCGCGCGGGGAACTTTTGAAAACAGCATATGAAAGTTATCCGTCGTCTTCGCCGCAAAATCTCCGGCGCTCATGCCGAAAATCTCAGCGCCCATCGCCGCCGTATGCGCCACATAAGCAGGCTCATTGCGTTTACCGCGCTTAGGAACAGGCGCAAGATAAGGCGCATCGGTTTCGACAAGGATTTTATCCAGCGGAGCATCCTTGAAAATATCCCGCAACTCCTGCGCATTCTTGAAAGTCACAACGCCAGACATCGACAGATAGAACCCCATATCAAGCGCCGCTTCCGCCAAAGCACGGGTCGAAGAGAAACAATGCATCACACAAGGATACGCCCCATTGTCATATCCTTCCCTGAGCATCACGGCCATATCAGAGTCCGCATTGCGCGAGTGAATGATCAGCGGCAATCCGGTTTCCCGCGCCGCATCAATATGAATACGAAAACTCTCTTTTTGTAAGTCCGGCGGCCATTTGTCGTAATGGTAATCGAGTCCCGTTTCTCCAATACCCACCATCTTCGGATGCTGTGTCATCTGAATCAAAGCATCTACCGTCGTAAGCGGTTCTTCACCAACATTCAGAGGATGCGCACCGGCGGCATAAAAGACAGGCTCGTATTTCTCGGCAATCGCACGGATTGATGGCTCTTGCGAAGGCCGCGTGCAGATCGTGACCATCCGCGTAACGCCATTCGCAACCGCGCGCGCTACAACATCGTCGCGCGTTTCCTCGAAATCCGGAAAATCGAGATGGCAATGGCTGTCTACGAGCATATTAAGCGGTCCCTTTTGCCACTTTTTCAATTCTAACGACCATATCCAGCAAGGCTTGGCGGCGGTCAAGATTGAGCGCAAGTGTTCGGTCCGCAAGTGCCGTAATATTGACCGTCGCTTCCGCCCATTGCGCTGCGTTTTGCGGAGTAGCGACAGACACAAGCGCATCGTACCCAGCGGGCGGCGCATCGGCTCCACTCGCAGATGTCGCAATCCGCGCTGTCAAATCAGCAATCAACTTAACCGCCGTGCGAAAAGCATCATCTTTACCTGATGCCGCCGCGCTATCCGCTAAACTGTGCAAGGCAGCGCGATCAATATGATTTGGCAGCGGCGCAAGAACATCCCGGATGGCGTCTTGCAATGCCGACCCACCTTGTTCAGCGAGCGCAAGCGCCGCCCCCACCGAGCCTCGGGCTGCGGCGATAATCGCATCACTAGGCGGCTCGTCTGTCACCTCTTCATAAGCGACCGCGAGATCGGATGCTTCAAGCGCACTGAAATCAAGCCGACGACAGCGTGAAAGAATTGTGGGCAACAAACGGCGCGGCACATGAGTCACCAAAAAGAAAACAACTTTTGCAGGCGGTTCTTCGAGAACTTTCAGCAATGCGTTTGCTGCCGAAGGATTCATATCCTCGGCAGGATCAACAACAACAACGCGCCACCCGCCCTCCGTCGGTGCAAAGGTCAAAGCGCGCTTTAGAGCGCGAACTTCTTCAACAGCGATATTACTGCGCAGCTTGCCTGTTTTCTCATTCACGCTTCGGGTCAACACCGTCAGAGCGGGTTCATTGCCCTCTGTTATCCTTTGGTGTTCGGGAGTGGCCGCATCATTCACCATATCAGGTTTGCCGCTGAAGATCACTCTCGCGGCAAGATGCGCAAAAGTTGCTTTGCCAATCCCTTCAGGCCCTGCAAGCATCCATGCATGAGGTATTCGGCCGGAATGAAACGCATCAAGAAAGGCTCGTTGCTGCGCAAGATGGCCATGCAACCGAACTGTGCTGTGTGGATCGCTCATCACGCGATGTTCAAAGCGGCAAAAGCAGCCGCAAGAACAGCCTCTTTTGATTGCGTGGCATCAATCACAGTACAGCGGTTGGGGTCCGCCTTCGCGATTGACAGAAAGCCATCGCGAAGTTGGGTATGATACGCCAGCCCCATCGCCTCAAATCGTGCATCACCGCCACGATCAGCCGCACGTTCAAGCCCTTGTTCCGGCGGAGCGTCGAGAATGAGGGTAATCGTTGGATCAAGACCGATTGCGCTTTCATGCAAATCGTCAATCATCGTCCGAGGAACGCCCCGCATCCCTTGGTAACAGCGTGTGCTATCAAGATACCGATCACACAGGACTGTTGCCCCACGTTCAAGTGCAGGGCGAATGACACGCTCTACATGATCACGGCGCGCAGCATTGACCAAAAGCAATTCAGTCATCGCATCCCAACGATCCGTCTCCCCGGTAACCAACAGCGTCCTTATATCTTCTGCACCGGGTGACCCTCCCGGTTCGCGGGTTTGAACAACATCACGGCCTTGAGCAGAAAGCGCTTTCGCTAGGCCACGGATCAGCGTTGACTTACCCGTCCCTTCACCGCCCTCAATGGTAATGAAACTCACTCGGATGCTGTATTATTACCGAGCGCAGCGTCCAAGCCCTTATTGAACCATTGTTCAGCTGCACCCAAGAGTTTCTTACCAAAGCCGCCCTTTGCAACATCAGCACCGGCAAGCAATGGAACTTCAATCGGTTCAACGTCCGGCGCGGTCACAACCAAAGTCGCAATGCGCTGGCCTTTGGTGATGGGGGCTGGAATCGGACCATCATATTCAATTTTTGCGGTAGTTTGCTCGCCCCGCCCGAAGGCCGTCGTCACGACAATCGGTTTATCAACGACCAGCGGAACCCGAGCTTCAGCACCGATCCAAACATCCGCATTTCCGACCTGAGCACCCTCTTTCAGCAGTTTTGTAGTTTCAAACTCACGAAAGCCCCATCTGAGAATACGTTCCGCTTCAATGGCCCGCGCTTGGGCTGAGGGCAGTCCGGCCACAACGAGCACAAGACGGCGATCCCCTTGAACAGCTGACCCGACAATACAATACCCTGCCTCTTGAGTGTAACCGGTTTTCAAACCGTCCGCGCCCATATTTGTCCGCAGCAACGGATTGCGATTATTTTGGTCTATGCCTTCCCAGGTAAAGCTGCGCTCGCTGTAAATGCCGTAATATTGAGGAAATCTTTCGATGATAATCGTAGCGAGCTTGGCAAGATCCCCAACGCTCATCAGGTGATTTTCGCCCGGCAATCCGGTCGCATTTTCAAAGGTCGAATGTTTCAGACCTAACTCACGCGCTTTTTCAGTCATTTTGCGTGCGAAGGCTTCCTCGGTCCCGGCCATCCCTTCAGCAATGACAATGCAAGCATCATTGCCCGATTGAACGATAATTCCGCGCAGCAAGTCCTCGATGGTAATGCGCGTATTCACTTTAACGAACATCTTCGAGCCGCCCATGCGCCATGCCTTTTCGCTGACAGCAAACTCGTCGTCGAGCTTAAGGCGTCCTTCTGAGAGGGCCTCAAACACCATATAGACAGTCATGAGTTTGGACATCGAAGCCGGTGGAATGCGGCGGTCGGGTTCTTTGCTCATCAGAACCGCACCGGAACTCATATCCATTAAAATTGCACTCGTTGCGGCAGTATCAATCTGTTGCGCGCGCACAGGTGCGATTGCAAGGCAGGCGGCGATTAGCGCGAGAAAGACAGTACGGATCATCAGGGCAGAGTCCTTGAATTGTTGTCCTCAGACGGTGGCATCGCCTCACGTCCAATTCTCTAAGTCTTAGCGTACCAAAGCCTGCAAACGCAAAGAAATCGTATCTTGCAACCGAAAAACGCCGCGCAATGCGCGGCGTCTAAGTTGGAAACGGTTAAGTGGGAGAATCTCAACCGGTTCTGTCGTTTATTCTGGAATTAGGATCAGCCACGAACCGTGCGTGCTTCATAGTATCCAAGGCCACGGATGCGGCTCTGAACGTTTGATGCATCACGTCTATCAGCGGCAGGAACACGAACCCGGTGATAGAGCTTACCGCGCACATTTGCTTGGGTAATGATTGGCTGTTCGCCCGCACCCTGGAGTTTCCGAACAAGACGCTCTGCACGCTGCAGGTTACGGAATGCGCCTACCTGAACGAAGTGATCGCTACCGGAAGAGAAAGAAGACGGGTTGTAACCGAGCTGTGCCGCAGCATCCGTGTAAGCCGGAGCTGCTGTTTCGTATGCTGGCGCTGGCTCATAAGCTGGTGCTGCGGTTACTGTTTCATAGCCTTGAGCACTGTAACTTGAAGCTGCCTGATACGCTGGAGCAGTTTCTTGCGGTGCTTCGTACACAGAAGTTTGCGACTGATAGGCAGGAACCGCAGTTTCATACGCTGGTGCAGCAGTCTCATAGGCTGGTGCAGCTTGATATTTTGACGCTGCACTCTCGTAAGCTGGCGCAGCTTGGTAAGTTGACGGTGCCTTCTCATAAGCCGGTGCAGCTTGGTAAGTTGACGCTGCACTCTCGTAGGCAGGGGCTGGTGTCGCAGCCTGATAAGCTGGAGCTTGCGTCACAGCTTGATAGGCAGGTGCTGGTGTCGAAGCCTGATAAGCTGGGGCTGGTGTCGCAGCTTGATAGGCAGGCGTTGGTGTCGCAGGCTGATAAGCTGGCGCTGGTGCAGGTTGATAAGCTGGGGCTTGTGTAGTGGTCTGGTACACAGGTGCAGGCTCATATGCTTGAGCTGGCTGATAAGCTGTTGAAGTTGAGTCATAAGACTTCACTTCACCCGATTGCCCAATGACAACTTCATATGGATTTGTCGTCGGTGCAGCAGGCGTAGCCGACGGAGCATAAATGCTGCTGATCTGCGTGGACTGGCCGACATACGATGGAGCAGCAGTGGATGGCGCGATGTCATAGCTATAAGTTGGTGTCGATGCTGGCTCGACCTTCGTTACAGCCGGCTCGACTTTCGTCGCCGCTTTTTTCGGAGGCGTTAAATCCACCGATTCGTATTTTGCCGGCGCAGCAGGCGCGTGTTTAGCCGGCGCATATACCGGCGCAGCCGCAGTATAGTTAGGACGCAGAGGTTCTGCCGGTGCATATGACGGTTCTGCCGGTGCAAAACGTGACACAGAAGCAGGAGCAATAGGGTTTTGGCCCCAAGCATTACCATAAACCGGAGCACCGGCTAGATTTGGTAACGGCGCACGGCCTTGACCTTGGAATCGAGCGCGCTGACCTTGAATCTGCTGTTGCCCCCAGGCATTGCGATGCCAATCAGAGGGGAATGGTGAAGACGAAGCTGTCTTAGGATCAAAATCCTTTGGTGGTGTGTAGCTCGGCGGTCCGTATGTGATGCCATTCGCCTGCGTATTTGCGAAAATAGGAATACGCTGACCAAACTGCGGTGCAACTGGCCGCTGGCCGAACTGCTGACCTGCAGGAAATGCTGGACGGGCTGCGTTCAAAGGCAGCTTAGGAGCAACGCCGGCAGAGGTAACGGAAGATGGCTTGAAAGTGGAGGTCGTTGCCGGTGCAATTTGCTGGCGGCCCAGTGGCGGTTGACCGTAAACGGGAGCGCCAAAGTTGGGCTGACCGTAAACAGGAGCGCCGAAGCGAGGCTGACCATAAAGAGGCTGACCATAAACAGGAGCACCAACTTGTGCTTGTCCATAAGCGGGAGCGTTGAATTGCGGCTGTCCGTATGTCGGAGCACCAAATTGTGGCTGACCATAAGAGGCAGGAACTTTTGCGTTCTGACCTTTCACTGGTGCAGCGGAATTTGCTGCGAGGGATGTGGTCGCTGCAAGAGCTGCGATAACCGATATTGTTGCGAGTTTTGCAGCTGAACCAGCCGCGCGCTCCCATGCCAATTTAGACATGAACCTGCTCCTCTAATTTGCCTGTGCCGAAGTTCCGTTGCTCGATAGGCTTTTTATGGTTTTCTTCGGCTTATTCGCTACCGACCGAGACGATCCCGACCGGTTACAAATTACACGATATGCGAATCACAGAGATTTGCGCAAGAGTTTTTTAACATTTTGAATCGGAAAAAGTTCTGAGTCTTGAATATATTACACGAATTACTTCATCTACGGTATCTTGTAAGGTGAACGAAGCGCTGAAATTCCGCCGCCATACAGACCGCCACCAAAGCAAGGTGTTGCAAGAAGCCTTTAGGCATCTTTATCGTTGAAATTTCACGCATATAACCCACAAATCACCCGATAATCTTGATACGATACGGCTCGTTTTATGAGGCCGGATCACGCGCAAAAAAGCGCTGTCAAAATGACAATGGTACAAAGATGAAAACCAAGCCAAGCAGGATGAAAACAATCCGCTTCAATATTGATTTGGGGGCAATCACGCCCGTCGAAATCAACGCGAGGCCAATGCCGACTTTGATTGACGCTGCAATTGCACGCGCTGGAGACTCTACCAATTCTATCAAATATGGGTTGGCAATCATGCCCAGCGGAATCAAATAAAGGCCAATGCCCAACGCCATCGCGCTACCCGCAACCTTCAGCCAATTCTCTTCCACCATCGCCGCCGCAATAAAGACCGGACCGCAGACCGGAGGCGTGATTGTGGAGATCAGTGCGAACCAGAAGACAAATAGATGCGCTTGAAGGGCGGTCAGGCCAAGCTCTTGTAAGGCAGGGCCAGCGACCGAGACACAAATCACGTAGGCAGCGGTCGTCGGAACTTCCATACCCAGAATCAGACAAGCGAAAGCGGTCAACAACAACGCAGGCCATAACTGGCCTCCCGAGGCGGATAATATCAGCGACGTAATCTTGATTCCCAACCCGGTCAGGCTGAGGACACCAATGATCAATGATGCGCATAGAATAATGGACGCAATCGTTGCGATTTGCTTACCTGCATTTGTGCAGGCATCAGCGAGCCGTCTCGCGAACGCTTGAATTGGAAGCAGCCCCACCGCCTGAGGCGTGGCTTGCGCAGACTGTTTCGTCCCAATCGCCAACAGGACAGTCGCGGCAACGATGGCCTGACACGCGGCATATTGCGGCGTCACTCCAGATACAAACATTCCCCACAGCAACACACCGAACGGCACGACAAAAAAGGCTGAAGTCACGAGGACTTGCCCCATCGAAGGACGATCCTCTTCCGCAATCGCGCGTAAGTCATGCCGACTCGCAAAGGCATTCACGCCGATCCAAACTGCAACAAAATAGAGAATCGCCGGAAGCAAGGCAGCCGCCATAATGCCCGTGTAGGAAACACCAGTCAGTTCGACCATCACGAACGCGCCTGCACCCATCAAGGGCGGCATGATTTGCCCGCCGGAAGATGCCACCGCTTCTACCGCTCCGGCCAAGGCTTTCGGATACCCAAGCCGCGTCATTGCGGGCAGTGTCACGGCTCCGGTCGAGGCGACATTGGCGCTGGCCGATCCTGAAATTGATCCGAACAGGGCCGAAGACAGCACCGAAACCTTGGCGGCTCCCCCCTTCAAATGCCCGGCTCCTGCGGCGGCAAGGTTCATAAAGCCCTGCCCCGCTTCCCCGGCATTCAGCATCACACCAAGAATGACAAAAATCGCAACGATGCTGACGGATACACCTGTCAAAGACCCCCAAAGCCCGCCTTCAGAGAACGTCAAAGCCCCGAGGAAACTACCAAGCGGCATTCCGGGATGCCCGAACTCGCCGCTGATGTGATCTCCAAACAAACCATATGCGAGCGTTGCCGCAGCAACGATTGGCAAGGGCCATCCGATAGCGCGGCGCGCCATTTCTAAGACAATCAAAATGAGGGCGCTTGCGATCCAATATTGCAGATTGCCTTCCAAGTATCCGTATTGATCCCCGATCAAATCAGCGTTCCACGCAAGATACGCGCAACTCATGACACCGATGCATGAAAAGACGAACCCGCTGCGACGCGCATTCGGTGTCTTTGCGAGGAAAATGAAAATCCAAGGCAGCGCCAGCGCCATGTGCAACGGACGCGCGATGAGATTTGGGACAAGCCCCGAAAAGATCAATCCAAGATGAAAGGCAATCGAAACCGCCCCGAGCAAAGGCCACACATAATGGGTCATACATTTACCTGCGGCGTCCGCCTGACGTCTCTCCCCAGATACTGAGGAGAGAGGCGCGGGGTCACTTTATCCAACCGACGCTTTTATAGTAGCGGACAGCACCGGGATGGATCTCGCCGTCAATATTATCAAGAAAGCTCTCATCGACGCCATCCCACCAAGGGGCATCTTTCGCCATTGCTTTTTTATTGCGCCAATAGGTGCGCGTTAGTTCAAAAGCGGTTTTGTTATCCATTTCCGTCGTCGTGTAAGCGACAACAGGCAGCGACGTCGTAACAATAGGCTCATCCTGCCCTTTGTAAGTCCCGGCAGGAATTTCCAGACGAGTCCGTTTTGTCTTCGCAATTTGCTCATCACTCAAGGACAGCACAATGACATCAAGGCTTGCAGCGGCTTCGATCACATTCGGCGCAGGAAACGATCCTGCCGTAACGAACCCATCAATCTGTTCATTTTTAAGCGCAGGGACAGCATTATTAAGCTCGGCATCGACCTGCATCACGTTGTCTTGCAGGCCAAAAAGATCAAGGTATTTTGCGCCCTCTTTCGCGCCGAACGACCCTTTCCCAAGCAGAATGGATTTACCGCTCAACTGATCAAAGTCGGTGACACCGCTATCGGCACGAACGACAAAGTGCATCGTCAGTGAAGGGATCGGGAACAGAGCACGGATGTCTTTAAAGGCTGGATTTTCCTTCCCCTCGAACATCGCTTTTCCGGCTCCGGCAAGGCGGACCAGAACAGGCGGCGCGGTAAAGACATAGTTCCCACCCCGGCGCGGTGCTTCCAAAACATTCTGGACCGACCCTTGGCTCTCTTCGATTGTGAGAATTATCTCTCCTTTGGAAGCCGCCTTCATCGCTTCGGCAAGCTGTACTGCCATCTGGAAATAGGATGACGTGCTTTTGGCGGATTTATAGGTAACGCGGGTTTCGGCACTCGCAGGCGACACGGCGATCGCAACGCCAACCGTTAAAACGCCAAGCAGCTTTGTGATGTTCATTGTTCTCTCCGTGACTCGTTTGACGGAGAGTGTGCGGGTTTAAACCGCAGTTTCAAGCTGTTTACAAGTAGCAAGCTATCGTTAGACAGCCTGCTGCTTGTAATACCTCAGCTTTTAGGGATGCCAGTATAGGCAAGTGGTCCCCAGACCCGTTTAACCGTCCGATCTCGGCCACAACCGTTTCGGTAATACCGATAGCGAACAGGGTTTTTCTTATAATAATCCTGATGATAGGTTTCGGCTGGATAGAACTTGGCGACATCCAAAATAGGGGTCACAATCGGTTCTTTCGGCCATTCACCTTTCTCAAGTTCAGCTTTCGATGCTTCAGCCGCCTCGCGTTGTTCAGGCGTGACAAAGACAGCCGTCCGGTAAGAGTCGCCACGATCACAGAACTGGCCACCATCATCGGTTACATCGACCGAGTGCCAGAATGCCGTCAATAGCTCTTCATAAGTCAGAACTTCAGGGTCATAGACGACTTTTACGACCTCGTAATGTGCCTCTTGCCCTGTCTTTTTCTTATAATGGGTTTCGTAGGTCGGATCAGCAATCGTCCCGCCACTATATCCTGAAATGGTCGAGATCACGCCGGGTAAGTGATCCATATCCGATTCAAGACACCAAAAACAGCCGCCTGCAAAAATGGCAGCAGCTTGGTTTTCGCTTATCTCAACGTCCTGAGCTTGTTCGCTTTCAGCAATCGTGGGGTATAAAAACCACGCGCCAAAAACCATCACCGCCACAGTAAAAATTTTGGAACCAAATTTAGAAATCAATTGCGAGCCCATTCTTTTCCCAATCTCCATAGCGTACTGGTTCTGCGCCGTTACGTCCGCCTTGTTCAGCAGGCAAATCCAAGGCTTTTTGCGCTTTTCTTCGCATCTCGGCCTCTTCCAATGCCCGCTCCGCAATTGCGGGGTCGGGGCGTTTTACATCTGTCATCGTGCAATCCTGTCCACAACTGGCCACGGAAGGCGTATATAAACTAAAAACTTCAAGAGACCAAAAAGAGGCAGTACACGGAAATGTCAGCTAAGAACACGTTTAAGACACTGTTGCTGCTCGTGATTATGGCTGTGCTGTTCATGGCAGCCGGTTGGTTAATCGGCGGTGCAAGCGGAATGTTGATCGCATTGGCAGCGGCGGCTGGCACAAATATCTTCGCCTGGTGGAACAGCGGTAAAATGGTACGCAGAATGCAAGGCGCACATGAACTTTTGCGCCATCAATCTCCTGAACTTTTTGACATGGTTGAAGTGCTGGCTACGCGGGCAGAAATCCCTGCTCCGAAGCTCTATGTTATGGAATCTGACCAACCCAATGCGTTTGCGACGGGGCGAAACCCTGAAAACGGGGCGGTCTGCGTTACAACCGGCATTATCAAAGCCCTCACCGCAGACGAACTTGCGGGTGTAATAGCGCATGAAATGGCACATATCCGCAATTACGACACGTTGACGATGACATTTACCGCGACCATGGCAGGAGCGATCTCGATGCTATCTCAATATGTCTTTTGGTTCGGAGGCGCACGGCGCAACGGACCGCTAGGCGGCATCGGTTTACTGGTGGCCGCTATTGTCGCACCAATGGCCGCATTGATCGTGCGAATGTTTGTCAGCAGAACGCGGGAATACGAGGCTGACCGCCTTGGGGCACAAATTTCAGGTCAACCACTGGCGCTTGCCTCGGCCCTGCGGAAGATTTCCGAGATGAGCAAACGCACAATGTTGCGCCGCGCCCGTCGGCATCCGGCAACTGCCCATATGTTTATTACCAATCCGCTGACAAGCGGAGGAACGGACTCGTGGTTTTCAACCCACCCCGCAATTGAAAACCGCATTGCTCAATTGCAAGAAATCGCGCGGCAGATGGGACGGGTTAGTCCCGCGAAAATACCACATGCTTTACCGCCCGTCGAAGGAAGCGCACCGCCCCATAGACGCTCTCCATGGGCTATGCCGCACACACGGCAACAGGCGAAACAAGGGTGAGCGCCGCAGGATTACCGGCTCGCGAAGCCGCATTCACCGCCCTCCGTGCTGTTCTTGAAAAGGAAATGAACCTTGATGCTGCATGGCGTGAGGCAAAACTAAACGATCTGGAACCACGCGATGCGGGGTTCGCTAGATTGCTGGTTCTGACCACGTTGAGACGGCTTGGGTCTATTGATGCGGTTCTCGACAAATTTTTGCGCAAGCGTCCGGTTGGTGGCAATGCCGCCGTTGTTCATATTATGCGCATTGCAGCCGCCGAATTGCTCGCACTGGATGGTGCAGCTCATGCTGCGGTCGACAGCGCGGTGCGACTGACCAAAAAGCAAAAGAACCTCGCCAAGCTTTCCGGCATGGTGAACGCAGTATCCCGCAAGGTAGCCGGAGAAGGCGTTAAGCTTTTCGATGAAATCGACGCGCCTAAAACCGATACACCAGCATGGCTCTGGATGCGTCTTGTCCATGATTACAGTGAGGAAGCCGCTCGCGGGATAGCCACCGCCCACCGTCATGGCGCGCCCTTGGATTTGTCGCTGCGCGACGTTCACGCACCAAGTGCCGAACAATTGGGCGGTGCGATGCTGCCGGGCGGAACACTGCGCTTGGATGATGCGGGATCAGTACCGGACTTACCGGGATATTCGGAGGGAGAATGGTGGGCGCAAGATGCCGCCGCTGCCCTTCCCGTTCGTTTACTGGGAGACGTAAAAGGCAAGCGCGTACTTGATCTTTGCGCCGCCCCTGGAGGCAAGACAATGCAATTGGCGGCGGCGGGCGCTCATGTCACCGCGCTGGATTTGTCCGAAATTCGCACCAAGCGCTTGCTCGAAAACCTCGCAAGAACTCGGCTTTCGGTCGAGGTCGTCACCGCTGATGCTTTGGAATGGGAGCCGCCCGAGCCATTTGATGCCATCTTGCTCGATGCGCCCTGTTCGGCAACCGGCACAATCCGTCGTCACCCCGATTTGCCTTACCTAAAATCAGGCAAAGAACTCACGTCATTGGTTCCTTTGCAGGATGCCCTGCTTGATCGTGCCTTTGGTTGGCTCAAACCGGGCGGCGCGATGGTCTATGCCGTCTGTTCACTGCTGCCAGCTGAAGGGCCAAAGCGAATGCGCGCGTTTTTAAACCGTCAACCGGATGCGGAAATGATCCCCGTCCTTCCCGGCGCGGGGATAGATGCCGAGATGATTGCCGATGGCGCATTACGAACATTGCCGCACCATTGGGCGGACCGTGGGGGCATCGATGGTTTCTTCGCTGCTCGCCTTCGAAGCAAAGCAAAACCGCCGTTATTACTCGGATAATCGACCATAAAAAAGCCGGTACAATCGCACCGGCCTTTTTGAAATTAATCTAACAGAAAGATTAAGCGCTAGCCGCTTCCTGAGGAGCAATAACAGCGCCCTCTGGATCACGCAGAACATAGCCACGGCCCCAAACAGTTTCGATGTGGTTTTGGCCACCCGTTGCTGCGGAGAGTTTCTTACGGAGCTTACAGATAAACACGTCGATGATCTTCAGCTCTGGCTCATCCATACCGCCATAGAGGTGGTTCAGGAACATCTCTTTCGTAAGCGTCGTGCCTTTGCGCAACGAGAGAAGTTCAAGCATCTGGTATTCTTTGCCGGTCAGGTGAACACGTTGATTGTTCACTTCAACCGTTTTCGCATCGAGGTTCACTTTTATATCGCCAGTTTCGATAACCGACTGGCTGTGGCCTTTCGAACGACGAACAATCGCGTGGATACGTGCGATCAGCTCTTCTTTGTTGAAAGGCTTGGTCATGTAATCATCAGCGCCGAAGCCGAAGCCTTTGACCTTGTTCTCAGTACCGGACATGCCCGAGAGGATAAGGATTGGCGTTCCAACCTTCGCAACCCGAAGCGTTTTAAGAACGTCGTATCCGTTCATGTCAGGTAAGTTCAGGTCAAGTAAGATTAGATCGTAATCATATAGCTTACCAAGGTCGATGCCCTCTTCACCAAGGTCGGTGGTGTAAACATTGAAACCATCTTGCTTTAGCATCAGCTCAATGCTTTGTGCCATCGCGCTGTCATCTTCGATCAGCAAAATTCTCATAGTATATGCCCTCGGAGCTCGTCCTGTTAATCACTATTGTTAAGAAACTAGGGGCGAATAGTTAACAACTCCTGAGGATTATCCGTATCGTGACTAAATTCTTAAACCGTTGATATTAATAGGTTTTTTGCATTTGCCGCAATCGAATTCCTCTTTTTTTAGAGTGCCTTAGCTTCGAAACAACGTCTACCTCGCGTTCTTTTTGCGCCGGGAGAATCAAGAGTGCAACCCTCAATTTGTACAGCGTTACAATCTTCTGGACGGATTCCTTGCTAAAAAATATCGTTTCCATACAGCCTAAATAAACAATGAAACGCTTAACCGTGCTTGGTGAGATTGTTTCAACCTCATCACCATGATGCGTGTCCTTGTGATTCGACGGAGCGCTTTCGGTTGTTGATTTTAGCGAAACCTGAATGAAGGAGTCGCCCATGCGCCGTGCCCTTACTACGATCATCGCCGCTGCTACTATCACCTGTACCAGCTTTGCGGCCCTTGCCGCAGATGTCGGTGCGCTCAGCCGGGATGTGATTTTCGGAAGTCAGACCCAAGCTCGCACTGCATTAGACGATTTGGTGCGCGGCGGGCATCGCGAGGCCATTCCTGCCGTTATCCTTGGAATGCGCTATCAAGGTCGCGGCGCGCTCAGATCAGATTATCGCGCGGCTTTCGAGCGGTTGACCGGCACACGCGCGAATGACTGGTTCGAAGCAATGCTGTGGCAAGAGGCTCACCCCGAAATCAGACCTCACCCCAGTTATCGCGAACTTAAACTTGAATCATTCGAACGAATTGATCCCAATTTTCTGCGTTTTCTTGGTGGAGACCGCAGTGACCCTGCAAAGATGCGTATCCGCCTCGAAGAAATTTCGTGGGGCGGGGTTCGGGTCGATGGCATTCCATCGCTCGACAATCCCACATTAGTTTCTGCTGCTGACGCCAGCTATCTAATCGATGATGATCTTGTTTTTGGTGTTGAGATCAACGGTGACGCCCGTGCTTATCCACTGCGGATTATGGGCTGGCACGAAATGTTCAACGACGTAATCGGCGGCGTCCCAGTAGCATTGGCTTATTGTACTCTCTGTGGGGCTGGCGTGCTTTATGAAACAACCGTCGCAGGCAGGCCCGAGCCGTTCGTCTTTGGATCAAGTGGATTTCTGTATCGCTCCAATAAACTCATGTTCGACCGCCAGACAGACAGCCTTTGGAATCAATTCACGGGCAAAGCCGTCGCGGGACCGCTGGTCAACAGTGGTATCGAGTTGAAAACACGCCCTGTCACGATCACCAGTTGGCGCGAATGGCGCACAGATCATCCTGACACTAAAGCTCTGTCACTGAGAACCGGCCACCGCCGGAACTATGCGTCAGGGGCCGTTTATAATGAGTATTTCTCTTCCCCAGATCTGATGTTCCCATCACTGGGCGGTGGGCGCAACCTGACGCAGAAAGATTATGTCTTCGGCCTTCGCGTTACAGCCGGTGCAAAAGCTTATCCGCTCAACGCTTTTAACGGTGGTCGCGTCATCAACGACAGAGTTGGCTTCCAGAATGTTGTTTTGGTTGGCGATGCCTCTACGCGAACGGTACGCGCATACGATTCTGGAGGGCGTCAGTTTGCATCCGCTGGCCGTAAGCAACTCAGAGCAAATGATGGTGTTTGGGTCATTGATGAAGAAAACCTTACCGGACCCGGCGGGCAACGTCTCGCGCGGTTACCGGGGCATATTGCATATTGGTTTGGCTGGCAGAGCTTTGTCGGCGGTGAAAGTGAGTTCTACGATGGCTGATATTTATCGCCATTAGCCTCGCACCCTGATCGGGCCGCTCACTCCATAGGCGTTGGCCCGATATATCGAAGAATCGTTATAAATGCCGCTCCGTAAAGCCGGTCACGTTGAAAACGTGGCCGGCTTTACTGTGTGATAATGTTTTGCATTTTTTCAACTCGTTAGGTGTCGAGCGATTGGCCTAAACGCGATGGTAATGGTGACGCTGTAAAACAGAGG
The DNA here is from genome assembly GCA_937995735.1 of uncultured Neomegalonema sp. Taxonomy (GTDB): domain Bacteria; phylum Pseudomonadota; class Alphaproteobacteria; order Rhodobacterales; family Rhodobacteraceae; genus JAHDDY01. Next base: position 18,615 of record CALKIZ010000038.1, on the reverse strand, counting down.
GACTTAAGACCTGTGGAGAAGTTCCTGAATGCACATCCTCTTGCTCAGCTTCAATGTACCAACCGAAGCGGGCCGCGCAGGTAAAATAGCGCGTTTCCTGCTCGGTCGCGGGCATGATGTCCGGGTACTTTCATCGCCTGAGGGGGAAAACACTGAGCCTGGATCGCCAAAACTGGGTAAAAATTTGGTCGTGGTTACGCCTCCCCTGTCTGAACTTCCCGGAAAAACCGTTCTTGGACGGATCGCGCGTGTTTATGGGGCGAAGCGTAAGACAGATTGGGCGCGGGACTGGCATAAATCCGTAATAATTACCGCAAATCAGCTTTTTGAAACATGGAAGCCTGACATTATTTACGCGATGTGCCCGCCACATTCGACGGCGGTTATCGCAGCACAACTTTCACGTATCAGTGATGTGCCCTTTATAATCGATTTGCGCGAGCGTTGGGCCGACAGTGCGAACGCGCCAAGTATAGACCGGCGAAATCAGAAAGATCTGCAAAGAGAACGCGATATCCTAATTCGTGCCTCCGGCATTATCACTGTGTCACCCGTATGGGCCGAAAGCTATGCCAATAAATACGGTGCAGAAAAAGTTGGTATTGCAATGAACGGGTTTGACCCTGAGCAATATCCAATGAAATCGACTGCCCCGTTAGACTCAGACCGAAAAATACTCCGCTTACTTTATACATTGCCTAAAGACGGATCCGAACCACATCTGAATACCCTATTCAAAGGTATCAATGCTCTTGGCGACGGATCGAAAGATATCCGCCTCACTTTGGTCGGGACCGACCCGGACACACCATTGGCATTGGCTAAACAAGAACGCCTGGAAAGACAAATTACGGTCGTTGAGCCTGGTTCACGCGAAACTGCAATCAAGCGTCAATACAGCTACGATGCACTTGCACTATCCATCAGCAACCATCACGGCGATGCGGGTACAATCCCCGATGAGTTATTTGATTACGTTGGAACCCGCCGTCCGGTTATTGCTACTGGTTACAGTAAGGGCATTACAGCAGAGATCGTTCGCGGACGCGAGCTGGGTATTTTCTCGAATGAACCAAAGTTAATTGCAAACAGGCTCGCCAATCTGCTTTCGAAGAAACGCGCCGTTGGCGTTGTTCCGTTTCTACCCGAAAAAGTTCGGGAGAATGCGTCGATGAACGCACAATTCTCGTCGATTGAATCGATGCTTTATTCCGCGTCCGATAAGACGTCTTTCAGTGTAGCCGCCGAATGAACGAGGCAAACCCATCACTCTCGCGGAAAATGGCCGGTGGAGCCATTTGGATGTTGTCAGCCAGAATGCTGATGCGCGCGTCAGGGTTGATCAATGTTATGATCCTCGCACGGTTGCTTCCCCCCGCTGATTTTGGGGTTGTCGGCTTAACCGTCGCGCTGATTGGCGCATTTGAAGCGGTCAGCGATATGTCGATGAACGCTGCAATTGTCCGCCACCCTGATCCAAAGAAAAAGCATTATGATACAGCCTTCACAATCGGCATATTGCGGGGGTTATTAATTGGCGGGTTGGCGCTCTTATGCGCAGAGCCATTGGCTGACTTTTACGGCGATGAACGCTTGAAATACGTCGCTTGGGCTTTGGCTGCTCAAGCTGTAATTTTCGGGTTGACCAATACAGGGACAGCCGATTTCCAGCGCGACTTCACTTTCGGTAAAGACTTTATGTATTTGGCCGCGCGCAAACTCGGCGGCAGTGTAGCCTCCATCGGGTTTGCTTTAACAATTTGGCCCGACTACAGGGCTTTGGTCGCTGGATTGATTATCGGGTCTATCAGTTCAGTAATCGCCTCTTTCGCTTTGCATCCAATGCGCCCCCGTCTCAGTCTCGAAGCCTTCCGGGAGTTATTCGGGTTTTCCAAATGGATGCTGGCGATGAACTTACTGGATTTCGCCCATCGCCGCGTCGACGCATTGATTTTAGGGAAGACCCTCGGACTCGCGTCACTCGGCATTCATGCTTTGGCGATGGAATTGGCTAATTTGGTGGCAAATGATTTCGCCCAACCTTTGCGGCGCGCAACAATGCCGGGATTTGCAAAATTACAATCAAATCTGAAAGATCTGCGGCATCAGTTTAACTCTGCCTACGGTGCATCAATGATCTTTGCTGTGCCTTTTGCGTTAGGAGTAGCATTGGTTGCGGAGCCAGCAATCCGATTAGCTTTTGGACCCGATTGGGCGGCGGCGGCGGAGCCATTACGTATCCTGTGCCTTTATGGATTAGCAGGCGCGTCAGTACAATTTTGTTGGCCGCTTTTGATTTCGATGGGAGAGCCCAGAAAGTTTGCACCTTTGCAAATTGTAACACTGATTATCGGTGCGCCAGCAATTTGGTGGGCTTCTATAAATTACGGATTGAACGGCGCTGCATGGGCAATGTCAGCGATGAGCGGCATTTTCGCCATAATGGTGATGCGCGCGGCGTTATCCCTGACACAAGGCAGCGCAAGAGACGTTATGGACTGGGCACCGCGTTGCCTTACTGCAGGCCTGGCAATGACGGTGACCGTTCGCGGTATACAGGCGATGCTCCCTTATGACGGCAGCGCAAGTTTAGCTGCATTGGCATTGCTCTCAAGTATTATCGTTGGTGCGCTGGTTTACCCGGCAACATTATTGGTGTTGTGGCGCTTGGCCGGACGACCAGACAGCGCAGAATCCCGCATTCTCAATATGGCTGAGGGGATGCTGCCCCATCGCCTGAGACGCGCGGTATATTAAGTTCGTGGTGCTGCTGCGCGCCTTAAGCGGTCATTGATCGCTTGGCCAAGGCCGGACTGAGGAATTGGCGCGACCGCGATAACACCGGACCCATTGAGCCATTCGTCCAGCTGTCTGAGCGCGGCAAATAAATGCGTGCCTGCCTCTTCCAAATTGCCTGATGGCGACAAGTTTATAGAGATCGCGGATATACGATCCGGATCGGGACCAAACCCAAGCCACGCTTCACCCAAACCCGGTGCGTCAGCATTTAGCCTGACACGCGCACCCGGCGCATAATGAGAGGAAAGCTGTCCGGGAGCTGAGGGCGCGGTATCATCAATGATGATGCCGGAACGAACAACTCCCAAGGTACGCTCTAAATCTTCCAACGACACACCACCGGGGCGCAGCAGCCGCGCTGTTCCATCAGCGTCAAAACCAAGAATGGTTGACTCTAACCCAACCGCGCATGGTCCCCCGTCAAGTACGCCATCAATACGGCCATTCAATTCTTCCATAACATGATCGGCATGTGTCGGGCTGACTTGACCAGAACGGTTTGCGCTTGGTGCAGCGAGTGGCCCTGCAAATGCTTTGAGAAGGGTTTGCGCCAAGCGATGTTCCGGCACACGGACAGCCAATGTTTCTGCTCCGGCACGGCATATTGGAGCAATGCCACTGTCACCCCGAACCGGACCCACAAGCGTCAGCGGCCCCGGCCAGAAGGCTTTCGCAGCCTTCATCCCCGCTTCCGGTAAATCAATTAGCATGGTCCCAGCCGCAGAATCCGTTACATGCACGATCACCGGATTATGTGCCGGCCTTCCTTTGGCGCGATAGATATCGGCCACCGCACGTTCATTCCGTGCATCAGCGCCAAGCCCGTACACCGTCTCTGTTGGAAAGGCGACCAAACCACCCTTTCTTAAAAAAAAAGTGGCGGCACGGATACCCCGGTCACTATCACTAAATCGAATTGTATTGCGGTCTTTCATAGGATGCAGATAAAGCGGAACGGACAAAGATGAAAACTCAATTCTTCATCTGCCCTTTTTTATTCCGGCAATAAGCATCTCCAAGATCGCATCAACACGCTCCGGGACCGTATCGAGGTCAGTTTGTTCCAATGCTTTTGGCATCAAAAAAGCGCGTACCGAATCTAACATCGTACACGCTGCCTGATACGTCTCGTCATGGGTAAGAGACAACTCACCAAGACGAACACCTTCGTTTAATTGTGCAGCGACCATGGCATGTTTCCACTCGATATGACGCAGAAGGATACCACTATCACCATCAAATATCATGTCTGCCAACTCAATCATCTTCGGGGTTTCGCGATATTCTCTAATTAAATTTTCAGCGCTGTACAAAATTAGGTGACGCAAGCGGCCTTCCCAATTCAGATCAGGATTCGCAAGGGCAGCATCGATAGCGGCTTCTTCCTCATCCATAAAGGTTTGGACAACCGCTTCGCCAATCCCCTGTTTATTTCGGAAATACCGATACAAATTTCCGGGCGACGTATGGCACGCTTTGGCGATGTCACCAATATTGGTTTTTGAATAACCGTAGTGCGCAAACAATTCCATCGCATGGCGCATAATTTCGCAGCGCATATCTTCCGCAGATTTTGATTCATCGTTCACCAGAATACCGCCAATGTAGCCCGTAAAAAATGGTCGTCTTGAAATTGGTTCGCAAGAGATCTGTTATCCGTGTTCAAAAAAGCCCCGGCTTCGATTGATAATTTTGCAATATCTCCGATCCGGCGCTCGCCTTCCAACCTTAAAAGCGTTTCTGCCGTTTCTGTATCAATTGCTGCTGTAAACAGCGCTGAAGAATCTTGCGTATCGTTCAACGCAAGCCGTGCGCCTAAGACGACATCATTTTCAAATACTGTTAGGGCATCATCACCGCGCGAGTCGTAGGCATATTCTGCAATAAGACCCAAATCAGCATTTGTCTCCGCCACACCAAACAATGTGTGTTCGAGTCCGGCAATTCCTGAAAAATAATCTTCACGTTCAAATGACAGATTGCGTTGATCAAATCGCCCAATTGCTTCTGCCTTCCATAATGTTGCATCGGCAGTGTATTGGCCATCGAAACCAACTTGGGTAATACGTCCATAAACGGGACGTAGTTCAAAATCACCTGTGGCCGGATCAAACGATCCCGGATTCAGCTCAAACGCAGGATCACGGCTCAGCCCATGAAACGCTGAGAACCCTAAATCGAAATCACCGTAAAAGCCTGCGAACCGAGCAGCGAAACTCGGCGTTAGTTCTTCCGCGCCTGTTTCAAAACGTGCATTATCGCCATCAACAATGACAGCCGGACGAAGACGGCTCTCTTCTCCAAGGAAAGTACGCTCCCGAAAATATGGCAGATAGAAAAAACTAGCCTCGCCCGACAACTCTCCAACATCAACCAAACGGCTGATACGGATCATAGGTTGACCGAGTTTGTCTTCGCCGTCCGTTCCCTCAACACCGTCTGTCTGATTAATAATATCAACGATCTGATCGACTTCGGTTTTGCCCCAAAAGACAAAGTCATTTCCGATCGTCACGTCCGTTTCACCAAATCGGAGATCAAGTTTTGCTTCTCTTAAATCGACGTGAGTACGCTCATCATCACGCGGATCAAATCTCAGGAACGGTGTGATGGTAAGCGTTGCATCCGACCCCCCAAGAAAAGTCTCATTCCATTCAAGCACTGTCTTTGCTCGTATCGCAAACGACACCGCATTATTTTCCTGACCCGTAAAGAGCGGGCTTTCAGGAAAAAGCGTGCTTTCAAGTTCGACTGATCCTTCCAGCGAAGAGAAATCAGTTCCGAGAAACGCCTCTTCCGCAACCACGGGCAAAGCTGACAAAACAAATGCAAAAAAAAGAGAAACTGACAGTTTACGCATCACCGTGACAATCTCGGCAGGCGTTGCGCATTAAAATCACCTTCATCCAAACCTGCATTGAATTGATACTGAGGAAAATTCAATGTGGTTGATTTTCCGGTCTGTACGTTCTGCATAAAGAGCGTAGCAGGCCGCCAGTATTTACCGAGATATTGTTTATACCCTTTAGACGTTAGAATTTTTTCCAAATCACCACGGCGGTTATAGAACTCAACTTTCCACTGTCGGTATTCAGTAGTATCCGTCCACGCAACGCGCTTCGAATATCCGGAACGAGCATTACGCGGATAGCTTTCCGTGACATGGCATGTCAGCGACGGTTGGTCAGGGCATTGCTCGTCGCGTATCCATTTATACGTATTATCTTCGACCTCTTGCGATCCAAGATCTTCGAATGAGAATTCTGAACTCACGAATTTTCCCGTCCGATTGGATGAGGATATGCGTTTTACCCGTTTGACCGCTGGCAGGAAAATCCACTGATCATCATCTGCAGGTTCAATCTTCGAATGGGTAAGCGTCGCGGTTCCGTTAATATCGCGAGGACTGTTGAAAACAATTACCGACCAATCCCCCTCTCCCGCGCCAGTGCGCTCCAGATTCATGCCTTCAAATTCGCGACGACTTTCGTTTCCAGCAGAATCGCGCAGGATCATTTGACCGGATGACCGGAAATTTCCCCAACCAATATCACGGCGGTCTGTTTCCTTCGCGATGGTCAAGCCCTTCGCTTCAGCACTTTGCGCTTGCGCTTTCGGCATCGCCCCCAAGCCAACGACCAGAGCGAGAGCAGCAGTGGTTGCGGTTTTGATGCTCATAGTTTCGTTCCTTCGATCCAGTGCGATAAGAATTGCGGGCAGCAATAAGAAATCCGCCACCAGCGCCAGAGTAATTGTAATTGCCGTCAACTTCGCCATATCGCCATTCACCGCAAAACCGGATTGCGCAAGAATGACAAAACCAGCGACGAGACCAACAGTCGTAACAACCAAAGCCATTCCAACCTTGTCAAAAGCATGACGCACAGCATCCTCCGCATTCATGCCTTTGCGTTTGCCTTCTTTATATTTCGACAAAAAATGGACCGTATCATCAACGACGATACCGAGTGTCATGGCGATAACCACAGCGATTGCCAGAGTGACAGCACCCACCGAATATCCCCAAACGCCAAAAGCCATACCCGCAGGGATTAAGTTCGGGATTAAACTGATAAGGCCCAATTTCAAATCGCGCAGAATAAGCAAGATCAGCATTGAAATTGCGATGAGGGCAAAAACAGTGCCTAGTAGCATGGCACGGACATCACGATAAGAAATCTGATTAAAGACATGACTAAGACCCGTCGGATCAACTGCCATCTCCGGTGCATTAGCTTCAAGCCAATTCTTCGCATCAGCAGTTAAATCATGCATCTGAGCGGTTGTAACGTTCGCCATACTTACGCTGACACGTAGTTTGGATTTATCGACATTAATCTGATCAGTCAGATCCATGCCGTATCCCAAAGACAACTCGTAAAAGAACAGATATTGTGCAGCCTCATCAGCCCCATCCGGCAAGCGGTGATAGGCTTTATCATCCCCATGCATATTCATATTCAGACGTGCAATTGTATCCGTCAACGACCGGACGTGTCGCACATTTTCCTGCGCGCGCAGCCATTCAGTAAAAGCACCAACCTTCTTAAGATAATCAGGTTTGCTAATCCCCTCGGACTCGCCGGCGGGTAATGCCCATTCAAGAACATTCATGCCGCCCAAACGATTTTCAAAAAAATCCGTATCGCGCCGGAACTCGTATCGCTCATCAAAATAACGTACAAAATCATCTTCCAGAGCGAGGCGCGGAATCCCAGCCATCAAGACGACGACGGCAGTGATACCAGCCCACAAAACTGCCTTGCGCCATCTGATCACAAATTCCGCAATCGGACGCATGAAACGATCTGTGCGCGCAGGCTTAAGATGGCGCTTCATTGGGATGAACGTAATCAAAGCGGGAAGCAGAGTTAGCGTAAAAACCATCGCGGCAATCACACCAACGGCAACGATATTTCCTAACTCACGAAAAGGCGGGGAGATCGAAAAATTCAGCGCTAAAAATCCGATAGCCGTGGTGATACAGGCAATGGAAATTTCACCCATATGCTCTTCTAATGCCCGCCGCGCCCATTCTTTTCGATCCGGTGTTTCCACCATCGTCTGACGGACCGATGCGAGCAAATGAACGACGCTTGCCACAGCGAGTGTCATGGTGATGAGCGGCGCAGAAATTGTCACCGAATTCATCGCAGTGCCAGACCAACCCAGCGCGCCTAGTCCAATGATGGCAGAGCAGATGATCACCAAAAGAGTCATGATCACGCCGGTAACACTAAAGAACGCTAAAAAGACAATAAGGAGTATTGCGCCAAACATAAGCGGCGTCAGGGTCGCGGCATCTTCTTGCCCAGATACAGCGAACTGATTGTTCATCATCACTGATCCGGTCAAACGGAGCCTGATGTCAGGATGCGCCGCACGAAACTCTTTTACCAGCACTTGTGTTTCTTCAACGATCATCGGGACTTCACGAGTCGTGTCTTTCCCAGGAAGGCGGAATAGAACCCCCACACTCGTAACATCCGCTGCTGGAGAAATAACTGAATGAACCAGCGACACGCGGTCCAATGCAATAGCCTTCGCTGCATCCGCCTCGGCCTGAGTGACATTGACAGGATCTTCAATAAGATCACGCACTGTCATGTCATCGCCTTCAGCGGAGGTATTTTGGAAATTAGTGATCGAGTCGACACGGCGCACCGAGGGCAGCAACCACGCTTTTTCTGTTAGCTCACCGACAGCGGCCAACGTTTTTGGCGTAAAGACCTGACCGTCCTTAGGTTCAACGATCAAAAGGAGGTTGTCATCTTTGGCAAACTCCGCTTCAAAAGCATCTAGTGCAATGCGATCCGGGTTTTCCTCGGCGAAGAAAATCCTAGCATCAGGGTCTAACGTCAAAAATCGCATTCCGCTCCCAATCCCGAGAACGAGTACAAGCGACAAAAAAATCCAAAGCCAACGTACCTGAACGATCCAATGCGCCAAGTGTCCGGATATCGACATCGAATCACCCATCAAGTTTATATTGTTATTTTTCAGATAATTAACAAGAAAAATGAACAATAAATAAAACCGTAACAATTCATTTTCTGATTTCTTAAACTTCAGTATAGGTGTTTCGTTGAATCTCGTTCGTACCCGCTACGATGCTGTAGAGAGTGTTCGGATCATAAGGTGACCATTCGGACGTCATAGAAAAACATGAAACCTTCAGCGGTGACCGGATCGTTCATAACGCCCGTCTGATCTTTATCCTCGCCAATCATATCGGTGATCGGGAAACGCTACGCACCGCCTTCGAAACCGCGAAACAAAAGCGGCATTGCAACATTGTTGATGCAATCGTGATGGAAAACACAGCAAATTGAGACTCGATTTCCCGCTCTCGCGCTATTTAGTCCATTAGATTAGATTTTTCTAACGAATGCAATGCGTTGTAAAGTCGAAGGTTAACCTTCACGACTCTAAAAGACAATTTATATGCGAAAGGCATCGCTATGGTATCAGCACTCCTCCTGAAATCCCGCATCTTGTTCGTTGCGTTACTGGTTACGCTCACGCTGTTTTGGTCAAATGCCCTACGCGCACAGCACGCCGCACCGCTTCCAGATTACGTAACTCAACAGTTCGGCCAGCCCCCGGCAGTTCCAAAAGGTCCACTGTCTCCACAAGTACAGGCCGCCGTACAAACCGCCTTTATAGAGAGCATGACGCAATCGACGTGGGGCGATGAGCAAGATGCTGCGCTAGATGTCATCTCACAATCGAATGATCCCAGAATCGCATGGATCATCAGCGATTTAATGCGCTTCGTATCATCGCGGTCCTTGAATTCAACGCTCAACGATACTGCCTCAAAACTGCTCGGCAAACAGTTGCCGGATCTAAATCACTGGGAAGGTTTAACTGATCACCTAATCGCATGGGATATTCCAGCTCCTCCTCAGTATCTGCAAGCTAAGCGCGCTATTTTCACAAATGTCGTTCCCGGCTGGGACAGGATTTTTGTCGAAGGTGATATCGACTGGCGACATGTTTCATGGGGCGGCGTTCTTATTGATGATCGCCAATACGATACCACGGACGAACTGTGTAATTGCATTCCGGCAGCTGATAATCCGGAAGTAAGCAGCGCGGCGGACGCAACATGGCTCAAAGACGAGGACATTGTTTTCGGTGTCGGCGTGAACGGAGAATTCCGTGCCTATCCTCGGCGCATCATGGAAGTGCGCGAAATGGTCAATGACACCTTGGGTGGTAGAAACCTCGGAATTCCATACTGTACATTATGCGGCGCAGCACAGGCGTACTTTACCGACCAAATGCCAGCGGGTGTAGAACGCCCGGTATTGCGCACATCTGGCCTTTTAATCCGGTCCAATAAAGTAATGTACGACGTCAACACTTTCTCGGTTTTTGATACATTTCTAGGCAGCGCCGTGACGGGGCCTTTACATAAAAAAGGCATCAAACTCAAACAAGCCAGCGTTGTTACGACCGATTGGGGCACATGGAAAAGAGCACACCCTGAGACAACAGTCCTCGTGGAGTCGCTTGCCCTTGGTCGCGATTTTGACTTCCGCAACGGTCGGGATGCGAACGGACCAATCTTTCCGGTCGGCGATGTTGACCCCCGCTTGCCTGTTCATGAAGACATTATCGGCGTTCTCACGGCATCCGGTAAACCTGTCGCATTCCAGCGAAGCAAAGCGTTTGTCGCTTTGAAAAGCGGTGGCCAAATCTCGTTTGAAAACGTGCGCCTGAAACTTGATGCCGGTGGTATTAAAGCTGTAGACGCAAGCGGCGCTGACCTGGGAAGCCATCAGGCATTCTGGTTTGCATGGTCACAATTCCACCCGGAAACCGTCCTTTGGCCGGGTTGATAGATCCAATCGGCAAAGTCGCTTTTTAATCAATGATGACGAGCGTTTCGGGATAAACTTGGAACGCTCTCAATTTTTCAAAGAAATCAGGCCACCGCGCTCTCGATGGTTTGGCAAATATCTGACACGACAGATTTAACCGCATCAGGGTCTTCGCCCTCGCCCATCACGCGGATAACAGGTTCGGTTCCGCTTTCACGGATCAGCAAGCGACCGTGGCCGTTCAACCGGTCTTCACCATCAGCAATCGCCGCCTGCACAGCATCCGTAGCCAACGGTGTTTGCCCGCGTTTGAACCGCACATTTTGCAAAAGTTGAGGCAGTGGATCAAATTGATGGCACAACTCCGCAGCCGGTTTTCCTGACTGAATAATCTCGGACAAAACCTGCAGCGCAGTGATTGTCCCATCGCCGGTAGTAACAAAGTCCGATAAAACGACATGTCCGGATTGCTCACCGCCAACGTTATAATCACCACCCCGCATGGCTTCGACAACGTAACGGTCACCAACTTTCGTGCGGACTGTCTCTAGTCCTTCAGATGCAAGCAAACGTTCCAGCCCGAGGTTTGACATCACTGTCGTAACCAAGCCGCCACCACGCAATTTACCTTGCCGCGCCCAGCTTCTAACAATGAGTGCCATGATCTGATCGCCATCGACCAATGCGCCGGTATTGTCGATAATGTGGACACGATCCGCATCCCCGTCGAGGCAAATTCCCAGATCCGCATTTTCGGCAACAACCGTCTCTTGCGCTAACGTCGTGTTGGTCGAGCCGCAACCGTCATTGATGTTCAGGCCATTCGGCGAGACGCCAATCGGCACAATTTCAGCGCCCAGCTCCCACAACATATTCGGAGCCGTGCGGTAAGCTGCTCCATTCGCACAATCAACAACGATCTTAAGTCCTTCAAAGTTCATGGCGCGCGGGATCGTTGATTTTGCGAACTCGATATAGCGGGCGCGGCCTGTTTCCAGACGTCTGTGATTGCCCATCGCGATCGGGTTCGCGAGAAACTCAGAGATATCAGCTTTCATATACGCTTCGATGACATCCTCGACATCATCAGACAGTTTAAAGCCATCCGGTCCGAATAATTTGATGCCATTATCATGGTGCAAGTTATGCGAAGCGGAAATCATCACCCCGAGATCGGCACGCAGACTTTTCACCAACATTCCAATAGCAGGCGTTGGGATTGGCCCCATGGTCGTCACCGCAAAGCCCATTGAGGTAAACCCGGCGGTCAAAGCGCTTTCCAGCATGTAGGACGAACGCCGTGTATCTTTCCCGATGACGACTTTATGCTTATGTGCGCCGCGCGTAAAATAGCGGCCTGCGGCCATACCGACCTTTAACGCGATTTCCGCCGTAATCGGATAAGTATTGGCCCGACCTCGAATGCCGTCAGTACCAAACAATCTGCGTTCACCGCTCATGGTGTGCCTCTTTTTCTTTATGCCCGAAGTTGTTCGCCGATGCCCCGCTGTTTCCAGTACATCTGGTATCTTAATTGTTTACAATTTCAGGTTTACTCCACCGTAACCGATTTAGCCAGATTTCGCGGTTGATCCACATCTGTGCCTTTGGCCACAGCGGTATGATAAGCAATAAATTGCGTCGGCGCGGCATAGATAATTGGTGCAATAAAAGGATCACATGTTGGCATTTCCAATGTCCGCCAACATCCTTCGCCGGCTTCAGCAATTCCGGCAGCATCTGAAACCAGCAAAACTTTGCCGCCTCGCGCCATCACCTCTTGCATATTGGAAACGGTCTTCTCAAAAACCGCATCACGCGGGGCAAGCACAACGACCGGCATTTGCTCATCAATCAGAGCAATCGGCCCATGTTTTAACTCGCCCGATGCATAACCTTCGGCGTGGATATAGCTGATCTCTTTCAGCTTGAGCGCGCCTTCCATGGCAAGCGGGAATATCGGTCCGCGCCCAAGGTACAAAACATCCGATGCCTTCGACAATTCCTGTGAAAGCGGGATTGTTTCGTCCTCCAGGGCAATGGCTTCAGACAACAAACGGGGGGCTTCCGACAGAATGCGAACAAGACGTTCTTCTTCCGCCGCGTCAATCTCACCACGTTGCTTTGCCGCCGCAAGCGTCAAGGCCGCAAGAACTGTCAACTGACAGGTAAAGGCTTTGGTCGAGGCGACACCAACCTCAGGTCCTGCATGGGTTGGCAACACAACGTCTGAGGACCGCGCAATTGTCGACTCAGGGACGTTCACGACTGAGACAATCTTTTGGCCTTGAGATTTCGCATATTGCAGGGCGGCCAAGGTATCAGCCGTTTCACCCGACTGAGACACAAACAGTGCAATACCACCCGCAGGCATTGGCGGCGTCCGGTAACGGAACTCCGAAGCAATATCAACCTCGACCGGCAATCGCGCAATCTGCTCAAACCAGTACTTAGCCACTTCGCCAGCATAAGAAGCCGTACCACAAGCAACAATCGTTAATCGTGTCGCATTGGCAAAATCTAATCCTGCGGCAACATCGGCAATCGCATTTCTGTCTGCGGTCAAGTACGCACCGAGCGTATAGCCAACAACACTCGGCTGCTCGTGAATTTCTTTTGCCATAAAATGGCGGTACTCACCTTTTTCCGCGAGTACTGGCGAAACGCTGACAACGCGCACTTCGCGGTTTACCAACGTGCCTTCCGCATCATAGATTGTAGCACCAGCCCGCGTTAGAACCGCCCAATCGCCTTCTTCGATAAAGCAAACACGGTTCGTCATCGGTGCGAGCGCTACGGCGTCGGAACCGACATACATTTCACCATCGCCATATCCGATAGCCAGCGGGCAGCCCTTACGGGCACAGACCATCAGGTCTTCTTCGCCATCGAATAAAATCGCGAGCGCAAAGGCGCCTTCGAGTTTGGCGATTGTCGCTCCGGCAGCATCCTGCGGCGACAGACCTTGGCTCATATAGTGATCGCAAAGCTGCGCAACTGTTTCTGTATCTGTCTGGGATACGAAAGTCCTGCCAGTCTTTGTCAGCATTTCACGCAATTCACGAAAATTCTCGATGATCCCGTTATGAACGACGGCTACTTTACCAACAGCATGAGGATGTGCATTCGTTTCTGTAACAGCGCCATGCGTCGCCCAGCGCGTGTGACCTATGCCAATGGAACCCTCGATGGGGTTATCAACGAGCAGTTCAGCCAACGCATTAAGTTTTCCAACGGCTCGGCGACGATCAAGATTGCCTTCATGCAAGGTTGCAACACCGGCGGAGTCATACCCACGGTATTCCAGTAACCGCAAAGCATTTACAATAATCGGAGCCGCAGGTTTACTTCCAAGAACGCCAACAATTCCACACATCTCAATCTCCAAGCCTTTTTCGACCGTCAGGCCACTTAGTGACGTACATCACATTTCGTTCTTCAACATGTGACCTACATCACGCTTCCTTGACAAAAGAAGAACATTTTCAGTGAAAACTTATTCTAAAATCATTCGAAGATAATCATTCACTAGCCATGACGTGTCTTAGTTCAAGAATCCTTAACTTTAGCTTTTGCCTCCGAGAGTGCTTCACGCAATCGCGCGGCTAAACCCGGCTTATTAGTTTGACGCCCTCGTGCCAGTGCAAGAGCATCATCGGCAACATTCTCAACGATAACAGACCCGGCGGCGACCGTCGCGCGCGAGCCTACAGAAACAGGCGCAACCAACGCGGTGTTTGAGCCAATGAAGGCCTCTGCACCGATGTCAGTGCGATGCTTTAAATATCCGTCGTAATTACAGGTAATCGTTCCCGCGCCAATGTTGGCTTTCTCGCCAACCGTCGCATCACCGACATAGGTGAGATGGTTCGCTTTTGCGCCCGCTGAGAATGTCGCGTTCTTTACTTCAACAAAGTTTCCAATCCGCGCGCCCTCTCCGATATCCGCTCCGGGACGCAAACGGGCGTATGGGCCGATGATCGCGCCCGCAGCAACCCGACAACCCTCAAGATGCGAGAAAGCCCGGATCGTCGCGCCACTTTCAACAGTAACACCTGGTCCGAACACCACATTTGGTTCGACAATGACGTCCTGCCCAAGCACAGTATCATGTGAAAATGAGACACTTGCCGGGTCCGTTAGCGTCACCCCGCTGACCATCGCAGCCATCCGCGCGCGCTCTTGAAACGCCGCTTCACCCGCAGCCAGATCAACACGGCTATTAACGCCGAGCGTTTCTTCCTCGTCACAGCGCACGACAGCGCAAGGCAACCCATCAGCACGAGCAAGGCCAACAATATCTGTGAGATAGTATTCGCCATTGGCATTGTCGTTGGTCACACGATCAAGCAGCTTGAATAACGTTCGGCTATCGACGCACATCACACCGGAATTGCACAGCTTTACAGCCAATTCTTCTTCGGAAGCATCTTTCGCTTCGACGATCTTCTCCAGACCGCCTTCTCCTTCGATCAAACGGCCATAGCCCCCCGGAATTGCAGCATCAAAGCCCAACACAACCACAGCAGCGCCTTTTGTGCGGGCTTCAGCCATCGCAACAAGTGTTTCAGGTCGAATCAACGGCGTATCAGCAAAGAGAATGAAAACATCCCCGTCAAAGTCCTCGAGCGCTTCTTTTGCTTGCAAAACTGCATGTCCGGTCCCGTGTTGCGGTTCCTGAACAACGCACACTGCTTCGGGCGATAGCTCTTTGGCGGTCTTGGCAACTCTTTCAGCCTGATGACCTGTCACAATGACGGCACGCGAAGGCGCACAGCTTTTGGCACTGTTTAACGCATGACTCAGCATCGGCAGACCGGCAATTTTGTGAAGAACTTTAGGAAGGTCAGATCGCATTCGCGTGCCTTTTCCGGCTGCCAAGAGGCACACGGCAGTGGGAGTCGTCATGGGGAGACCTTCCAAACAGTAAATCGTTCGTCGTACTACAAACGCAATGACAGGATGTCACTACGCCATACGCTGATCACCCATCCGAATTGAAAATGGTTAATATCTTGCAATATAGACGCAAGAACTTTGCGTCACATATCGCTAGTACGAGCAATCGGATATTTCCCGAAAGCCAATAATCTCGTATCAGACAATCAAAAAGAGAATTTCTTTTTCAAACAAGCCTGTGGTCAGTCAACAAACGCGCGTTCTACCACAAATTCCGCAGGGCGGTTGTTTGCGCCCTCGGTCATACCCGCCTTTTCAAATAACGCCTTTACGTCTTTCAGCATCTCCATAGAGCCGCAAATCATGCCACGGTCTGTCTCCGGGTTCAGGGGGGGCACGCCGAGATACTCAAAAAGAGAGCCATCTTCAATTTGGGTCGTGATCCTGCCCATACGCTCAGATGTCTCGCGCGTTGTCGAGGCAACATGAACAAGTTGTTTTGTTGCTTCTTCTCCTACCAGCGGATCGGCCTTCGCCGCAGCAACGACATCATACCCATAAGTCAATTCTCCCGCTTCACGGCAAGTATGCGTCAAGACAACCTTTTCAAACTTTTCATACGTCTCAGGTTCACGGATGAGCGATGCAAAGGGTGCAATTCCGGTCCCTGTTGAGATCATATACAAGGTTTTACCAGGAATCAGCGCATCATTGACCAGTGTTCCTACGGGCTTTTTACGCATCAAAATAGTATCGCCGGGTTGCACCTTTTGCAGATGCTCTGTGAGAGGACCATCTTCGACTTTGATCGAAAAAAACTCAATTTGCTCATCCCATGACGGGCTGGCAATAGAATACGCACGGAAAACCGGCTTTTCCGCGTTAGGTAACCCGATCATGACGAACTCACCGGAACGGAAGCGCAGTGCCGCAGGCCGTGTTATACGAAACTGGAATAACCTGTCGGTGTAATGTTTTACCGAGGCGACCTTTTCTGCATAAACACCCGCCGGAATCGGGAATTCTGTCTCTTGTGTGCTTTCAGCAGTCACATTTTGATCGGTCATAGATCGTCCTCTAATACGGATTCCGGCATTTCATACGCGGTGGATATCGGCTGTGTATTCTTCGACTTCAACAGATGACGCGCGTCCACGCCGCGTTAAAAGAACATGGTCATCATACAACAAGAAAAGCTGGAATAGCATTCGTCGCTATAGCTTTTGACCACAAGCGTGTTCCGATCACAAAAATGCCCCCGAAGTGGTTATTTTCACGCCGTTCTCTTTAAAGTCGCGCATCGCACTTTCCAAAGAACCGTCCATATCAATGGCGCGACAAGCATCACTGACCACCGAAACACCAAATCCGAGTTTCGCAGCATCGACAGCCGAAAACCTGACGCAAAAATCTGTCGCAAGACCTGTCATAACAAGCGAGGTGATGCCTTGCTCCCGCAGATATCCTGTCAATCCAGTCGGAGTCGTCTGATCGTTTTCAAAGAACGCTGAATAACTGTCTATCTCTTTCCGAAATCCTTTTCGCACGATCAGCGCCACATTATCCGTCTCTAAATCATTATGAAAGTCAGCACCATACGATCCTTGTACACAATGCGTCGGCCATAAAACTTGTGGACCGTATGGCATATCGATCATCGAAAATGGTTGAGCATCCGGGTGGTTGCCAGCGAATGACGTATGCTCTGCCGGATGCCAGTCTTGCGTCAGCACTTTTAATGGGAACTTTGATTGAAGCTGATTGATCAACGGGACAATTTGATCCCCCTCTGCCACAGCCAATGCTCCTCTAGGGCAGAAGTCATTTTGTACATCAATGATGAGAAGGGCTGTATCAATCATCGCTTTTCCTCTTACATTTTAGAACGAACTACGCGCTCATTTGATCATGGCCTAGCATGACTTTGAAGTTCTCTAAGTCATTCAAGGCCGTCATAAAAATCCATATCAATAAACCCGACAGCTCCTAGCGGTGAGTAAAATTCATAAATCGTATATTTTTATTTGAACCATTTCGCTTTGAATGACGTTTAAAATGTAGGGTCAGATAATTGATTGTAGTGTGCAGCCTCACCCCCCTCGCTCCTAGCGCACTGGGCCAATCTAACATCTGAGCTTGCGCGCGATCAGACATCACGGCATAGACGTGAAGTCTGATCGCGCGCAAAAAATTTAGAGATTTTGAATGCCAGCAAGAATTTATCAGCCTGCACGCAGCTCAATGACCTCAGGTCAGGGTCAATCCAAAGGCTGGACCGTGGAGTTTCCATCCGAGTCGGCTCGTCCCGTTGACCCGTTGATGGGATGGACCGGGCAGACCGACATGAACTCTCAGGTCAAATTGCAGTTTGACACGAAAGAAGCTGCCATCGGATATGTGCAGCGCCATGGTGTTGCGTACCTTATCGAAGACCCCCAGCCTCGCCGCCATCGTCCACGCGGTTATGGCGACAACTTTTCTTCATCGCGGCGTATTCCTTGGTCGCATTGAGCATCGTTTGACCTGAGCCTCGGTGTTGTCAAATGGATGTAAGCTTTATACCCGCAAGCTCCCGAAGGATATACCCAGTCTGCCATTTGCAAAGCAACTGTGGGACGCGACCATCAACCCGATTGCACACTTCAATCCGATGAGCTATCAGAGCGATGAAGCACCCATAGCTCAGCTGGATAGAGCGCTGCCCTCCGAAGGCAGAGGTCTCAGGTTCGAATCCTGATGGGTGCGCCAATCATTACAATGGGTTAGCGATAGGTCAACGGTGTTGTCTGACACGCAATTGACACGCAATCGTTCAAGTGGAGTTCCCCCTGTTTGGTGGTCGGTTATGGGCTTAGAGATTCTAGCCCCTCAGTGACGGTCCTTTCGTAGTTGATTGGCGACTTGTACCCCAAAGCCGAGTGACGACGCGAGGGGTTGTACCAGCCTTCGATGAACTCGAAGCAGGCGACCCGCGCTTCAGCTTTGGTCTTGAACTTTCGGCGGTCGAGTAACTCGCATTCGAGCGTCGCGAAGAAGCTTTCGCACATGGCGTTGTCATAGCAATCGCCGACCGATCCCATCGACGGAC
>CALKIZ010000037.1 GCA_937995735.1 uncultured Neomegalonema sp. | reverse complement strand
GCCTTTGAAGTCATCATTCGACTGGCGCTTCAGTTTCCCGGCAAGGGCATTCACAATCATAGCAGATCTCCTCCTCGGGAGAACCGGTTTCAAATGCCAATCATAACGTCCGATGAACAACACAATATTTGCCACAAGTCCGGATTTTTTAATCTGTAAAATTTCTGCAAAATTTAAAGCTCACAACAAGCCTGTTAAAACTCTTTTAGCCATTTGAAAGGATATTAATCTGGAAGTTACCATATTTAACAAATACCTATGGTTGAGATATTTTGATGTTAAAATCGCTTCCAGCTCCATCAGTTAACCATATAGAACCTGTCGCATTATCTCACGAAGGGCCGGTGAAAGTACTTGTTATTGATGACGATCCTTCTGATTTTTACGCTGCTGACAGGATGATCCGCCAAGCAAACGATCATCGCTACGAACTCATTCATATTGATAATTTTGATGAAGGTTGTTCAGCATTGAAAAGCGGTGACTACGCCGCAGCGTTAATAGATTATCATCTTGGAAACAGATTTGGAGTGGACATTTTATCTGAGGTCGACGGCCATATCCCGCTTCCTGTGGTAATGTTAACCGGAAGTAATGACCGCACAGTCGAAGCCGCCGCACTCAAAGCGGGAGCTTTTGATTTTATCGACAAAAACGCGATGACAAGCGCTACACTCATCCGGTCGTTAGAGTTTGCAATCAATCGGTTCGCAATCGAGCAACAAATCAGAGAGAATCAAGAACGCTTGAAGCGGGATTGTGAAAATGCAGAAGCTGCACATTTCTCAAAATCTGAATTTTTAGAATTTCTGGGAAATGAACTGCGAACACCTTTGAATGCCATCCTGGGTTTCTCGCAAGTCATGAAAGAAGATTCGTTGTCGGCTGAAATGCCTGAAGTATATCAGGGTTATTCAGAAATTATTCACGAGAGCGGCTCGCAATTATCAAGGCTTATTGATGACCTTCTTGATTTGTCGAAAACAGATGCTGCATCCTATGATGCCCGCAATCGTCGCTTCAAGCGGTATCGCACTTGGATTGTTGATCGCCATGAAGCCAAGACTAGCATAAAAGAACCTCGGAAACATGCCGGTTAGCAAGTCGCGCATACGAAGCATTCTGAATTTCATTAGGATTTACATTCCCACCGAGATATGTGCGAATGTTGATGCTCTTTAACACGTGCAGAATTCAGAAGGCTCTAATTGTAGCACATTGCGTTAAAGCTGAGTCGAAAGCGATGCCAAGAGTACAAGCCCTTCGATACATTGTTGTCTCAATGTAAACGCAAAATGTTTTAAAGCGCGTATACACCCGTCTCTATGATCTTTCAGTAATTCGTCCAATCCGGCGTATGCCATCAGTGCGCC
Organism: uncultured Neomegalonema sp.; assembly: GCA_937995735.1. Taxonomy (GTDB): domain Bacteria; phylum Pseudomonadota; class Alphaproteobacteria; order Rhodobacterales; family Rhodobacteraceae; genus JAHDDY01. The sequence goes on along the minus strand of CALKIZ010000037.1, from coordinate 6,350 downwards.
AGAAATCAAAAATGGCTCTGGCGATACGCTGCGTGCCTTCGAAATTAGTAGGTTTCGTGAACACAGCATTTGCCCCCAGCAAATAGCAACGCTTTGCATCTTCATCGGTATCAGATGTCGAAAGGATCATCACGGGTGCGAGACTGCCTTTCAAGCCTTTTGGCCCTTTTCGAAAATTTTCAAGTATTTCATAACCGGAAACTGTCGGTAAATTCAAATCGAGCAACACAATATCAGGGTCGCGCTCTTTTTGATCATTCAGCTTTTCAAGAAACCCGAAAAAAGTCTCACCGCTTGAAAATGCATCAAAACGGACATCCTCTACAAATAAAGAAAATGCCCGGCGCATTGTGTAAATATCTTCTTCGTCGTCATCGACCATAATGATCGAAAACGGTTCATTGAGTGCCTGATTCATGATGGCTTAAATTTATGAACCGGAATAACGATGCTAAAAGTTGTTCCTTTTCCAACGGTACTTTCAGCACGAATATGCCATCCATGGCGGTCACTCACTGTTCTACAAATAGCCAACCCTATACCTGTTCCATCGAATTCTTTTCGATCATGTAAGCGTGTGAACGGGTCAAAAATCTTAGCGATGTTTTCCGGGTTTATTCCGATGCCGTTGTCGGCAACACTGATTATAATTTCCTCATCGCCACGGGTTGAACCTTTAATTTCAATAACCGGGTCTTTGTCGTGATCCTGATATTTCAACCCATTCGAAATCAGGTTTTTAAACAACTGCTCAACAAGGGTTGCGTCGCCGTGGATTTTTGGAAGTTTTCCTATCTTAAGTTTCGCGCCGGTTTCGGATATGGTGACATCAAAATCCGTTTTCAATTCTTTCATCATCGCCGCTAAGTTTATTTCAGCAATCTTCATCTCATTCCCGGAGGCGCTTGAGAGAGAAAGAATGTCCCGAACCAACTTTCTCATCCTGTCCGCAGAATTAGAAATGACACTGAGAAAATATTTTCCATCCTTACTCAGATCGTCGGCACAGTCCTGAACAAGATATTCTGTGAATTGCATCAGCTTTCGCAGAGGTTCCTGCAAATCGTGAGATGCCACGTGTGCGAATTGTTTTAGTCCATCGTTGATGGTCAATAACCGTTCATTTTTTTCGGAGAGTTCTTCATTCAGATCATAAACCCGTTGTTCTTGTTCGCGTTGTGATGTCACATCCGTCGCAAGAACGATAAGATTGGCCTCACCAGTTATTGGATCTTTGTAAGGAATTTTGTCAGTACGAACCCAAGTTTTGCTCCCTTTTTTCGGAGATAATTCTTCTATAGTCCCTAGCTTCGGTTCTCCAGATTCAATAACTCTCGTGTCTTCCTCCTGATATTTTCCAGCCATCGCAGGGAAAAAGTTCGCAATATTTGCACCCGTTGCTTTTTCAACTGTTGTTCCGGAAGCGATGGCTGCTGCCGTATTCAGTCTCAGAATTTTATTATGCCTGTCTTTGAACCAAATCTTGGATGAAATATTTCCCATGATGAGGTCCATATCGAGTGCACTTCGTTTAATCTCCTGATAAGCGCCGCGTAATTCAACCCGACGTCCAATCCATTCGGATATAATCCGTATCATGTTCAGCTGCATTTCACTGAAGGGTATAGAACGCGGTATGCGAGACGCAAAACTGACGGCCCCGTAAGAATTTGCACCAACAAAAATTTTATGAGCGATATACGCCTCTATCCCAGTGTTTCGGTAAGCCTCCGTTTCTCGAAGCTCCGTTGCAGATGCATGAGAAATACATAGCGGTTTGCGGTTGCTCGTGAATTTTGAAGCATATGTCTGATTAAGCGGAAGGACCGTCCCAGGTTTTGCACCAAAGCCATCGCCACCAACTACCGATTGAACTATCGCATTTGGTCCATCAATTTGCGTAAACACCCCAAGAGGCAGTCCAAAATATTCCGAGCCTATGCTTAGTAGTTCTTTGATACTTTCTTCATACGACTTTTCGACTTCGTAAGGAATTTTGGAAAGTTTTTCTAATGCGATATTATACGCGGTTGTTTCAGAGATATCCTGGCCAATTGCCTGATATTCCCGAATAGAGCCGTTTCCGTCACTGATCGCACGTACGGTTCCTTCGTGCCAGATGGGCCTCCCGGATGTGTCACCGATGTTAAGAAGGAAACTTGAGGCTTCGCCGGGCTTCAATTTCCCGATTTTGGTCAGAAATGCTTCATTTTGCTCGCGCGGGATCAACGAGGAGAGAGGACGGCCCATGATTTGCTCACGCGGCTGATCTATCAAGGTGACGTAAGCATCGTTACAGAATGTGACCTTCTGGTCATCTGCACGCCAACGCAGCATAAAGTGACCAATATCCTGAACGATCCCTTCGTAGCGTGTCGCAAGACGCTGCGCGTCTTTTTGCGCAAGTTTCAAATCTGTGACATCCACAGTTGTCAAAACCGCCCCAGAAACTTCTCCGGGGGATGCAACATAAGCCAATGCACGCAGCAACATAACAGAGTCGCCCAGCTGCACTTCTTTTTCAGCCGACTCGCCGGTTTCAATCACCCGGCGCAGTGTGTCGGTTAGATTGGCATCACCAAAACGGTTCGTTATATGGCTGATCGGCCTGCCGACATCCTGATCGAGAATGTTGAACGCTTGAACTGCGGCAGGTGTAAAACGCCGCACTTTGAGATCGGAATCGACAAAAACCGTGCCGATTTCTGTTGCTTGTAAGAGGTGTTCCATGTCGCCTGACACTTCGGTCAGTTCGATAATCTTCCGCTGGTGCTCTGCACTGACAGTATAAAGTTCTTCATTGACCGAGTGCAGCTCTTCATTCGTACTTTGCAATTCCTCATTAGAAGCCATCAACTCTTCATTTGTGGCTTGCAGTTCTTCGTTCGAGGTTTCAAGCTCCTCGATCGTTGTTTGCAAGGTTTCTTCCGATCCCTTTAATTCATGCTCTAAATCTTCGATGCGTTGTCTGAGGAGCGTGACAGTTTCAAGATCTTCTGTCTGAACTTCCAGTTCATTAAAATCCGGAATGGTAACTTTTCGCGCTTCTTCATTGATCGTCAGTAAGAGAAGATCATTTTCGTTTCGTCTGTCATTCACACTTTCCAATCTCACCGTCAGCGAAGATTGTTTGCCATCAACAACACGCGAACGGACCATACGTTCAAAGGGGAGCAATTGTGGCGACTTGGCCCGGTCAAGGGCTGCTGACGCAACAACACGCAAATCTTGGCGAATGAGATCATCAAGCCGTTGAGAAAAATCTCCCTCGACAATTTCAAGAAAGCGGCCCGCCTCGCCGAAGACGCGGACAATCTCGCCCGTTCGCTTCAACAGAAAACCAGGGGGCGCGTATTTTTTGAGAACAACGTCAAGGGCGCGATCATAGACACGTTTTGCGTCACCTCTAACAATCGTTGGCTCAACGCCGGCGGACGTAATAGGTAGAGCGTTTCTTCCCACTTCGTTTCGGGGAAGTTGTGTCATCGACTCAATAAGACGGACGTTCCGCCGCTTTACGAAAATACGCCAGCGCTGATCAATGAGTTCGAACTCGCTTGATAGCTCGCCCACTGTTTCGCTCGGCCCTAAAAAAAGATGGCCTCCTTTGATGAGCGAGAAGTGAAAATAGGCCAGCGCCTTTTGTTGCGCAGTATCATTCAGATAAATCAGGACATTGCGACAACTTACGAGATCTATTTTTGTGAAAGGCGGATCACGCAAGATGTTGTGGACACTGAAAACAACCATCTGTCGCAAGAAAGTACGAATCTGAAAGTTATCACCAACACGCTCGAAGTAGCGCTTCACCAATTCCTGAGGCACTTTTTCGAGAGCCGTTTCAGGATAAACCCCTAAATTTGCTGCTTCGAGAGAACGGTGGTGAATGTCTGTCGCAAGGATTTTTACGTTCAACTGAACATTACTTTTGCGGGCTTCTTCAGCCAGACAGATCGCAATTGAATAGGCTTCTTCCCCACTGGCGCAACCCGGTATCCAAATGCGGAGAGGACGCGCACTGGACATAGAGTCGATGAGCTTAGGAACAACATCTTTTCTGAGCGCCTTGAACGCTAAATCGTCTCTGAAGAACTCCGTTACTTCAATCAGAAAATCCGCGTAAAGCGCTTCGGCTTCTTCATCATCCTCTTCGAGCTTTAGGATATAGGCACTCAGTTCACTATATCCGATAAGCTCGGCACGGCGCTGTAATCGCCGTTCAATTGTCGCGTTTTTATAGTGGCTGAAATCGGTTCCAAAACGATCCCGTAACAACTGAAAAACCCGGTCCTTTGGCTCTGTATCCTGTACAGGGGTATTTTGCCTTATCGGTTCACCTTGCGCCAGACGGGAAACCAGAAGTGCTAATTCTTTTGGTGTAGCAACAGCGTCCGCATTTAAAGCGTCCATCACTGAATTCGGCATTCCGTCGAATTTCGCGGTGGCAGGGTCTTGAACAAGAACTGTCCCGCCCGCATCGCGAATAGCGACAGCGCCGTCCGTGCCATCACTACCTGTCCCTGAAAGAATGATCGCAATTGATCGCTCACGTTGTTGACGGGCCAGTGACGACATGAACACATTAATCGGCAAGTGAAGCGTGGTACGCGATGGTATCGTTTTGAGGACGAAGACGCCGTCTTCTACGATCATATCGACTCTGGGCGGGTTAAGGTAAATAGTATTCGGTTCGAGTTTCATGCCCGCTTCGACACGGCTGATTTTCATTGCAGAATGCCGATTCAACAACTCATCCATCATGCTACGAAAATCAGGAGACAAATGCTGAATAATGACAAAAGCACAGCCGGTATCCGCACGCATGTTGTCAAAGAACTGCTCGAAAGGTTCTAACCCACCCGCCGAAGCGCCAATCGCAACAATCCGGCATAAATTTTCATTGGAGGTTTTTGTGGGCATCGAAGGAGCGGACATATAAATCCCGTAATAAATGCCCCCGCCAATTCTTTATAGTTTATTTACCTAAAATCCAAACCATTCCGTAATCATCTCGGTAAATAACTCGAGACTGCAAGTGCATATATTTTGAGACTCGATTCTATGTTGAACACAACCAAATTTCCACCACGCGAAACGACATCTCCATTCCAAGACTCAATAGGGATTGTCGAACTCTCAGAAAGAATGGCGCAAATTCATGCGATGCAACAAAAGTTAACCAGCACAGTTCAGCAACAACAAGCGCTTGTAATCGAGAATAAGAGACGGGTTTATCGTGGGGCTGTTTGAGACGCGCAAACTTGTTACATACAGATGATGCTATCCGAACATAATTCTACTGTAATATTGTCTCGACTGTTGAAATGAGGTCTTGGGGTTCAACCGGCTTAAAAATAGTGGCATCTGCACCGGGCAACCCTGCGCGACCAACCGCTGAAGTCGATAATCCCGTCATACCTGTAATAACGATTATTTTCGTCTCTGGGTAATCAGTGACCCGGCGTCCGGCTATTTTGACGCCGCTTATTTTGCCGCCCATTTGTATGTCAGTTATCGCGACATCTATCTGTTTAGAAACAAGTATATTAAGTGCTTTTTCGCCTGAATCGACGGCAATAACATCGTATCCTGCTTCGGTAAGCGCAAATTCATATAATCGCAGCAGCCGCGTATCATCGTCTGCAATCAGGATTTTAAGGTCATGTTTTTCCATTAACAAAAGTTACTACACTTTTGAGCCTTGGTGTTAAGCTATAAAATTAAATGTACAGACGAGTTCTATAGACTCTAAAAGCATAATCATCTCGCCGTTTTCTCATCCAAGGCATCTCCGGGAACCGGTGATTTTTTGAGGTTTTGATGACGGGTATAATTACCAGGGTTTCCCCCATACGCCGGAACACCGAGAGGCTCGCAACATCACGGCCCATATCAATGGCATAATCCCGCCATTCACCGGCGGCGACCAATTATCCGTAGAGTAATAAAATCACAGCCGGCTCTTTGCGGTGAAAGATTGCCAGCTCAAAAGCCGGGGCGCTACACTACGGAAAGGGTATGACATTCGTGCTTTCCATAAGCCGATAGTGATCCGCGAAAGGACGATTGGCAAGGGGTGATTGGGGGGTGAGACTAGAAATGAAATTACCCTCAAATATCGGCAGAATACGATAAAATAACATTTAAGTTCAACACGCACTTTAACAGACGGTAGGGCAAAATCATAAATTGTTAACGGGCGATAATGCTGTCGCGGAACTGTGGGTTAATGAGTGCCTTGAGACGTTTTCTCTTTATGGATAGCTTTTCAGGGTTTTTACGCAGCATGTTGAGAGCAGCGCGTCGGATTGAGGCGAGATTTCGGGCAGAATGATCCTGTCTCGAGCGGC
>CALKIZ010000036.1 GCA_937995735.1 uncultured Neomegalonema sp. | reverse complement strand
TGATCGAAAACTTCTTCGGGAAGATCAAGGAAAACAGAGGTATCGCCATGCGCTCCTGTAAAACCGATACCAGTTACACTGCCTTCGTTGCTTATGCAGCAACCCTGATTCTTCTCGCTTGAACGTCAACAGACCCTAGTTACAAATCTCATTTATTCGAATAAGCTATAGGTTGAAATGTACAATTCGATAAGTTGTAAAAGTGGAAAGACAATGCAAGCAGAATCAACAGATGTCTTTTCTTTTCGTCCCATGGGAATTGTCGATATTGATCGGATTTCCACTTGGTTCACCGACTTTGAAGACGTCGGCATGTTTGACCGTAATGTGCCACTACCAGTCAACATCGAGCACATGCGCCAAACATGGAGTAAATCATTAGAGTATTCTTCTCCCCCGAAGTCACTTTGGTTCATCGTTGAAGACCACGAGCGGAACCCAGCGGCGATATGTGGCCTCGAATTGATAAACTACATTAACGGGGATTCCACAGTTCCAATATTCGTTGGCAAAAATATGCGCGGCAAAGGTCTTGCCATAGCGATGTCATTGCCGCTGATTGATATTGCTTTTGGAACACTTCGTTTGCATCGGCTGACGACATATTTCCGCGAAGACAATATCGCAACGAAAGCGATTGTTTCAAAGATGGGCTTTAAGGAAGAAGGCCGTCTTCGCGAGGCTTGGTACTCTAATGGGAAGCACAAAGATTTGATACAAGTTGGACTGTTAAACTCTGAATGGCCGGAGGTTCGTAGTGCTATCAAAAAAAAATTGGAAACGACCAGAAAAGTTACAATCACACTGCACCACGACTTAGATTAATTGCCATCAGTTTATTGAACAACATGTCCAGTTCTCCCCAGATACAACTCCGCAGGCGTCGTATTGCAACTTTATTCGCTGACGTGGCGAATTACAGTCGTATGATGTCTCAAGATGAATTGAACACTGCATTAGCTGTCAAAGATCGAATTCAGATTTTTCGCGGTATGCTTAACGATTACTCCGGGGAACTTGTCGACATTGCAGGTGACGGGCTCTTTTTAGTATTCGATCAGGCTGTAGATGCTGTCTCTTTCGCTGTGGAAGTCCAGAAAAAACTAACCGAAAGAAATAACGGTATTGATATCACCAAACAGGTAAAATTTCGCATCGGAATAAATCTTGGCGACGTTCTCTTAGATGATGATGAGATGAGCGGTGACAGCATAAACATAGCCTCGCGTATCGAATCATTCGCACAGCCTGGCCGTATATGCATCTCAGGTGCGGTTTATGAAGACGTCAGCACTAAGCTCGCATTCGGATATGAATATCTTGGCGCACAGGAATTCAAAAATATTGGTAAGTCCGTAGACGTCTTTCAGGTACATGAAAATGCAGAAAGTGCTGCTATGACAACGGCACTGAGAAATGACCTGAAAGGCCCAAATTTTGAGTCGATCAGAGATCAGTCAATCGTTGTTTTACCTTTCGATTTTCAAGGCAGTGATCAGAATGAGAGTTGGTTCGCAGAAGGTCTTTCAGATGACATAACAACAAACTTATCCCGCTTTCATGAGTTCTTTGTCATTGCACGTGGCTCCGCATCGGTTTTCCGCGATAGAGAGATTCCTCCGGCAAATATTGGCCGTGAATTAGGCGTTCGCTACGTCGTAAATGGAAGTGTCAGAAGATCAGGCACACGAATTCGCGTGACGCTCCAATTACTCGATGCGCAGCGCGAAAAAATTATCTGGGGCGATCAATACAATCGCGATATCGAGGATATTTTTGATCTTCAAGATGAGATTACGCAGATTGTTGTATCAACGACCGCCGCTCAGATCGAAGCCTCAGAGCGAGAACGGCTGCGTCAGATTCCACCAACAAGCCTGGAAGCATATGGATTTGTTTTAAAAGGGCAGAATCATGTTTTCCGGTATACACAAGCGGAAATCAGACAAGCGCGCGGTCTGTATAACGCGGCCTTAACTATAGATCCACGTTATGCCCGAGCTTTATCCGCAAAATCACGGACGCTTAATCTCGACTGGCGTTACGGATGGGCGGAAAAACGCGACGCAACTCTTGATGACGCATTGAACCTTGCACAGGTGGCCATCGAAATAGATGCATCAGACGCCCGTGGATATGGAGAATTGGGATTTTCACATCTTTATCGCAAGGAGAACGATAAGGCGATCCGAGCTTACGAACGAGCATTGGCGCTGAATCCAAACGACGCCGATTTGATGTCCGACATGGCAGATGCTCTCGCGCATTCCGGACGGTCTGAAGAGGCCATTGAATTGCTGAAAAAGGCAATGCGTCTGAATCCATTTTACCCAGACCAATATATTTGGCACTTAGGGGGCGCATACTTTAACTTAAAACAATACGAAGACGCTATCCACACCATCCAGACAATGCAAAACCCCACGGAGGGGCGACGTCTGCTTGCGGCAAGCTATGCTTATCTAGGCAAAGACACACAAGCGCGCATGGAGGCCGACTATATCAGGAAAGCGCATCCAAATTTTGATGTCTCCCTCTGGGCTGCCGTACAGCCTGACAAATATGAGGACGATATGGCGCATTTCTTCGAAGGCCTAAAGCGTGCAGGACTTTAATTTATTTTGACGCACAGGAGTGTCGGCTTCAATGAATTGAAACTCAGATATTCTCCCATGCCAAGAGCTGGTGTAGCGGTTGATCACTTTGCGGCAGGTATTCAGCTTTATCGTGACAGTGCTTTAGGGTCTGTTGACAGTTAGGATTCCCAAAGCGGCATTTTTCTGATTCATCCTCCCGAACAGGGAGGGAATTATGGATTGCAGCCGCTTTGTACTGACGGATCATCAATGGTCGATCATCGAACCACTTTGCCTTGGTC
>CALKIZ010000035.1 GCA_937995735.1 uncultured Neomegalonema sp. | reverse complement strand
CCCGGCTCGTTAAGCCGTTCAACCGCCTCAGCCTTATACTCCGGCGTGAAATTCCGTCGCTTCGTCGTTCCCATTCCCGTCGCTCTCCAGATGCTCTTTCTAATTTAGCACCCGGTCCGGAAATTGGGGATAGGCTCAATGGCCGTAGTTACGATGTTTTTGAGTAAGCGGATGGGTTTAGAAGATGCGACAGTAAACAGTTAATGGCTCGCAGCGAGTGCTTGCTCTCTGTGCGCAACAATGATCGTTCATGATTGACGATTTTAAACGGACAAGTCTCTTTATGAGAGGCTCGTAACCGTGCTCCGCACCGATGTCATGTATCGCCGGATTGACACATGATGTCGTTAAAATGGAGTGGCCCTTTGGAAACGGAGGGCCGTTATATCTCGTGCGCGTTAGTTGTTCCGTGAGACGACCAATCTAAGCGGTGCTCTTTGCTTTATGCGACTGGAGCGAATATGGGGCCGAGCTTTCGTTGCGGATTTTACGCCATCAAAGGCGTGATCAGGCGCATCTTCTGCCTGAAAGGTTTTGGTGGACGCTAATAATCTCAGATCTCCGACTACGTTTATAGTGGTATTCTCAACATCTGACGGTTTTGTTGTCACGTTTGTTCGTAAAGATTTGATACGTTCGCACAGCGCCTGTTTTTCGGCAATTTGCGCTTCAGCATCATTTTGTATCGCGCGTAACATTGAGAGCGATAGTTCCCGTGGTATTGTTTTGCCGAACCGGAAATAATCCGCAACGACACGCTTCGGCATTCCGGAAACTTCTGCAAGACGCTCGCGCCATGCACCTCCGTAAAGACAGCTTGCGAATTCAATAACAGTTTCGCGTATTTTCCGGTCGGCTTCGGTCATTTTGATTTAGCTCCTTGAACTGGAAGCAATGTACGGACGGATTTTAAAAGCTCGTCCGGCTCAAACGGTTTTTGCAGAATACTACTCACACCAAGGCTAATGCAGGCATTCAAATAATCGTCAATGTCATCCATACCAGCCCCGGACATCGCAATAATTTTGAGGTTCGGTTGAATCTTTTGTGCGGTCAGGATTGCTTCGATACCGTTGACTTTAGGCATATCTATATCGGTGATCATAAGCTGCGTTTTCGCAATGACACTTTGATCGTAGCAAATCATGCCATCCCCGCTGTCGATAACATCATGTCCGTCTTCGCGGAGTGCAAAAGACAAAACCCTGCGTAGCGCTTCAGTATCTTCCATCAGGAGAATATCGGCCACAGGTTGCTCCTAGGCAGGGTATTTTGGAGGGCGAACGGGAGCGGCATGACTCGCTCCCGTTCACAGGTAGTCTATAAGTCAGGTAGATCGGAATGTCCGGCATCGCGAGGGGGGGCAAAATTTTGCGATACCAGACACCCGAACTGGTTAATATTCAGCAATCTTTGTGCCTGAGATTCTATGGATTTTTGCGCCATGAAAAATCCGGAAAGTATAAATTTATGATTCAATTATTGAGTGTGGTATGATTTTTGTGAATCTCTATTCATAAACTGAAACAATAATATAAGACTACTCTTTTGAAAAATTGAGGCAAAGCAGATTTGTTAAGTCAACCATACCAAGAACTTCTGATGAGCCTGCCCAGTCGGACTATCGAATAGTTGAGGAGCAAGGTCGCAGAACGTTAAGCAAATTGACTCGCATTTTGCGAATTCTAAAGCAAAATTATCGTCGCATTGACTCATAAAAATACATATTGTACACAATTTTATCGCGGCTCCGTTAAGTATCAATATGAAAAAGACTGAACTCTTTGACACGCTTCGCTGGCAAATTCTCCAGCTTGATATCGAGCCGGGAAGTGCGCTGGATGAGGTATCGCTTTGCGAGGCACATAATGTTTCGCGAACGCCATTGCGTGAAGTCCTGCACCGTCTTGCTGGCGAAGGTTTTGTGCGCATCGAGCCAAATCGTGGGGCGAGTGTCTCTTCAATGGACATCACCACGATGCGCAATTTCTTTCAAACCGCGCCGATGATTTATGCATCCATTGCACGGTTGGCGGCTGAAAATGCCAATCCTGCAAAAATCTCCACCTTGCGCGATATTCAGCGTGACTTCCGTCTGGCGGTGGAGGCTGGTCATCCCCGCGATATGGCGATTTCAAATCACAAGCTGCATGAGACTATCGGCGACATGGCGGACAGCCCGTATCTCTCGCCCAGCCTGCAACGCTTATTGATTGATCACACCCGCATGAGCCAGACATTTTATGCAGCGCGCAACAAAGATGAACGCACCCGCATTATGACAGCGTGTGAGCAGCATGATGACATGATTGATGCGTTCGAAGCCCGTGACCCGTCGCGCGCGGTGACTTTAACGCTTGATCATTGGGCGCTCTCCCGTGACCGTATGGACCTTTACGTTCGTCCTGATCCCTTGCCGGTAAACCCAGAGGTTCGCGATGCAGTTTGAAGGCATCTATACTCCCGTCGTCACACCTTATTATGAGGATCACTCAATCAACCGCGATGCTTTTGCGGAGGCGATTGAGTTTCTGATAGATAAAGGTGTGCATGGCTTGATCGTCGCCGGGACCACGGGCGAGTATTACGCGCAGTCCACCGATGAACGTATTGAGCTTATGGCACTCGCGAAAAAGATCATTGGCAAGCGATTGCCTTTGATTGTTGGCACGGGCGCGATCCGCACGGAAGACAGCATTATCTTTGCAGAGGCAGCGAAGGGGATCGGTGCAGATGCTTTGCTGATTGCCACGCCTCCTTATGCTTATCCGACCGGCAGAGAGATTGCGCTGCATTGCCTCGCCATCGACCGCGCCGCCAATATGCCTGCGATGCTCTATAATTATCCGGGCCGGATGAGCGTGAACATGGACGAAGAAACGCTCGACCGTCTCGGACGCTCGCCGAATTTTTGTGCGATCAAAGAAAGCTCTGGCGATCCAAATCGATTGCACATGCTGGCACGCGATTATCCGCATATCGCGCTGTCTTGCGGCATGGATGATCAGGCGCTGGAGTTCTTTGCTTGGGGCGCGCGGTCTTGGGTGTGTGCGGGGTCGAACTTTGCCCCCGAAGCCCATATCGCGTTGTATCAAGCCTGCGCAGTTGAGGGCGACTTTACCAAAGGTCGCGCGATCATGTCAGCGATGCTACCCTTAATGCGGGTGCTCGAACAAGGCGGCAAGTTCGTGCAATGCATCAAGCACGGCCTGACACTGCGCGGTGTCGAAGCAGGACCGCCCCGCCGCCCGCTGCAACCACTCAACAAAGACGACAAGCGCGAATTGGCCGAGGTCATCCGCACGATGAACACGGCGCTCGCCGCCATCGAACGAGGGGAAACCGTATGAGCGATCTTCTGACCCGCGCCGAGTATCAGGCCATCGCCGATGATCTTAATTTCCCCCGCGCCGCCTTTATCGACGGAAAATACAAAGCAGGCAAAGGTGCGAAGCTGAAAACCATCAACCCTGCGACTGGCAAACCGATCTGCGAAATTGCGGCCTGCAATGGCAAAGATGTGGATTTCGCCGTTAAAAAAGCGCGCGAGGCGTTTGATCAAGGGCATTGGGCAAAGCTGCACCCGTCCGAGCGCAAAGACATTCTGATCCGTTTGTGCAAACTCATCACCCGTAATCGCCGCGAATTGGCGGTGATGGAAAGCCTCGACAGCGGTAAACCGATCCGCGATTGCGAGACTATCGACATTCCAGAGACGATACACACGATCAAATGGCACGCCGAAGCCGCTGATAAAATCTACGATCAAACCGCGCCGGCTGGCGACGACGCTGTTGCGATGATTGTGCGCGAGCCGGTGGGTGTTGTTGCCGCCGTGCTGCCTTGGAACTTTCCGCTGTTGATGCTGGCATGGAAAATTGGTCCTGCGCTTGCGGCAGGAAACTCGGTCATTGTCAAACCCGCCGAGCAAACCTCGTTGACAGCGCTGCGCGTTGCGGAACTTGCGGCAGAAGCGGGCATCCCGCGCGGGGTGTTGCAAGTCCTGCCGGGTGATGGGCCTTCGGTGGGTGAGCCGCTTGGGATGCACATGGATGTCGATGTCGTATCCTTCACCGGCTCTACCGAAACGGGACGACGCTTCCTGCGGTATTCGGCGGACAGCAATCTCAAGAAAGTCGTGCTGGAATGTGGCGGTAAAAATCCGGCGATTGTTTTGGAAGATGCCGAAGACCTCGACCTTGTAGCTGAGCATATCGTCAACGCCGCATTCTGGAACATGGGTGAAAACTGCTCGGCGTGTTCGCGATTGATCGTTTACAAAGCAATCAAAGACCCGTTGATGAAACGTATCCTCGCGCGCCTTCGCGATTGGAAAACCGGCGACCCTCTCGATCCTGCCAATCACCTCGGCGCGCTGATCGACAAAGGTCACGCCAAGAAAGTCGCCAGCTATCTCAAACCCAAAGGCAAAAAACCACTGGCGGGCGGAACGATTAAAGGTACGTTTGTGGAGCCGACAATTTTCGACGGTGTTCCGATTGGCAATAAACTGGCGCAAGAAGAAATTTTCGGGCCGGTCCTGTCGGTGATCGAAGTCGCCTCGGTTGAGGAAGCCATACTCACCGCCAATGATACAGACTATGGATTGAGCGCGAGTATCTTCACGGCTAATGGCAAACGCGCCCTCCGCGCAGCGCGAGCGATCAAGGCTGGAACGGTGACGATCAACTGCTATGGCGAAGGCGACATCTCAACCCCGTTCGGCGGCTATAAACTCTCTGGCTTCGGAGGCCGCGACAACGGTATCCACGCCCATGATCAATACACAGAGCTGAAAACAATCTGGATCGACCTCAGTGATCCGGCGAGCGGGGATAATGTGGGATGAATCCGTTATCGGTAAGCGCAGTTAGGATGAAAATTCATGAACGGTTCGAGACGAGCGCGCTTCGCGAAAACGGATTTTCAGATGATGATGAGTTCGCAGCATACTACACAGCGAAGTTTCTTATCGATGACGCTCAGTGTGCACTCGACGCGCATCGCAAGCGAGGGTTCTCTAGTGACTTCGGTCTTGCATATGCGGAACTTTGGGGTGTGCTTCAATCGGTAGTTATCCAACAGGATTCTATTTTAGAAATCTACAAAAGCTTTTTTGGTAAATGTCCAAGTAAAATGACTCTCGGAAGTGCATGGTATGAAATTCGAAATTTGAGAAATGAAATAGGTGGGCATCCAATTGCTAGTGGCAATGGAAAATATAGGAGCTTTCTTGGCCGAAATTTCGGTGACTATACGGTACTTCAATACGAAAAATATGAAATCTCTACTGGGGATAGTTCTTACCCGGAAATTGCGCTCGGCCATATGATTGATTCTTATCAGCGTAGGGCCGCAATAATCTTATATCTGGCCTACCGAAAAATGCGTACAAAGTGGATACCGCAATGACCGTCGAAGCTGAAGACAAAGCCCGTCGGGGTGGTCGTGAATCGCGGGGCGCGATCCGACAGTCAGAGTTTTCGTCATCCCCGCAAAAGCGGGGATCTGTTCCCTCGCAATCGATGGCTTTTGGAATTGCCGATAGGTGGATTCCCGCGTTTGCGGGAATGACAGCGTTCTTTATGGAGGCAACATGACCGTCGAAGCGGAAGGCAAAGCCCGCCGGGGTGGGCGTGGATCGCGGCGGGCGATGCGGGCCGATGTGCGGGAGACGATGCTGCCCACTCTCACACGTGGCCTGCCGCTCACCGAACCTATGTCACCGGAGCAGGTCGAAAAGATCGACGCGGCGTCGATGGATATTCTCGAAAATGTCGGCGTGGTTTTTCGTGATGATGAAGCCATCCGCGATTGGAAGGCAGCGGGCGCGGATGTGCGCAACGATGACCGTGTGCATCTGGATCGGGGATTAGTACGCGGGCTTATCGCGTCGATCCCGTCCGACATTACGCTCCACGCGCGCGATCCGAAAAAGACGGTGCAGCTCGGCGGTCCGAAATCCATTTTCATTCCAATGACTGGCGCACCGTATTTGCGCGATCTGGAAGACAAGCGCCGCGCGCCGACGCTCGATGATCTGGCGATGTTCCATAAGCTCTCGCATATGATGCCTGCGCTGCATTCTTCGGCGCACCACATTGTCGAGCCGATGGACCACGCGATCTCGCATCGCCATTTACGCATTACCTATTCGTCGATGAAGCACAGCGACAAGACGTTCATGGGGATGACCACCTCGCCCAAAAACGCCGAAGACGTGCTCGATATGTGTGAGGTTCTATTCGGTAAGGAATACCTCGAAACGCATACCGTCGTCACCGGCAACTGCAACGGAAACTCGCCGCTGGTTTGGGATGAGGTCATGCTCGGTGCGATGCGCGCGTTTAACCGCCGCAACCAGCCGGTCCTATGCAGCCCGTTCGTTTTGGGCGGCGCAAACACCCCGGCATCGACTGCTGCGGCGGTGGCGCAGCTTAATGCCGAAGCGCTGTCAGCGCTCGCCTACACGCAAGTCGTACGAAAGGGCTGTCCGGCAATCTATGGTCATTACCTCTCGACCGTTTCAATGGCCTCCGGTGCGCCGATGGCCGGGACGCCAGAGATCAGCTTGATGAACTTTATGATTGGACAAATGGCGCGCTATTACGATGTGCCGTGGCGAACCTCGAACACGCTTGGCGGCGCGAAGACTCTCGATGCTCAAGCCGGATACGAAAGCGCGACGACTTTGATGGCCGTGCTGATGAGCGGTGCGAATTATATCTGGCATTCCGCTGGCTGGAACGAGGCTGGAATGCATTGTTCTGTCGCCAAGTTTATGCTCGACGCCGAACAATGCGCGATGGGTTATCGCATGGCGCAAGGTATCAACTGGGACGACTTTGACGAGGCGTTATCAGCGGTTCCCGATATTGGTCCGGGCGGTCATTACCTCGGCCATCCTCACACGCTGGAAAAGTTCCAAAGCGCGTTTTTCATGCCGAAACTCTTCGATAATAACTCGATTGAGCAGTGGGTCGCGGATGGATCAAAAGACGCCACAACCCGTGCGCTGGAATCGGCGCAATCAACACTCGCCGCTTATGAAGAACCCAAACTGGACGAGGGCGTCAACGATGCGTTGCTCGATTATATCGCACGGCGCGAGCGGGAAATCCCCGCTGAAGACGCGCTGAACAACACACACTGATATGAAGATAAAAGAACTCCATATCTATCAAAAAGACCTGCCCGTTGTTGGCGGTCCCTACACGATGGCGCGGGCGAATGTGTATGCGCTCGATACCACCATTGTGAAGCTGGTAACCGATACCGGCTTGGTTGGTTGGGGCGAGACTTGCCCGATTGGTCCGACCTATGCCGAAGCCCATGCAGAAGGTGCGCGCGCAGCTTTGAGTGCGATGGGCCAAGGTTTGATTGGCCAAGAGATACCTCATGCCCTCGCGGTTCACCGCGCGATGAACGATCTGCTCAATGGGCATAATTACGCGAAGGCCGCAATAGATATTGCTGTGCATGATGTGCTCGGCAAACATTACGGCGTCCCCGTCTGCGATCTGCTCGGTGGAGCCGTGACAGAGCGCGTGCCGTCCTATTATCCCACCGGGGTCGGTGCGCCGGATGATATTGCGCGGCTCGCGAAAGACAAAAAAGCCGAAGGCTATCCCCGTCTTCAAATCAAAGTCGGCGGGCGTGATGTCGCCATTGATATAGAGACGATCCGAAAAGTTTGGGAAACGGTCGGCCCGACCATGCGGCTCGCTGTCGATGGTAATCGGGGATGGACAACACGCGATGTGTTGAGAGCTAGCCGCGAATGCCAAGACATTCCATTCATCATCGAACAGCCCTGCAATACAATCGAAGAAATCGCCTCCATTCGCGCGCAAGTGAGTCATGCGATTTATCTTGATGAAAATGCGGTCGATCTTGCGACAGTTATTCGTGCTTCGGGAACCGGCATCTGTGACGGATTCGGAATGAAAGTCACACGTATTGGCGGCTTGCATCCGATGAGTGTTTTTCGGGAGATTTGTGCAGCACGCTCAATGCCGCATACGAGCGATGACAGTTGGGGCGGAGACTTTATCGCCGCCGCCTGCACCCATATCGGCGCAACGGTAGAGCCGCACCTCTGCGAAGGCGTCTGGATCGCTGCGTCCTATATCGACGGCCACTACGATTCTGAAAACGGTATCGAGATTGAGAACGGTCATATTGCTGTCCCAAGCGGACCGGGCCTCGGGGTGACGCCGGACGAGGACGCCTTCGGTGCGCCTGTCGCATCATTCGGATGAAGATATGAAACTATTAGGGAAAAAAGCTCTCGTAACCGGCGCGGCGGGCGGCATTGGCTCCGCAATTATTGCACGACTTCAAGCCCAGGGCGCGACGGTCGCGGCGGCTGACCTCGACCTGACCGGTACAGCGGCGGATCACGCCTTAACGGGTGATCTCACCAATGCGGGATATGCGGATGCCTTGCCAATGCACGCGGCGGAGGCGATGGACGGGCTTGATATTCTGATTAACAATGCCGGTATCATGCGGCGCGGTCCTGTCACTGCCAGCACGGATGAAGATTTCACCATCTCGGTTGCTGTCAATGTCGAGGCTCCGTTCCGACTATGCCGTGCGGCCATTCCTATCATGGCGGAGACTGGTGGTGGAGCGATTGTCAACACAGCTTCTTGTTGGGGCGTTCATCCGGGGCCGGATCATGCGCTTTACTGTATGACCAAAGCTGCGGTCGCCTCGCTCACGCAATGTATGGGCCGCGACCATGCGCATCAGGGTATTCACGTGAATGCGGTGTGCCCCAACGAAGTCGACACACCAATGCTCCGCACGGGGTTTGAGATGCGCGGATTTGATCCTGACTCGGCAATCACTGACCTCGGTAAGACCGTTCCGATTGGCCACGTCGCCTCACCAGAAGAAATCGCGGATGTCGTCATATTCCTCGCCTCCGAAGAGTCGCGGTATATCTGCGGCGCACTGATTGAGGTGAATGGCGGAAAGCCGGTTGGATGACCCGATTTACAGATAAAGTCGTACTCGTCACCGGAGCCAGTCGTGGTATTGGTTTAGCTTGTGCTCAAAGGTTTGCAGATGAGGGCGCGCAGGTTTTCACGGCACAGCGCAGCGATAGTGTGTTTGAAACCATTCATACGGATTTTTCTGACTCAAACGTCCCTGAAAATGTAATCGGCCAAATTATCGAAAAAGCAGGTCGGCTTGATGTACTTGTAAATAATGCCGGTGTGATGGAAGAAGGGTCTGTTGAAGAAACAACTTTTGAGGCATGGACCCAAACGCTGCAAATCAATCTGACCATTCCTTTCTTATTGACCAAGTTTGCCATGCCGCATTTGCGCACGGTCGAGGGAAGCATCGTCAATATCGGGTCAATCGAAGGCATCGGGTCTAACCCGCGTCATCCCGCTTATTGTGCATCAAAAGCCGGTCTGCATGGGTTGACCCGCGCTGTAGCGGTGGATCATAGCGGCGAGGGTGTTCGCTGCAATGCGGTTGCTCCCGGTTGGATCGATACAGAGCTGAACAATGATTTTATCGATTCCATGCCCGATCCTATGGAGTTCAGAAAATCTATCGGCGGTATTCATCCGATAGGGCGAACGGGCCGTGCTGAAGAAGTCGCTGCGATGGTTGCTTTTCTTGCCTCGGACGATGCGTCGTTCATTACTGGACAAATTTATCAGGTTGATGGTGGGCGCATGGCAAAGCTGAGCTTACCATGAAAGTGACGCAGCTGCCTTATGACCCCGGACCAGCGGCTTGGGATGCAATTCTTCCGACGGGAAAAACATACCCAACACTTGAAGAAAACCGAGGCGCAGATTGGTTGATCATCGGCGCGGGTTTTGCCGGTCTTGCAGCTACAAGGCGTTTGCGGCAAAAGCATCCGAAAGACCGGATCGTTTTACTTGAGGCGCGACGGATTGCGGAAGGGCCAGTGGGTCGCAATTCTGGCTTCATGATTGACCTGCCTCATAACCTTGTATCAGAAGATTATGCAGGGGCGATTGAGAAGGATCGTGCCGAAGCTGTACAAAACCGCGCTGCCATTGCTTTTGCAGCAGAGGCTGCCAGCGATTACCGCTTCAGTGCAGAAACTTTTGTTCAATCGGGTAAAACGAATGCGGCTGCGACTGCAAAGGGAACCAAGCATAACGAAGATTATGCTGCTCACCTTCGGGTAATGGGCGAAGAGCACGAGTTGCTTGATGCCGTGCAAATGCGCGAACTGAGTGGATCGAGCTATTATCAAAGCGGGCTATACACACCCGGTACGGCAATGTTGCAACCGGCTCTCTTTGCAAGAGAAATGGCGGTGGGTTTGGCTTTGCAAGATGTTTCCTTATTTGAAAACTCGCCGGTCATTGACCTTAAGCGCGATCAAGCGGTGTGGGTCGCCACGACACCCCGTGGCACGATCAAAGCGCCCAATGTGATCCTCACAGTTAATGGTCATTTGGAGAGTTTCGGATTCTTCAAGCGCCGCTTGATACATATCTTTCTCTTTGCCTCTATTACACGCGCATTGTCAGAGAGCGAGGAACAACAGCTTGGCGGTGCGCCTGTTTGGGGATTTACGCCCGCTGATCCGATGGGGACAACGGTTCGGAAAGTCTCTGGCGTTGGCGGCACACGGCTCATCATTAGGAACCGAGTTGCATGGGCGCCCTCTCGTTCGATCAATGAGAAAAGCGTGGCAGATATGGGTATCACGCATGACCGTTCCTTTGATGCGCGTTTCCCGATGCTGAAAGATGTCGACATGGAACATCGTTGGGGCGGATTGTTGTGCCTTAGTCGAAACGGAACCAGTGCTTTTGGTGAAGTGGAACAAGGCCTGTTCGCTGCTGGATGTCAGAACGGATTGGGCGTAGCGCGCGGAACGTATTCAGGAATGATGGCGGCAGATCTTGCCAGCGGTGTCCAGTCAAAAGCCGTTACGGAATTTAGAGATCAAGCGCCGCCATCCCGTTTGCCACCCAAATTGATTTCTTCGCTCGGGGCAAAGGCAACACTGCGTTGGGGCGAGTACAAAGCGCGCGAAGAATTATAGAGCGCTTTTTCTTATGCGACTTCTTTTAACGCATTCTTTGTTGCGAGTTTCCGCGACGGAGGCAGTGTTACGATGACGGTAGTTCCGACGTCTACTGTGCTTTCTAATTTAACCGTGCCGCCATGCGCTTCGATCAATGCTTTGATAATCGGCAGACCTAAACCTGATCCCTGCTTATCGGAAACACGGGTATAGCTGGAGCGTGAGTAAACTTTCCAAACGGACTCGATGTCCTCTTTGGGAATGCCGCACCCCTGATCGGTAACAGCGATCTTTATCCCTTGGGGAAAGTCTTTTAGCGCAATTTTTATTTGCGTATCATCAGGGGAAAACTTCAGTGCATTAGAAACTATATTCTGAACACAGCGTTTAATCGCGTTAGGATCGCAATATGCAGATACAGTTAGAGGTGTTTCTAAAACCAGACGTTTACTATTTGAACTGACACCAAATTGTTTTTTCACGTCTTCAATCAGCTCAACCAGATCGACTTCTCTTTCGTAGAGATCGAAGGCTCCGGCATCGACTTTCGAAAGATCAAGAATGGAATTTGTTGTGTTTTCGAGATCATTCGCAGACTTTTCAATATCGGTAATATATTCGAGTAATTTTTCCCGTGGCATGTCGGCTTTTAAAATTGTGATGAGTTGTGCGAACCCTTTAATCGCATTGAGGGGCGTTCGAAATTCATGACTCATTCCCGCAAGGAACTGAGCACGATACCGGCCTACTTCAACCAAACGGTGCTGGCTTTCCGTCAATTGGATTTGTTGAACGCGAAGGACGTGATTCTTGTGCGTCATATAGACTGCGAGGAGTCCGGTGAATGCCATGAACGCGATGCTGCCGATGAAGATACGAGAAATCGTAGCGGCATTGAACTCATCAACAGCACGCCGCATTTGGCTGTCTAGTACAAGTCCACGTCCCCGTAACTTAATGACGATGCGTTTTGCCCGCTGTGTCTCGGATAATATTATTTCGCCGCGACAGATATTGTTACAGCTTGGATCTTCTATTGTGTTCGAAATTTTTTCGAGGACGACATCTAGTTGCCCGATATATTTTTGGATTGTGGGATCAGTTTCATCTTTCATTTCGCCGTTTTTGAAATTCTGTACGCGCGTATGTGTGATGATAAATCTATTGGACAAGTCTTCTGCGGACAAAGCCGGATCACTTAGTGACGCTTGTTTCGCAGCGAAGCGTAACGCATCGAAATTGTTAATCAGGCGTGAAGAGGCAAAGACCACCTCGTTCGAACGGCTAACATCCATTTGTGAGGACCGCTCAAAAGTGAATGCAGCAAACGCTAACAACACGCATAGAATAACCATCGTTCCAATAACGATAACGCGGTCAAAAATGCCTGCTAGCGACATGATCTTACTCTGCCTCGAATTCTACGAGATGCCAGACGGAAAAAGCGCGTAGCTCGATTGCTTTTTCTTCAGAAACATTATCAAGGTCAAACATGATCCAGTAAGGACCTTTATCTTTCATCGTCATAACCTGACCGTTCATGCGTGATGCGATAATTGGATCATGTTCTTCGATAAACTTTGCCGGGATAGAAATAGCGTAATCATCAAATGACATCGCTGTAACGGGCTTTGTGCTGATACCGGCTTTCTCGAGGACGTCTTTAACTTTTACACCCTCAAAATGAGTCACTCCGTTGGTCCAAGGAGTCTTGGTTTTAATTGAATGCATTCCTAAGGCTTCAAGAGTCACCCGATTATATGTCTCGACATAAGTTCCGTCATTTCCCATTATTTTCAATGACGAAGCACTTACGGACGTTGTGTATACCCCAGTCCAAAGCGCTAAAAATATCGTCGTTCGTAAAAACTTTTTCATTATTCACCCCAGATTGAATTCAAGATTAACTCAATGTAGGCGTGTTTGAACGACTATTGGTTAACGGATCATATTAAAGGATGAAAAATTTTAGCTGCATTTTAATTAATTTCTCGCTTGAGAATTAAAGCTGCCGCCTGCGGTTTATTTTTGTGAAAGGCGTTTGCGTCGCTCTGTCATTTTGCGATGTCCTGCTTCGGTTCCATCGTGAAAACTGCCGAACCATTTATCCCAAGGGACTTCTAAGTTGCCGTAATTACACTCGAAATACCGGTGATGCATTTGATGATGAAACGTGCCGAGCGCGAGGCGATTTTTATCCCGGACGACTAAACCTTCGAAACCAGTATGAGAGGTCGCAGCGGTTAAGGCCTGATGCTGCATATGGAACAGGATGTGGATTGGATGTGCCGCGACAACCCAATGGATCAAGACAGAGCTGAAGAACATTAAATGCTCGATGGGGTGCATCGACAATCCCGACCATGGGCCAACATTCGTGTTCCTGTGATGAAGGGCATGGGCGATACGATAAAGTGGTGGCCAATGCAGCCAACGGTGTATCCAATAAAAATGGAATGATATCCAAATTGGCGTCAGCAAAAGTAATAATACAAACCATACAGGATTGTCTGACCAGAGCAGCACTGGCGCATAGCCGTTCGCCATTGCCCAGAACATCAAAACTTCAAACGTGGTCCAGAAGAAAACGCCGCTGCCAAGCGTCCAGAACATATTATCGCGCAGTTGACTGCCGAAGGTAAAAACTCTGCCCGTTGCTTGGGTTTCACGCGGATCGAATTTAAGGGTTTCGCCTTGTTTTTTCTCGCTGTGGAAATACCAATGCAATCCCCCTGCGATAACGGCGATAAGGATAAAGTTTCGCGCGTACATCGTGGCGATCCAACCGACGGCAAAACTCTTAGTGTCCTCGAGGGACGGTTGCAAAAACATCCAGCAGAGTGTTGCCAGAATAACCAGTACGGCGTTTTCACCAAGCGCAAACCAGCGATCTCCGATCCACCGCGCTAACCGTTTCGGTTCGGGCGGCCACGAAAATAAAGGCGAGGTTTGTATCGGCACATCGGGGCGATAATGCCATTGGCGTGCAAATCCGCTTTGTGGATTCTCTGACATTGATAAGCCGCTCCCGTTTGATCACGTCGAGCATGGCAGCTTAATTTGGCTTCTTCAATCAGATTGGCGTTCTGCGAGGGCTTGTCGCAAAGAGCTGAGTTAACCGAGTTTATCCGGTTTTGGTTGTTAACTTCATGTTTTGTTAACCCGCTGAAGACCGAGACAGAGTGAGACCAGGTTACTCTGCCCGTTGATCGTCCAATCGTCGCTCAGACCGA
>CALKIZ010000034.1 GCA_937995735.1 uncultured Neomegalonema sp. | reverse complement strand
ATGGCTACTTCGCAAAATCATGGTTCCGAACCGGCTTCGATCTGCTCCGAAACTTCCTCAGGGCAGGCGACGAAAACGCCTTCAAACCTTGGAAGCGGATCAAGCGTCACTCAACTCGAACACCGAGAGTCGTGTAGGGTGAGCGCTGGAGGACGTCGAAGGATATGTCATCGCATTCGATGACGGACACCGTGTAAAGATAAAAGCCGATGCTTACGTACTACGTCACCGTGCTTTCGCCGGGTTACATAGTGAGAAGAACGTATTGGCGTGGGTCTTAACCAACGCAGTCGATGACGTAATCCCACTGATAACGCCAGACGCGGCTGCAAGGCTGCTGGATTACCAGTCACAGGTCGAAAACGCTCTTTCAAATCATACGAATCAAGTAGAGGCCTTTGTTGAAGAACATGAAGATAAGGAGCGACGCGACTTTGCAATCGCAGCACAAAAAACCTTGCCTAAACACCTCTGCGCGGCGGCATTCTCTGCTCTCGATGGGCGTGAAGTGCGGGAGGCCGTAAAACAGCATCTTGTTTGGGCCTCGCGAAGCGGAACGAGAATCGATGCCGTCAGAGAAATGTATGGGTTTCAATGGTCAACCGATGGCTTGCCACAAGTTGAAGTCGGATAAGGCAAACCACAAAAGTTAGTCATGGATGCGGAATAATCTACATCCATGACTGCCTATCTCATTCCTCGTCGAAGGCTTCTTTCACCTTAACGGCGAGGTCGTTCAGCGAGAACGGTTTGGGTAGGAAGCGGAAGTTTTCGTCTTCCAGCATTTCCTCGCGGAAAGCGTCTTCGGCGTAGCCTGATATGAAGATAAACAAAATATCCTGACGGACTTCGCGAACTTTACGCATCATATCGGGGCCGGTCATACCGGGCATAATAACATCAGACACAATCAGGTCGATTGCGTCGGGATCTTCCATAACAATCTCAAGAGCTTCTTCACCGCCCGCTGCCGCGAGGACTTTATAACCGCGTAATTCAAGTGCCCGCACAGCGAAGCTGCGCACTGCATCCTCGTCTTCTACGAGCAAGACACAGCCGGTTCCGGTTAGATCGCGCGGCTTTTTAGTCGGCGCTTTTTTCGCAACGACAGGCTCTTCGTTTGGAATTTTTCCTTCAAAGCGCGGCAAGAAGATGCGGAACTTTGTTCCAACGCCCATCTCGCTCTCACAGAAGATAAAGCCGTTCATCTGTTTGATGATGCCGTAGACTGTTGAAAGACCAAGGCCCGTGCCCTGTCCCTGACCTTTCGTCGTAAAGAACGGCTCAAAGATTTTTTCCAAGTTCTCTTGCGAAATTCCCGAACCGGTATCACTGATTTCGATCTGGACGTATGCGCCGGGCGTCATCACATCGTATGCTTCGATAATCGGATCATCCGCAGCGACGTTGCTGGTTCTCATCTCCAGATTGCCGCCTTCAGGCATTGCATGACCGGCATTAACCGCGAGGTTCATAATCACGCGCTGGAATTCGCTCCGGTCAATCCGAACAAGCCCCAAATCCCGAGCATGTTGGACTTTGAAGGTTACACGCTCGGTCGTTAAGTGACTGAGCATGAATTTCATATCATCAAGCGTGTCGGTCAGTTGCGTGATTTCGCGGCGCATGGTTTGACGGCGGGAATACGCTAGGAGCTGCGAGATAACTTCGGCGGCACGTTCGGTTTGCGAGCGAATTTGATTGAGGTATTCAAAATCCGGATCGCCCTCATGGTGACGGAGCATGAGCAGATCGCAATGCCCCCGGATCGCCGTCAAGACGTTGTTGACATCGTGCGCGATGCCGCCCGCAAGTTGACCAACAGCCTGCATCTTTTGAACCTGAGCAAGCTGGTGCTCGATCTTTTTCATCTCGGTGACGTCGATCAGATAGTTCAATAACAGCGGGCCACGATCCGTATTGATCGTGTGACAATGAAAGCGAGCTTCGTGTCCCCCTTCATTGTCACTCGTGACTTTGACTTCTAGTGGAACCGCGCTTTCTTCACCGCCAACCACTTCCGAGATGCGCTCCCGGACTTCGTTGCGGTCTTCTTCCCGAACCGCCAGCGATACATCTGCCCCAACACGAGCCTGCCCGCCTGATATTTCGACCAACATATCATTGGCCTCTAAAATCTTGCCGTCAGTGGATGTGAGTGCAATGGCTACCGGTGCGTCATCAAGATACCGGACTAAGCGAGAACCTGTTGCTGTCCCGACGGCCACTTCGCTTTTAGGAGTGTTTGGAAAGACAAACGAGCGCGTAATCGCTTCGCCCTCTTCCGATGAATCCAGAGATTGAACAACCTGAATGGGGCGGGTTTCTCCGTCCGTCGTGCTTAGCGTCGCGCTTTCGGTGATCGTTTCCCCTATTCTTGCAAGAGCAGGAGAAAGGCGACGCGCACCATCAGCAAATATATCCGCCAACGTTAAATCTTCAGCACCGTCCGCTTGGGGCCAATCCTGTCCGATCCAACGCGACAAAGTATCATTCATAGAAATAATTTTGCCGCCTCGATCAGCACTAAAAAAGCCAACCGGAGCCGAATCAAGGAGTGTGCTGTCGATTTGTGCGTCGGCCATCTCAGTCTGAGTTTCAATCTGCTCCAATGCCCAAAGCATGAGATTTTGCGAGCTGGTTGAAGACACGTCCGCACTTATCGAGAACGCTTTATCCTTCAATGCAAACTTGATGCTGCCAGATTGATTATCCGCAGCGCTGCGCACGATTTGATAAATTTTTTGTTCCGCACTTGGGTCCGCACTAAACAGACCCCTAATATGAGCGCCTTTCGAACATGACGTCTTTAACGCCTCAGCGATCTTATGCGCGGCAGTATTGGCATCTTGGATAACGCCGAACTCGTTTGTCAGCAGATGCGGTTTGGGGGAATTTTGCAGTAGAGAAAACCCAAGGCTTTCCGCTCCACGCGGTTCTTTATTGTTAGGTGAGCGAAAAAGAGCGACAACCCCGAGTGCAAATTCGGAAGCCTCAGGCAATCCAAACACAGCAGATAATGCGACGACTGCAAGAAGCACCGTGTGTCGCGACATGTTCATCCCCTTATCCAAGCGCGAATACGCCCTTATTCCGGCTCTATAAAGCTTTTGTAAACCTTCAATTATTAACTAGCGATTAATCTTCGTTGTTAGTTTTGGCGTCGAAAGCGCGCCATAAAAAAACCATCACATTTATCGCGGGATGGCCATAAGGCGCGGGAAACCTCTAACTTAAATACTGGATTTTGAGCGCAAAACCACGCGACTTGCTCATCATTTTCAAGCGGAAGCACAGAACAAGTGGCGTAAGTTAGAGTTCCGCCGGGCCGAACATAGGTCGCCGCAGCCGATAACGCATCGCGCTGAGCCTTGACGAGAGCATCTAATTTTTCCGGTGTGAGACGCCACTTGCCTATCGGATCACGTCGCCACGAGCCAGAACCAGAGCAAGGCGCATCCACGAGCACTCTATCAAAGCTATTCTCAATCAGGTCAGATTTTTGCGCTTGGCGAATGATTGTCGCTCGAGCGCGCTCTGCCCTGATGGGGAGGTCACTCATCCGGCGTGGGTCTATATCATGGGCTATGAGAGTCCCGCGATCGTCCATAAGCGCAGCGAGTGCGAGAGTTTTACCCCCCGCTCCTGCACAGAAATCTAATACATTTTGACCCGGTTCCGGTTGCGCGTAGTCGGCAACGGCTTGCGATGCAGCATCCTGAAGCTCGACGGCTCCGCTGCGATAGGCTTCGGTATTCAGGATCGGAGTCCCGCTTGCGACACGCAGCGCCTTTGCAGAAAGCTCAAGAGGGTCGGCAATAACGCCCTCCTCCGCGAGCGATGTTATTGCTTGCTGCGGTGTCGCACATAAGGAATTCACCCGTAGATCAATGGGCGCGCGCTGGCGCATCGCGTGAAGTTCATCAGCTACGGTGTCGCCAAAAGCGGAAACCGCCTGCGGATAGAGCCATTCCGGCCAGTCGAGCTTCTCTGCATCTGTTTTGTATGCCGACCCCGCCGACAGGCTGATTTGTTCGCTTTCGTTGAGAGGCTCCAAGCCATAAGGTCCGTTACAAAGGTCTAAAATCGCGGCGGTAGAGAGGCCATCACTTGAAATCAAACTACCAAGAACAAGCGCTCTTCCGCTGGTTCCACCGCTATAAAGTGCAGATGATCTTTTGCGGCGCAGAACGGTATAAACACGATCCGCAATCGCCCTACGATCCCCTGACCCGGCATAACGGTTTCGACGCGCCCAAGCCTTTAATTGAGAATCAACTGGCCGGTCATAATCGAGATTATCTAAGATATTCGCGGCAGCAGCCAACCTAGCTTCGGGTGTCACTGAGCTGTTCCTAAGTGTGGTTTCCGGGCCGGAAATTCATGGTTAATTCTATAATAACAACATTCAAAACAGACATCGTAAAATGCATTTTAACGATAAAGCAATGCGACAAATGTATGGTGTCCATCTAACGTGTACACTAATTGTATGGGAATGACACATTGTCGACTGTAACGCGCAGATCTGTATTGCAAATGACTGCCGGGGCTGTCGCAGGCGTAAGCCTCCCCGGCAGCGCTATCGCAGCTGCTGCTGACCCGGCAGGATGGCGACCGAAAGTCGTTGCATCATCGACACAAATTACCGAAAAACCGCAACACCTGTTCATTAAAAATCAAAGAACCGGCGATGTCTTCAACGATGTCGTTAAGCACGGTTCACTGATCTTCGACGATGCTTACGCTGAACTCGATCATTTGATGCGCGATTGGCGCAGAGACGAAGTGATACCAATGGATCGCGCCTTAATTGATCTGTTGCTTGCAGTGCAAGACGACATTGGACACGCAGAACCGATCACGTTGATCTCGGGATATCGCTCCAAATCAACCAATGACATGCTGCGGAGAAGAATTCGTAAAGTTGCGAAAAACTCATATCATATCAAAGGAATGGCAATTGATCTGAGAGTTGAAGGCGTCAGAACCAGCACCCTCAACAAAATCGCATTAAGCAAAAAATCCGGTGGCGTAGGCTATTATCGCTCTCAAGGTTTTATTCATTTAGATACCGGCCCCATCCGCCAATGGCGCGCATGAGCGAAAAAACCAAAAATTTCCTACACTAACCCGAGACGCCCCATTGCAGATGGCGCGTCTTTTACTCCGGCAAGGCGCATCATGTGCCAAGCAAGTGCTTGATTGCTGCTAACAATGGGTATCCCAAGCGCATTCTCAGCCCTGAGGATCACATCTGCTGTCCTGAGACTGGTACAAGAGACAAAGACTGCATCGACTTTTTCGATGGCAGCAGTCGAAACAATCGCGTCATATATTGATTGAGGCGTTATCCGCGCAACTGTCGCGTCCTCAATCTGTTCAAATGAGGTTAGGACACAAGGGTCAAATCCAGCTTCGGATAGGCGGTTTCGCAGAGCCTCGGAGACTTCCACAACATAGGGGGTCACAACCGCGACACGCTTTACATTGAGCGCATCAAGTGCCGCTTTTGTCGCTGAGAGTGGGTTTGTTACCGCAGTCTTTGGATACACAGATTGGACTTGAGCCGTAATCCGCTCTTCACCAATCACCGCGCTCGCCGAAGTGCAACCATAACCGATCACATCGAAAGGGGCTGTTTCAGGTAAAAGCCCTACCGATGTGCTGATATTATCCTCCATCCGAGCCAACGTTTCAGACGTCACCGTTGGCTCGAAGGGGATGCGGGTATGATAAAGCGCAATACCGTCCGTCGGGATAAAGGCCCGAAAATCCGCCTCCATTGTCTCGTCGGTTCTTAGGACGACAGTCCCCATCGTCGCGCGCGTTCCGGGACCATCATCCAATGAAAACGGAAGCGCCGACATATCAGCGCTCGACCGGAGCTGAAACGCGGATAGCCCGAATAGAAACGTCGCCGCCAGCATTGAAGAACGCAAAACCCTTCCAGTCTTCGCGGAATACCGTATCGCGCGAAGTGATAATTGGACGTCCGTTCAGCAACACAATCATCTGACCGCTGGAAAGGCGTGCCCAGCGCAGCTCGTGCTGTTTTCCAGTCGTGAAGCTCGGAACAGACACTTTTGTAATGTCTTTGTAGCCGTTTGAGCCGCGACGGGTCAGGACGACAACTGGCTGAGGACCGGACCGCAATTCAAGTCGATAGCCAAGCCAATTTGCGCCGCCTTGGTGCATAATAAAATGCGCGGTTCCAGTTCCAGCATGATCAACGATCCGGGCAGCAAACGAAAAAGCGTTTCCGATTGGTGTTTGGGACTCGATCAGTGCGGCTTGCGGACCAG
Source organism: uncultured Neomegalonema sp. (assembly GCA_937995735.1). Lineage (GTDB taxonomy): Bacteria > Pseudomonadota > Alphaproteobacteria > Rhodobacterales > Rhodobacteraceae > JAHDDY01. The sequence continues at coordinate 27,589 of CALKIZ010000034.1, read as the reverse complement.
CAGATGAGCCTTCGCTTTGCGGTGCATCGCCAGTCAGCAGCACTTTAAGCAGTTCTTTCGGGCGCACAGGCGCATCCGAAACTTGCTCAGGCGCTTTTGCCCGCAGCCCATATTTCGGATCAACAGACCAATCACCCTGACGGACGCGCCATGGTGGGTTGTTGGTGAGATCGCCGTCTGTGAAATCATCTTCGAAATAAGCGAAGCTGACAGAGTTCGGATCAAGAGGCGGAACGCTCGTTACGACTTCGGTGACTTCGCCAACAGGTGGTAGTCCTGTTTGATCTGTCTGCGTAGGATCAGGCTCAGCGAGGGCTTGTTCCTGTGGCGGCGTTGTTTCATTCGATGCAAGATCGCCTTCCCCGCTGCCCTCCAAAGGCGCTTCAGGTCCATTCAACGCTACGGATGTCGGCTGTGCAGATTGCGGCAGAGGATCGCGGTATTTTTCTACAAGCGCTTTCAAATCTTCGAGAAAGCCGGGGCTGGCGGCACGATAACGCTCACCGACCGCCAATAATGCGTCGAGTTCAGCAGACATCTGCGGTCCCCGGTCACCGCCGGGCACTGATGGAAGCGCAGGCGCAGCGGACGGCGCATTTGGTTCAGGTGGTTGCGGAAGCGCTGTGCTTTGCGAGGGGACATTGACCGTCGGGATACGAGGCGCTGGTGCATTGGGCGCAGCTTCCGGCAGAGCAACAGCAGGGGTTGGTGGAGGGTTCGCTAGTGCTGGTTGCTCTGGAATTGCTCTGTCGTAATACGGGCTGGCCTGTTGTGCCGTATCATTTGGAGCGTTGGGATTCTGTGACTGTTGAGGCGTATAGGCTTGCCCCGGTTGTGGAAGCGTAGAGCCGAAATTCTGTTGCGGTTGTGGCAATTGTTGGCCGAACGAAGGCTGTTGCGGCTGTGCTTGTGGTTGCGGCAATTGCTGACCGAACGAAGGTTGTTGCGGCTGTGCTTGCGGCTGCGGCAGTTGCTGACCGAATGAAGGTTGTTGCGGCTGTACTTGCGGCTGCGGAAGCTGCTGACCGAACGAAGGTTGTTGCGGTTGGAATTGAGGTTGCTGTCCAAAATCCTGCTGCAAAGGTTGACCAAAATCCTGTTGCAACGGCTGTCCGAAATCCGGTTGCGGAGGTATTCCGGGCTGTCCTGTATTCGGATCAATGTAAACAGGCTGATTGCCAAAAGGCTGTTGCGGTTGGAAAACTTGGCCTTGCGGTTGAAATGCCGGATCATTGAAGATGATTGTCTGCTGAGCGCTGACAGGCCCGGTTAAAAAACCAAGTACCAATACGCTCGTCGCTGTGGTTCGCCGCACTTGAGTCATGTTATCTGCCTCACCGATTTTTTCGTACCTATAACGCTATTTTCCACTCGACACCACGTTCGATCGACCAAGTGAGCCGCAAAAAATGTATCCATGTCGCATTTCGCAACGAGAACGTGAGAAAATTGATCCTATCGATTGAAATACTCGCCTCTGAAGCGTTATCTCAGGCGATTATGACTTTTGGAGGACGGCGAATGACCCGCGTACTTTACGGTGGCAAATCTGCGAGTGCAGAGGCTTGGCGCGACGCTTTGCTGGCCCTGAAGCCGGACCTCAATCTTGTTATGCCTTCGGAAAATTATGCGCCCGATGATGTCGATATAGTGCTCTACGAGCCATCTGGCCCAATACAGGACATGACCCCCTATAAAAACGTCGCCGCGATTCAAAGCCTTTGGGCGGGTATTGAAACCCTGCTTGAGAATGAAACCCTACCCATAGAACCGCCTCTCCTGCGTATGGTGGAAGATGGGCTGACATTCGGGATGACTGAGTATGTTGTCGGGCATGTCTTCCGCGCGCATCTGGGCGTTATCGCACAACAGGCTGATCAAGCACGCGAGATTTGGGGAACGTGGAACCCGCCGCTTGCGAGCAACAGGCACATTGGGGTTATTGGCCTCGGTGCTTTGGGACGGGACAGCGCCGAAACCTTGGCTCGCCTGCGGTTTGATGTAAGTGGCTGGTCCAGAACTCAAAAAGACATTAGCGGTGTTCGTTGCCTATCCGGAGAGAGCGGATTTCAACAGATTATCTCTGAAAGTGAGATCATCGTGCTATTGGCTCCACTGACGCCGGAAACCAAAAATCTGATCAATGCGAAAAGTTTGGCAGCAATGCCGAAAGGCGCGCATATCATCAACGCCGCACGCGGACAGTTGATTGATGAAGACGCGCTGCTCTCGGCGCTTGACGCCGGGCATATTGCCACGGCGACACTGGATGTCATGTGTACGGAACCGCTGCCGCAGGGTCATCCTTTCTGGAAACATCCAAAAGTGACCATCACGCCGCATATTGCCAGCGTCACCCGCCCTGAAACTGCCGCGAAAACTGTTATTACTCAGATAGAACGATTTGAGACAGGTAAGCCTTTTTTGCATAAAGTCTGCCGCGAAAGAGGATATTGACGTGATTCCCAGCACGACCAAAGCGCCGACGAGACAGAGTTTATGACCCCCGACAACGATCCCTCCCGTCCGGTTTTAATCAAACCTGCGCCTCGCAGTGCCTTTTGGCAGAGGCTGCGGAACAACTTTCTGACGGGTATCGTCATTTTCGCGCCGATCTCGATTACGATCTACCTCGTTTGGATCTTTTTGAACTTTGTGGATTCCTGGGTGCTGAATTACGTGCCCAAAGCCTACAACCCTTCGGAATACCTGCCGATTTCGATTCCGGGCATTGGCCTTGTATTCTTTTTCTTCTTTGTCGCAGCCTTAGGCGCTCTGACGAAGGGGTTTTTCGGTCGACAGCTCTTCCGGTTTGGCGAGCATATTGTTGATCGAATGCCTGTGGTGCGGTCGATTTACACGACCCTCAAGCAAATCGTTGAGACAATCTTTGCACGGGAAGGGCAAGGTTCTTTCGAGCAAGCCTGTCTCGTTGAGTACCCGCGCAAAGGCATCTGGGCCGTTGCTTTTGTCACGACAGAGACGTCGGGCGAAATTGCGGAAAAGAATTCAAGAGCCGGAGAGTTGGTCAGCGTGTTCCTCCCCACGACGCCAAATCCGACTTCGGGGTTCCTGTTATTCGTTCCGAAGACTGATATTATTCTCTTGGAAATGTCGGTCGAGGATGCCGCGAAACAAGTGATCTCAGCGGGTCTCGTCACACCGCCTTGGCCCCCGCTGACGCGCGAGCAAAAAGAAGCGTTAGAGCGCGAACAACGCCGGCAAGAGGCTTTAGAGGGTTAGCGCTCTAATTCTTTGAAATAATTAGTCTACCGTGTGGTTCATAGATTGCGAAGGGTGATCGCAGCCTGCATCGCCGACGATCTTTGCCGGAACACCGGCGACTGTCACGCAATGCGGAACGTCGTGAAGAACAACAGAGCCTGCGCCAACGCGCGATTGTTCTCCAATACGGATATTACCCAAAATATGAGCGCCAGCGCCAATGAGGACACCGCGACCAATTTTCGGGTGGCGGTCACCGCCCTCTTTACCCGTACCGCCAAGGGTCACGGAATGGAGCATGGAGACATCATCTTCAATCACCGCAGTCTCACCGATAACGATTGAGGTCGCGTGGTCGATCATAATGCCTTTGCCGATCCGGGCGCCGGGATGGATGTCTACACCGAAGACTTCGGAAACACGCATCTGAATGAATTGAGCGAGGGGTCTGCGATCCCGTGTCCAGAGCGCATGGGCAATACGCGATGCCTGTAACGCCATGAAGCCTTTGAAGAATAAAAGAGGCTGTAGATAGCTCGTGCAAGCGGGGTCTCTCTCATAAACGGCGGCAACGTCAGCGCGGGCGCGTTCGCTAATCTCGGGGGCCTCGCGGATGATGTCGTTAAACGTCTCGCGCAAGGCCGCTTCTTTGATTTCGTGCACGTGCAGTTTGGCCGCAAGACGGGCCGCAACCGATGCCTCGAAGCTGGGACGGCCTATGACGTTCTCTTGAAGCATCGAATGCATCAAGGGTTCACTGATTTGCATGGCACGCGCATCTTTGACGATGGAATCCCATACAGGGTCGCATTTCGGCAGATTCGCGTGGTTTTCGGCGGCAGTGACCATGATGTCTCTCGCTTGCGTCTGTGACGTATTCGTTCACAATATAAGAGTTCGCGCGCGAAAAACCAATGAAGAGGCAAGAGACTCGTCATGAATGGCATTGATATAGCCGCAAGAGAGGCTCAATTGCGGGCGCGATTGGCGGAATTGGACGCGCTAGAGGCAACGAACGAAGAAGGCCGCGCTGTCGTCGTTTTGGACCAGCAAAGCGTCGGGAGGTTGTCCCGAATGGATGCGTTGCAAAATCAGGCGATGGCGCAGGAAACGTAGCGGCGGCGCGCTCAGGAGCGGGTTCGAATTGCGGCGGCCCTGCAACGTATTGATGAGGATGAATACGGGTGGTGCGGAAATTGTGGTGAAGAAATCGCCTCAAAGCGGCTGGATGTCGACCCGATGGCGGTTATGTGCTCTCGCTGCGCGCGATAGAGTGGAGGACAGTCGGAGCAGTTAATATTTTGAAGGGCTGGGTTTTTCAGGCGTCCTGTAGCGCTGGATTTCAGCAATACGGTTCGCGGTTACGGCATAGGTCAATGCAATGCCGCCGGCATAAATGTCTTTGGCTCCCCAACTCCACCAGAACTCTGCAACAGAATGGCCGTTTAAATGGGCGATGAGGAGGACGGATTGTGACAATAGACCCGCCGCGCCGATAGAAACGAAAAAGCGATGCCATTTCGGAAAATGAAGCATCGCGTCGCTGGTCAGAGAAAAGGCCAACAACAATCCTAAACAACCATCAAAGAGTGCAAGCCCGATATAGATGTAATCGCTCGTCATGAGTCTTTCCCTTTTTTGACTTTGCGGATGTCGCGAAATGCATCGTCGAGCGTCTTCCATTGGTCGGCAGTCCGTGCCGCCAACCCGAACAGAAACCACGCGCAGAACGCCGTCAGGCCACTGGTCGCGAGCAAGTATTCTATGCCTTTCTCAGACCACCCGATTGCATCGCTCATGGGCATGGTCAGGAGGAGACTGCTGGAAATTCCGGTTGCAGTTCGCGCATAAATTTCGCGGCGGGTGGCGGGGATAAGTACCGAAAGCGAGATCACCGAACCCGCGATACCGCCGAACAATTTCACCAGAAAGAATGTGAGATCAAAATCGGATTGCATGGGGTCCATCCTTTCGAGATAAAAGTTACCCGATGTCGGAGCTGTCTCCGCGCATGACGGCCATCCAAACGTCAATCAATTCGGTCACATCGGATGAGTGATCGGAGTCGCCATCCGCATCCAAATCGGCTCTGCTGTTCTGAGTTATGATGACCGAGGTAATGACTTCTGATCCGTCAGGCAGCACCGTGGTTCCAACGCCGCCCGACATGCCCCCGACTGCAAGAACGGACCCATCATCGAATTGCACGATCCAACTCGGGGCCTCGCCTTTTCGCGTGTCTTCGGGGCGGTCCATATAGGCGATGCCATTGCGGATTTCGTAATGCGCCAGATCGGTGACGCCCGCTGGATAACCGCGCAGGCGGACACGATCCCCGCTTCGAAGTGCTGGCGGCGGGCGCTTTGGCAGCGTGCAACCGAATAACGCAACGTCAAGACCGTCGGGGCGAAGGATCAGCGATTTTCCTTGCGTCCATAGCGGCCAAAGCTTTCGGTCTTGCGGCCATGCTTCGACGCTGTGGGCCGCACCGACGATACCGTCCCAATATTCAAACCACGTTGAGAACGACCCCGCAATGCGGTCTGTTTCAAGCTGCTCAGGAAACAAGCCAAACGGGTTGGGCGGGGCTTTTCCTTGAGGTGTTTCAGGTGCGGTTTTGTGCGACGTAAGCATTGCACTCAAATCATCACTCAGTTGCTGGAGTAAGACGCTCATAGGCGGCCCTCACAGATTTTTGCATATTCAGCATTAAATGCGGTGCGGGTTGGAGCATCGCTTTCGCTTTGCTGCAAAGGACGGGCTTGCGCACAAAATGCGTCGAGGGGAACGTCATAGACGGTCGCAGAAATTGGCGAACGCCCGGCACGGATTGCGCAGGCGATCTCAACGCCTTTCGCGATAATCTCAACAGCGGGGGAGTCGAAGTTCGCGCTTGCAGTATCAAGAAAGTCTTGCCCGCCCTCACATCCGGCATCGATTGTTGCCGATGCAAATTCGGGCGTTGTCAGGAGAGCAAAGCGGTCTTCAAACACGGCGCAAGAAGCGACGAGAATAGCGGCAGCAATGGCCGCTGTCGTAGCAGTTTTCATGGAAGTCTCACAGGTTTAGGGAGGGGAGGCGTCAGCGCGGAAATTCGGATGACAACACAAAGGCATGAAGTGCGAGAACACGGCGGGACCAGCCGCGCATGTAGCGCTTAGAATTGCGCGTACCGGCATAAGCGCGCAAACGGTGACTGAGAAAATCGAGGAGGAGCGTTTCCTCATCCGCAGACGCGATAGCAGCGCGGGTAATCGGACCGATCCTGCCATCAACCCGAACGCGCAGGGCGCGCTGTAAAAGACGCTTGGCGCGGCGTACGCCTTGATTAACCGCACAATCAAACACCGCAACAGCGATGCGGTTTGGCAGGTCGTCGCCGCTGACTTTATTCCAGTAGTCTTTGTGGTAAATTTCGCAGGCATCGTCTTTCGTTAGCTGTCCGATGCTTAGTCGCGGATAAGCCCTCTGGCTAATGCCGAATTTCGTTTCTCCGCCGGGATCATGTGGGTCGTTGACATGGCCGCCTTCCATACGGATGACGAAGGCGCAGGCTTGGTAAAATATACTCATCCGAAGCACCGCGCATTCGGTAATGGACCCGGTAAATACGGGTCTAACGTCATGTGCCCAACCGTCACACGCGGTAACGCGATGAGGGCTTCATTGCCTGTTTCTTCGAGGCGGATTTGAATAATGCCCGCGTTGTACCCAAAGACATTGAATGTCACTTGGCGTTCAATGAAGACCCAACCTTCATCCGGCTCAATGATCCCTGCATCGAGGTTGCCTGTTTCATTTACGCCCCAACGAGAGAACCGGCTGGTAAAATCTTGATCTATATAAATCGAACCGCTCAAAGCTCGTGCATAAAACCCTACAGTAAGCGCGCGCGGCAAAGGAACGCCAATCGACAGCATGGCAAGATAACGTATGACGCCTCCAACATTTACGCCCGCTAGTTTCTGATGACCCATCGTCACCTTCATAGCCCACCATTCCGCTCCAAATCGGCGGTGGTTCTGCGTGCGCATGAGTGACAACAGTCCATCAATCTCGGGATCAAGCGCGCCAGCATTTCCTCCATACGTCGTGTTCCCGTGAATGTAGCGAGCATATCCTTCCATCGTTGAGGCGTTGTAGGGCCTTAGATAATTCGGACGTTCAAAGGACGGAGCAAGCAAGCTCGTGTTGACAACTTCTCCTCCGAAACGGCCTTGGTCGGGAAGGATGTTCAAGGCAAGGTCGGGGCTGACGGAAAGGCCATCGACGATGGCCGGGGCCGGAAATGTTGCCGCACCTGTCGCAGCATCAAGCGTTATCACATCATTAAAGGTAATGCCGTCCGGCGATGTTTTGAATTGGAGATCAGTTCCTCCGGTTAATCCAATTTCGGCATGGCCTGTGTAATTCGTTTGGAACAGAATTGATGCTGTGTCTGTCGCGGTTGCCTTGTTTAACTTGGCCTGAATGCCCGCGCCTTCATGGGTCAAAAGGATCGCTTCGGATGCAACCGCGAGACGGTTTGTCTCGTCGGGTGTTGCATTGACGCCAAGTTGCGTAGGGATCTCCGATTTCCAAACAGCGCCATCGTAGCGTAGCATTTTTTGCTCATCCGTGACCCAGACTTGCCAGCCATCACGAGGTGTTAAAAAAATCCAGTTTTGTGCGGCGGCATCCCATGCTGCGATGTCATCTTCATGGCTGAGCCAGGCGCCGGACGCATCGTCGGCAATAAGATGCCGGTCGCCGTCTTCGGATGATTGGGGCGGCGTGGTTCGGGTGCGATCTTTCACAGCGAGCTGTGTTGCGGCGTCAAGCCGGGCAAAGGCTTCGTTGACCGTAACATGCTTTTGCGATTGTGCCGCAGCGAGAGGAGTTAGGTCTAAATTCGGTGTTGGCATAAGGTTACGCGCCCTGCATGAAATGCAGAGCCTCCTTCGAGGATTTGAGTGACTATGAAGCGGATCGCTGTTTCTTGGATCGAGATTTTATGCGTCGATGGACGCACTGAGACCAGGACCGTAAAGAGCAGAGAGTTGAGCGACGGTCGCTTTAATCGGGCCGGGAGCCGAGACGGTCAGGTGAGTTTCTTCGGTGTCGATGGTTTTTATTTCGTCGCCCTCTTCTATCGTTACGCGATAACGCTCGTATTCTTCAGCTAGGGGCGGTTCATTATCCCAATGGTCGCCGCCCATGCGTGAGCGCCTGACCCATGATAACGTGACTGTCTCCGCATCACGTATCGCTCTCAGATGAGCGGGCGCGTAAGGACGCAAACCCACGCCATCAAAGACACGTTGAACAGTGCGGTATGTCTCGGCGTCATGCGGTTCGGTCGCGGGGCCGATGCGGATGTGACGGGTCAAACCACGTTCAGACTCAGTCAATGGAAGTTGCTTGAGCGCATCGTCAATCAATACAAAACGTGCGCCCGCCGGAAGTCGTGTAATGAACGGTTCTGTTCCCGCTTGTCCCCTGATAATTTCTGAAAGCCGATAGGTACGTCCAGCAATTAAGGTTGCTTTGGCGAATTGAATAATCTCCCACCCTTGCGGGGTTTCAATGGCCGCAGCGTTGACTCCGCTCAGTGTTGTCAGGCGGTTTCTGGACAGCAACATGCCACCGGATAACGTGACATCAAGAGTTGAGGCCAACCAGCGCGACGGGGCGCTGACGGTAAAATCGTTGAGCGTGCGCCCTATTGTGGCGGGCGCATCAAGCGTGAGGACTCTGCGATAATCATCTCCGTTCACGGAGGCAAAAACAGCGCCGCCGGGCCATGGATCAGCGAAGGCTGCGATATGGGGTGCGTGGGGACTTTCATCTCCGCGCAGGATCGGCAAGTCCAGCAAGACCATTTCCAACGGACCAACCCGCGCCAATGGCCTAGGCTCGGGAGCTGTTTCCGGTCCCTCTACCGCGCCATACAGATCAGGCGCTACGCGGGTGACTTCGATCTCGCGGGCGTCGCCATCTGCGATACGATCAAGGCGATATGGTAACAGCCGGCCCCCTACTTCCAGTGCAATGACATCTGTTGCATCCAGTGCGAGGCGCGAAGGCGGCAGAGAGAAAGCTGCACGATCTCTTGCTACATGGGATTCGGCTAGCCACCGACGAACGGCGGCATCCGCTTTGCCCGATGTGAGGGAAATTGCTTGGTCGGAAGAGTCGACACGGCGAAATGCGGTGGACTCCAAAGTAGCCTCTGCTGCGCCGCGCCGGTATTCAGCATCGCCGCGAATATAACCAAGACGAACTGCGCGCGGCAGGTCGGTATCTTGCGCGCGGGTGAGCTGATACGGTTCGCCCGTCTCGTCTGTTTCAACAAGATCAGACTCGCGCAAAGTAAATATCGGGCTGTCACCGCGTGGTACGAAATGTAATGTGCCTGCACTCTCCACTGCATCGAAACCGAAAGTCAGCATTAAGGGCGCAAGCACATCTCTTGCGCTCATGGGACGGTCAATCGTGTAGCCATCCACAAGGGCAGTAAGGCGCGAGACATCGACGCGCGGCTCTCCGGCGGCAGTGCAAATTTCTGCTACCAGTTCAGCGAGTGGAACCGCATCGAGGCGGCCTGTAATCCAATGACCCAGGCGGTGATTATCGCCATCGGTCCATACTGAGCGCCGCAATGGAAAGTCAGGATATGGGCGGGTATCCCATGTCCAAACGTGGATGCTTTGCACCATCGGGTCGTCTACCCAATGGCTGAGCATGGTTTGCAGGTAACGACGCTGAATCGCATCATCACGGATGCCGTGAGAGAAATACGGCAAAGCGTTTTCAGACGATTTCGGATCGACAAAAACATTCGGTTGGTTCGGGCCGTGATCGACGGCAGGGCATCCAGTTTCCGTGAACCAAACCGGCTTTGATTGTGGTTGCCATGCCGTTGGGTTTGCCTCGCGTATGCCGTTCGGCCTGTTGTGGTGCGGATTGCTCCACCAGTCACGCAGACGCTTTACGCCAAAGACCCAATCTTCCCCGTGAGCTGTGTCGATGATCGGGGTTCTTTGCTGCCTGCCGCGCGCGTCTTCATCAGCGTAGAACCAATCTGCGTATTCGCCGTTCTCGACATTGTTCGAAAGATAGGCCGGGTCGTAAATCGATCTGAAATCTTGCGCGTCGATATGATCGTGACCGGACCTCCAATCGCTGAGCGGGAGGTAATTGTCTATGGCGACCATATCAATATTCGGGTCTGCCCAAAGCGGATCGAGATGGAAGTAAACGTCTCCGTTCGGGCGGTGGCCGCTATATTCCGACCAATCGGCGGCATAGGTTATTTTGGCATTTGGAAGAATTGAGCGAACGTCTGCCGCAAGATGCCGCAACGCAGTCACAGCGGGGTAATCAGGGGAAAGGCTTTGCGTTAGCTCTCGCAATTCGGACCCAATGACAAAAGCATCAACGCCGCCCGCCGCCGCACAAAGATGCGCATAATGCAAGACCATGCGGCGGAGCGTGTTTTCTGTGGGGCCGGGAATTGTCTTTCCATTCCATGCACCAAAATCATTGGACTGTGCCGTTCCAAAAAGAGACGCAACATCTTGCGGAGAGTTCGCGGTGATGCGGCCTCGCCATGGGTGGACCGGCTGGCCTTGTGGGTTATCCGGCGGAATATCCATGAGGATAAAAGGATAGAATACTGTCTTTTTGCCGCGCCGGTGAAGGTCTTGAATGGCTTGAAACACAGAAATATCTGCGGGAGTTCCCCCATATGTCGGGTTTCCGTCAGTTGTACTGATGAGGGCCGCACTGGAACGGTTTTGTCCGGCGACGTGCCATATCAGCGGTTCGGTTTCTTTGTCGTAACGATCAACAGCAGGGCGGATTTTGCACTGGCCTGCGCGTAGGTCTGTGCCGAACCATGAGACGACCAGCAGAGCGGAGTTGATGTTCGGGGCGCTCTCTTCGAGTTGATCCATTGCCGCGACGAAATCAGGGACGCCGCGTGTGTTGTTGAGGTTCTCTGATGCGGTCACACCTTCGCTGATCCGGCGGCGCACGGGCTGTGTCGCAAGGGCGAACTCGCCGGAACCGGGGGAGAGCGCAACGCCGGTCAACAACTCGGACACGGCGGGGCCGTCTTTATGTTGTTGCGGAGGGGTAGCGACGCGCCTTACTTCGACAGAGATTTGCGGCAGGCGGTTTCCGTATCGCTCTAATGGCAGATCTTCGAAGACGAGATAGGCGGTTCCGCGAAAGGCCGGAGTATCCGGCGTCAGTGCAGCAATCAAGGGGTCGCGCTCTTGAGACTCGTCTCCCTTGTGCAAACGCCATGTTACATTTTCTAGCGGCATCGGTTTGCCATCGGCCCATATCCGGCCAATACCGGATATTGGACCTTCGCACAGCGCAACCGCGAAACAAACCGAATAACTAAAGCTGGTGGTTTCGACCGACGGAGCGCCGCCGATGCCTTTACCGCCGCCCTGCCTTTGTGTGCTGGCGGTTTCCTTAAAGCGGGTGGACCAGATAATCTGTCCCGCGAGGCGCATTCGTCCGAACACGCGCGGGATGGGCGCGCCCTCCGTTGAAGATTGAATGTCCAACGTCTTGAGACGCGGGCCTTCGCGCACTTGAGCGCCCGGGCCGAAAAGACGCTGATCAAGCGCTTGGCCCAGCGCACCACCGACCGCAGAGCCGATGGCCGCACCGGTCAATGTCGTGCCGAGAAAGCTGATGCCAGCCGGAAGCGCGGCTCCGCCAATCGCAGAACCGGCGGCAGTGAGAAGAAGTGTTGCCATAGGGAAAAGTCCTGCTTTGCGCTAATCCGGCATCGAATTTGTCCGGGGCGACGGGAGTTGCGGAAATTGGAATGCGTGGCTGAGGCGACGCCGCCAGGTTGGGTCCAACGGAGTTTCAGCCACGGCATAGCCTGACCATGCGTGAATCATGCACTCGTCGTTCACGAGGATGCCGCAGTGACGTGCGGGGGCATTCTGTCTCAAGCGAAACAGCAAAACATCGCCGGGCTTGGCGTTCGCTGTGCTCGTTTCAATCAAGTTACGCTGTGCGGCTTCGAGCAATGTTTCTCGGTGTGTTGCTTCAGCCCAATCAGGGGCATAGGGCGGCATGGCCTCCGGCTCTAAACCGTAAAGCGTGCGCCAAATGCCGCGCACCAAGCCGAGGCAATCTGAGCCGATACCGCACAGGCTAGCCTGATGATGGAACGGTGTACCGATCCAGCGATATGCTTCGGCGATGGCTTTATCGTTAGGCCGGTTCGCCGTCATTTCCTTCGCCTCTGTTTGGATAACTGCTGGCAAAATCATCTCCGGGAATATGAGGAAAGCCGCGAAAGTTGAGCGTATTCGCGAAACGATCACGGCAGGTCGCAAGGGTCTTGTCGCACCCTTCTGTGACGGTGAACTGATCCCCCGGTCTGATCGGGTCGGGCGGAGGAGACCATAAGATCAACGTCTGTCCGGTTTGGTCTTTAACGGGCTGTGACACGCCGGCATTTGCGCCGGAAGTCCATGTCAGCGTGCTGCGCGCATGGTTTTCGCCCAGGCCGGAAGCGGTAATCTCTCCGGTTGGCGCAATGGCCGTGACAATGGCATTGGTCAGCGTGAGACGGACCGTACATCGGGTATCTCCCAACTCTGCATCGCATTGATTGAGGAACGCACGGCCCATCGGTTGATCGAGTTTCGCAGCCATGCTGCGCAGTTCCGCACTGAAGGCGGCGGGACCTCTTGTCGTCTCTCCGATATTACCGCGAAAGAGCAAAATATGATCCGCCGTATCGGTCCAATCGGTCAGCGTGAGGTCTATTTCCGCGCCATCGTAAAGACCTCTTTCAAGATCGGATTCGGTGATCGCATCCGATGTCAGCGCGCCAATAACATCGGTATTATCAGCGGCAAGGCCGCTCGCGGTTTCGAGTGCCCCGGCATTCAATCCGCTATCCGGCTCATGGACCAAACCATATAGAGTAAGGGGGCGGTCGTGGTCGGTGAAGCCCCGGTGCGTTCCGTCTTTCAGGGTGACAGTCCAACAACGCGCAAGGGTGGTTACGCCGCCATCCAGTTTTGCTTGGAGGTTTGGAGAAATGGGTTTCATAAACGGTCCCGTAGGGCTGAAAGTTACACGCGGATTTCGATGATCGGAATTGCGGGGATTTCACCGGCTTCAAAACCTGTCAGGTTGACCTCTAGCCGATCCGTGTCGAAACGCACCGGAATGTCGAATGCGAATCCTGCGGTTAGGACTGCGCCCGAAGGAGGCGGAGACGCGAAGGTGATTTGTCCGGTTGTGTGATCAATTAAAGGGCTTTCGGGTCCACCGTTAATCGCGGTTATGACGCTTCCCTCGACAGGTTTTGTGATGTCGCGGATATAAGAGTGACCGCCTGACGCATAGGTTTTCGTCAGTTGGAAAACGGTGTGCTCCCCGTCACCTAAACCGAGCGGTTGATCGGTTGCGCTGGGTGTCTCTGCGGGGGCGCAAGATTTGTGGTCCGCTGCATCTTTCCAGCGAAAGCCATGCAAACGGCCCCGGCGCGCTTCAAAAAATGCGATGACATTATGAAGATCATCAAGGGATTTAACGCCGTAGCCTGCATCATAGCGGCGGCGGGAATCTGCCCAAGGCGTGTTGCGTTCTTCGTGTCCGCTGGTCAGCGTGACAATGCGGGTACGCCGTTCAGGACCGCCTGACGCAGAGAGCGCGATGTCGGTCGGGAAACGGATTTCATGAAACATTGATCAACTCCGGTATGGATATGCTTGCCGCGTTACAGATTCCGCCTGCCCCGATCCACCGCGCGGGCGAGGGTCGCCGCGACTTGGGTTCGGGAGCGCTGAAAGCTGTCGGCATCTTGGGTGTTGATGGTGACGTTGACGGTGGTTCCGCCTGCACTGCCCGAGACGCCGAGTTGACCGTTTGCGCCGCGCCTCAAAGGCATGATCGCTTCGGGTCCGGCTTCGCCCATCAAACCTGTGCCGCCGCGCATCGGGAAAAGCGTCGGGCCGTTGACAATGCCGCCTTGTGCAAATTTTTTCACATGGCCGGAGTCAATAACGCCACCTTTAGCGAACGGAAGGATCGAGGCGATGCCTTGTCCTAACGCGCTGCCAAGCTGGTTGCTCAGGCCACCAATGGCACGGTTTGCTAGGCTGTTCGATAGGTCAAGCGCAACGCCTCTCAAAATGTCGGACAGCCTTGCACCGTCTTGTGACGCCGCCCGAAATGCTCCGCCGAGCGCGGAGCGAAACGCATTGGACAGAGTGCGGGTGGCATCGGACGCTTCCCGCAAAGCCGCGCGGGAGGTTCTTGCGCCTTCGGCAAGTGCAGCGAAAGCCGCGCGGCTTTCAGCGGCGAGCGTGCGGAGGTTTGCTGTGAGTGTGGTCGGGTCTTCGTTCATGGCATATCCGGATGCTGTGCGGCAAGTCGGTCAAATGCCGCGCGGTTCATTGGGTCAGCTGTGTATGGCATCAGCGCAGCTCGAAATTCTCGCAGGGTCATGGACCAAAAAACGTCCGGTGTGAGGCGCAAATGGCCAAAGCCGAGCGACATGAGGTGCGGCCAATTCATCCAGCGAACGCTTTTGTTAACAGCGCCGCTGCGGATTTGATCAACGCGGTGATGCCGCCATCGGGTGTCATCCGGGCAACGTCTTCGTCTGTGGCGCTCTGCCCTGCTCCGCGCAGACCCGCGCCGATAATTGCGATGGCTTCTTTGGCGGTGAGCGTGCCGTTTTCGAAACGCTCGGCGAGTGCCACGAGGTCGGGAACGTCTAGCGCGGCCTCCAGTTCGGCGAGCGCGCCGAGGGTAAGGCGCATGGTGTGGGGCTGACCATCGAGCATGACGGTCACTTCGCCCCGGTAAGGGTTTGGCATCGGGATTGATCCTTTGAGGTGCTGACGTTAAGGGCGCGATTTTAGGCCGGAGAGAAGCTCAATTCGCCTGCGCTGGCGAGGGACAGCTCATACGTCGCTGCGCCGTCATGGTCGCCCGCGTATTCGAGGGATGTGATCTGGAACGGGCCTTCGATTGTGCCGAAATCAGGGATAATCGCTTGCCAGCGGGCAATTGTGCCGTCGAAGAATAGTTTGCGGGTAGCTTCGTCAGCGGCAGCATCTTTGAAGATGCCGGACCCCGAGAGCGCGGCGGAACGCGCACCTGCTCCGGCGAGGAGTTCCCGCCACCGGCCCGCACTTTCGCGATGGGTGACATCAACCGTATCCGCGTTGAAGTTGATACGGCTGGCGCGTAGACCGGCGACAGTCTGGAACGTATTGGTGTTATCCGGGTCTAGTTTAAGCAGGAGGTCCCGGCCTTTTTGGGCTGGCATGAGCTGTATCCTCGAATGGGGTGTGAAACGGTCGCGCGGCTTTGGGCGCGGCGCGCGAAAGCCCGACAGGTGAGCAGGGTGAATTGGTCGGGTGATTTTGAGGCGCTTGGGGGCGAAAAGCGTTAGGGTGATAGTGCGGTGAGGCATCCTTCGAGACGGACCTTCGGTCCTCCTCAGGATGAGGGCAGTTCTTTATTTTAAGGAATTAGCCTCTCCTTGAGGAAGCCCGGCAGGGCTGTCTCAAGGGGTGTGAGGGGAGGCAATAGGTCCATTTGGCGAGATTGCGCGTTGCTCTCAATGGCACACCCTCATTGCCTTCGGCAATATGGCTGAACCATTTGCCGCTGATAGGTTTGTGCTTACCGACAGGTTAGACGCAAAACAGTAAACACCTACGGTGTTTACTGTTTTGCTACTTTATCAAACCGAGCGATAACGTCGTCTGTTTCCCGGCCAAAATCTCGCATCGCTTGTGCCGCTGAAGTCGCGCCTTCGGCTTCGGCGACGTCGGCGATATTCGTGAGGCGCTGACCATATTGGCGAAGCTGTCCGACAAACGCTTGGTTGATCTGCTCGTATTGCCTGATTAGCTGACTTTCAGCTGCGGCGACTGCCGCTGCACTCGGAGGTGCGACGGCGGGTGCGGCTGGCTCAGCAAGAGCAGCGTTCAGCCCAGGTTGACTAATCAACGGATCAGGAAGCATTTGTTCGCGGGCAATCCAACCGACAACCAATCCGGCAATACCGGCAACCGCGAGGGCAAAAACAAAAGTCCCAGTAGACGGGGTTTGCGTATCAGCCATCAAGAAATCTTTCGTCATATCATGTACGTCAGGGACGTTCTAAGCTGCCTCGCTCCACTCCACAAGCGCGCGGTACACACAATCGGCTTTCCGCAATCGGGTGCGACGCTCTCGGCTGGTTGCTGACGACACGAAGCGGAGGTCTGCAATACGGGCTTGTGGCAATTCCGGGGCCGTTTTAAGTGCCCCGGCAAGCGCAAACTGGATTGTTTTTACTTGAGAAAATCCGCGCTCTGCTGACCAGATTGTGAAGGTTACATCATGCGCCGCGCCCTCTTCGGTCTTTGTATCCCATGCGGTGACGCTCTCATCACCGAGCGTAATGTAAGGCGGCGGCCCTTCACCGGATTGCGCATGAGGCGGGGCGTCGTAAATTCTTGGCCCTCCCAATGCGGCAGATAAGGCGGCATCGGAGCGAAGATGCTCAAACAAGGCGGTTTGCAGTGTTAGAGAGTGCTTCATGGGGTTTCCTCGCATAGACAGGTAAGAAAGCGTCCGCGTCCGTCCGTGTCAAAGACGGCGCGAATGTCGAATTGACGGTTGCCAATGGCGAACCTTTGATCGGCGCGGGGGCGCAGCGCACGGGTACATCGCAGGTGGATGCGGTGGGTGACGCGGCTGGCTTGTTGACTGCCCTCGAAAGATTCAACGCCTGATGTCGGGGTAATGGCAATCCAGTGATCGGCGAGCTTCATCCAGCCTTTGATAAAACCGCCTGCACCATCGGGCATATCGGTCTGAGCCTCCAACCGCGCGAGGCGGCGGAGGGTAGGAGGTCTTCGCATCTTTGTTCCTCGGATAAGAGTGACCTTTAGGGGAAACGCTAAAGACGGATCGGACGATAAGGGGCGATGAGGCTGACCACGCCGAAGGGCAGTGCCGCGAGTTGATCGCCCACGGCATCGCGGTGCTCGTAATAATGCGCAGCAAGGAGTGTGATGGCTTGGCGCAGGTCGGGCGGAATATCCGTCCAGCCCGTCCCGTATCCGGCGGTGAAGGTAATCGTCGCATAACCATCTTTTGGGATTAACGGGCGGGTCTGGCCTTTGCGGGTTCCGACACGTTGTTGGCTTGCATCAACAAGAAACCAACCGTCCCAAGGAACCGCTTCGCCTGCCCCGTCGATAACTTCAACGCTCTCGATACCGGCAACAGGTGTAAGCGGTAATGGCGCGCACCACGTCGCCGTCGTCCACCGCCATGTCTGCATGATAAAGGCCGTTTGAATTTGGCGTTCTATGGTTGCGGTCGCCGCCTCGATAAACCGTTGCAACGTGTCACTCTCGTCGAGTTCCGGTGCGGCGGTGTTGAGGTGTAGATGCTCTGCCAGCGTTTCAATCGGGATCGCGAGGGCGGCAGGCGGCGTGAGTTGTTCGAGCATAGGGGCCTCGCTTTGTCGGGGTGAGTTTGGGCAAAATAAAGCGCCTCCTTTCGGCGGGGCGCGGGGAAGCGCGGGGGCGAGTCCGAAAGGAGGCTTCTCTGCCGGACAGGGAACGGCAGAGTGTTCGGGTAACTTTAAGCGCTGAAGCGCAGCAATTTGATTGCAGCGAAATCGGTGACATCGCCGCCGACCCGCTTGGTCGCATAAAAGAGGACATGCGGTTTGGCGGAATATGGATCGCGCAAGATCCGCAATTCAGGACGTTCCGCGATGGTATAGGCGCTGCGGAAATCGCCGAAGGCAATCGCGTCTGCGCCATCGGCAATGTCGGGCATTTCTTCGGCGATGGCGACGGGATACCCCAGCAGTCGCGCCGGTTGGCCTTCGGTGAGGCTTTCCGCCCAAAGGTAACGCCCATCGCTGTCTTTGAGTTTACGCACCTCGCCCGCAGTGGCAGAGTTCATCACGAAACTTGCGTTTGCGCGATACCCAGCGCCCAGCGCGTAAACGAGGTCGATCAGCGTGTCGCCTCCGTTTGTACCAAACGCACCTGCCTCGCCGGTGGTCAAATGGCCGATGCTGCCCCACGCCCATGCATCATTCGGGACGGCATTATGCGCAAGAAAGCCTTTTGGCTTGTCGATGCCATCACCGTTGATGAAGGCCATATTCTCCGCACGGGCAAAGCGCGTTGCGATGCGTTCGGCAAGCCAGCCTTCAACGTCAAAAGCGCTGTCATCCAACAAACGCTGGGAGGCTTTGGGCGTTGCGTTTAACTCGTGCAGAGGGATCGAGATGCGGTCGATGGCCGGGGTCGCCGTCTCGCTAACCGTATCCGTCTCGACGATCCAACCGGCGCCAAATTCGCTGCGGTCAATCAGGGCATCATAGGCGGTGGCATCGACTTGCACCAACCGGGCAAGCGCGCGGATCGGTGAGGTGGTGCGCAGGACCGTCTCGACTCGGCTCGATGTTTGCGGATCAACAAGGACGCCGCCGTCAGAAGCGGTTGTCGTGTTGAGCGCCTTTTCCTCGGTGTCGAGGCTGCGCAGACGGTCTTCGTCGCCCTGGCGAACATAGGCGGCGAAGGCTTTGCTGTGCGGGGTGGCGGTGTCGGATGTTGTCTCAAGCGCGGGGCGGTTTGACGCCACGGCTTTGCGGTCAAGCGCGTCAAGGCGTTCCGACTGGCGCATGAGGCGGGTTTCGAGATCGGTGCGAAAGCCCTTGAAGTCTTCGGTAAAGGCGGAGAGCGCCGATTTAATGTCGGGCGTTTGGGTCGAGGTTTCGATGGTTTGGATGTCGGGCATAAAAAGTCCGTTTTTAGAGGGAGGGAAAATCGGGGAGACGGCGCAGGGCTGCGAAGGCTGTGGCGTCAGCGGCGCTTGGGGGCTGTTGTAGGGAAGTCGGGCGCGTTCGTTGCGCGAACGCCATGAAAAACCCCGCCTTCAAAGAAGACGGGGTAATAATTGTTGATGTAGTGTTTAGACGATTGTAGCTGCGTTAACTACGCTACATCTGTGTGTTCTGCATCTACACAGTCAAGTTCATCAGAGTCATTCTCATCAGAACCGCATTCAATCTTCCAATCCTTTCCAGAATTGTCAGTCCAATCGTCGTCTGAGATGCGGTCAATTAGAGTTTCCGACGGTGGAATTTCACGCACACGCTCGAATGCCGCCATAAGAGCTTTATGGGTATCAGGGGTAACTACAGCCTGATTTTTTTCTTTATCCATCGTTTAACTCCAGTGCCAGATAACTCCCACCATGTGCTACGCTAGGGTGTTTGTAAGGCGCGTAGCCGTAACGCTGGTATTTACCAGCGTCAACAGGGTCTTTTATTAAAACTCGCTCACTACCCAAAAGTTTCGCATATTCCTCGGCGCAGGTCAAAATTGGTTCAAGCGCTCTGCCAGCCAGATGGTTATCGCCAAAATACCTTTCAACCCACTTAACCGTAAGGTGCGTTCTCGCATGAGACGGATTACCAAGAGCAAGCGCCACGAGAATCTGTTTTTCATCAATGAGTTGCCAAATCGCAAGGTCAAAATGGTCAGGAGCGTTAGAGTATCGGCGTGCAAGCTTTTCCCAACTTTCAACAAAACCGTGATGGGTATCATCGCTATAATAACTTCGCCAATGAGTATCTACGAATTCAGTGGCGTTTCCGATATCATGTCCAAGTATCGAACAAAGTGTCAAACCGCTCCAGCGTTTCTTATCTGCCTCAGATCGAATGCGCCGGTTCAAAGCTAGGGAGGTTCTGTATCTCGCTTCGCTTTTTAGGAAATAATAATACGCTCTGCTATCCACAAAAGACCTGCTTATCAGTTATATTAAATTAGATGTAACATAGCTTAATGCTACTCAAGCCCTTGTACAGAAAAATACCTGCCTCTCCGGGAGAGGCAGGCTAAAGTAGAGACAGGTCGTCAGGCATGAGAACCGATGGCTGTCGCGGGGGTCTTTCTCGTCGCTTCGAGTGGGAAGCGCTAAAAAAGAATCGCGCATCAGTTCTTATGATGTTCTTTACGAAGGATTGACCGCGCCGTCAAGAACAAAAGTGGAATTTCCATCTTAAAATATAAAAAATCAGCCAACAGCATTGGCCGCAAGGTATCCGGCGGCGGCGGAGACGGCACAAACGCTCAGGCCCCAAGCCACATCAAGGATCAGCATATCCCATTGCCAATCCTTCATAATCGACATGCTGGTTGCCTCATACGTGCCATAACCGATCAAGCCGATGAAAGCGCCGTTGAAGAGGGCGAGCTTGAGGCTGCCGCTGTTCAGCGCCGGTATCACCGCGAAATAGACAATGCCCATCGCGAAGAACGTATAGAACCCC
The DNA here is from genome assembly GCA_937995735.1 of uncultured Neomegalonema sp. Classification (GTDB taxonomy): domain Bacteria; phylum Pseudomonadota; class Alphaproteobacteria; order Rhodobacterales; family Rhodobacteraceae; genus JAHDDY01. The sequence goes on along the minus strand of CALKIZ010000034.1, from coordinate 7,023 downwards.
GCAGCGACTCCAAGATAAGGGTCTTCGCGCATGATATGGCCGATGCGCTCACGAAAGAACGGGCCGATGACGGTCTTGAGCCAAACGGCATCCAGGCCGAGAAACACGGCGGCGGTGGCGATGAAAGCGACGATGGATTGCATGGCGGGCCTTGGATCTTTTCTACTAAGAGTGATTTAGGGCGGGTTTGAATGGTTTCCACTTAAGGCTATTTGGGTTGTTATTTCTTGGCCTCCATCCTGACGTTGCCTCGTGGAGGGAGGGAAATGCGGTGTTTGGCGGTAGGTCGGTGCTGGCTGCGCTCCTACTCAACAGAACAGTCATTTCAACACCAACGTCACACCCTTCGAGACAGCCCTATCGGGCTTCCTCAGGGTGAGGTTAATCCCTGAAAATAAGAACTGCCTTCATCCTGAGCCCTCAAGGCTTAGGAACTAACGATCCGACAGCCGACGCCGTGATGGGGTGGCCACCCCATCACGGCATCCACAATCATAGTGGATCGCGCCAAGATAAACCTAATCGCTAAGACAAGGAACGAGCATCGCGAGTGTCTCGAAGGGTCGCTTTGGTGTGCGATAATTATAAGACGGCGCGTGGCCCCACCCTGACCCTCCCCCGTGGGGGGAGGGAAATGCGGCGTATTTCAGTGCGAACTCTCAGTGGTCGCGCCTCTGTCATTCCCTTCGGGAATGTGGAGCCGCGACGCACTTGCCGTTGCGCTGCTTGTGCTTGGGGTAAATGCCGGACGCGAATGCGCGGCTGAGGTCAACGAAAAGCGCTCGCTGCGCTCCTTAGGGCTTCCGCTAAGTCGTTGCTCGGATTCTCCAAACGCGCATTCGCGTTCATCGGGAAAGTCACCAGACTGATTTCCCAGAGGTCGATTTCTGTCAGGTGGCGGTGCGGGCCTCGTCGGTCGGCTTTGACGGCGCGATATCCGATGGAGAGGCCATCAAGCGCGCCTGCGTCTAAGAGCGCGGCGGCTTCGGCTCCGCGTTGCACATTCGTGAGAAGATGGCCCTTTACCCGAAGGCCGCGCGTGTCTTCGGTGATACTGTCCCAAATGCCAATGGGCTGTGCGGGGTCGTGTTGCCAGAGCAGTTTTACCGAAGCCGCGCGCCGCGCAAGGCTGGCGGCGAAAGCGGTAGGGGCGATGACGTCCCCTCCTTTATCCGGCTCGCCAAAGATCGCGGCATAGCCTTCGATCTGCCCGGTGGCGGTGGTTTCGGTCAGGGTGACCGGGGCGAATTTGGTTTCGAGGATAGATCGTGAAATCATGCGTAGGTCCATGTTTCTATTGGGTGGGATTGGCAGGAAAAATACGCGCAAAAAAAATGGCCGGAAAAACCGGCCATCTGAACTAATTTTCACTGCTTCGCGAAGGACACTTGGAGAGATTGTTAAAGGCTCTCGATGGTTGGAAGACCGACCATCTGCCGCTGTTAGTTTTATGCTTGTGTCATCGACGGACTAATTTTCGCTGCTTCGCAGCAAAAATTAGTTTCCGCAAACCAGATCGGTGACGCCGACACAGCGGCCACCGCGACACTGGCGATTGGTGCCGGTGTACCATGTTGAACCGGCACGATAGGTGTTCCATCGGACCGCTTCAGCAAACCCTTTCGAGCGACAAAAGAGATTTGCACCACCGCGTTTGCAATTCCTGCCGCGCCCCGTGCAGGTGTCGATGCTGATGCCATTGAATTGAGGGAAGGCAAAGCGTCGGATTGCGCCGGTGCGTGCAAACCCTCGATTGTTGCCAAAGCCGCGTTGGTTGTTGTCAAAACTCCGGCCGTCATTGCCGAAGCCCCGACGATCATCACGCCCTCTTCCATCATTGAAGAAAGGCGAATTCGGCTGGGAATTCGGATTGAGCAGGAATGGTAAAATTGCACCCAATCCGCCGCCGACGGATGTTGATTTTTTCTTCGTATCCGCACCGGTTTTCTTCGCGTGGTGCAGTCCTGCACAACTGACCGAACTCAAGCCTGTACAGTTGGGAGCATCACAAACGGCCTGTGAACCAATTACATATGTCTTGCCGACAGTGTATGTTTTCCAATCGGTCGCCCGATCATATCCACGGAGGTTGCACAGTAAATCTGCGCCGCCCTTACCACAATTCCTGCCAAATCTTGCACAGTGATCGACAACCACGCCCTGCACTTTCGGGAATTTGAATGTCTCTTTGGCTACCGGTGCTTTATAAGGCTCCGGTGTGTAAGGTGCAGGCTGTTTTGCGGCATGTTGCGAAGTACATGTCACCGCACTGAAACCCGTACAGTTCGGGTCAGTACAGAGCCGCTCAGAACCCAGAATATACGTTTGACCCGGCTTATAGACTTTCCAGTCCAGCGCTTTGTCAAAGCCCTTCATTTTACACAATGCGTCTGCACCGCCGCGTCCGCAATTCCGGCCGCTTCGTTCGCAATGGTCAACGATGACGCCCCGGAATGTAGGAAATTGGAAGGCCTGCTTTTGATCGGCAACTTTTTTGGGGGCCTGCTTAGGGGCTTTTTTCTCGGCGACACAACTAATCGTACTGAACCCCGTACAATTCGCATCGTTACAATAGCGCTTAGACCCTAAGATATATGTCTGGCCCGGTTTGTAGGTCTTCCAGGTCGACGCAGAGTCGAACCCTTTCATCTTACACAGAAAATCTGCGCCGCCCTGCCCACAGTCTCTGCCGCTCCTCACACAGTGATCGACGGCAACGCCCTCTACGGTGGGGAAGGGAAAGGTGCTTAGCGATTTTTCAGTATTTCCGCTTGTGTAACCAAAAGAAGATTGCTGGGCGGAGGCCGGAAGCGCAAAGGCGGTAAAGACGGCCAGTGCCAGCGCAATGAGAGGGATTATACGACGCATACGAGTGTTCCTTTTAAACTTGCCGCAGAATGGCTATTTCCTGCAGCCGGATCAACTCTGCATGGCGAGTATGCCGATTATTGGGCAGGATCAGGGGCTTTGTTCTCTGCCCGTTCAATTAAGATGCGTTCCCCGTATTGCGGTGACAACCAATGGCTGAAAGCGCTGAGGGTTTTATTGACCAAAGGCTCGATCGTCTGAGTCGTAAAAGCACGGTTGGCCTCCGCGTAATTCGCGTGGGTATTATCGCCCGGCAAACCAAGGATCAAAGGTGGAACACCAAAGGCCAATGCAATTTCCCGCGCGGCGGCGTCTTTGCCTTTCATGAACTCCATATCAGACGGCGAAAAGCCCATCGGTTTCCAATCCAGACCGCCCTCCAGCAAAATCGGACGTCCGGCATTTTCCGACCCCTGGTGGCGGGATTCGAGTTGGTCTTTCAGGCGGTCATATTGATCGGGAGACAAGGCTGTTCCGTCGGGACCGTTATAGACCATCGCACCGGAAGGCCGCGCGGCATTATCGAGCAAGGCTTTGTTCCAACGGCTTGCGGCGTTGTGGACATCGACGGGAATTGCGGCGGCTTCGAGTGGCGACAGGCCATAGTGGTCATCAAGCGGGTGGAAGGTCTTCAGGTGCAAAATCGGGGCGCTGTCTTCGGTTTGTGTGAAGCGGACGGATTTATGGCCGACGCGGTACTCATAGCCTTCGGGCCAACCTGCCTTGCCGGGGATTACGCGCATCCGGTCAGGGCGCAGAGCGTATAGCTCGCCGGGGGTTCCGGTCGCGGACGGGACGGCTTCAAGGTAAGCGTTTCCGGCAATCTGCAAATGACCGTAGAGCGCCTCCATTAAGGCGCAGCAATCCTGTGAAGGGTTTGGGCGCTGGAGCAACGCGAGCAAAGGGTGATCGGTTTGCTTGCGGCCTTTCTCGGTGACGGTCAGAGGAATGCTGGCGGCGCTCTCGGCGATGAGGCGCACGCAACGATGCGCGATGGCATTGGTCAGATAAGACTGCCGCGTCAACGAGGCGAGGTCGCGCGGCGTCCAAACCGGACGGCCTGTGCCATGAACCGTGGCAAGCGCACCGGTCGCTGAGGCTTTGGATTGCGGAGGACGGAAGAATGAAAGCATAGGGGAGCCTTTTGGGTGGGGAGCGGAATGTTAGGGGAATGAGGTCTTCGGGTTGCGGCCCGAGGTTCCGAGGTGGTGCGTAGCAGTCGCCCTCGAAAAACAAGGGACTCTTTCACGAAGATTTTTGAGTAGAAAGCGAGCGGGACGGATTCCAGCCTTTACATGTGCGAACATGGCACGGGGATGTGGAAGTCTTTCACTTAACTCACATCTAGAACCTTCTGAATTCCGTATGAGTCAAAGAGTATCAACATTCGCACATATCTTGGTGGGAATGTTGGTCCGAATGAAATTCAGAATGCTCTAATCCATCCTGTAAAACGAATACCTGAACGCATGGCAATTGCTGGTCATTAGTTTATTTGGAAATATCACCGCTCAAAGGTGTCGCGAAAATCAGTGTCGCCTGATTTTAAAACCTCTGGTCAATACCCGCACTGGTAAGGATGCTGTTCGCAGTGTGGCGACTCTGCATATTGAATGGAACAATGACAGTGGGTCCTTCTTCATGAACCCATTTTTCGTGTGATCCTTTACCACCATCTGCCTTATGATAGCCTCGGGCTTTTAAAAGTTTCACGACGTCTTTGTAAAAACCCTTGGCCATTTTTTAGTTTCTTAAATCAAGCAGGCACATGGTCTGAATTGGGAGACTGGAAGAATATAGAAGGGATAAGGTCAACGATTGGCTTTTTGGAAAGGTCGTCGATGCTCAAATGATTTTCCATGATTAATTCAGGAGCCAAGGCCATCATGACTTCCTTAAACTCATCAATCGTTTTGGCCTCCACATGCAAGCCGATGATATCAGATTCAGAATAAAAGACTTGCGCCTCTTTATCCCAAAGAGCGCTCACATGAAAGTTTCGCATTTGAACTCCAGTCAAAAAGAAGCCTACGCATGACAGACATATACCGTAGCGGTTTCTCGATGAGTACGTTTTTCCGAATCCGTTAAAATATTCCCTGTTATTTTGTGAATTATTCACAAAATAGCTAGGAATTAAGTAGAGGCAATAAAGATTGAACCGCTTCTCACGTCCTACTGAATTCGGTTCGGAGCGCGCCTGCTTTATTCGGCGGCTTGGAGGCCGTAGGTCATTTCTTCGGGTTGGTAGCGTGTTTGGGGGGTGCGCATTTCGAGTATGCTGCCTGCAACTTGTGTTCTTAAAATCTGAGCCGTGCCGCCGCCTATCGTGAACATGCGGACATCGCGGTACATGCGTTCTAGCGGTTCAGCAGCGCCGTAGCCTCTTGCGCCGAACATCTGGAGGGCATCGTTCACGACTTTGATGGCCGCTTCGGAAGCAAACAATTTGGCCCGCGCCGCCATTGTCATATCAGGGAACCGGCTGCCATTTGGTCCACGGGACTTTGCCGCCTCATGCAACATCAACCGCGAGGCGTGAACGCTGGTATCCATATCGGCCAGCATCCATTGCAAGCCTTGGAATTCTGCAATAGGTCGCCCGAATTGGTGACGCTCTTTCAGATAGCGCTTGGCATGGTCAAGCGCTCCGGCGGCAACGCCCATTGCAATCGTTCCGGCGCCAACGCGCTGGCTGTTATAAGCGTTCATCAGATCGGCAAAGCCGCGCTTAAAGCCAGAGGGCGGGATCACAGCGAAATCCGCATCGACTTCAACATTTTCGAAAACGAGTGTTGCCTCGGGCATTCCGCAAAGGCCCATTGTGCGTTCGCGGCTGACAATATCAAAGCCTTCGGGGTCAATACCCTGCTCCGGGTCACGGTGAACGATAAAGCCGCCAATCCCCAACTCCGTGCCATTCTCATCCAGCACCCGCGCAAAGACGAGGTGCAGTTTCGAAACACCGCCGCCGGTGATCCAATGCTTGCAGCCATTCAGAATATATTTGTTGCCTGAGCGTTGTGCAGTCGTCGTCATCTCGGTCGCTGCACTGCCCGCATCCGGCTCGGTAATACAAATCGCCGGTTTATCCCCCGCCAACACGATAGGCGCACAGAAGGCTTTTTGCTCCGGCGTGCCGTATGCCATTACAGCACTGATCCCGCCCATATTCGCCTCAACCAGAATGCGGGCGCTGAGGGTACAGGCTTTGGCGATTTCTTCTACAGCAAGCGCCACATCGAAGAAGGATGCGCCCTGACCGCCATATTCTGTCGGGATGGTCATGCCCATCAGACCGGCATCCGCCATCTCGGTCACATTTTCCCAACAATAGCTGCGGGATTGATCCCATTCAGCAGCACGGGGGGCGAAACGATCAGCAAGATCGCGGGCGGTGTTTTGGAAGGCGTTTTCTGTCTGGGTCATGCAACAATCGTAACAGATCTGTGAGTAAACGAAAATCGAATTAAATTTTTTATTATATTCAATAATACTGAATTTATGAATTTACAGTTTTACAAAACATTAATTGCAATCGCCGAGTTGGAGTCGTTTTCCGATGCAGCAAAGCACCGGAACATGACGCTTTCTTCTGTGAGTATGCAGATGAAGACGCTGGAGCGTGATCTGGGTGTTCAAATTTTTGACCGCTCCGTACGCCCGCCCTCTCTGACACCGCTTGGTCGGGATATTGCGGAACGCTCACGCCGGATCGTTGCCGAGCAGGACGGCTTATTGGCACTGACGCGCACGGATGCGGTTTTACAGGGAGAATACCGGATCGGATTTATCGCGACCGCGAGTGTGCGATTGTTGCCGGGGTTTCTTTCACAAGCCGCCAAGAATGCGCCTGAAACTCAGTTTCGTGTTGAAACCGGATTGTCCGATGCTTTGCAAAACAAAGTCGCAAAACGCCAATTAGAAGCGGCGGTTGTTACCCGTTCGGATGCCGATTTACCAAACCTGACCTATACCAATATCCGCACTGAAGAGTTGGTCTATGCCCTGCCCGCAGACCTTGGAGGACAGTCACTCGATGCCTGTTTCAAACAAAAGCCGTTTATCCTGTTCACACCCAATTCCGGTATCGGTCGGCTGGTTTCCAATGATCTGGTCAAGCGGCGCTATCGGCCCACAACCACGATGATCCTT
>CALKIZ010000033.1 GCA_937995735.1 uncultured Neomegalonema sp. | reverse complement strand
CGACACAAGGTCGAGATCATGTTCGGCAGGCTCAAGGATTGGCGGCGCGTCGCTACACGATACGACAGAAGCCCGACCGTCTACCGCTCAGCTATCGCACTCGCTGCCCTTGTTATTTTTTGGTTATGAGTCCTGAGCCTAAAGGTTCTTCGAGACCAGAAATACCTTGATAAAGTTCTGACTGAACATCCTGATCACCCAGTTCGCCTTGTACGGTATTCCAAAGAAGTTCAACTACTTGCACGTTCCAATCCTTACATATTCGGATAGTTCGGTCCCTCGCCGCCTTGCGGGGTTGTCCATGTAATATTCTGCGAGGGGTCTTTGATATCGCAGGTCTTGCAGTGGACGCAGTTTTGATAATTGATTTGGAACTTATCTTTGCCCGCATCGTCTTTGACGAACTCATAGACACCCGCAGGACAATAACGCGCTGATGGACCGGCATATCTCGCAAGGTTCACATCAACAGGAATACTTTCGTCTTTCAGCTTCAAATGTGCAGGTTCGTTCTCGTCATGGTTGGTAAACGAATAAGCGACATTCTCCAGACGATCAAAGCTGATTTTTCCATCCGGTTTAGGGTATTCAATTTCCTTATGCTGGCTTGCCGGTTCAGTGCTTTCCGCATCGGATTTGCCATGCGGCATCGTCCCGAACGACCGACCAAAGATCGCATTCATCCACATCGAAGCGCCGCCAAGGGCAAGCCCACCAATCAGACCGTATTTCGACCACATCGCTTTAACGTTGCGCACGGGGTAGAGGTCTTTCTTGATGGCGCTTTCGTCGACGGTTTTCTTGAACTCGATGAGATCGTCCGATTGACGGCCCGCTTCAATCGCACCGTAAATTTCTTCAGCCGCGAGTTTACCGGAAATCATCGCGTTATGATTGCCTTTGATCCGGGGCACGTTCACCAGACCAGCCGAGCAGCCCACAATCAATCCACCGGGAAAGCTCATCTTCGGCAGAGATTGCCATCCACCCTCGACAATTGCCCGCGCGCCGTAAGCAATGCGCTTTCCGCCCTCGAGCATTGGCCGCACAAGGTCGTGGTGCTTGAAACGCTGAAATTCCATGTAAGGGAACAGGTGCGGGTTCTTGTAGTTCAAGTGAACGACAAACCCGACATAGACCTGATTGTTTTCAAGATGGTAGACGAACGACCCGCCACCGGCATTCCCGCCAAGAGGCCAGCCCATTGAGTGCATGACCAAACCCGGCTGATGGTGCTTTGGATCAACTTCCCAAAGCTCTTTCATGCCGATGCCATATTTTTGCGGATCGGAGTCTTTGTCCAAATCAAATTTTAAAATCAGTTGCTTAGCAAGGCTGCCGCGTACGCCCTCGGCGATCACGACGTATTTGCCGAGCAACTCCATACCCGGTTCGTAATTCGGTCCCGGCGTGCCATCTTTAGCAAGCCCCATTTCGCCAGCAACGACACCCTTCACAGCGCCTTTATCGTCATAGATCAGCTCAGACGCAGCAAAACCGGGAAAGACCTCCACGCCCATTGTCTCGGCTTGTTCAGCCATCCAGCGGCAGACGTTCCCCATCGAAACGATGTAATTGCCGTGGTTATTCATCAACTTCGGCATGGCGAAGTTAGGCAAGCGCATCTCGCCCTCTTCGCCGAGCACATAAAACCGATCATCGGTGACGGGCGTATTGAGCGGTGCGCCCTTTTCTTTCCAATCAGGAATTAAATCATTGAGGCCGCACGGGTCTAAAACCGCCCCTGAGAGGATATGCGCGCCGACCTCAGACCCTTTTTCTAAGACAACGACATTCATGTCTTCGTTGAGCTGTTTCAAGCGGATGGCAGTAGAAAGACCCGCAGGTCCAGCCCCCACGATCACCACATCGAATTCCATGCTTTCGCGCTCTGGGGCGTCGCTCATAATCTTTGTCCTCGAAAATACCGTTCTTAGCAGACGTTATGCAGGGGATTTCGCTGGGGTCAATCCGCCGTTTTGGTCCGTGTAGGAGCATCGAACCGATAAACAATGAAAATTTTCTTTCGGGTCAAAACCTGTAACCCATTGCCCGAATCAGTCAGCATCGCCAGATAGAGTTAATGTCTATCACGCCGCAATATCTTGAAGAGCTGAAATCCCGGCTCTCGATCGCCGATGTTATTGGCCGCCGCGTGGAATGGGATAAGCGCAAAACCAATGGCGCAAAAGGGGATTACTGGGCGTGCTGCCCGTTTCATGGTGAAAAATCGCCAAGCTTTCACGTCGAAGACCGCAAAGGCTTTTTCTACTGCTTCGGGTGTCATGAGAAAGGCGATTCTATCGGCTTCACTATGAAAATGGACAATCTGGCCTTTCATGAAGCCGTCGAAATGCTGGCGGGCGTTGCCGGAATGCCGCTGCCCGAACGTGATGCCCACGCCGCGCAAAAGCGCGAGCAACGCAATGGTCTGATCGACCATATGGAGGCGGCGCAGCGTTTCTATCGCGCCCAACTAAACAGCGCAGCGGCACGAGATGCTCGGGAATACCTAGACCGACGCGGATTGCGGGCCGAAACACTTGAAAAATTCGGCATTGGTTTTGCCCCACGCGGCCCCAATACACTTGGCGAGACTCTAAAACAGGCCGGAGCAAAACAAGAAGAACTCGTTGAAGCCGGTCTTGTGGGTCTGCGTGATGATGGATCGACCTATGACCGCTTTCGTGAGCGCATTATGTTTCCGATCCGTAACCCGCAAGGCCAAGTTATTGCTTTTGGCGGGCGGGCGATGCGCGAGGACGCACAAGCCAAGTACCTCAATTCCTCGGAAACGCCGCTCTTTTCCAAAGGGCGTGTGCTTTACAATCACGGAGCTGCACGCTCAGAAGCAGGTAAAGGTCAACCCTTGATCGTCTGCGAAGGCTATATGGATGTGATTGCCCTTGCACAGGCTGGCTTTTCTTGCGCCGTTGCGCCGCTTGGCACTGCGCTGACCGAAGATCAACTCGACCTTTGCTGGCGGATGAGCGACGAACCAATCTTGGCAATGGATGGCGACAAAGCAGGACTGCGCGCCGCAGACCGCGTAGCGCGGCTTGCCCTTCCGAAGCTATCGCCCGGAAAAACTTTGCGCTTTGCGTTGATGCCGGACGGGAAAGACCCCGATGACATCGTTCGATCCGCCGGGGCAACAGCAATGCAACCCCTACTTGATCGCGCTGAACCTCTGTCCGAAATGATCTGGCGTAGCGAAACAGAAGGTCAGAGCTTCGATCAGCCTGAACGCCGCGCAAAGCTCAATGACAGTATCCGATCTGTGCTTGGGACCATCGAAAATATCGAGATTCGCAATTTCTACGCAGATCATTTCAAAGAGAAACGGTCCATTCTTTTTGCTCCGGCGAAAAAAGAGAGTGCGACATTCCGCCACAACACAACTTGGTCGGGTCAGATCCGCCCTATCGGTCCTACGAATGAAACACGACGATCCAGATTGGCCGCAGAAGGCACACATCAGGCCCGCCAAGCTCTTGAAGCCGAAATATTACGACTCATTTTAGGAGCGCCGGACAAGTTAGAAACGGCGATTGATTCGCTTTCAGATGTTACCTTTGCGAATCACTCACTTGACATGATTCGTGGACGCCTCATATCTGCTTATCTGGACCTTTCTGCAACGGATGCCCCTTTGACACCAACTGCACTCATAGAGATGTCCCGCATGGGCTGTGCCCCTCATGACAAAGAGCGCCTTGAATTCATTGCATCAGGTGTTGATGGCACATGTACCGGAACTGCTCTGGAGGCAGCGGTAGAGCGGTATCGCTGTATTGTAGCGGTTGAAAGTGAACAACCTGATCGCGATTTGAATTTTACGGAATCTAGTGACGATTTAGCCTACAAACGGGTATTGGAAGCACAAAAAGCGACGGAAAATGCCCGTCAAACCAACCTTTACCCGGCGGATGAAGACGAAAATGTCAGTGTGCAAGACTTCATTGACCAAAAGATATGGATAAAGACACCAAGTAAGCGTCGGCAGTAAGTGATTCGATTCTGATCACGCCCTTGGCGATACATTGAGAGAGACCAGATGGCCGCAAAAGACAATACAGCGACTGCAGAACCACCCGCCTCTGGCGAAGGTGCTGCTCTCGATGTCAGCCAGACCTCTGTTAAAAAGATGATCGCCGCTGCAAAAGCGCGCGGTACGATCACTTACGACGAGCTTAATCGCGTTCTGCCCTCGGATAAGGTCTCCCCCGACCAAATCGAGGATGTTATGGCCATGCTCTCCGAAATGGGCGTGAACGTCGTAGACGAAGAAACCGCAGAAGAAGAAAAGCCCGAAGAAGAAAGCAAATCGACTGAGGTTGTCAAAGCGGCCTCCACCTCCACCGAAGTTGACCGTACCGATGATCCCGTTCGCATGTACCTGCGCGAAATGGGTTCGGTAGAATTGCTTTCGCGTGAAGGCGAGATTGCGATTGCCAAGCGCATCGAGGCGGGCCGCAATACGATGATCGGGGGGCTGTGCGAAAGCCCGCTGACCTTTGCCGCTATCACGGTATGGCGCGAGGAACTGCTCGAAGAAACCATCCTACTACGTGACGTTATCGATCTCGATGCGACTTTCGGCAAAACCTTTGACGATCCGAACGCCGCAAACGCTGCTGGATCGGTTCCCCCACCCAAACCCGGTGAGGAGGAAGAAGAGGAAGAGGACGAACCAGAGGTCGCCGAAGTTGAGGATGAACTCGAAGACGACGAAGAAGGCGAAGGCAAATCTGACGACGATGATGAAGACGATGATGATGACAACGCATTGTCATTATCCGCGATGGAAGCTCAGCTAAAACCCGCTGCGCTGGAAGCTCTCGGTCAAATCGCCAAAGATTATGAAAAACTGCGTGCGCTTCAATCCGCGCGCATGAATGCCGCAACATCGGAAAAAGCGACCTTCTCACTCAAACAGGAACGCAGCTATCAAACCCTGCGCTCTCAAATGGTCGAGAACGTCAACGCGCTTAAGCTCAATAACAATCGTATTGAAACCCTGATTGACCAAATCTACGGCATCAACCGCCGCCTGATGGGGTTGGAGTCGCAAATTGCGCGCCTTGCTAACGACCACAAGATCAAACGTACGGAATTTATTGCAGAATATACCGGCGCTGAACTTGATCCGAGTTGGGTTGAGCGCGTCGGGGCGCTAAAAACTAAGGGCTGGGCGAGCCTCGTCGAGAAAGATGGTGTGCGCCTCACCGAGTTGCGCGATCAGATTGCTGAGATCGGCAAGCTGGTTGGCGTCGATATCTCCGAATACCGCCGCATCGTCCAGCAAGTCCAAAAAGGCGAAAAGGAAGCGCGCCAAGCCAAACAGGAGATGGTCGAAGCCAACTTGCGCCTCGTTATCTCGATTGCGAAGAAATATACAAACCGTGGTCTGCAGTTCCTCGATCTAATTCAAGAGGGTAATATCGGCCTGATGAAAGCGGTCGATAAGTTTGAATACCGGCGCGGCTATAAATTTTCGACCTATGCGACTTGGTGGATCAGACAAGCGATTACGCGCTCGATTGCCGACCAAGCCCGTACGATCCGTATTCCTGTGCATATGATCGAGACGATCAACAAGCTGGTCCGCACAGGCCGTCAGATGTTGCACGAGATCGGGCGTGAACCGACCCCTGAGGAACTTGCACATAAACTGCAAATGCCTTTGGAAAAAGTCCGCAAGGTCATGAAGATCGCCAAAGAGCCAATTTCACTCGAAACACCGATTGGTGACGAGGAAGACTCGCAACTCGGCGATTTCATCGAGGATAAGAACGCGGTTCTGCCCCTCGACAGCGCCATTCAGTCGAACCTCAAAGAAACCACGACCCGCGTGTTGTCATCGCTGACGCCGCGTGAGGAACGTGTTCTGCGGATGCGCTTTGGTATTGGTATGAATACAGACCACACGCTGGAAGAAGTTGGCCAGCAATTCAGCGTAACCCGCGAACGTATCCGCCAAATTGAAGCAAAAGCTCTGCGTAAACTGAAACACCCAAGCCGGTCACGTAAGCTGCGGAGTTTCTTGGATAACTAATTTCACAAAGCTGAGACCGTAATTAAGACTTTAGAAGAGTCAGTAAGGCGGGGCATGACCCCGCCTTACTTATTTGACGCAAAGATTATTCGCCGTCTTTGAAGCAATAAGCCGTGATCTTGTTTCCGTCAGGGTCACGCAGATACGATGCATACGCTGTTGGTGTGAAGCTACGTGGACCAGGCTCACCTTCGTCAGTGCCGCCATTGGCAAGTCCTGCCGCATGGAACTGACGGACCGCTTCACGCGACTCCGCTGCAAAACCAACTGTACAGCCATTTCCGAGACAAGCTGGCTCACCGTTACCCGGTGTGAAGACGATAAAAGCAGGTGCGCCGTTCGCACCGTACATCGACGCTGCCTCACCCAACTCGCCGATATAATCAACGCCAAGTGTCTTTAGTACCGGCTCGTAGAATGCCTTTGATTTCGCGCGATCATTGGTCCCGACGGTGGCGTGTGTGAATATTGACATGCTGACTTCCTGATTAATTTCCTAATAGAGCGTCAAACGCTAACCGGAAAAACCGGCACCATCAATATCTACCTATCAATAGGTAGAATTTTTCACGTTAAGTTGTTATTCACGCCCGCTGGTGTCTCAACCGCAACCAACGAGAAAGTTTAATCTTTAACGGGTTCTGCGGCTTTCAACCCGAAAACCTGATGAATAATACCTTCGATCTCCAGCCAATTTTCCGGCGCATGGTCAGCATCAGGCAACGGACCAAGCAATCCCCGCAAGTCACAATCGCCAACGTAATGAAGCCGGCAAACATCGGGTGCATGTTTGGCGGCAGAAGAAATCTGGGTGGGGGAATCGTCAATGAATGCAACGGGTTTTGAGGTTTGCCCGGCTAACCATGCCAAAGCCTTACCTTTTCCGCCATGATTAACCACCAACGGATAATCGATCCCATAACTGCGCAGATTCTCGGCCCGGGCCGCTTTCGCATAAGGAGGAACATTCGTAAGGATGACAATTTGAACATGGTTCGCAAGGCGACGTAAAACTTCCGGAGCATCCGGGTAAGCACGCTGCCGGACAGTCTCTTTTTCAAAAAACTCCGTAAAAACCGCTCTGAATTCTTCTGTAGAAGCAGTTGAGCCATCTTTGTGCTTCAAAGCGCCGTCAAGTTGATAGCCGGTCAAACGCAACACAAACCCCCGCGTCTTCGCGAATTCACCCAAATGCGCTGCAAGCCCTACGATAACTTCATCGACATCCACCACCAACATTGGGCGATGTCGATTAATGTTTAATGCCTCCAGGTCAGCCAATACTTTCTCAAAAACCACGTTTTTCTTACGTCCAATCTGGGGTGTCGCCCCCCGGCAGCATTGCACGCGCTTGACTCACTTCACTAGGGTCAATGCCCTCGGCTGAAGCAAAAGCAATAACGGACTCATCTTCGGTCATAAGATGGTCAAGAACGAATCCTAAAAATTCAGGATCATTCGCTCGATGTCTAACCGTTTCGATATCTGCACCGCATTGCCCAAGAAAGACGCCCATCGCCTCAGGATCAGCGGCCAAAAACGTTAATGCGCGCAATCCTATAGTTTTTGCATCGATTTTCTGCTTTCTCATCACGTCCAGTTCATCATTTTAAAACCCGTAGGATGCAAAATATCACAAAGACGTCGAAAGTAGTTTTAAGTACGAACGAATTAACCTTCTGAGACGAATGAAGAAAGATAAAATTAACCTTTCTCCTTTAACCATATACGGAAGTTTTTGCGCCGCTTCTTGGCATATGAAACTTAGGGAAGAGCGCGGGAGCCGCAACTATTATGTCGAAGACCGTCCTCATCGTTGAAGACAACGAGCTAAACATGAAGCTCTTCAATGATTTGCTATATGCTCAGGGTTATCGCACTTTGCAAACGCAAGATGGGATGAATGCACTTGAAATCGCGCGCAAAGAGATGCCCGATCTTATCCTTATGGATATCCAACTTCCTGAAGTTTCCGGACTCGAAGTTACGAAATGGCTCAAAGAGGAAGACGACCTACGTCATATTCCGGTCATCGCTGTAACCGCCTTTGCAATGAAGGGTGACGAGGAAAAAATCCGGGACGGCGGTTGTGAGGATTATATTGCTAAACCGATATCAGTTGTTGATTTTCTGGCGACCATTAAACGGTTTCTGGACGATTAAGAATATCGACGAACTGACCCGCTATCGAGCCGCAGGAGCGCTGAATAAATGTCTGCCCGAATTCTTGTCGTCGATGACATCGCCGCTAACGTAAAACTTCTCGAAGCAAAACTTTCTGCAGAATATTATATTGTTCTGACAGCGAGCAATGGCTTTGAAGCCTTGGAAGTCGCGCGGGCAGAACAACCGGATTTGATTTTGCTCGATGTTATGATGCCCAAGATGGATGGCTTTGAAGCCTGTAAGCGCTTGAAAGCGGACCCTGCCCTTGCGCACATACCTGTCGTGATGATTACTGCGCTCGATCAAGCCTCTGACCGGATCCGTGGTCTGGAAGCCGGAGCCGATGATTTCTTAACGAAACCCGCAAACGACCTCGCATTATTTGCACGTGTCAGAAGCCTTGTGCGCGTCAAAATGATGATTGACGAGCTGCGCTTACGTGATGAAACTTGTAAAGAACTGGGCTTTGACTCCGCTTTCTCAGCGATTGCAGATGAGGATCTAAGCGGAAAAGTGCTGCTCGTGGATGATCGTCCAAATGCGGCGAACAGCATCAAAACAATCATCAACGAAAAGCTGTACAGCGAATGCATTATCGCAACGTCTCGCGAGGCCGCAATGAATTCGGTACGCTTCGACAAGTTGGATTTAATGCTGATCAACGCCGGGATGGAAAGTTATGACGGCTTGAGGCTCTGCTCGGAAATTCGTTCCAGTCCTCAGGCGCGTCACTCATCTGTAATCCTGATGGTTGATCATGGTGATTACCGCACGATTGCCGCTGCTCTTGATCTTGGCGCGAACGATTATGTCATGCGCCCCCTTGATGAAAACGAGTTGATTGCCCGGATGCGCAGTCAAATGAGACGTAAGTGCTATGCCGATCAACTGCGGGATAATGTTCACAACAGCCTGAAAATGGCAGTAACCGATCCTCTAACCGGCCTCTATAACCGCCGTTATGCCGTGCCGCATATGCAAACGCTGATCGAGCGGTCGGACGCGGAAAAGAACCCGATTTCTGTTGGCTTGCTGGATATCGATCACTTCAAACTGATCAACGATAATTACGGACACGGCGTCGGGGACGAAGTGTTGAAAGAGTTCGCAAACCGCATTCGCCAAAGTGTTCGTGGTGTTGATCTAACCGCGCGTATTGGCGGTGAAGAATTTCTGGTCGTGATGCCGGAGACTTCTCAAACAGCAGCTTCTGTGGTTGCAGAGCGGCTACGCGCCAGCATAGCGGCAAAACCTTTCAACGTATCACACGAGGTTGGCGCGATTGATGTGACAGTCAGCATTGGTATTTCGACCGGCACGGACCCCGAAGAACAGCCTGAAGCGCTGCTCGAACGCGCAGATGTTGCCCTTTACCGCTCGAAAAACACGGGCCGCAACCGGGTCACTCTGTCAGGAGCTGAAGAAGCCGCCGCATGAACCGCGCCTGAAAATTGATGGCGGCAGATTCACGAGCGATGGCCCAACCGCCTGCGCCTCCCGTCCGGAATTCGGGGGGAGGTGAGGGAACGGTGACACGGGCAAGCTCTTATCGGGTGGGCGCTCAATGCGGGGGCCGGACAATTGCCGGTCGCGAAGCGCTGGTGACGGATGTTTTTCAAGGCGGGGCGAAAGCCGACGCGGGGGGATTATACCCCGCATTTGCTTTTCGATCCGGCGTATCAGGCGCGCGGCATGGCGCGGTAAATGCGTCAGCACCGCAAGCAAGGCCTTAAGCCGTTCGCGGCAGTCAGACAGGGAGACATCCTTTTCTTCTGCCGGAAACGCATGGGCGAGAGACTCTGACAATCGGCTTTGGCCGATAGCCGGGCCGCTGCGGGAGTCCATCAAGCGGGCCTGTGCAATCACCAGATACTGCGCAGCAGTTTCAGCGCGGGACAGCATCGCGCCAAGAAAACCACAGACTGAGATTGAGAAGCCGCGCGAGATTGGACCGAGGGACAACACCCCAACCAAAACGACCAGCCCCGCGACAAGGCGGAGCAGCTTGAGCCGCTGAGTTTCTATTGCCCGCTCAAAGTCCACGCCGTCTTTTGCCTCTCGTTTGAATCAACAGCAACAAAAAGAACTAAATATGAACATTTGTCAAGATGAATTTGCAAAAGCAAATTCATACAACCTCGACGCCAACGCAAAACCGGCAGCCACAAGTGCATTTTTCTCAACATTGCCGTAGGCAATGACCGGAGAAAAATCACTGAGAGCCAAGAGCAATCTTTGCCACAGGAAGGCAAATTCGTCCGACCTCGACGCGAGCGCAAAACCGGCAGCGGCAGATGTATTTTTGCACTCCCCATTGCCGCAGGCAATGATAGGGCAAGCAAAAATCAACCTGTTTGATTATTATTTCACCTAAAAACATCCCTACAGTGCTGATTTACTAATAATATTATACATATAATAACGATTTGTGTTAAATAAAATTTCCTTTTAATAAATCCATAAAAGAATTAGAAAATATTTGAATATCTTCGGGTCCGCTACCAATCAATTCAATTGAAATTATTTCAAATTTTCCAGAATCTATATTGAATCCAAAACCACTTCCCCCACCATCACCGCCAAAAAGAAAAATATTTGAAAATTTATCAAATATTTCGTAATCTTCATTATTTTTATTTAGCAGCTCTACTGGCCAAAAAATGAATATGAACTCACCAATTTCTATCTCACCTCCATTATGAAGCTCCATAAAATGGATATAATCTTGCGGAAAATTAAAACTTATAGATTTCAATATATCACAATTATACCGTTCCGTTCCGGTTCGATTGGGTAAAAAATTCTTTAAGTCATTTATATCGATCAACTTAACCCCCGATGTCGCTTTTGAATTTACTCCAGAAAGCCGAGGCTCTTTTGTGTAATTCTGGGCCAATGATCACTTTATTATCCGGAGAGGTGGGGCTACCACCAAATTTTACAGGTTTTAGTTCGTGCACCTCACGTGGATCTCCTCTCAATCCCTGTTCTCTTCGGATTCTAGCGTTAGCCGCCTGTTTTGCTCTTACCGCATTCTTGTATTCTCCCCCGGAGATAAGCCGTATTGGTCCTGTGGGCCGTGGCAATCCTACCGGGTAACCGGACCAGTCAATGATCGAAAATTCTCCATCACAATTATTATGCACCCAGACGGGTTCATCGCCGGGTTCGGCACTGACGAAGAAGGTTTCGAAGTCTTCGACGCTGATATTGTAGGCTTTGAGCGGGGCGTCGGCAATGCGGACTCGGGTGACTTCGGCGAAGGTCTCATCTGCGTTGAGCAGGCGATAGCCGGGTTGAAGGTTGGCGGCGTCGACCCAATAGCCGTTCTCGATCTCTCCATCATAGTGATGCCCTTCTGATGAAGGCGGAACACCTGTGTCTGTGCTGGTCAGGTGCAACAGGTTGCGTGATCCAACGGGTCTTCCTGCAGGAACCGTCCTGTGGCCGGATCGTAATGGCGGGCGCGGTAATAGTAGAGACCGCTCTCGGCATCATACTCGCGGCCCGTAAACCCGTAAGGCTGATCGACGACAGCCGCACCTCTGGCCGTACCAAGCCGGGTTATTCATGCAAGAGCATGTTCACCAAACGCTTACGTTGCGGTATATTATTGAACTGAAACAACTCTTCCCTATCCCCAAAATTCCATTGTATTTGGAGCCATAGAGACAGCGCGTGCGGATAGACAGAAGGGGATTACCCCCGCTTATTCACCATTCCAAAGGTCAAGCCTTATAAGGTAGGAACCACAAGCGACCTTAAGCCAAAAAAAACGCGCCCCCGATGTACAAAGGCGCGTTTATTATTCTTAGCTCTTCTATCGCCTGCCGTGCGGTCTTTCCGGCGGCAGGCGATAGGCAGTTAGTCTTCTTCGCGTTGCTTCAGCGCCGCGCCGAGGATGTCGCCAAGGGATGCACCGGCATCGCTTGAACCGAACTGCTCCACAGCTTCTTTTTCTTCGGCAACTTCGAGTGCTTTGATCGACAATCCGATTTTGCGGGTTTTCGCATCAAGTGCAGTTACCCGAGCCTCAACTTTATCGCCGACCTTGAAGTTTTCAGGCTTCTG
Organism: uncultured Neomegalonema sp.; assembly: GCA_937995735.1. Taxonomy (GTDB): domain Bacteria; phylum Pseudomonadota; class Alphaproteobacteria; order Rhodobacterales; family Rhodobacteraceae; genus JAHDDY01. The sequence continues at coordinate 27,863 of CALKIZ010000033.1, read as the reverse complement.
GTCGTCACGCTCACGCGCAAGATCGCCGCGACGGATAAAGGCATCTTGGCCTTCAACCTTTACTTCGAGGCCGTTATCAGTGACCGCAACAACCTCAGCTTCGACTTTCGAGCCACGCTTCAGGCCGCCCGTCGCATCGTCAAAGCTCTCGCCGCCGACTTGCTTAACACCGAGCGAGATACGTTCTTTCTCGACATCTACATCGAGAACAACCGCTTTGATAACGTCGCCCTTTTTGTAGTCGTCGATAGCTTCTTCGCCCGACTTGTTCCAGTCGAGATCCGACAGATGGACCATACCGTCGATGTCGTCGTCGAGGCCGATAAACAGACCGAATTCGGTGATGTTCTTGACGTCGCCTTCGACTTCGGTTCCGCGCGGGTGGTTGGCCACGAAAGCCTCCCACGGGTTGTCCATGCATTGTTTCAGGCCAAGGGAGATGCGGCGCTTGGAGGCGTCCACGTCGAGAACCATGACTTCGACTTCCTGGCTCGTCGAAACGATTTTGCCGGGATGCACGTTCTTTTTGGTCCAGCTCATTTCAGAGACATGGACAAGACCTTCAACACCCGGCTCCAACTCAACAAATGCACCATAATCGGTGATATTGGTCACGCGCCCTTTGTGGCGGCCTTCGAGTGGGTACTTGCCGTCAACATCTTCCCAGGGGTCGGATTGAAGCTGTTTCATGCCAAGTGAGATACGTTGCGTATCTTTGTTGACCTTAACAACCTGCACCTGCAACGTCTGACCGATATTGAGGATTTCCGTAGGATGGTTCACGCGGCGCCAAGCCATGTCGGTGACGTGTAACAGGCCATCAACACCGCCGAGGTCGACGAATGCACCGTAATCGGTGATGTTTTTCACGACACCTTCGACGACATCACCTTCATTCAGCTTGCCAACGATTTCCGAACGCTGCTCTGCACGGGTTTCTTCGAGGATCGCGCGGCGCGATACAACAATGTTACCACGGCGGCGGTCCATTTTCAGGATTTGGAACGGCTGAGGCGTGTTCATCAACGGGCCGACATCGCGCACAGGACGCACGTCAACCTGGCTGCCGGGCAAGAAGGCCACAGCGCCGCCGAGATCAACCGTAAAGCCGCCTTTGACGCGGCCAAAGATTGCGCCTTCGACGCGCTCGTTCTTGTCGAATGCTTTCTCAAGACGATCCCAGGCCTCTTCGCGGCGCGCTTTATCGCGGGAAAGAACCGACTCGCCTTTGGCGTTTTCGGTGCGGTCGAGATAGACTTCAACTTCGTCACCGACCTCAAGGTCGGCGGGTTTGCCGGGTGCGGCGAATTCTTTAATGTCGATGCGGCCTTCCATTTTGAAGCCTACGTCGACGATCGCTTGACCGTTTTCGATCGCGATCACTTTGCCCTTAACAACAGAACCTTCAATAAGGTCATTATTTTCAAGGGATTCGTTTAACATTGCTTCGAAATCGTCCATGCTTGGTTGCATCGATTCCGTTGCGGTTGCGGCATTTGCCATTCAGATTAGCTCCTATACGTCGATGTTTTCTGGCCAGCCGGTTGTCTCCGGCGGTCTTTCCTAAAATTAACGAGACGTTTGCTCGAATGCCGATTCGGACCTTCGATTAAGAAAAAGCATATTCGCCCCAGAGACTTAGCCCTGAGCCGCTTTAATTTGCTTGTTCACGAGACGAAGAGCCTCTGCGACGGCCTGCTCTATACTCATTTCGGTGGTATCGAGCAAGTCCGCGTCTTGCGCATGGACCATCGGAGCGGCGGACCGCTCGGCATCGCGTCGATCCCGTTCTTCTATAGATTCGAGAACAGTCCGGTAAGCAATGTCTTCCTGCGCCGACAATTCTCTCCAGCGCCTCGCCGCGCGAACATCAATTTCCGCCGTAACAAACAGCTTTGCTGTTGCATTTGGCAGAACAACCGTTCCGATATCGCGGCCATCAAGCACAGCACCGACTATTGCAAAGTTGCGTTGCCACTGCATCAATGACTCCCGCACCTGCGGATGAGCCGCCACAATTGAGGCGAGATTTCCAATTCCGGCGTCGCGCAAATCATCCCGCTCCAGCACATCAATGGTAAGAGCATCCGCAATCCGCGCGACAGCATCACCATCGGTCGGAAAGATACCCTGATCCCGCACCATCGCGGCCACACCCCGATAAAGCGAGCCGGTATCGAGATGACGTAAACCAAAGTGCCCGGCTATTTGCCGTGCAATCGTACCTTTGCCGGACGCAGCGGGTCCGTCGATTGCGATTGTGAGCGTGTCAGTCATAGAACCTCGTTAGGCGAGCGAAGAACGATGTTTATTAACCATCTTCGATTTACCATAAGTTAATGGCGATTTGGCGATTTGGCGATTTGGCGATTTTGTCTCATCTGTTAACAGTTTCCATCTCACGCCTCATCACGACTGCTTCTGAGGTTTGGTCGATTTTCACATCTGACCATCTGATGACCTCGCCCATAGCAATATCGCGGGTCAGTTCTCCATCCGCTAATCCGATAGGTAAGGCGCTTGTTGCAAGACTGTCGCTTGCCGGCATCAGCTTACCCCAGACAGTTTCGCCCCCTTCCCCATCCAGCCGCTCTCCGGCTTTCAAATGACGTTTAGCGGTTGCAACAACATCCCCTTTAAATGCCTTTGTCGCGCCGGTCGGTTGACCGAGTAAAGCCGCACTGAGAACCGATATATTCAACTCTAAGCCAATCAGATGAAACGGCTTATACATGGCCGAAAAGCGCCCGCTGACATCGGTATTCATCCCATATTGGCGAAAACAAGCAGCGGCGTAGTCATTTGGAGCTTCGATCACGACATAGACACCCCAACGTAAATCACGTGCAACCTCGCGGCCATCCCGCTCCATTGAGGAAACGACTTCAACCATCCCAGTGCGGTCCAAGACGCCACCCTGATCACGGGGCCGCAAAACATGCGCGAGATCATCCATCCCACAAGGCGGGAAGGAAAGGCCGTTCACCGGAACATCGAGATCACAGGCATTCGCAACAGCGGCCATCTCCAAGGCGGATTTCGTTCCATCAAGAAACGAATTGAACATTTTCGGGTTCATACCTGCTGCCGCTGCTTGTTGAGCGGTCAGACCATAATGATCCCAGATCGTGTCGGGCGTGGAGGCATGGTAATGAGGCATATATTTTGTGCCTTTACCGGCGGCGGTGACCGAAAATCCCGTACAGCGCGCCCAATCAACCATTTCCGCAATGAGCGCGGGCTGATCGCCATAAGCAAGCGAGTACACGACACCCGCCGCGCGCGCTTTAGCCGCCAACAAAGGACCGGCCAACGCATCCGCCTCGACATTGACCATAACAATATGTTTGCCTGCGGAGATGGCAGTATTGGCATGAAGCAAGCCAGCAACCGGATTGCCCGTCGCTTCAATGACCACATCCACATCATCACGAGATACCGCAACACCCACATCGTCGGTAAAATCAGTTGCCGCAATCCGCTCTTCGGTCCAACCGACCTTGCGACAGGCATCACGTGCAGCATCGGGCTTTAGATCGGCGATCACACTTACCGTAAGGCCAAGCGTACTAGGCACTTGGCTCAGAAACATAGAGCCAAACTTGCCTGCTCCGATGAGACATACCCGCACCGGATTGTCCCTATCCGCACGCGCCATCAGAGCATTATGCAGGTACATCATCAGCCTCCGTCGTTGATAGCATCACCCGTATTCATCGACGATCAGATTGCGCCACACCCGCCGGCGATGCAATTTATACAAAGCTGAACGCCTCCAAAAACCGCGATAGGACAATGCAATGATCGACACAGGCTATGTGCAGACGATGGCGCGTTATGGTGTTTGGCAGAATGAGAGCCTTTGCATCGCCGCAGACCCGTTGAGCGATGAAGAGCGACACTTGGACCGGGGCGCGTTCTTCGGGTCAATCTCCGGTACGCTCAATCACTTGCTCTGGGGAGATCGGATTTGGATGAACCGGTTTGCGGAAACCACATTGCCTAAGATGCCCTCAATTCCGGAATCAATCCACGAAACCGAAAGCTGGACCGCTTACAAGCGCGCTCGCTCTGAAATGGATCAAGCAATTTCGAGTTGGACGTCAGACCTCGACAGCACTTGGTTCGATGGAAACCTAAGCTGGTTTTCAGGGGCAGCAAAACGAGATGTGACAAAACCGAAAGCAATGCTCGTAATGCATTTTTTCAATCACGCTACGCACCACCGTGGACAAGTCCACGCTATGCTGACCGCCGCCGGAGCAAAACCGGCGGATACGGATCTGTTTTTGATACCTGAATGAAAGAATGAAAACGAGCGGTTGGTGTTCCCGCTCGTTCAAAGCGTTCTGTGATGAATCATATTCAACTAAATCTCAGAACTACAACAGTCGCTCCCGGAATTTTCGCCAAGATTTCGTTTCTTATTGTTGTTACCACCGCAGCCTCGCTTTCACTTACGGGACCTGTAACCTGCCTCCCCGCGTGATATTTTCTGGCATTTGGTTAACGCAAAGAATCAAAAGTCATCAGTTGCGTCAACTTACTTTTTGTGCGGCGTATTGACTCAGGCGCAAGTTCACTCAAACTCTGCACCAAGGTCGCGCATCAACGCTTGGAATGTTGGAAAACTTGTCGCTATCGGCGCTGCATCATCCACAGTAACCGGCGTCTCAGATGCGAGGCCCATGACAGCAAAGCTCATGGCAATACGATGGTCCAGATGCGCCGCAACAGTAGCGCCGCCGGGAACACCATTCCCTGAATGGCCAGTCACCGAAAATGTATCCGGCGTCGAAGACGTGGTGACGCCATTGGCTTGCAAGCCAGTTTCCATCGCGGCGATACGGTCGCTTTCTTTGACGCGCAACTCGCCGACTCCTTCCATGATCGTTACCCCTTCAGCAAAAGCCGCTGCGACGCTAAGAATGGGGAATTCATCAATCATAGAGGCAGCCCGCTCCGCAGGCACAGTGACGCCGCGCAATGTGCTGTGGCGTACAGTCAGATCGGCGACCGGCTCGCCGCCCTCTTCGCGCTCGTTGGAATAACTCAGGTCGCCGCCCATCTCGATCAACGTCCGATACAGGCCGTCACGGGTCGGATTGCGAGAGACACCGGGAATATGAATCTCCGACCCTTCCACCAACAATGCCGCGACAACAGGAAACGCAGCCGAAGACGGATCACGCGGCACAGTAACCGCGCAAGGATTTAAGTCCGGTTGACCATGAAGGCGGATCGCACGACCCTCCGGCGTTTCTTCAATTTCAACATTCGCGCCGAATCCGCGTAACATGCGCTCGGTATGATCGCGCGTCGGTTCAGGCTCGATAACCGTAGTAATCCCCGGCGCATTAAGACCCGCAAGAAGAACGGCGGACTTCACCTGCGCCGAGGCAACAGGCAGCGTATAGGTCACAGGAACCGGATTACCCGCCCCTATCAAGGTAAGCGGCAAGCGGCCCTCACTCCGTCCGGCGGACCGCGTGCCGAATAAGGCGAGCGGATCGAGAATCCGTCCCATAGGACGGCTGCGCAAACTCGCATCACCGGTGAAGGTCGTTGCAAAATTATGCGTAGCGACCGCGCCCATAATCAAACGACACCCTGTCCCGGAGTTCCCGCAATCAATAACGTGGTCAGGCTCCATAAATCCGCCTGTTCCCACACCAAACACGCGCCATGTTCCGTCATCATCGCGCGTCACGGTTGCTCCGAAAGCGCGCATGGCTTTTGCCGTGTCCAGAACGTCTTCGCCCTCAAGCAATCCGGTAATCACCGTCTCCCCGATCGACATTGCACCAAAAATCAGCGCACGGTGCGAAACCGATTTATCGCCGGGAATTGCCGCTGTGCCGCGAAGATTACTTGATCGACGGGTTGTCAGCGATGTCGGGTTAGCAGATGCGGACATATGACTTTCTCTCTTTCGGGAGAGGCTTAGAACTTTTAAATCAAATTTGGAATGGCAAGCTGTCGTGCCTCACCAATCACCAAGGCGCGATTGAACCACCGCAAGAGCGGCAACAGCAGCGGTATCCGCGCGCAGAACACGCGGGCCAAGGCTCACAGGAACCGCCGCATCAAGAGAGCCAATGGCCTCCATCTCAGTCGGTGAAAACCCGCCCTCGGGACCGATCAGAATCGAGGCTGCCTTTCCGCGCGGAAAAGACGCAAGCGCCGCCGAAATCTCCGGCGCGCTTCTGGCTTCGTTACAAAAAATCAGCATTCTGTCTTTCCATCCGGCCAAGACATCGCGCAATTTAAGAGGTTCCTCCAATACGGGAACGCTCAACCCGTCGCATTGTTCAGCCGCTTCGATCATATGGGCGCGTAAACGGGGTAGGTTGAGCCGCTCGGAATTGGTGTGCTGCGTAAAAACAGGCCGCAAGCGGCGACACCCCAATTCACAGGCTTTTTCGACGATAAAATCTGTTCGTGCTTTTTTAATCGGCGCGAACAAAAGCTCGATATCCGGCAGTTCGGTTTGAGCGCGCGTTTGCTTTGATAAGGCAAGCACCCCCCGCTTTTTGGCCGTCTCGGCAACAACGGCGGCCCATTCACCATCCTGGCCGTTAAATACCAAAATCTCGTCGCCCTGCCCCAAGCGCATGACGTTAAACAGGTAATGAGCATGATCCCGCTCCAGTGGAACGGCGCGATCTGCGGCAAGTGGTATATCGAGAAAGAGCCGTACTGTACTCATTTATCTGCCCAAACAAGGTTTCACGCACACACTTTATTAGGTTAATTACCGGACAACATAATTTTTTCGACAGGAGGCAATCTGATGGGCCGCGTAGCTGATGCTGTTTCCGGGCACTGGGTCGATACCGACGCGCCAATGCACTGGCGACCTTATCTCAGATTAATGCGCGCAGATCGTCCGATTGGCTGGTGGCTTCTCCTTTTACCCTGTTGGCAATCGCTTGCACTGGCGATTGGATCAACGGGGTTTCGCTGGATTGATTTGTGGCTACCGGTTGCTTTTTTTATCGGAGCCGTCGCGATGCGAGGGGCTGGATGTACCCTCAACGATATTATTGACCGGAAATTCGACGCCCAAGTTGACCGCACCCGTTCCCGCCCCCTGCCTTCCGGCGAAGTCTCCGTCAAACAAGCCACTCTGTTCATGGCTGCACTATGCTTTTTAAGCCTGATCATTTTGCTGACGATGAACAAAGCGACCATTATCCTTGCCCTGCTGTCGCTCGCCATCGTTGCCGTATACCCCTTTGCAAAGCGGGTCACAAACTGGCCTCAACTCGTTCTAGGGCTGGCATTTAACTGGGGAGCCTTGGTCGGATGGACCGCGCATACAGGATATGTCGGCACGCCTGCTATCCTGCTATATTTCGGCGGTATCGCATGGACCATCGGCTACGACACGATTTATGCCCATCAAGACAAAGAAGACGATGTGATGATCGGCATTAAATCGACCGCATTGCAATTCGGTCAGGCAACACCCTCATGGTTGAGCTGCTTCTTCGGTTTAGCAACATTTCTGGCGGGCATGGCTGGCGCAACCGCAGGATTGGGAGGCTGGTTCTGGGTCGGTCTAGTTGCTTATTTCGGCCACTTCATTTGGCAATTGCTCAAACTCGATATTGACGACCCGGATAACTGCCTTCGCTTGTTTAGATCGAACCGCGATGCGGGATTGATCTTATTGGCAGCGATCATTCTAGGCTCAATTTTCTGAGGCGTTAAGAGGCCGCAGAGCTTGCAGGCGCGCACTCATCCATGCGCTCCAGATACGTCCGCCCGAGCTTTGCGGTGTTCGCTGCGAAATCCGGGGCGAGTGCTTCCGGCTCGGGCGCTTCGATATGGCTTCCGATCCATGCAAGTAACGCCATCCGGCGCAGCATAACAAAAGTATCCAGCTCGGCTTCTTCATCAGCGCTTAATGTCCGGACACTTCGATAGCCCCGCAACCAAGCGGCTTTAAGCTGAGGGATACGCGGATCGTCCTCGATAAAGCTAATCGCAGCAGCAAAGTCGTAGAGAAACCAACCATACCCGCAATCATCAAAATCAATCAGGCGGGTTTTGCCCTGCCCAACCAATAAATTCGCGAGCCGCATATCCGCATGGATCAAATTGAATCGCTCAGGCACTTTGCCGAAAGCATCAAGCCGCTCGCAAACTTTGCGCTCAACACGCTCCAACACAGCAAGCATTTGGGCGGTGACCCCCGGACCATCACGCCAGTTACCCCATGTTGGAGTCGCCCCAAATACGGCATCAGCATCCCAAATCAGACGTTCAAAATCATCCGGTTTTCTCCACGCCAAAACATGATCATGACACCGCGCAGCTATGCGTCCGAGTTCTTCGAAGCCGCGTGTCATATCCCCGGCCTCATCCGGCGCATCACCATCCAGAAACGAGAAAAGAACGAGATACCGTTCAGCCTCCAGCCCTTCTATGCCGCAACGCTGGATCACCGAGCCATTGCATCCACGTTGCGCACGGTGGGTATCCACTACGCTGTCACGGTCAATAGCCTCCAACCAAGCCAGCTCACACTCAATTGCGCGCTGGGAATGATAATTTTCGCGGTGTACGCGGAGAATGGCTTTAAAGCCGCCGTTCGCTTCTACGAGGTAAGTGGCATTCTCGGAGACATTAATAAGCCGAACCCGCGCACCGTCGGGAATATCCCAGAGGGACAATGATTTCATGGCAAGGCGCTGAAGATGTTCCAGCAACCGTTCAAGCGGCATGTCAGTATCGGACATCGCGACGTTCTCAAAAATGTTTTTGTTCTAAAATATTCTGGATCGCCATCCGTCTTTAGTCGAGTTGGCGCGCCTCGTCCGACAGCATTATCGGTATTCCGTCCCGAATTGGATAGGCTAATTTCGCGCGCTCGCTGACAAGCTCCTGTGCCGCACGGTCATAACTTAAAGGACCGCGAGAAACCGGGCACACCAACGCTTCCAATAGTTTAGGATCAACGAGGCGCGGTTCAGCGGCGGGGTCTTCATCAATATCGGTCATTGCAATCTGCCTTGAGAGTCATCACCGGCGGCATCAATTCGCAGCAAAGCGGCCAATGTTTCCCGCCGTGCTTGTAAATCTTCCGCTTCAAGCAAAGCTTGCTTTTCACCCGTTGCAAACGGGCACATCATGCTGAGTGCATTCACGATCGTTTCTTCATCCGCCTGCCCCAAGGCTTCCCAATCCGTATCAAGGCTTTTGGCCCGAAAATACGCATTCACCAGTTCCAGAAACTCATCCTTATTGAAATCAGGATCATCCTGTTGCGGTTTCTTTGCGTCCATTTCGAAAGTATCCCAATGCGCCGAAACTCGGCGATAGGGCTGAAATCCTTCGATTTCACTTTCAATCTGGAACCGCGAGATACCGGTCAGAGCAATAATGTAACGCCCATCATCGGTTTCTGAAAACGTAACGATCCTTCCCGCGCAACCAACATCATAGAGTTCTTTACCAACCTTAGATGTATCGCAGCACTTGGGCTGGATCATGCCAATCAAGCGATGCTCTGTCTTCAGTGCATCATCAATCATCGCGAGATAACGCGGTTCAAAAATATTGAGCGGCAATCTTCCGCGCGGCAATAATAAAGCGCCGGGCAGAGGAAACACCGGAATAACTTCCGGTGCATTTTGTAGTGTAAACCGGGGTTTCACCGAACTCATGCAAACATCAACGAAGACAGACGGCGACGTCCCTTCAATGTCAGGGGGTCCGTTGGTCCCAATGCATCGAAGATTTTGAAAAGTTGCTCCCTTGCCGCACCCTCATTCCATTCACGGTCGCGGGTAAAGAGGTTCAACAGCTCATCAATTGCTTGCTCGTTCTCTCCGCTTCCGACCAATGCAAGCGCATAATCCATTCTCGCTTGATGATCATCCGGATTAGCCTCCACCGCCGCTGCCAATGCTGCGGCCTCGCCTGCATCACCGGCGGTTTCGGATAGCTCGATCATTGAGCGAACTTGCTGAACCATAGGATCATCGGTCTTGTCAGCGGGGACCATCTCTAACGTCTCACGTGCGCGCTCCAGATCATCGCTCGCGGCGTAGCATCGTGCCAGTCCGGTGATAGCCCGCAAATTTTCAGGCTTAACGCCAAGAATTTGAGCGTAAACCTGTGCCGCCTCTCCTGCCCCGCCCTGCCCGACCGCTTCATCCGCAGCATCGAGCATCGCTTCGATTTGTTCTTCCTCGCCGCCTGCACCGCCGCCCGCTGCCATCAGCTTTTCAAGAAAAGCGTCAATCTGACTCGGTGTTTGCGCTCCCATAAAGCCGTCAATAGGCTGGCCTCCGGCAAAACCGAAGACCGCCGGGATAGACTGAACGCGCAACTGACCCGCTATTTGAGGGTTTTCGTCAATGTTGATCCGCACCATCCGGACTTTACCGGCGGTTTTGCGAACAGCAGCTTCCAGCTGTGGTCCCAAAGTCCGGCACGGGCCACACCAGGGCGCAGTAAATTGAACGATGACTGGTCCCGCCTGCGACGCATCAATCACGTCGGTCATGAACCCCGCGTCTGTACCGTCTACTACAACATCACCTCCACCGGGTGCTGAGGCCGTTCCGTCCAATTCCAACATTAATCTTCCTCGTAATTATAGCATTTTAGCCCGGCGTATCGAAATCCATCATCAAAGCGGAATGCCCACACGCGGCGATAAATTTCATCAGATCATCTGACGAGATAGCAGTCGTTGCTTCATTGTGAAGGGGGTGAGCGTGAATCACGTCAGATTCCTTCAAGGCGGCATCCAAAGCGAAGGTCACTTTTTTCTCATTTTCGCGGTCATTAATCAGTGAAAACGGTGTCACTGCACCTGGCCGCACGCCCAGCGTTTCCCATAAAAGATCAGGTTTTCCAAAGCTCAAGCGAGCCGAGCTAAGAACTTTATGCATGGACTTCATGTCAACTGTCCGGTTCTCCAAACAGGTCAGCAAAAACAAACGGCCTTTTTTATCTTTTAAGAAAAGATTCTTGATATGCGCTCCCGGAAGGTCCCCGCGCAGCGCTTTGCTTTCCTCAACAGTGTGTAGCGGAGGATGCGTCACTGTCGTTGTTGAGATAGTCAACTCATCAAGAAATGCGAACAGATCCTCAGGAGACGCAGGCATCACGAAGCCTCCATCTTGCGGATCGCTTCGGCTTTGGCCAGCAACCGGTTGGCGGTTTCTACATGCAAGTTTTCAACGATTTTCCCATCAACAACGGCAACGCCTTCGCCTTTTGCTGTTGCCTCAGCGAAGGCCTCTACTTGCCGTCGCGCCAGATCAAGCGCCGCCTCATCCGGTGAGAAAACACTGTTACAGACATCAATCTGAGCAGGATGGATCAAGGTTTTGCCATCAAAGCCCATCGCCCGTCCCTGAACACACGAAGTGCGCAAGCCTTCCTCGTCCTTAAAGGCATTATAGACGCCATCTACAATCGCTAAACCATGCGCCTTCGCCGCCAGCATACAAAGGCCCAGCGCCGTCACAATCGGCTCGCGTGCGGGGGTATGTTCAGCGTTGAGGTCTTTCACTAGATCGTTCGTACCGAGGATAAAACATCCAAGCCTTGGTGTTGCCGCTGCAATCTCAGCCGCATTCAACATTCCGAGAGGCGTTTCCATCATCGCCCAAATCAAAGTCTCTACAGGCGCGCCACTCGCATTCATCACGTTTTCGATGCTCAGCAGCATTTCCGCCGAATCCACTTTAGGGATAAGGATCGCGTGCGGCGCAACAGCGCTTGCCGCAACCAAATCATCCTGTCCCCATTCCGTGTCCAGCCCGTTGATACGAATAACAAGCTCTCGCGCGCCATACCCGCCGTCACGAACTGCTGCGCATACCAAATCCCGCGCCTTCACCTTCTCATCTGGGGCCACGGCATCCTCGAGATCAAGGATTAGAGCATCTGCGGATAAGGTTTTTGCTTTCTCCAAGGCGCGTTCTTTTGAACCGGGCATATAGAGAACAGAGCGGCGGGGGCGGTTGAGGTCGATCATGATCGGCATTTCATTAAATAAGACTCGCGGTCCCTTACCTGTTTTAAAGGGTTCAGGAAAGGCACATGGCGACTTCTTGACCTCTTCGACCGTCACCGACAGGGTGCTGGAATGAATGCAGACCTGCCATATCTCGATTTTGCCGACCCGACATTCTCTACCCGCTCTGCGGAAGTTGCTGATGCAAGGGCGCAAAATTGGTGCGCGCGAACCCCTTACGGGTTGGCTGTGCTGCGATATCGCGATGTTGGTTCGCTGTTGCGGGACCGTCGGTTGAGGCAAGGCAGCCATGCGTGGCCGGACAAGCACGGTTTGCAAGGCCCCTTCGCCGAATTCTGGAAACGCAGTGTTATCAGCCGCGAAGGTGTCTCTCATCGCCGACTGCGTGACCTATGCGTCCCGGTCCTTTCAGAAAATTTTGTTGAAAGCCTTGTTCCGGCATTTGATAGAATCGCCGCTGATCTCTGCAAGACGCTGGCGGAGAAACAAAAGGCCGAGTTCATGGAGGATTTTGCAATCCCTTTCGCGGGCCAAGCCATTTGTGCCCTGCTCGGCATGAATACCGATCAATGGCGAACAATATCGCACGACGCTTCTGATCTTGGGTTGGCAATGGGAGTGGAATGCAAACAGCATGAATCGACGGTAAACGCGGCTTGTGAGCGCCTCACCGATCTATCACGCACCCTCGTTGCACGAGCGCGCAGCGGCGCTGACCAAACCAGCTATATCGCCGGGTTGGTTAAACGTTTCGAAGGGTCAGATCTGGAAGAAATCGACTTGCTCGATATGATTGTGATCTCGATCTTTGGCGGTGTCGATACAACCCGATCACAACTTGGCCTCGGCTTGTCACTGTTCATCGACAACCCGAGCCAATGGGCAGCTCTGCGCAATGACGTATCACTGGCACATCGCGCCGTGGAAGAAATGATCCGCGCAAGACCAACAACGACTTGGGTCACCCGCGAAGCCGTTGAAAACTTTCGCTATGGCGATGTGAGCATCCCCCAAGGCACGACGCTTCACCTATTGGTTCATGCATCAGCCCGCGATCCAGATATTAGCGAAACAGGCGATTTCGATATAACAATCCGGCGCAAAAAACATTTCGGTTTCGGCGGCGGCGCACATCATTGCATTGGCCACCTGATTGCGAGAACAGACATAGCCTGTGCATTGCGAGCGCTTGCCAAGACTTTCCAACATATTGAATTGGACAAAGGAGCAAAGTGGCTACCGGATAGTGGAAACACCAGCCCTGTACGGCTTCCCATTCGCTATACGCTTTCGGACGCGACCGCTCAGTCCAAAAAACAATGAAGGTTCCTATTATCCGAATTCTACGCGGCGTCCGATAAGCTGTTCACCAAGTCTATGAGTTGCCCGCCAATCAATGGTTTGTGCAGGATGTCATTCACCGGCAATTCTTCGACGGCTTCCGGCGGCTTTCCTGTGATCACGATAATCGGTAAATCAGGATACTCATTACGCACATTTTTTATTGCTTCTATTCCAGTGACATTTGGCATCATTAGGTCAGTAATAAAAATATCTGCCGCGCCAAAAAACGGCGCATCCTGAGATTCAGACCCGTCCGGAAAGGCTGTAACATTGTGACCTGCTTCGCGGAGTTCTTCCACGAGCACCCGCCTTAAAGGCTCAGAATCTTCCATCAAAAAAACTTCAGCCATGTTGCCGCCCTGAGTTATTACCTAGGGGCAGTATGGCAGAAAGCGGAAAACGGAATGATAATTGACAAGGTAAAAATTTGTAAAATGGCAACTGTACCAGAACGTCTGCAACCTGAAAAATATGCGATAGGTAAAGACTTTACGGTTCCGTTATCGCAATGAAGAAACTTTGCCCTTTTTTAATGCTAATTTTCATGGAGTCCGAATGATCGCGTCTTTGCCCATGTATGATGTCCCCGAATTACGCTTCGAGACAGATGCGCTGTGGGCTTCTATTCGCGATAACATCCGCAACAGCGGCGGATATGCTCCAGATACACTAAATCGTGACATCACCTGTGAGCAGACATGGACCGATCCAACCCTTATTTTGAGCCAAACATGCGGTATGCCATGGCGGTTGGCATTACATCATCACGCCCAACTGGTAGGTACGCCGGACTATGGTGTCGAAGGCTGTCCACCCGGATTTTATCGCAGCATGATTGTTGTGCGGAAGGACGACCAAAGGACAACGCTTGACGAGTTTGCTTTGGCCACTTGTGCTTTTAACGCTCGAAATTCTCAATCCGGATTCGCGGTATGGCAAACCACTCAATTTGCCCATTGGAAAGAAACCGGGTCACATGCGCAATCCATTTCTCAAGTCGCAAACGGCAGTGCGGACATCGCCGCAATTGATGCGGTCACATGGCAATTAGCGCAACAATATCAACCTGAAGCAGTTCATTTGCGGATCTTAAAAAGAACAATACCGACGCCGGGACTTCCCTTTATTACGTCTCAAACTCAGGACCCAGTTCTTATTGCCGAGGCAACAGCAAAAGCTATCGATGATCTTGATGTAGCCATTCAGCAGGCTTTGGGAATTGTTGGATTTGTAAAAATTCCGAGCGAAAGATACCTCGCAATTTAAAGATAGAAAGACCCTACAAACGCCGACGATCAGCAACAGCGAGAGAGGAGTCAAATTTCAAGATCGGATCAAATTTCAACACGCTTCAAGCGGGGAAAAACTTCAATCACTCAGTGATCAAACTCTGATTAACGCTTTATTAAGATTAGTTAATATGATGTCGCATATGTAGCAAACTGCAATAATCATTGATTTGGTTACAAATTCTTCAACTGCTATCACCTGTACAACAATAAAAATGTCGAGGTTTCGATGCAGAGAACATTAGCACGCACTGTCCACATGACGGGAATTGGCGTTCACAAGGGCGAAACAGCGACTATACGAATTCTTTCTGCCCCGTGCGGATATGGCATCAGGTTTCAACGTACCGATGTTGTAAGTCTGGATCAGGTAGTACCCGCGCGGTACGATGCTGTGATCGATACGGCTTTGTGTACGCGCATCGGAAATGCTGATGGTGTTTCTGTTTCCACCATTGAACATCTGATGGCGGCGTTTGCCGGATGCGGCGTGGATAATGCCCTTGTCGAACTTGACGGCCCGGAAATTCCCATCATGGATGGCAGCGCAGAACCATTCGTAAGAGAGATTTTGAAAGCCGGAATCGTAGAACAGAACGAACCTCTTCGCGTTTTGCGCATTCTATCGTCTGTCTCGGTCGAACATGACGGGCGTTTTGCTGCGCTTCACCCATCGGATACATTCGAGATTGATTTTAAGATCGACTTCAATGACGAAGCGATTGGTGTCCAATCCCGCTCCGACCGCTTCAACGGCGATTGTTTCATCGAGGACTATGCGGACTCCCGTACCTTTGGTCGTCTTGAAGATATTGAAAAACTTCGTGCGCTCGGATTTGCGCGCGGTGGCTCACTGGATAACGCGGTTGTTGTAAGCGGGTCCAAAATTTTGAATGAAGGCGGCCTTCGCCATCACGACGAGTTTGTGCGCCATAAAATGCTTGACGCCGTTGGAGACTTGGCACTGGCAGGCGCACCGGTGGTTGGCAAGTATTGCGGTGTAAAATCCGGTCACGACATGACCAATCGTCTCTTGCACAAATTGTTCAGCACCGAGGGGGCATGGCGCTTTGAAATCGTAAGAGATCGCGCTGAAATATCGCCGGATTACGCGGCTGATGCCCCTGTTTATCAAAGAGCTGTTGTCGCGTAAATCAAGACAAATAGTCATAAAGTGATATACAAACAGCCGACTTGAGACACACAAAAAGGGAAGCCGCGTTAGATTTGCACGGCTCCCCGAAATTATTTCACGTATTCCGCTTAAGGGAAATCTATCCCGCCGCTAGGGAACGTAAATATCCACGCGCGGCTTCGCCATCCCAGTCCACCAGTCCCAGGACGGATGCAGCAACCTTACCGTTTTTATCAACAATGAACGTTGTTGGCGTGGCCACCCCCAAACGGCCAAAATGTTCGACGCTCATGATCAAGCCATTGAGCATGTCGATATCCTGAATTGCCGGAAGGTTAGGCCAATTCATCCGATCCAAATGGGCCGTGATAGCGCCCATATCTTGATCAAGACCAAGCGGCACAACACGAACACCCTCCGCTTTCATATCGGCGGCGAGACGATCTAAAACGGGCATTTCCCGGCGGCAAAACGGGCAATGAACTTGCCACATCGTCACGACAAGCACCTCACCGCGATAATCCGCTAGACTTCCCTGTCGTCCATCCGCAAAGACAATCGCATTATCCGGAACAGTCTTCGTTCCGTCGGTCAGTGTCACATTTGACGCAAATCCCGGCTGTGCAAAGACGGGAACGCTGAACGCCACCACAAAGGCAGTGATAAGAGCTAAGAGACGCATAAGGCGACCTTTCTTATTAAACGCGCGCGATGCGCTAATATGAATAACCAGACGCCGTTAGACGCCACCATCAGCAATAAGAGCATTGATCAAAGACGTTGCTTTCGGGCCTTCCCAATCTTGCGGCCCAACAAGGACGGCGACCATCTCTGCGTTGGTATCCAGTATCAAATGCACCGGCGTTGCACGAAAGCATAACTCGCTAAAGAGCGTCGCGCCCTCATCAATATTTGGGTCCATTGATTTATAACCGCGCTGCGCGAGGTATTGGACAACCTCTTCCCGCTCTCCTTGCACAGACAATGCGAGGAAATTGATTTGACCTTCAGGTTTCACCCGATCAAGCATCGCATTCAAAGACGGCCCTTCGAACTGACATCCCGGACATCTCGGAAACCAGAATGTCACCAATGATGGCTTACCGCGCAAGTCTGCAAGTTTGCCTTCACTGCCATCAGGACGTTTCCAGGCCACATCCGGCGGCGTCTCAGGTGCAGGAAACTTTTTGAAGCCGGGATAAATGAAAATATCGCTGCGCATCGGATTTGCGCAAGCTGCTGCAACGGATACACCCATCAACGACAGCATAAAACCAAGGATAAACGCTCTCATTATACACCTGCCAATGAACGAAGATAAGCAATGCTCTCATCAGAGGTCCAATTGACTTTCCAGCCTTGCAGAACCCCAATGACATCCCCCGTTGGAGCAATAATAAAGGTCGTAGGCGTGCCAACCGGATCAGGACTAAAAAGATGACCGGCATTGCGGGCGCTCAAGTCGAGAGCGACGGGCAAATGATCCAGCTTGCGGCGGTCGTAATAGCGCCTGACGCGCGCCATCGCATCTTCCGGCGGCTCGCGGAATACGATTTCATCAATCGAAATCGGCAGCACGCGAATTTTATCAAGACCTTTATCCTTGAGCAGTTTTGACAGCTTGCTCAGTTCGGGCATTTCGATCTGGCAATTTGGGCAGGTAGTAAACCAAACCGTTGCGAGGACAAGTTCGCCGGGATAATCCGCAAGCGTCTTAACCGTCCCGTCTTCAAATACAATATCTCCGGTGGGTGGAGCAAAGGGCGGAAATCCGGTAATGATCTGACTTTCAATCGTCTCGGTTCCGGCGGCGTGCAACGGCGCGCTCACCGCAAAAGACGTGAGGGCAAAAAATACCCCTGCGATCAAGTGTTTAAACATAAAAGACCTCACTTTAATTCGTGGCACAATATAGCTTCGCCCACAGCCTGTCGTGCATATGTTACTTCACAATCAGCTGAACGGGGCATCAGTGAGGCATGTGGGATCACAGGATCGTTAGACGTATTTCGTACACCACGAAAATCAGAGTATCGAAAACCGCATAAGCTGCGTTTCGCAACGATCAATCACACTCTAAAGGCCGCGTAATAATCCCATACTCACGACTGACTCGACAGATCAAATCCGTTAGCGTGCCGGCAATATTGCTGGGGGATTCTTGATGACGAACAAGCCGATTGACGAACTGATCGACGTAATGCGCAGTTTACGCGACCCGCAATCGGGATGTCCTTGGGATATTGAGCAAACCTTCGAAACCATCGCGCCCTATACCATCGAAGAAGCCTACGAGGTTGCCGAAGCCATCGCCTCAGGATCGCGCGAAGACCTCAAAGGCGAGTTAGGCGATTTGTTGTTACAGGTCGTCTATCACAGCAGAATAGCTGAAGAAGAAGGCGCGTTTGCTTTCGACGATGTGGCCCGTACCATTACTGAAAAAATGATCCAGCGCCACCCGCATGTTTTTGGAGATGCTGTCGTAGAAAGCGCCGAAGCCCAAACCAAACATTGGGAAGAGGTAAAAGCCGCCGAACGCGCAAAGGCAGGGGGCACGGGCAAAAGCGCCTTGGATGGCGTCGCTCTTGCGCTACCGGCTCTCGTCCGGGCACAAAAACTCCAAAAGCGCGCAGCTCGGGTCGGATTTGATTGGCCGGATTCCTCTGGTGTAACAGAAAAAATCGCAGAAGAAGCGATTGAACTCGCCGATGAGATTGCAGCGGGGGATCAAGAAAAAATCGCTGAGGAATATGGCGATCTACTTTTTACCGTTGCAGTGTTGGGCCAGCATCTTGGAGTTGATGCAGAACAAGCACTTATCGCAACGAACAAGAAATTTGAGCGTAGGTTTCGGGGTGTCGAAGCTGCCCTCGAAGCGAAGGGGCGGACCCCTGCTCAATCTACTTTAGGCGAGATGGATGCTCTCTGGGATGAGATAAAACACGCGGAGAAAACCGGATCGTGACTTGACGTTCTACATACAAAGTAGAATATGAGCTAACTTAATGAAGGCTTTGTCATGAAACAAAAAATCGCCCTTGCACTTTCTTTGATGTTTGTGATGCCCGCGCTCGCAGAAAATCAAGAGATTGATCTCGCCAGTTATCGGGCTGTCTACGAAATTTCATTCGAGTCTTCTGGTACGAATTCCGGCATTGTCGGCGCTGAGGGTCGCTACGTTTTTGATCTTGATGATGCTTGCCAAGGTTATGCGACTAACGAGCGCTTCGTGGTGCGCTTGGCCCGAAATGAATCCCCAATCGTGCAAGACTACCGTTTGACGGCCTTCGAAGCCGCAGATGGCGGAAAATACCGCTTCACCCGCACCATCGAGTTGAATGGAGAAACAGGTCAGAAAGCAAGCGGCGAATTGATCGTTGATGCGGAAAAAAGCAGTGCGCATGTCGATTATAAAGAAGCTGAAGATCAATCATATGACGATGCCTTATTGACGCCTGTTGCCCATATCCGCGAGCTGTTGAATGCCGCCCGAGCCGGAGAAGATCGCCACGCTGCGATGATCTTTGACGGCGATGTAGACGCGCCAACATTCTATGCTGTGACACGGATTCTACCGGCTGAGGACAAGGATAAAACCGAGGGCGATAAAGATAATGCGCTGAAAGGGTTAGCGCGATGGAAAGTTGATACCGTCTATTATCCTCCCGAAACCGGAGGCGAGGGAGAGGGAGAAGGCGACGGCGCGATTCCTAAATTTTTGTTTGAAGCTGTTCTGTTTGAGAATGGTGTTCTGACTGATCTTAAACTCGACTATGTAGATTTTGCACTTAAAGCAACGCTGTCAGATTTGGAAGTCCGTCAATCTGATTGCTGATCCGTTCTGAAGATTGCCACCCTCGCGCAGTGTTGTTCGTCGGGGGCTGTTAAGCCTTGCCGGTGTTTATCCGATACCGGAAATCGCAGTGACTTGCGCCTTCCATGATTGTCTGGGTGCGTACAAGGGTGATGTCTGGACTATAGCCGGTGCAAAACGTGCCATCGCGGTTGCAAGATAACAGATGGCCAATATCGCCTATGCCCATATCGCGATACATCTCAGCGTATCGACACCGCGTCACATTGTAATGCACTTCGGTTTTCGTTTCCTTCAACATATCAAGTTCCAATGCCCCGTTTGCTTTCCATTGCGGCAGGAGTGCGTGGAAACTCTCTAGGTTTGCTTCGCCGTCTTCGCTTTCGGCATAGGCGCGGCCCTGTTCGATGGAATTTTTGATAATTGCATTGCCAACAATCTTTTTGGCTTGTTCCTCGCCAAGCTCTGCGACCATTTCATCATAAATCGGCTTGATGATATTCGCTTCAATGCGGCGTTGTTCGAGAATTGGCAGATCGGTTTTGGACATTGGTTTCTCCGGCTTGGGCACACGCCTATCGTAACAAGGTAATCGGCGACGCAAAGGGTTTAGATAGCCGTCAAGCCGCATCAAACGGAAGGGCGCGTTGAAACAAGGCTTCCGCACGGGCGCTGACATGAGCAGGGTCGCCGGTTGTCAGGCAATCGAGCCAACCCGTGCCTCCCCGAAACTGGGGATGGCGCGTGAGATAAGAGGCGAGGCTTTCTGCGACCACTTGTGGCTGAGACATAATCGGCGTGCCGACCGGAAGGGCAGCGCGAAACGCGGCTTCGGCATGAGGATAATGTGTGCAGCCCAGTAATGCGGCATCGGGCTTACCGCCTTTTAAAGCTGTGGCAACCGCCCGATTCACAATGTCATCGACGGGGTTTCCCGTCTCAATGGCATCGACCAAACCGGGGCAGTCTTGCTCGATAATCGTCAGATCAGGTGCAAGGCGTTGAGCGTCTGCGGTGAACGCACCGCTTTTAACCGTGGCAGGCGTTGCGAAAAACGCAGCTTTCTGAAGAGGAGCTGCGCCCGGTTGATCCCGCCAGCCCCGCCCAGTCAATGCCTCGATCAAGGGAACAAACACTCCGAGCAGCCTGCGATCCGGAGCCACTGTCGGTAGCCATTCCTGTTGCAACGTCCGCAAAGCAAGGGCGGACGCCGTATTACAAGCGATAAGGACCAACCCGCACCCTTCCGCAAAAAGACGCTCAACAGCAGATTTGGTTAATGCCGTGACCTCTACGGGTGTGCGAACGCCGTAAGGCGCATTGGCGTTATCCCCGAGATACACGAAATCCTGCTGCGGCATGGCACGGCGCAGCGCGGCCAACACGGTTAACCCGCCCAAACCAGAGTCGAATACACCAATCACTGCACGTTTTTCATTCATGCCAGCCGCAGTAACTTGATGAGCCAACAAGCGCAATCAGCTTGCTTGATAGGGGCAAATCTGTCATGTTCAAGGTGCTGATATATTGTCATGCGGGAGAGATCGGACACATTGTCCGGCGCCGAAGGAGCAACTTCCCGGAAACTCTCAGGCAAACGGACCGCATGATGACAGCAATCTGGAGAGTGGTGATTCAAAGATCACCCACCGAAGGAGACGTCTGAGGCCACTATCTCGGGCAAAACTCTCAGGTTCCGCGACAGATGGGAATTGGGCCGGTTCACCGGCATAACCTGTTTGCGAGAAGGAACCGTATTATGCGGAAAATTGCTGTTATTGGTGCTGGTATTACCGGCATTACCACTGCTTATGCGCTGCTCAACCGTGGGTTTGAGGTCACTGTATTTGATCGCAACCGCTATGCAGCAATGGAAACGTCGTTCGCGAATGGTGGTCAGCTTTCTGCCTCTAATGCAGAAGTCTGGACCCAATGGTCCACGATCTTCAAAGGCATCAAGTGGATGTTCAGCCCCGATGCTCCGCTATTGGTTAACCCGAAACCGAGCTGGCACAAATATTCGTGGATGGCCGAATTTATGGCCTCAATCCCGCAATACCGGAACAACACGGTTGAAACCGTCCGGCTGGCGATTGCGGCGCGTGAACACCTTAAAGAACACGCTGCCCGAGAGGGTTTCTCGTTCGATTGCGAAGAACGCGGCATCTTGCATGTCTATGACAACAAAAAAGACTATGACCACGCGACGAAGGTGAACGCTCTGCTCGCGGAAGGCGGCTTGTCGCGCGAGGCAGTCGATGCCGCCGCGATGCAGGCGATTGACCCTGCCCTGCCCGCCAACCTCTATGGCGGCTATTACACCAAAAGTGATTTCACGGGCGATATTCATAATTACAGCCGCGAGTTAGGCAAAGCCTGCCAGCGCCGAGGCGTCACATTTGAATACGGCGCGCAGGTTGAGACGCTGAAACACTCTGGTGAAGGCGTTCGGATTGGTTGGACCTCAGGCGAGGCTCAGCAAGATGCGCTGTTCGATGCTATCGTACTATGTGCCGGTGTCGGATCACGCGATCTGGCGGCCAAGCTCGGCGACCGGGTAAATACTTATCCGGTGAAAGGCTATTCGATCACTGTAAACCTGAACGATGATGAAAGCCGCGCCGCAGCGCCGTGGGTTAGCTTGCTGGACGATAAAGCAAAAGTCGTCACGAGCCGCCTCGGGCCGGATCGTTTTCGCGTTGCAGGGACGGCAGAGTTCAACGGATACAACAAAGACATTCGCAACGACCGGATTGCCCCCTTGGTAAAATGGGTTGAAGATTTATTCCCTAACGTGCGAACCGAACATGCTGTGCCTTGGGCCGGCCTGCGCCCGATGATGCCGAATATGATGCCTAAAGTTGGCGCGGGCAGAAAATCCGGTGTGTTCTATAATACAGGCCACGGTCATCTCGGTTGGACTCTCTCAGCTGCCACCGCTGAAATTGTTGCGGATAATGTCCTTAGCGCATCGGACTCGAACAGCTTTATATCCGTGGAGGTTCCTAAAGCCGCCTAAGCACGTGGCGGGTTCACTCTGAGGCTTCGATCTCATAAGATAGAGTTTCGTTGCCTCAGGGCTTTCATCTCGAAAGAATGACGTAAGCTATGACCCGCACCACACCAGTAATCGCTCTCACATCTTTTGCCCGTCGCAACTGGGAACCGGGGGCGAGCGGGACTCGGATCGTTGGAGTCGAACCGGATGCTTTGGTCGCGCTATGCAATGAAGCGGTTGCGAGCGGCGCGCCTCTGGTTGAGGGGTATGCATCCTTCTGCAAGCATTTGTTTTTGGAAAATCCGTCACAAACGCGATGCGGGTTTGCGCCGATTACGGATGAAAACCGACCATTCCTGAAATCCGGCTATATCGCGCGCCGTGAAGGAGAGCTTGCGGTTCTCGAACGCTGGTTTGAAGATTTCGAAGCGCCTGTTGCCACGCATTTAGATGTCATCCTCTATAGTCACGCGCAGCTGCTCATCGAAGCCGATGCCTTTCCTGAAGACGTTCCCGATTGCGACTGGGGTATCGTCAGCACACTGGGCACTTTGTCACCGACAGAACCGCCGATGCCGCCTATTACTCAACTTCGTAATGCGTTAGGTCCAAGCGAAGGTGGATCAGGGGTTGCGATTGATAAAAAGGCTTACGAAAAAGCCGTCGCGTTTTGGGAAAACCATGCAGCCGTGCGGCGCGCGGAACAAAGCTGAAATTCGCTCAATCGTGATCTCGACCTGTTGAACTCCTGCTAAATTGATCCATGGTATTGAGGATCATTTACAGGGAGAAAAATCATGTGTGTACCGGGTTGCCACGCCGTCCTTCATGAACGACTCAATCGCCGTAGCTTCTTTAAGGGAAGCGCTGCACTTGCGGTTACCGCAGCAGCGGCAACGACAACCACACGCGAAGCAGCCGCGAGATCGGCGAACGTCTTTCACAGGGTTGTTGATCTCAGCCAAACGCTGACACCGGATTTTCCGACTTACATTCCTGATTGGGCTTTGCAGATTGAACAGCTCACAAATTTTGCGGAGAACGGTTTTAACGCGCGCCGTTATACGATGGTTGAACATTGCGGCACACATATCGACGCGCCGATTCACTTTAGCGCGGATGGCATGACGGCAGATGAAATCCCGCTTGATGATCTGGTCCTTCCCTTGGTGGTCATTGATGTGCGCGCACAAGCAGCAGAAAACCCTGATTACCAACTCACCCCGGATGATCTGGCCGATTGGGAAAGCAAATTCGGTACGATCCCTGAGGGCGCTTGTATCGCCATGAATTCCGGTTGGGCGGGCAAAGCCCCCAGCGAAGGTTTTGCCAATCGCGATGATGAAGGCGTGATGCACTTTCCCGGCTTCCACGTCGAAGCAACAAAAATGCTGATGGATGATCGCGCGGCAATCGGTATGGCGTCGGACACGTTGTCACTCGACCACGGAGCGTCCAGCACATTCGACACGCACTATGCTTGGCTGCCTTCGGGACGTTGGGGGATCGAGTGTATCGCCGGTCTTGATGATGTACCGCCCGCTGGTGCAACCATCGTCGTTGCCGCCCCTAAAATCGCAGGTGGAACCGGCGGTAATTGCCGGATTATGGCTTTGGTTTAAAGCACTTACGGTCAGCATAAAATGGCGAGACGCCTAAAAGCGTCTCTCCCTGTCAATAAATCAGGGCGAACTCCTGGCTTTCCAAAATTTCCTGTCGAACACTGGCAGCACTTGCGCACAGTAAATCCGTTTGATTTCACATTCGCCACCATGCGCCATCAAACCAAGCGCTCCAAGAGTTGTCTTTCACGAAAGACCGCGTTGCCTACAGCGTTCAAGCTCATTATGGCGGCTAAAAAGCGATCGCGGGCTACTGATACAAAACACCTCTTACTCAAATCAGAAACCGGCGTCACTTTTGCCGTTGGTCTTGAGAGTGAAGTTTCATCCGCCGCTTGATCCTCGCTAACCTTTTCCCTTAACTCGAAATTCCGGGAACCAATAACCGCGTCCATTTTGGTTAAGCCGATCATTCAAGCGGACGTTTTGTGAATGCTGACACTGTTAGGTCAGACAGCCGCGCCGTGAACATAGACGGTAATGGCCTGCAGAATGAGTCGCATCTCGAAAGATTGCCAAGTCATGAGCATACCCCGAGGTGCGTTCTATCGCGACAAATCAACGGTGGGTGAAGGCAGCGTCGAAGCGTTTTCTCCGGGCCACGCCCGATCTGGACAATCGCATCGATTGTCTGATTGTAAAATTTACAACGCATAATAATACTTATGAATAATTAACGGAACTAGTTCTATATCGCTATATTGCGTATATAAATTATCCTTAAAATAATTTCATACAACCAGTTTGTCAGGATCGGTAAATCATGAATCGGCGATCTGATGAACATGTCAAAATTTATCCCCACACGCGATTTCCTGAGAAAACTTCCAGCGCCGTGTAAGCGTTATGGCATTGCACTCGCGACATTTATGGCCGCAAATTTGCCGTTTGCGTTAGCTGCAAATGCGCAGACGATATCGACGTTTACGTTTACATCAGCGCCGGATTCATTCACCGCGATTTATTCTAATCCTCAAGGTGACACGATTACCGTCACAGGTGAACCGCAAGATACTACTTGTGCCGCAGTCGATGGCAGCGGCCGGTGGACACTTTTCGCAAGAGCTAATCCGGCGGTGTGTGATCGCCCTATCGAGATGAGGTTCACAACCAGTGGCTTCCTGATAGATGAAATACCATTCCTTGATATTGATGACATAGACGGCACAGCACCACGGGATTCTTTTGCGGCGAATGTGCCCGGAACGTGGACATCCCCAACAATTGAGGTTTTTCCCTTCTCAAATCCTCCGGCTTTTGCAGACATGACAAGCCGGTTCACGAACGTCGGAGCGGTTGGGACGTTCTTGGCGAATGCTTCCGGAAACAACCCTGTTAATGAGTCAGCGACATTCACGCTTGATACACCGGCAACAACATTTTCGATCTTTTTTGATGATGTTCAAGGTACACGCGGCGCACGTGCTCAATTCAGTTTTTCCCAGTTTGACGTTGCGGTCTTTAACCCAAGATTGGAAGCAACGAAAAGCTTTGGCACATCAATTCCGAATCCCGACGGAACCTTTACTATTCCCGTCACCATCACCACAGAGAATACAGGTGATGTTGATATCGACAACTTACAAATTCTGGATGACCTGAGTGATCCGTCAAATCTTGGAACAGCCTTCCAGTCGATCACTGTCGCGCCAAGTATTACGATTACCGATGATGGCACGGCAACGACGGCTGTTGCGCCAAGTGCGAATAGTGCAGCCTTTGACGGGGCGGGCCAACCTTTGATCCTCTCCGGCACCGATGGTGTGCTGGGACCGGGAGATAGCCTGACGGCAACATTCACGATTTTAGTCGATCCAAATGCGCCGGGCGCACCTGTTGGTCTGGCAAATACAGCAACGACATCCGGTAACGATATTTTCGACACCAATATCGAAGACGACAATGATCCTACGACCTTAACACCTCCGGTAGGTAACCCGCAGATTACCCTTACGAAAGTGGCTGATGACGACACGAATGTCGCGCCCGGCGAGACGATCACTTATACCTACACTGTCGTAAACACCGGGGACGTCAACATCGATGATGTTACCGTGTCAGATAGTCATAATGGTTTTGCACCGCTCAGTCCGGTCTCGATTAATGCGCTGACGAATACCAGCGGTAATAGTGCTGATGACTCCGCCGACAATGATATTGACGTTCTGGCTCCGGGCGATAGCGTAACTTTTACGGCGACTTATGTCGTCACAGCGACAGACCTTCTTGCGGGTGGGCCGATTACGAATACCGCAACGGCTACAGGTAATCCGGCATCGGGAACATTAACCGATCCGACTGCAAGTGAGAGTGTTACGCTGGCGGGTACATCGCGTCCGGCGCTCATTCCAGGCGTATGTGCCGGCTTTATCAATGAAGGTTTTCTGATTAACCCGGGTGCGCAAGCCACCGAGCCGTCTGCAGACTTTGGGTCGGGCTTGCCAGGATTCCCTGCATTTGATCCGTATGTGTTGGATCCGCTGCTCGCACGGAATTCCTCGACAGGCGTTGTGGAGTTTTTCCATTCGTCTCCAACCGCTTCTTCGAGCGGTATATTCCCGTCCAATGGCATTATTCTTTCGAATCCGGTCAATGGACTTACCTCCACCTTAGCAAACGATCCAAGCCCGATGTCAGAGGTCTGGCGTGTTGCAGCGCGTATTGAGGGAGCGCCCGGAACGACCGAAACGATTACCATTCAAAACTTCCCTGCACAGGAACATTCCGCCTTCTGGCAAACCGATGTAAACGGCGCAATTATCAACACCAATTCAGGGTCGACTGCCGGAAATGATGATGGTTGGCTTTTCGGGGCGGCAACAACATTTCCCGGTGCTGATGGCACGTCGTACACGATTGATGTTACATATCCCACTGATGGCATTGCTATCCTGCACTTTGCTCTCTTCGATCCAACAGGAGGCTTTGGCGGGTTAGCATTCGACGGATACGAATGTCCTGTTCCTGAATTGAATACTGGTAAGAGTGCAGTTGTTGCGCCGATACAGGCGGATGGCACGTTTGATGTCACCTACACGATTACGGTTGAGAACAGCGGCAACATCGCAATGGACACGTTGACTCTGGTTGATGACCTGACGACTACGAACCAACTTGGTTCGGCGTTCAACGGTGTTGTCACAGCCCCTGTTGTTGCTGCAGGTACGCCATTCACGGCGGCCTCGACTCTGCCGACGAGTGCAGGTGCAGCTTATGACGGTACAAATGGTCTGATCACAGGCAGTGACGGTGACCTTGCGCCGGGTGATGTTTATGAGGTGACCTTCACGATCAATGTCAATCCGAATGCGGCGGGTGCTCCAGCGACATTACAGAACTCAGCAACGGCGGGCGGCGAAGATCCTCTAGGCACGACCGTCACGGATGCGTCTGACACAGATACGGCTCCTGATGGCACGGCGGATGGCACGGCGAATGCGGGCGGTGAAGGCACAGGCGTGCCAACAGTGATCACACCTCCGGTAACGGGTCCGGAAGTCGCGACGGCGAAGTCCTTCGGCACGCCGGTTCTGAATGCGGACGGGACATTCTCGGTTCCGGTGACGATCTCTGTCGAGAACACGGGCGATGTTGATATTGATAACCTGCAGATCAGCGATGATCTCAGCGCAGCGGGCAATCTGGGTCCGGCCTTCC